>JAFRSW010000002.1 GCA_017427385.1 Bacteroidales bacterium
ATGGCCGAAATCCTGCCGGCGGCGTAAAAAAAGACAGGTGCGGGCAGGAAAATGGCCGAAATCCTGCCGGCGGCGTAAAAAAAGACAGGTGCGGGCAGGAAAATGGCCGAAATCCTGCCGGCGGCGTAAAAAAAGACAGGTGCGGGCAGGAAAATGGCCGAAATCCTGCCCGTGGGGATCGGGGAGGGGCTGGGGCGGGCCGCGGAGAGCCGTGCAGAGGCTGGAGAGAGCCGTGCAAAATCTGGAGGGGCTGGGGTGGGCCGCGGGGGGAAAGAAAGAGAGGGTCGGCGCGCAAACGCCGGCCCTCTCTTCTATCTGGCACTGCCGTTATTCAGCAGGCACCATCACATACTCGACCTTGTTGCCGGAGTTGATGATGGAGGCGGCGACGGCACGCACCTTTTCGGGTGTCAGGGCGTTGACCGCGGCTTCATATTCAGCATCTTCATAGCCATATCCCTCGAGGACGTTGCGGATCTCACGCAGCCAGTACTGGTTGGTGATTCGCCTTTCAGGGATATTCTTCTTAAGATTCAGAACAGCATTGTTAAATTCCTCCGAAGTAGGACCGCTGGTGATGAACTCGGAAAGCTGATACTTGGCAACCTTCAGCAGGGTGTCGCAGAGCTCGGGCTTGCACTGGAACTGAACCATGAAGGTGGTACGGTCCTCAGGATACTTGTCCTGATAGCCCTGGGTGTGTGCACCGTATGTTCCACCGATCTCCTCGCGGAGCGAAGTGGTGTAGCGCATATCCATCACGAAGGAAATGACATCGAGGGCTGCTTCGACCTCCTGGCTGTAGGTAAGAGGAGCGTGGTAGTTCAGCAGGACGGTGCTCTTGGGAGTCTCCATCTTGCAAAGATCCACCTTCTCGACGATGCCCTTCACGGGAGCCGCCTTGGGATCGACCCACTTGGGAGCCTTCTTGCCCTTGGGGATGGAGCCGATGTATTTCTCTACGAGCGGCTTGACAGTGTCCAGATCCACGTCGCCGACGATAATCATCTCAAGACCGGCGGCATCTGCAAAGAGCTTGCGATAGTTCTTCTCTACAGTGGAGATGGAGGCATTTTCCAGAGTCTCCATATCGATCATCTTGCGGCGGGGATTGCCTCCGTAGAGGGTCTCTGTGTAGCCCTTGGACATCTTGAAGTCAGGGGTGTTTTCCAGGTTGGGAAGGATTCCCTTGAGTTGGTTGACGCCCACCATATATTCCTCCTCGTCGAAACGGGGCTGCACATACTGCAGATACATGAGCTGGAAGGCAGTCTCAAGATCCTTCTTTGTAGAAGTAGCGCTCACGCCATTGTAGAGCTCGTCCAGGATGGGATTCATGGAAACGTTCTTGCCGGAAAGCATCTTCACGGTCTGGGTGCCGGTGAAGCCTGCGATACCGCAGTTGCGCCTGAACATGGCGATGATGTTGTCGTCGAAAGAATCGAGATCCTCGACAGGGATCAGGCTGGTTCCACCCTGACGGGCGAGACGCATGATAATCTGGTCTTTCTGGTATTCAGTAGGGAGTACATACACCTTGACACCGTTCTTGAGGGTCCAGACAGTGCTCTTGTAAGGGCCTTCGGCGGTCTTCTTGACGGGTGAGCCCTTGAGGGTTGCGGGATCGATGAACTCGCTGGCGACTTCCTCACCCTTGAGAGGCTGGATATCGGCGGCCTTCACCTTTGCAAGAACTTCGGAGATCTGCTCCTTGGTGGGGGTTGCGATACCATCCTTCTGAGGGCCGCTGTAGATGACCACAAGGTTCTCTTCGGTAAGGAGCTGCGCAGCCACCTGGTTCAGCACCATCACGTTAAGGCTGCCGAGAATCTGCTTGCCGATTTCGAGTTCGGTCTTGGGATCCATGTAGGTCTTGTTGTCGAAGAAATTGGAGAGCAGAGGGCGCACCAGCTGAGGGTTCTTGCGGGTGTCAGCCTTCTCTGCGGCAGTCTCGAGCATGGAAAGGATATTGGCCTTGGCACGGTCGAACTCGCCGGTCTGGAAGCCGAAGCGGCGCATGCGCTCGAGCTCGGTGTAGAAGGATTCGAATCCTCCGAGAAGGTTGTTTTCCTTCAGAGTGACATCTCCCATCACGGCATCGATTGCCTCGTAAATCAGGCTGCTGACATAGAAGCCGCCATTGAGATAAGGGGCGTCCGCCTTGGAGGTGATGTCGTTGAAGCGCTCGTCCATCATCTGGCTGATGAGCATCTTGATGTAGTCCTGCATCTCACCTACGATAGTGTTGTTGATGCTCTCGGGAGCGGCCTCGCTCTTCCAAACCATCTCGATGGAAGGAGTGGAAGTTTCAGGATCGGTAATCACGCCGATGACGGGCTCTTTGTTGGCAGGGAACGGGATCGCAGGCTTGGCCACAGGCTCCTTGGCGGGGATGACGCCGAAGATTTCCTTGATCTTGGCCTCGGTACGGTCGACATCCACATCACCCACGACCACCACAGCCTGATTGCCGGGATAATACCATGAATGATAGAAATTTACGATGCTCTGGGGCTTGAATCCCATGATGCTCTCTTCCTGTCCGATGAGGGTGCAGGTGGAGTACTTGGTGTCGCCGAAGTAATAAGGAAGGGATGCTTCCAGGGTGCGCCACTGGGCGTTGCGGCGCTGGCGGCGCTCCTCGCGGATGACTCCGCGCTCGGCATCGATTTCCTTGGGATCGTTGGTGACGAAGTGTGCATAGTCGCGCAGCACCATCAGGCAGCTGTCCAGCACGCTTTCACGCTCCACGGGGATGTTGTTGAGCATGTACTGGGTCTCTTCGAATCCGGTGGATGCGTTGATATTGCGGCCGAATTCGGCGCCTATGCTCTGCAGCCAGTTGAGAATGCCCTTTCCGGGGAAGTTCTCGGTGCCGTTGAAGCACATGTGCTCGAGGAAGTGGGCCAGACCGTCCTGATCCGGGGTTTCCAGGATAGCACCTGCGTTGGTGGCAAGATAGAGCTCCACGCGCTTGGCAGGAAGCTCGTTGTGACGGATGTAATAAGTGAGGCCGTTATCGAGCTTACCTACCTTGACGGCAGGGTCGCCGGGCAACGGACGAAGCATGGGATTGTCCTGTGCGGACATGGCAATTGCACTAACTGCGGCAATGACCAATAAAAACAACTTCTTCATCTATTGAAAGGTTAATTTGTTGCAAATATATATAATTTTATTGAATTACAATATATTTTTCTAAAATTTTAACAATTATTTATTGTTTGTTCCCAAACATGCTCTCAATCTCCTTCGCCACAGGCAGCAACTGCTGCAGCGATTCCACCTCCAGCCTGCGGCCGATAACACTCCCCTCCGGCGCCACCATATACATCCTTGGAGTGGAAATCACGCCATAAAGGCGAAGGTAATCGCTATCTACGGAAGGATCCCAGCAGTGGACGATCTTCAGGTTCCGGTTAGCCACTTTGAAACGCCTGCGTAATTCGCGCCAGTCCTTGCGGGACTGCCCGGAGTAGAACGCCACCAGCGTAACCGGGAAATCTACCGACTGCTCCAGCACGGATGGCAGCACCTTCGCCTCCACCCTGCACTTGCTGCAGGCGGTATCGTAGAACCAGAGGATGGTCGTTCCGCCCTTCGCAGGAACCTTTATCCGCCCGCCACAGGGTTTCCGGGCGGAAAGCACGGGTGCATCCATCCCCAGAAGGGTATTCCGGTTCATGTTGCAGAACATCTCCGCATCCAGTTTCTCGAACTCGCCGGGGAAACTCATCTTGCCGGAGGCGAACCACTTGTCGAACACGTAGATAGCCACCGCCTCGTCTCCCATCACGGGAGCTTCCCGGTAGTAATTGAAAAGGCTGACCGCGATCTGCCGGCGCATGAGAGAATCCCTCACAGAGCCAATCAGGAAGTCACATTCCCCCTGCTTGGTTTCAACACTCTCGGGCTGGATCGCTTCGACGTACTTTAGCACCAGACTGTCCAACAGCGCACCGGTAGGGACCTGCTGGGCATGAAGTCCGAGCCCGCAGAACAACGCAAGGATTATGATGGCCGCGCGTTTCATCTGACCTTGGGCAGGGTGACACCGTCGGGCATGAACAGGCTCGTGTCGCCGTTGTGACGGAGGATATCCCGCACCGCGGAAGAAGAGATGTGCGCGAACTCCTGCGCGGTAGGGATGATGATGGTCTCGATCTCCGGGGCGAGGCGGCGGTTTGCATCCGCTATGCTGCGCTCATTCTCGAAATCCAGCATGTTGCGCACGCCGCGCACGATGTGATGGATACCAAGTTCCCGGCAGATATCGATGGTGAGGCCGTCGTAATTCACGATACGCACGCCTTTCATGCCTGCGGTGGCCTGGCGGATGATGTCTATCTTCTGCTCTGTGGAGAAGAATCCGCTCTTATCCTGGTTTATACCAATTGCCACCACGACTTCGTCGAACATCGTGAGCGCGCGCGTGAGGATATTTAGGTGTCCCTCGGTAAACGGATCGAAGGACCCCGGAAACAATGCTACAGTTGCCAATTTATTGGAGTTTTATGTTCGTTGATCAATATTTCGTTGGTGCGGGAGAAATGCCTGCACCCGAAGAATGCACCGCCTGCCAGCGGGCTGGGATGAGCCGCCTCCAGCACAAAGTGGCGGGAGGTGTCGATAAGGTCTTTCTTGTTGCGGGCGAATCCTCCCCAAAGAAGGAAGACCACTCCCTCGCAATTATCTGATATATATTTGATTACAGCATCGGTAAAGGTTTCCCATCCCTTCCCCCGGTGCGATGCCGCAGCACCCGCCTGAACGGTGAGGATGGCGTTCAGCAGAAGCACCCCCTGCTCCGCCCATGGCGTAAGGTCCGGACTTCCGCTCATGCGTATGCCGAGGTCGTTTTCTATCTCCTTGAAGATGTTCTTCAGCGAAGGAGGCGCGGGTACTCCGGCCGGAACCGAGAAAGACAGGCCCATGGCCTGCTCGGGATTATGATAGGGATCCTGCCCCAGGATCACCACCTTCACCTTATCGACCGGGGTGAGCTCGAAGGCCCGGAAAATCTGCCCTCCGGGCGGATAGATCAGCTTCCCGGCCGCCTTCTCGCCATGCAGATAAGAGACAAGCCCCGCAAAGTAGGGTTTGTCGAACTCACTCTGCAAGGCCTGTTTCCAGGATTCTTCTATGCGGACTTCCATCAGAAAACGAGGTCTATTACATCCTGAATGTTCTTCACGTAGTGGAAGGTAAGGCCCTTCACATAGATTTCCTTGATATCCTCGATGTCCTTTCGGTTCTCTTCGGACAGCAGTATGGTGGTCACTCCGGCCCTCTTGGCCGCGAGTATCTTCTCTTTGATGCCCCCTACCGGCAGCACGCGGCCGCGCAGCGTCATCTCTCCCGTCATCGCTATGCCCTTCTTGATCCCCTGGCCGCGCAGGGCAGAAATCATGGAGGTTACCATGGTGATGCCGGCGGACGGTCCGTCCTTGGGCACTGCACCCTCAGGCACGTGCACGTGGAGATCCTTCTCGGCGAAGGCCTTGGAATCCATGCCGGCGAGTTCCGGATGGGCCTTTATATACTGGTAGGCGATGGTGGCGGATTCCTTCATCACGTCTCCCAGGCTGCCGGTCATGGTGAGCACGCCCTTGCCGCCCGAGACGGAACTTTCGATGAAGAGGATCTCCCCTCCCATCTGGGTCCAGGCCAGGCCGGTGACGATTCCGGGGCCTTCGTTGCCCTTCTGCATATCGTGGAAGGCGGTGGGCAGGCCCAGATACTCCTTCAGGTGTTCCTTCTTGATGGTGTCCGGATGCTCCTGCTCGAGAGCTATCTTCTTGGCCGTCACGCGGGCGATCTTGGCAATCTGCTTCTCGAGGCCGCGGACGCCGGATTCGTGGGTATATTCGTCGATGATAGCGCGCAGGGCGGCCGTATCTATCTTGAGCTGGTCTTTCTTCAGGCCGTGCTCCACCAGCTGCTTGGGCAGCAGGAAGTGCTTGGCAATCTGCATCTTCTCTTCGGCGAGGTAGCCGGTGACGTTGATCACCTCCATGCGGTCCAGCAGGGCCGGCTGCACCGGCGAAATGGTGTTGGCGGTGGTGATGAAGAGCACCTTGGAGAGGTCGTAATCGAGGTCCAGATAGTTATCGTGGAAGGTGGTGTTCTGCTCGGGATCGAGCGCCTCCAACAATGCGGACGAAGGGTCGCCCTTGAAGTCGGAGGCGAGCTTGTCGATCTCGTCGAGCACTATCACGGGGTTGGAGGTGCCGGCACGGGCGATGCCGTTCAGGATCCTGCCCGGAAGGGCTCCCACGTAGGTCTTGCGGTGGCCGCGGATCTCCGCCTCGTCGTGCATGCCGCCGAGGGAGATGCGCACGTACTTGCGCCCCAGTGCCTTTGCGATGCTCTTGCCGAGGCTGGTCTTACCGACTCCGGGAGGGCCGTAGAGGCAGAGGATGGGGGACTTCATGTTTCCCTTAAGTTTAAGCACCGCGAGGTATTCTATGATGCGGTCTTTCACCGTATCGAGGCCGTAATGGTCGTCGTCCAGCACCTTCTGCGCGTGCTTCAGGTCCAGATTGTCCACGCTGGTCTCGTTCCAGGGCAGGTTCAGCATGAAGTCCAGATAGTTGTACTGTATGCTGTAGTCCGGGGAATTGGTGTTATAGCGGGAAAGCTTGTTCAGTTCCTTCTCGAAGGTCTCCCCTATCTCCTTGGGCCAGTCCTTCTTCTCGGCGCGGGCCTTGAGGGCGTCCAGATCCTCCCCTTCATCCATTCCAAGCTCCTCCTGGATGGTGCGGAGCTGGCTGTTGAGGTAGTACTCGCGCTGCTGCTGGTCGATCTCGGACTTCACCTTCTGGTTGATGTCCTGCTTGATCTTGGTGAGCTCCAGCTGCATGTTCAGCATGGAAAGGAGCTTCATCGCGCGCACCTTGACGTCGTCGTACTGGAGGAGGTCCATCTTGTCGGAGAAGTCGTCCACCTCGACGGTAGTGGCTATGAAGTTCACCAGGAACTGGAAGTTGTCGATGTTGCGGATGGCGGATATGGCCTCGCGCGATGCCATGGAAGTGTTGCGTATGATGTGCCCGGCCTGCTCTTTGAGCGAGTCGGCGATGGCTTTCAGCGAGGTGAGGTCCCCTTCCGGGAGATAATCGTCGAGGTAGTGCACGCGGCCCGTAAGGTAGGGGTCGTAGCTGATGATGGAATCCAGCGACAGGCGCTTGAATCCCTGCAGGATGGCCGTGATGGTGCCATCCGGCATCTCCAGGCTCTTGATTATCTTGGCTACGGTGCCATACTGGAAAAGGTCCGCTTCGGAGGGTTCCTCCACGGTTACGTCAGTCTGGGGAACGCATGCGATGAACATGTCGCGCTCTTCCGCATCCTTTATCAATTTGATGGACTTGTCCCTGCCGATGGTGACAGGGAAGATAGTGCCCGGGAACAGCACTGCGTTGCGCAGCGCAAGCACGGGCAGGATATCGGGAAGGGTGGATTCATCTATCTTCTGCAAGCCGTCTCCTTGCATCACAGGGATGATACTCACCTCTGCACCCACGGGGAATGTATATTCTTTTTCGTTCATATATTGTCAAAATGTCAGTGGCGGAGCACAATACTCCCCCGATACAAATATAGTCAATCTCCGTGCCACTGACAAAAAACACACTTAGGATTTTGATTATTAAAAAATTAACTCTATTTTTGCAAACCCAAAAAGGGACTTAAACCAGATTTACTACTACTATTATGACTAAAGCAGACATTGTTAACGAGATCGCCAAGAATACTGGCCTCGAGAAAATTCAGGTTCAGGTTGTCGTTGAAGAATTCATGGCAGCCGTCAAAGGTTCAATTGCAAAGGGTAAGCCCGTCTATCTTCGTGGCTTCGGCAGTTTCATTGTGAAGCACCGCGCACAGAAAGCAGCCCGCAACATCACCAAGAAGACCACCATCAACATCCCCGCACACGATGTTCCGGCCTTCAAACCTGCAAAAGTCTTTGTCGCTGCTCTCCAGAAATAATTTTTTAAAGAACTAGTATATGCCTAGCGGAAAGAAGAGAAAAAGACATAAAATGGCTACGCACAAGCGTAAAAAGCGCTTGCGCCTCAACAGACACAAGAAGAAATAGTCGATAGAGGCTCGTACGGGGGATCCGACGGGCCTCTATTCTTTAAAAGTACCAATCATTTTTCCACAAATGGACGAACAGAAAGTCGAACGGGACCTTATCGTCGAAGAAAGCCTGTCGGAAGTCCGGATAGCGCTGATGGAGAACCATCGCCTGATCGAGCTGAACAGGGAATCGAACGAGGGTCACAGTTTTTCGGTGGGCAGCGTCTTCCTCGGCAGAGTAAAGAAGCTCCTGCCCGCCCTGAACGCGGCTTTCGTGGACATCGGCGACAGCAAAGAAGCATTTATCCACTACCTGGACCTTGGCTTCCACTTCACCGCCTTCGACACCTTCGTGCGTGAGAGCAATCCCAACAAAAACCTGAAGGGGCTCTACAGCAACACCAAGCTGGGTCCCATACTCGGCAAGGAAGGCAGGATAGAAGATTATCTCAAGGTCGGGCAGATGATAATCGCCCAGATAGTCAAGGAACCGATTTCCACCAAAGGGTCGCGCCTGACTGCGGAAATTTCATTGGCAGGACGCAACATAGTACTGATGCCTTTTGCCGACAAGGTCAACGTGTCGCAGAAGATTTCTTCGAAAGAAGAGAAAAGAAGGCTGGAAACGCTCGTAAAGAGCATTCTCCCCAAGAACTACGGGGCCATCATCCGCACCGCCGCCGAAGGCAAGAACGCCAGCGTGCTGGTGGCCGAGGTGCAGAGCCTCATCGACAAATGGAAAGGTTCCTGGAAGAACATCGCCAAGAGCAAGGGCGTGCAGCTCCTTTTCACCGAGTACTCCAAAACTACCACCATCCTCAGGGACCTGCTGAACGATTCGTTCAACAACATCTACGTGAACGACGAGAAGATCTATGAGGAAACCAGAAAGTACATCTCCCTCATTTCCCCCGAGCAGGAGAAGATAGTCAAACTCTACGACGGCAAGGAGCCCATCTTCGATCACTTCGAAGTGACGCGCCAGATAAAGAGCTCCTTCGGAAAGGTCGTACCCATGAAACAGGGTGCATATCTCGTGATAGAGACGACCGAGGCGCTGAATGTCGTGGACGTTAACAGCGGCATACGGGCCAAGACCTCCGACCAGGAGGAGAACACCTTCGAGGTGAACAAGCTCGCCGCAGAAGAGATTGCACGCCAGCTGAGGCTGCGCGATATGGGTGGTATCGTAATCGTGGACTTCATCGACATGGAGTCCCAGGAGCATCGGAACGAGCTGTTCAAGTACATGACCGACCTGATGAGCCACGACCGTGCAAAGCACAACGTGCTGCCTCTCACCAAGTTCGGGCTCATGCAGATCACGCGCCAGCGCATCCGTCCCGTCACGGAGATCAACGTGCTGGAGAAATGCCCTCTCTGCCACGGCACCGGCAAGATCGCTTCCACCGTCATCATCGACGAGCAGGTGGAACGCCGCCTCGCCTACTATGTGCAGGAGAAGGGCATCCGGGATCTGACGCTGCGCACCAGCTCCATCCTCGGAGCCTATCTTACGAGGGGTTCCTTCGGATCTTCCTACGTCGCCAAATGGCGTCGCAAGTACCATTGCAAGCTCAAGTTGGTGGAATCGACCGCCAACAGCATCCTGCAGTATGAATTTCTGAATGCTAAAGAAGAGGTCCTCGATTGACGAGGACCTTTTTTTGATTAGGGCCGTGGAGCCAAAATCAATTGTAATATCGACAAGATTCACTATCTTTGTATGCTATGGCAGATAATAAAAATGAAAAGAAAGGCGGATTCTTTTCCAATTGGATTGTCCGCAATCTGATATGGGCGGCAGTATTCGTGGTGGTACTCCTTGTGGGCACCAACATACTGCTTTCTATAGGCACACAGCACAATAAGGAGATCACCGTTCCGGACTTCACCAACATGACATACGAAGAGGCTGTCTACAACGCCGAACGTGTAGGCTTGAAAGTGGAGATCGGCGATTCTGTATATGTGCGCCGTATGAAGAAGGGCGCCGTCTTTTCCCAGTTCCCCAAGAGCGGGAGCAACGTCAAGAAGGGCCGCACCATCTCCCTGACCACCAATGCAAAGACCGCCAAGGAGGTGACTATGCCGCTTCTGGTTGGATATTCCATGCGTCAGGCAAAAGCCGAACTTGCATCCCGCGGTCTTAACCTTGGCCGTCTCATTTACGTGAACGACATTGCTACGAACAATGTGCTGAAGCAGCTTTTCAACAGCCGTGAGATCCCTGCCGGCACCCAGATCGAAAGCGGCTCCACAATCGACCTCATGGTAGGCCTGAGCGGAGACGATAACCGCACCTATGCTCCTGACGTAAAGGGACTTAAGTATCTCCGTGCAGTCGATGCGGTTCACGACTATTCACTGAACGTGGGCAAAGTGAACTTCGACAAGGGCGTCAAGACATACAGCGATTCTCTGAATGCAGTGGTCTACAAGCAGGCCCCTTCCACTTCCGGCGGTCCTCTGACCATGGGCGCCGCCGTGTCACTCTGGCTCACCACGGACGAAGGCAAGATAGAAGAACTCTCCAAATAATGGATCCCGAAACTGATTGGCTGGACCCGGAACTCGAGGCCATCCCCGAAGATGAAGAACAGGGGATGTTCGAGCATTTCCGACTGAACGTCGATGCGGGGCAGGTGCCCATACGCATCGACAAGTTCATGTCCGCCCATCTGGAAGATACATCCCGGCACCGCATCCAGTGTGCCATCAAGGAAGGTTATGTGAAGGTTGGCGAGAAGACGGCCAAGGCGAATCTTCTGGTGCGTCCGGGGGATGTGATCCGTTTCATGATGCCGTACCGGCGGCGCGGGGTCGATATCGTGCCGCAGGATATTCCGCTGAATATCGTTTACGAAGATGATGATGTGCTGGTGGTGAACAAGCCGGCCGGCATGGTCGTCCATCCCGGCCACGGCCACTTCGACGGCACCCTCGTCAATGCGTTGCTGTTTCATCTTAATCAGGATTCCATCGCCGAAGATGAAAAAGCCGGCATTCTCGTTCACCGCATCGACAAGGACACTTCCGGCCTGCTTCTGGTGGCGAAGAACGACGAGGCGCAGCTGAGGCTGGCGAAGCAGTTCTTCAACCATACGACGGAAAGGTGCTACCAGGCGATAGTCTGGGGCGACATCAAAGAGGCCGAAGGCACCATAGATAAGAACATTACACGCGACCCGAACGACAGGCTACGCTTCCGCGTGACCGACGATCCGGATGAAGGGAAGCATGCGGTAACACACTACAAGGTGCTGGAGCGCTTCGGCTTCGTCACGCTGGTAGAATGCCGGCTCGAGACAGGCCGAACGCATCAGATACGCGTGCACATGGCCTCCATCGGCCATCCGCTCTTCAACGACGAGCGCTACGGCGGCGCCGAGATCCGCAAAGGCACCATCTACTCGAAATACCGTCAGTTCATCCGGAACTGCTTCGAGATATGCCCGCGCCAGGCCCTGCATGCCAAGACCCTGGGCTTTGAGCATCCTGTGACGCACAAATGGCTGCAGTTCGACTCGGCCATCCCTGAAGATATGACCGCGCTGCTCGACAAGTGGCGCAAATATGCCGGTAACATGCCGGAAGAGGAGGAAGAAGCATGAAAAGAGTAAAACTTGCAATGTGGATATGCGTGCTGCTCTCCGCAGCTCTGATGAGTCTTCCGTGGCTGGTGCCCCACTGCGGTTTCCTGGCCCTCATAGGCCTCGTGCCACTGCTCTGCGCCGACCATATCGCATCCATAAACGAAATCCGCCGTTTCCGCATCTGGCACTACTCCTTCTTCGTGCTCTGGAACGCGGTCACGACCTGGTGGGTGGGCAATGCCACCGTGGGCGGAGCCATCTTCGCCATCCTCGCGAACGCGCTGCAGATGTCGCTGGTCTTCGGGCTTTTCCGTCTGAGCAAACGCCGCCTGCAGGGGGTACTGCCCTACATCTTCCTGGCGGTAGCCTGGATAGCCTGGGAGCGCTGGTACCTGCAGAGCGCACAGATTTCCTGGCCCTGGCTGGTGCTGGGGAACGCTTTCGCGCAAAGTACCCGCAGCATACAGTGGTATGAGTTCACCGGCAGCCTCGGCGGATCGGCCTGGGTATGGGCCTGCAACATCACCGTGTTTATGCTCCTGAAAGCCTTCCTCGAGGGAGACTGGGCGCACTGGAACGCCAAGGGCAGAATCGCAGCTACAGTATGGCTGGTGGGCGTTTTCGCCTTCCCCTATGCAGCATCCGCTCACATCTTTCACCACTACCAGGAGGCCTCCGAGGGCAGCGTGCCGGTGATCATCGGCCAGCCCAACTTCGACCCCTACGAGAAGTTCACAAGCAAGACCCAGGCGGAGCAGACCGCCGAGCTTCTGGACCTCTACTCCAAGGCTATCCCCGAAGGAGGGTGGAACGGCCTCCTGCTGGCCCCCGAGACCTTTACGGGGGATATTTTCCTGGACCGGATTCCGGACAGCCGCACCTTCCGCACCTTCCAGGATTTCCTGGCGAAGCATCCCGGCACGAACCTCCTGTTCGGCGCATCGACATACAAGGTATATTCCACTCACAAAGCGCCTTCCATCCTCGCCCGCAAGTATGGGGACGGATGGGTAGAGAACCACAACTCCGCCATAATGACGGATCCTTCCGGCCGTGCGGAGGTATTCCACAAGAGCAAGCTGGTGGTGGGCACGGAGTTCACGCCATATCCTAAGGTATTTGTGCCTATCGACGATAAACTGGGCGGAGTGATGGGCCGATGCATTCCTCAGAAAGAGATAGGCGTGCTGCACTACAACGATATTCCACTCGGCTGCGCCGTGTGCTATGAGTCCGTTTATGGGGAGTATTGCACCGGATACGTGCGCAAAGGCGCTCAGTTCCTGACTGTTATCACCAACGATGCCTGGTGGGGCGATACGCCAGGCTACAAGCAGCACTTCAGCTACAGTTGCCTCCGTGCCATCGAGACCCGCAGGGATATAGCCCGCTGCGGCAACACAGGCATCTCCGCCATCATCGACCAGCGGGGAGAAGTGCTCTCCCACACGCTCTGGTGGCAGCCCGCAGTGCTTGCCGGGGCGGTGAATCTTAATTCGGAGCAAAGTTTCTTTGTCCGCCACGGCGACATAGTCGGCCGCATTTGCAGCTTCATGTTCCTGCTGCTGGTGCTGGCGCTGCTCGTCCGCTTGGTGATACGGAGATAATTTGCTACCTTTGCTGAATAAAAATTTGATAATGAAAGAACACAGAGTTGTTGTCACAGGTTTGGGTGTCATCTCGCCGATAGGCAACGATGTCCCGACTTTCTGGAATAACCTGAAGAAAGGCGTGTGCGGAATCGAGACCATTACGGAGTATGACACTTCGTTGCTTCCCGTGCACATCGCCGCCAAAATAAAAGATTTCGAACCCCTCAACTTTGGAATGGACAAGCCGTTCGTGCGCAAGCAGGGCATGTTCACCCAGTACGGTGTTGCAGCCGCATATCAGGCCGTGCAGGATGCCGGCCTCCGCAGTGATGGGGAAGATGCTAACATCGACCCGTTCCGCCTCGGAGTTTATGTGGGTTCAGGCATAGGTGGATTCGATATTATTTTCCGTGAGACACAGAAGATGATCGAGGATCCTTCCGGACAGTGGATTTCTCCCATGTTCATCCCCTCGATGATCTCGAATATCGCTGCCGGGCACATCGCCATCAAGAACAACGCCAAGGGCCCCTGCCTCAACGTGGTTACCGCGTGTGCCACCTCGTCCCACAACGTGGGAGAGGCCTACCGGGCAATCAAGTACGGTTTTGCCGATGCCATCATCAGCGGCGGATGCGAATATGCCACCATTCCCTTCGGTCTGGTGGGCTTTGCCAACGCAAAGGCGCTATCCCGTTCAGAAGATCCCAAATACGCGTCCCTGCCCTTCAACCTGAACCGCGGCGGATTCGTGATGGGAGACGGCGGAGCCATCCTTGTTTTGGAAAGCCTCGAGCACGCGCAGGAGCGCGGCGCGAAGATATACGCAGAGGTCGTCGGCTACGGCAACACTTGCGACGCCTACCATTCCACGGCACCCCGCCCGGACGGCACCACCCAGAGCCATGCCATGAAGCTTGCGCTGGATGAGGCCGGATATACATCCGACGATGTGCTATACATCAACGCCCACGGCACCGGAACGCACCTGAACGATATTTCCGAGACCCAGGCCTACAAGCTCGCCCTCGGCGAGGATGCCTACAAGGCTCATATAACTTCTATTAAGAGTATGACGGGCCATATGCTGGGCGCTGCCGGTGCGGCTGAAGCCATCGCCACGGTGCTCTCCCTGAAGGAAGGCATCATCACCCCTACCATCAATCTGGATACTCCCGATCCTGAGTGCGACCTGGACTACACCCCCAACGTCGCGCAGAAGCATCCTTTCACCCTCGGAATCTCCGATTCCCTCGGCTTCGGTGGCCACAATGCCTGCGTAGCGTTCAGGAAATTTGAAGGTTAAGGGTTACGCTTCGGGCGGCTCGCACATAACCTCACCTCCGATGATTCGGGGGTGTTGTATTTTTTATTCTGTCAACTTGGCGTGCGTGGAGCAAGGGACTACCTAGGACCGGCGCCGCGCATGCCGCCGGGGCCACCGCCACCGGGGCCACCGCGCATGCCGCCAGGGCCGCGCATCCGGCTGCGGTCGAAGGTGCCGAAGCGATAGGTTAGGGATAGGATTATGTAACGTCCAAGGGTGTTGTTCACGACCTCGCTGTGATATTCAGAGTTGTCCGTCACAGACAGGTTCTTTGCCTGGCCCAGGATATCGTATCCCTTCAGGGCCAGTGTCATCTTCTTACGGAACAGCAGCTTCTGCACCTCGGCATTCAACACGTATTCCGAAGGCTGAGCGGTCTTGTAACCGTTGTACCAGTTGTAGTTTCCTTCGCTCTTGAAAGTAAGGCCGGGGCCGTCCAGGGTCCAGTTTGCGGTGAGACGGATCTGGTTGTTGAAAGTGGATGTCGTCTCGTCGCTGAGGGTATTCCAGGACTTGTTCATTCTGGTGCGGGCAGAGGCAGTGAGTTCCAGGTTGTCTGAACGGTATGTGAGACGGAAACGTTCCACCGCGGAAAAAGCGGTGGTAGTGCTCAGGTCTATATGCTGGTCATACCAGGAATCGTTATTCCAGTTTGCGATAAGCTCATCCATGAAAGCATAGTAATCTCCTCCCGTTTTGTAGGTAGTCATATCGATATTGTTACCCTTGTAGGAAGAAGACTTGCTCCAATTGATGCGGGCAAAGTTTGAAATAGAGAAGTTGGACTTTGCTATGGGAATGTTTGCGAATCCGTTCAAACCGGCATTCATGCTGTCCGGGCCGTTGAAAGGCATGGAATAAGCAGCTCCGTCCGTTATCCAGGTAAGGTTCACGATGGGGTTCTGGACATATCCGCCCTCAAAATTGATGTTAAAGGAAGCAAAGCTCTGCTTATTGTTATAGCGGACTTCGCCACGCATATTATGCGAGAAGTAGGGGGTTAGCGAAGGATTACCGAAAGACACGTTCAGAGGATCCGAATTGTCCGGCACAGGCATCAACTGGCGGGTGGAAGGCTGGGAGGAATAACCTCTGTAGAACAGGCGTGCATTGGCGTTGTCGTTGAATTCCCACCAGAGCATAACGCGCGGCGAGAAATTCCAGCGGAAATCCTTATACTCCTCGGGCTTCCATGTATCGGACAGGGTATTGTATCGGGTTGTACTGTTATATGTATTCGTGGGAAGGGCTGCAAAACCAACCTGGGCGCGGGACTTCTCTTTCTGATACATCATGTTGAAGCCCATTTCCTGATTGTGCGACTCGTTCACGATCTCGTTGGAATACACATAACTCTTCTGATTGAGGATATTATCCCAGGTATCTTTCTCCGAAGTCGACTTCGACCAGGAATAACGGTAGTTGGCTTCCAGATAGAGGTTATGGCCTATGGGCTCGGTGTAGGTAACGCGGCCCATCAGGCTGGAGCTCTGCTGATTGGAACTGATGCTCTGGTCTATGGAGCTGTCCACTCCCCTGGTGGTGGTGTTCGACTTGTTGATGGAACTTAAGTCGTTGTTGCTGAAAGAGTAACGCCCCATAACTGTCAGTGTGCGGCCGGGTATGCCGAGACGCTGGCGGAAGAGCAGGAATCCGCTCGTGGACAGGTTGTTGTTGTTGCCGGACTGGAGGTTGGTGGAGTTGGACATCAGCTGTGCGCCGGGGTTCGCGAGGGAATCCACATAACGCCATGTCTCGTTCTGCTGGGTGTAGTGGCCGTTGCCGAAATTGATGCGGGGCTCGAACAGGATGGACGTGTTCTCGCTGAACTTGTGTTCGAGACGCACTCCGACACGGTGGCCGTTGCTGACAGTAGAACTGACCCCTTCTGAACGGTCGATAATGTTGTAGGTATCGTAGTAATTAACCTTCTCACTGGTCTCCATCACATCTGTTCCGGTATGGTTGAACAGATAGTTGGAGCTCAGGTCCATGTTGCCGTCGAAGAGGGTCCATGCCCCGTTCACGCCGGCCATGTAGGAGGTGGTGATGCCGTTTCCGCCACCCCATCCGCCTTGGCCGCGACCCATTCTGCCGCCACCGCCGCGCATGTTGCCCATCATGGATCCGGACAGGTCGTTGAAGCCGCGGTTGTTGGTGTTGTTGCCGTTCAGGATGAGGCTTAACTGCCTGTCTTTGGTGAAGTTACCCAGGAAGGCCGCACCCTGGTAGCGCCAGTCGGGCTGGGTGACATTGTCCGTAGGGATGTCCCGTCCGCCACCGGCCATAATATTGCCGAAGGCACCCTTCATCATGCCGGGCTTGATATCCAGGTCGATGACCTTCTCTTCCTCACCGTCGTCGATGCCGGTAAACTCGGCCTGCTCGCTCTTCTTGTTGATGACCTTGAGCTTGTTGATGAGCTTGGCGGGGATGTTCTTGGAAGCGAGCTGGGGATCGTCGAGGAAGAAAGTCTTGCCCTCGATGGTGATCTTGGTGATGGTCTCGCCGTTATGGGTGATCGTGCCATCCTCAGATACTTCCACGCCGGGAAGCTTCTTCAGAAGGTCTTCCAGCATGTCGTTCTCAGTGGTCTTGAACGAGGTGGCGTTGTATTCCAGGGTATCCTTTTTCACCACGATGGGATTGCCGACCGCGGAGACGCTGGCTGCATCAAGCATCTGCTTGTCGGGATCCAGCTTGACCTTGCCGAGGTCCAGGTTGCCCTCTACCTTTATCTTCTTCTCATAAGCCTTATAGCCAAGGAGTTCCGCACGGAAGACATAATTGCCGTTACGCACTTTCCTGATGGTCACGTGGCCGCTCTCGGTGCTGAGGTCGTAGTAATCCGGCTTCTTGGCTCCTTCCTTGGAAACAGAGACGGTGGCAAAAGGCACGGGCTCGCCGTTGGAGGAGTCCTGCAGTTCTGCGGTAATAAGATTCTGGGCACCAAGGCCGGCCGCAACGAACAGGCCGGCGATCAGGGTGAAGGCTTTAGCAATCTTTATCATAACTATGGTTAGACGCACACGCGGGCGCGAGGTTTATTTGACCCTGCCTGGATTTTGCGAAATAAATTTCTCCCAGGAAGATGCCCCGGATTTCCCGGAACCAGCCTTCCCGGAACCACTCCCGCCGGCAAGCGGGCTCTTGAGCTCGTAGTAGTGGCACATGGCGATGGCCAGGGCGTCGGTAGCATCGAGATACTTGCTGTCGATGTTGATGCCGAGCGTGCGCTCCACCATCAGCGCCACCTGCTCTTTGGAAGCGGCTCCGTTGCCGCAGATGACCATCTTAGCCTTGCGGGGAGCATATTCGCATACGCTCACCCCGTGGGAGATGGCCGCGATCATCGCACTCCCCTGCGCCCGGCCTAGCTTGAGGATAACCTGGGCATTCTTGCCGTAGAAGGGCGATTCGATTGCGAGATCGGTGGGATGGTGCAGTTCGCAAAGGGCGGAAACCTTGGCGTGGATGCACTCCAGCTTATCGTAGGGATCGGCAATCTTGCGGAGGTCGAGCACGCCCATGTCAACATAGGAAGGGCGGCCTGCCGCATCTACACGAACAATCCCGAAACCAAGCAAGTTGGTTCCGGGATCGATGCCGAGAATGGTTCTCTCGCTAGTCAATGATGTCGAAGCCTGTGTACGGACGAAGGACTTCGGGGATCACTATGCCGTCGGGGGTCTGATTGTCCTCGAGGAGGGCGGCGACCACGCGCGGAAGTGCGAGGGAAGAACCATTGAGCGTGTGGGCGAGCTGGGTCTTGCCGTCTGCATCGCGATAGCGCAGATGCAGCCTGTTGGCCTGGAAGGATTCGAAGTTGGAAACTGACGAAATCTCCAGCCAGCGGCCCTGGGCGGCGCTCCAAAGCTCGAAATCGTAGGTAATGGCGGATGTGAAGGACATATCGCCTCCGCACAGCCTCAGGATGTGGTACTTGAGCCCCAGCTTCTGCACGAGCCCTTCCACATGGGCGACCATCTCGTCGAGAGCCTTGTAGCTGTCCTCCGGCTTCTCCACGCGCACGATCTCCACCTTGTCGAACTGGTGCAGACGGTTGAGCCCGCGCACGTCCTTGCCATAGGAACCGGCCTCGCGGCGGAAGCAGGGCGTGTAGGCCGTAAGCTTCTGCGGGAGCTGGTCGGCAGCGAGGATGACATCGCGGAAGATGTTGGTCACGGGCACCTCGGCGGTAGGCACGAGATAGAAATTGTCCAGACCCACGTAGTACATCTGGGCCTCCTTGTCCGGCAGCTGGCCGGTTCCGAATCCGGAAGCGGCGTTCACCACCACGGGAGGCTCGGTCTCCTGGTATCCCGCCTTGGTGTTCTCATCGAGGAAGAAATTGATGAGAGCCCTCTGCAGACGGGCGCCTTTACCTTTGTAAACGGGGAAACCGGCTCCGGTAATCTTGACGCCGAGGTCGAAGTCGATGATGTCGTACTTCTTGGCGAGTTCCCAGTGAGGGAGAGCGCCTTCGGGAAGCTTCACATCGGGGCCGCCTTCCTTAACCACCAGATTGTCTGCAGCATCCTTCCCTTCCGGGACGAGTGCGCAGGGGGTGTTGGGAAGGAGCACCAGCTGGTTTTCCAGCTCGGAAGCAACCTGTTCGCCCTGGGCGAGAAGATCCGTACTCTTCTGTTTGAGAGCCGCCACCGCTGCCTTGGCAGCTTCTGCGGCATCCCTGAGGCCCTGTTTCATGAGACCGCCGATCTCGGCAGCCTTCTTTTTCTGCTCTGCAAGCAGCGCGTCGCTCTCCATCTGGAGGGCGCGGCGGCGGGCGTCGAGCTCGAGGACCTTGTCCACAATGGGCTTGGCGTCAAAATTTTTGACCCTCAGACGGTCGATGACTGCCTGAGGATCTTCACGGAGTGATTTCAGTGTAAGCATCAGCTAGTTCTCTGCGGGAATAACCGATACGTAGGATTTGTCTCCCCTCTTGCGGGCGAACTTTACGGTTCCGTCCACGAGAGCATAAAGGGTGTGGTCCTTGCCCATACCGACGTTCTTGTCGGGATTGTGCACGGTTCCCCTCTGACGGACGATGATATTGCCGGCCTTAACGACTTCGCCGCCGAATTTCTTGAGGCCGAGACGCTTGCTGTGCGACTCACGACCGTTCTTTGAACTGGATTGACCTTTCTTGTGTGCCATAATACTTAAGCGATTTCGTTAATTTTGATCTTGGTAAGCTTCTGACGGTGACCGTTCAGCTTCTGGAAGCCCTTGCGACGGATCTTCTTGAAAACGAGCACCTTGTCTGCCTTTACATCGTCTGCGAGCACGGTTGCCTTCACAACTGCGCCTTTAACATAGGGAGCACCGACTTTGACCTTGCCCTCAACGTCTACGAGGAGCACTTTGTCAAACTCTACTTCTGCGTCTTTAGCCTGGGGAAGGCGGGGTACGAAAATCTCGTTTCCGGCCTCAACCTTGAACTGGCTACCTGCAATGTCAACAATTGCGTACATAAAACAAAAAACTTTTTTAAAGTTTTGGCTGCAAGCGGTCGCTCTCGGGAGCGGCTCTTCATAACTAGCTCGACAGTCTTCTAAAAATTTCGGACCGCAAAAATAGTGATTTTTCGTTATTCCGCAAAATAATTTATTATTTTTGCGTTTGGAACAAAGTTGTTACAGAATGGACCCCGCCTTTATCTATTTCAAACCAGTAAGCGGCAAAAACAATATCGGCCGCAGAAGCGAGCAGACGGTGGTTGCCAATCTGCTGGACCAGGGAGAGAACGTAGTCATTTACGAACCGGCTAAAACCGGCAAGAAATCCCTCATGCAGCAGACCTTCCTGAACATGCGCATTTCCGGCAAGATCTTCACGACCGCGGAAGTGCCCATGCTGCAGGTACGCACCACCGAAGAGTTCCTGCTTGCCTTTGGTTCGGCACTTGTCCGCGCCACTGCAACCACTCCCGACGAATACGCCGAGATTGTGCGTAACTGCCTGCAGGACACGCACTTCGTATTCGACCCAAACCTCTATGCCACCACCGATGAGGTGCTGTCTGTCAGCTGGAGCCTGGACGAAAACGACATCCGTTCCATGCTAGGTCTCCCCTGGCGCCTGGCCGCAGTCACCGGCAAGAAAATCTACGTCATCCTGGACGAATTCCAGAACATCACCTACCTGGAAAACTGGGAACGTTTCCTCAAGATTTTCGAGGAAACCCTGAAGGCCAACCAGAGCGGGCTCTGCAACCTCGTTTTCCTGGGTTCCGCAGTGAATGCGATGAAGTACATCTTCGAGGAGCGGGTGTTCTTCCACCGCCAGGTCAACCACGTGGTACTCAACGATATAGAGTCCCGCGAGATCACCGATTTCATCGTCCGCGGTTTCCTTACCAGCGGCAAGGTCATCGACAGGGACCTGATGATGAGCGTGTGCAAGCGTTTCCGGAACAATATCTGGTACATCAACCACTTCGCATCCATCTGCGACCACCTCACCAAAGGCTACATCACGGACGCCACCCTGCAGGAGGCCCTGGACATGCTCATCTCCATCCACGAACCCCGATTCAAGGAGCTTGTGGCCGACCTCACCGGATTCCAGGTTTCCCTGCTCAAGGCCACCCTGGACGGCTGCAAGCGCTTCAGCTCCGCGGAGGTGATCGAACGCTACAACCTCCACTCCTCCGCAAACGTGCGCAGGCTCAAGGACGCCCTCTGCAAGAAAGAGATCATCACCTTCGGCGAAAATGATGAACCAAGGGTGCTGGATCCACTCTTCGAGTACTGGGCAAGGAAGTATTTCTTCAAGATGAAAGACGAATGAAAAAGAGGATAGCAGTTCTCACCGGGGCCGGCGTGAGCGCCGAGTCCGGCCTGGGGACCTACCGCGACAACGGCGGGCTCTGGGACAATTACGACCCGATGGAGGTCGCATCCATAGAAGGATGGTACAGGGACCGCAGCAAGGTGCTGGAGTTCTACAACATGCAGCGCGAGCATCTCCGCAACGCCAAGCCTAACGAAGCGCACCTTGCGATAGCTCAGTTGGAGAAGGATTACATCGTGGACGTGATTACGCAAAACGTTGACAATCTGCACGAAAGGGCCGGCAGCACCCATGTGGTGCACCTGCACGGAGAAGCCACCAAAGTGCGCCCGGAAAACTGCTACAACGACCGGGACGGCTTCAGCGAGAAGCAGGTCTTCGACGTGGGATACGACGCCGTGCATCTGGGCGACAAGGCCCCGAACGGAGTGCAACTTCGCCCGCACATAGTCTTCTTCGGCGAGGCCGTTCCCAAGATGGAACAGGCCATCGATCTGGTGAGCCGGGCGGACATAGTGCTGATAGTAGGCACTTCCCTGTCGGTCTACCCCGCCGCAGGCCTCTACAGGTATGCGGATCCCGACGCTCCCATCTACATCATAGACCCCGCCGATGTGCCCCTGTTCGACTCCCGCATCCACCACATCAAGAAAGTGGCGACCGAAGGAATGAAAGATTTTTTGAAAGTATTGTAATTAGAGAAAATTTTTCTACCTTTGCAGCCGCTTTAATCGAAAAGGAGGTGATTTTTAAATGATTATAGTTCCTGTAAAAGACGGCGAGAACATCGAAAGGGCCCTGAAGAAATTCAAGCGCAAATTCGAAAAGACCGGTGCAGTGCGCGAAATGCGTGCCCGCAGGGAGTTCCGTAAGCCCTCTGTAAAGAAGCGTCTCGCAATGGAGAAGGCTATCTACGTGCAGAAGCTCCGCCTCGAGGAAGATCAGTAAGAATCTCCCCTTTTTATGCAAGATAACCGTAGCATTATTGCTGCGGTTTTTTTATATTTGTAGGTATGAACACTAAATCTAAACTGGTCGAGAAAAAGTATCTCGTTCCCTTCATATTGATTACCAGCCTGTTCGCGCTGTGGGGCTTTGCGAACGATATCACGAACCCCATGGTGGCGGCGTTCCAGACGGTGATGGAACTCAGCGCGGCGAAGGCTTCGCTCATCCAATTCGCCTTCTACGGCGGCTATGCCACCATGGCTATCCCGGCGGCGCTTTTCATCCGCAAATACTCCTATAAGAGCGCCATCCTGCTGGGCCTCGGCCTCTATGCGGTGGGTGCCTTCCTCTTCATCCCCGCGGCGGCGTACCAGCAGTTCAGCTTCTTCTGCATTAGCCTCTATATCCTCACCTTCGGCCTCGCCTTCCTCGAGACCACGGCGAACCCCTTCATCCTCTCGCTGGGCAGCAAGGAGACATCCACCCGCAGGCTCAACCTGGCGCAAACCTTCAACCCCATGGGCTCCCTCTGCGGCATGGCGGTGGCATCCTTCGTGGTGCTCCCCCAACTGCTGTCGGACAAGAGGGATGCGGCCGGCAACATCATCTTCCCTGCCCTATCGGAGGCCGAAAAGGCCGACATCCGCCTGCACGACCTGGCAGTCATCCGCAACCCCTACGTAATCATAGGGCTGGTGGTGCTGGTGGTGCTGGCAGTCATCGCGCTCACGCGGATGCCTAAGACGCAGAGCGAGGAGGAGAAGGCCGCCGGCAACACGCATACCGCCAGGCAGACCCTGCACAACCTCTGGCACAACCGCGTCTACCGCGGGGGCGTGCTCACGCAAATCTTCTATGTGGCCGCCCAGATCATGGTGTGGACCTTCATCATCCAGTACGCCGACAACCTCGGCATCAACAAGGCCACCGCGCAGACATATAATATAGTGGCAATGTGCCTCTTCCTTGCGAGCCGCTTCATCTCCACCATGTTGATGAAGTATCTCAACTCCCGCAAGATGCTGGGAATCTTCGGCGTGTGCGCCGCCCTCTGCACCCTCGGCGCCATCTGCATCGTGGGCAAGGCGGGGCTCTTCTGCCTGGTGGGCATTAGCTTCTTCATGAGCCTGATGTTCCCCACCATCTACGGCATTGCGCTGGAAGATGTGGACGCCCGCGACACTTCGCTCGGCGCCGCGTTCCTGGTGATGGCCATAGTGGGCGGTGCCCTGATGCCCCCGCTCCAGGGCATGCTGATCGACCTCGGCACCGTGGCAGGCCATCCGGCAGTGAACTTCTCGTTCGTGCTGCCGCTGGTCTGCTTCGCGGTGGTGGCCACCTACGGTTGGAGAATGTATAGAATCCAAAAACAAAACCTATAACATATGAAGTATCCCAAAATAGGCATACGCCCTACCATCGACGGCCGTCAGGGTGGCGTACGCGAAAGTCTTGAAGAAAAGACGATGGCTCTCGCCAAGGCCGTGGCGGAGCTCATCAGCAGCAACCTGCGCAACGGCGACGGCTCCCCCGTGGAGTGCGTGATCGCCGACAGCACCATCGGCCGCGTGGCGGAAAGCGCCGCCTGCGCCGAGAAGTTCGAGCGCGAGGGCGTCGGAAGCACCATCACGGTAACATCCTGCTGGTGCTACGGATCCGAAACCATGGACATGAACCCCCACTATCCCAAGGCGGTATGGGGATTCAACGGCACAGAGCGCCCGGGCGCGGTGTATCTCGCAGCTGTTCTGGCCGCACACGCCCAGAAGGGCCTGCCCGCCTTCGGCATCTACGGACACGACGTGCAGGACCTTGGCGACAATACCATCCCCGCCGACGTGGCGGAGAAGATCCTGCGTTTCGCACGCGCCGCACAGGCCGTGGCAACCATGCGCGGGAAGAGCTATCTCTCCATGGGCAACACCTGCATGGGCATCGCCGGATCCATCGTGAACGCCGACTTCCTGCAGAAATACCTCGGCATGCGCGCCGAGTATGTGTCTCTGGTAGAGATACTTAGGCGCGTGGACTTCGGCATCTACGACCACGAGGAGTTCAAGAAGGCCATGGAGTGGGTAGACAAGTACTGCAAGCCCCAGGAAGGCCACGACTACAACGAAGACAGGCCCCTCTTCCCCGGCACGCCCATGACTACCTTCAACGGAAAGGGCAAAGGCAAGACCCGCGAGGAGAAGGACGCCGACTGGGAGTTCACGGTGAAGAACATGATGATCATCCGCGACCTCATGTACGGCAACCCGAAGCTGCTGGAACTCGGATATAAGGAAGAAGCCCTCGGCCACAATGCGATCGCAGGCGGTGTGCAGGGCCAGCGCCAGTGGACCGACTACAAGCCCAACTTCGACTTCCCGGAGAGCCTGATGTGCTCCTCCTTCGACTGGAACGGCATCCGCGAAGCCTACACCCTCGCCACCGAAAATGATGCCCTGAACGGCCTCAGCATGATGTTCGGGCACCTGCTCACCAACCGCGGCGTGATGTTCAGCGACGTTCGCACCTACTGGAGCCCAGAGGCAGTGAAGCGCGTTACCGGCAAGGCCCCCGAAGGGCTGGCAGCGGGCGGATTCATACATTTGATTAATTCCGGAGCCACTACTTTGGACGCCACCGGCGCAATGTCTGATTCCGAGGGCAAACCCACCATCAAGGAGCCCTGGAATATGACGGACGCCGATGTGAAGGCCTGCCTCAAGGCCACCAACTGGATGCCCGCAGACCGCGACTACTTCCGCGGAGGCGGCTACAGCGCCCACTTCGTGACCCGCGGCGGAATGCCCATGACCATGATGCGCCTGAACCTCGTGGACGGCCTCGGCCCCGTGCTGCAGATAGCCGAAGGATGGACCGCCGAACTCCCGAAGGAGCAGCACGACATCCTCGACAAGCGCACCGATCCCACCTGGCCCACTACCTGGTTCGTGCCTCGCCTGGATCCCACCAAGGACTGCTTCAAGGACGTTTACAGCGTGATGAACAACTGGGGCGCCAACCACGGAGCCATCGCCTACGGCCACATCGGAGCCGACCTCATCACCCTCGCATCCATCCTCCGCATCCCCGTGTGCATGCACAACGTGCCGGAAGAGAACATCTTCCGCCCGGCCGCATGGAATGCCTTCGGCATGGACAAGGAAGGCGCCGACTATCGCGCCTGCGCGAACTTCGGGCCTATTTACAAATAGCCGTCGTCTGATAAACGAAGAAAGCGCAGGCCGCAAGCCTGCGCTTTCTTATTATGTTCCAGCCGTTTAGAACTGATAGTTGATACCGATACCTATCCAAAGACCCGCATCCATGCCTTCGGTGAAGCACCTTGCGAAATCTGCGGATACGATAAAGTTCTGGTTCATGGCGATCTTCAGACCGGCACCGCCGCTGTAGACAAGCGTGTTGACCTTGGATGCATCGTAAATAGGATCGGTGGTCCCTGTCAAGAGATTGAATGCGGGATCGTAGATCTTACCGTTTGCATCGGCAATCTTGGCAAGAGCATCTGCTTTGTAAGGCCTGGTGATGATACCTGCATCGAAGAACGGATTCACAGCGATGTAGAAGTACTGGTTTGCGAGCGTGAACTTTACGAGCTTGATGCGCAGTTCGGTATTTGCCCATGCCATACCCTCGGCAAGGATACGGTTCTCGCGGAGACCGCGGATGGTATTGCTGGAACCGAAGCCCTCGGAGATCATGTTACGCTGAACAAGCAGAGGGTTGTTCTGGACCATGAACAGAGGAGTCTCTCCCGCAATCGTGTGCTGCCATGCAAGGCGATATGCGAACACGGGATTACCTGCGGGGATGGGAACAGGGATGCTGATGTACTGACGGAAGTATGCGCAAGCCTTCAGGTATGGACTGCCGACAAAGTTTCCGTTCAGGTAGGCCTCGGCCCAGATACCCTTGTTAGGAGCCGCCTCGATGTCGCGGGTGTCGTAGACAAGTCCGGCATTGAACTCCAGTGAAAGACCACCGTTCTTTTCCTTGTCGGTGAGAACTCCGGAATTAGCGAGGAAATTGTACAGAGTGGCATTGGTGTCATAAAACTGCTTGTTGCCGTTCACTTCCACACCCTTATCCTTCATTGCTCCGAGGTTCCATTTCCAGAAATTCACGCCGGCCGCCCAGTTGAGGTTGTCGGTGATGCGTCCCTGGAAATTGGCGAGGATGCGCAGCATCTCGCGGCTCATACCGTAATAGTTTACATTGTTGGTGGTAGCAGGAACATACATATCCCTGTTGCCCCACACGTCATAGTTCTGCGTGGCAGCGGCACCGTTGAAGCCCCATAAGCTGTAAAGCGGGTCGGTCATATACGTGACAGACGCATTCACGCGCATGTTCGGAATGAGATACTTTGAGTCGTAGGCCAGGTAAAGGCGCATACGGTGACTGTGAGTGAAGTATGACCCTTCCCAGCTGATTTTATGCAGGGGATCCGGATAGGTTCCGCCGTCACCATAATAATATACATCTCCAAAAGCACCGGCCTGGAATCCGTTGTCTACCGAGTAAGTTGCAGTGGGGAGAACACCGAAGGACCAGCCCGTTTTCATCTCTTTCTCTTCCTGGGCACACAGCATCACGCCGGCGGCAAGGAGAGAAATCAGTGTAAATAGAATCTTTCTCATAAAATAGTTTAGTGATTATTAGTGGTCGTTTTTGTGCCGACAAAGATAATGGTTTTTTTTCACTATATTTGAGTTATGAAAAGAATATCCGCGCTTTTGCTTATCCTTTTCTGCGCTCTTCCGCTTAAGGCCCAGAAAGAAGAAATCACTAAGACCGGCCTTGGCGTAGGGCCTTTCCCGGCCCTGGCCTACGATGCCGACAAGGGCATGCAGATTGGCGCCGTGCTGATGCTCTTCGACTACGGCACTGGCGAGAACTACCCTGCCCTGGACTCCAAGTTCTACTCGGAGTTCTCCTACTTCACCAAGGGCTCCAAGATTATCCGGCTGCGCTACGACACTTTCAAGCTGATCCCGGGGGTGCGCAACTGCACCAACTTCCAGGCGAACATCGACAAGGCCTACGACTTCTACGGTTTCAACGGCTACGAGACCTATTTCGATGCCGCCCAGGCCAGGCCCTTCTACCGTTACTCCCGCTATGAGTATCTCTTCAAATCCGACTTCATCGGCCGCCTTGCCGGAGCGCTCAGCTGGGAGGCCGGCATCTACGCAAGTTACTATAAACTAGGCAGTATCGACTACGCCAGCATCAACAAGGGAAAGAGCGCGGCAGATGTTTTCCCCGAGAATATGCCCACTCTCTACGATGCCTGCAAGGCCAGCGGGGTAATCTCCGCGAAGGATGCCGACGGAGGCTTCTCTTCGGGAGTGCGTTTCGGGCTGGTGTATGACACCCGCAACAAGGAAGGCGCCCCATCCCGCGGCATCTGGGCGGAAGGCCATGTGCTGCTCGCCCCCTTCAGCGAGACGCCCTTCTACCGCTATTCCTTCACCTGGAGGCACTATCTGCCCCTGATTCCGAACGACGTCCTCACCCTCGCCTATCGCTTCAACTACGAGGGCACCTTCGGGCGGCAGGCCCCATTCTACGTGCTTCCCTACATGACTTTCATGGGCCAGCGGACGGATCTTGAGGGGATGGGAGGATATGAAACCGCGCGAGGCATCATGCGCACCCGCCTGGTGGGGCTGGACATGGGCTGCGCCACCGCGGAACTGCGCTGGAGGTTCGCCAGCTTCGTGCTCTGGAACCAGAACCTGGCCCTTGCCGCCAACGCCTTCACCGATGCCGCCAGGGTGTTCCGTGGGCTGGATATCAGCGCCCTGCCGTCCAGTTTAAAGGAGATTCTTCCTGCCGCTCCCGCCGATGTGCAGCTGCGCGGCACCATGGACGAACGCGTACATCAGTCCGCAGGCGCCGGCATCCGCCTGATTATCAACGAAAACCTGGTCGTCGCGTGCGACCGGGGATACCCCCTTAACAAACAGGACGGGGACAGCCCCGCCCTGTATATCACTCTGGATTATCTGTTCTAGTCCGGCCTGGCCGGAAACCCCTACAGCAATGCCTCTATGCTGGCCTCCAGGGCCTCCGGGGCAACCGTGGGCTCGAAACGCGCCACCGGCTGGCCCTTGCGGTCTACCAGGAACTTGGTGAAATTCCACTTGATATCCGGATTGGCGGCGTATTCGGGATCCGCCTTGGAGAGCATCGCATCCATGAACTTCGCGGTCTCCCCTTCCCCGAATCCGGCAAAAGGTTTCAGAGTCCAGAGCCACTTCATCACCGGGTTCGCCTTCGGTCCGTTCACATCCGACTTGGCCATCAGAGGGAAGGTTACGCCGTGGTTCAGGCGGCAGAACTCCGCTATCTCCTCGTTGCTGCCGGGCTCCTGGCCGCCGAACTGGTCGCAGGGGAAGCCGAGCACCACCAGGCCTTTATCCTTATACTTCTGATAGAGGGCCTCCAGGCCATCGTACTGGGGCGTGAAGCCGCACTTGGAAGCGGTGTTCACCACCAGCAACACCTTGCCCTCGAAGTCGGAGAGATTCACCATCTGGCCCTTGTTGCCCAGGGTTCTGTAGTTGTAGATGCTGCGCTTCTTGCATGCGCGTGCGGCATCCTTGATGCTGATGCGCTTGCCGCCGTTGTCGAGGTCGATGAGGACGTAGTCGTCGCTGCCCATTCCGAGTTCCTTCATATAAGTGAGCTGGCGCAGTCCGTGGCGGGTCTCGATGCGCTCCACGAAGTGCTTGTGCTCCTCATCATGCATGGCATAGATGATATCCACGCAGGCCTTGTCGAGAGCGAGGATGTCGGTAGATGAGAGTATGCCCACGTCCGGGGTCACAACTGCCTCTGCCTCAAGGCCTTCGCAGTCGCAGGACACCGACATGTTGCGCATCACGTTCACGTAGGTCACGCGCTCGCCGAAGTGGTCGATGGTGGCCTTGGTAGATTCGGTCATGCGCTCCATAAGTTCCTCCTCGGCAATGCTCCACTGCTCTTCCGACCCTTCTGCGGTGTGTATCCACGCCTTGCCGATGCGGCCATCCGCGCAGCCTATGCCTATGTTCTTGTTGCTGCCGCCGAAGCCGCCCATGGCGTGGCCCTTGAAGTGAGTGAGAGTGACCATGGAATCGTAGTTCAGCAGGTTCTTGCCGACGGACATCTCCTTGAACCACTTGCCGCCTTTAACGGGCAGAAGGGCCGTGCCCTCGGCATCCATGATGTCCACGGGGCAGAAGGTCCAGCCGTTCACCTCCAGAGTCTCGCGATGCTGCTCGGTAGTATAGCGGTCTCCCTCGTAGTAGGTGTTGGTCTCGATTATGTTGGCGCCCTTCAAGTCCTTCTCCATCAGAGCTTTGACCCATTCGCGGGGGATGATGTTGGGGCCGTTCTGCTCGCCCGTGTGGAGCTTGACTCCCACGCGGCCTTCGATCTTGCCGTTGACCTTTTCATAGGCCTGGATCAAGCCCTCGGCGGAGAGATTGCGGGTAAAATAGACCACGGACTTGCCATTGGTTTTCTTGCAGCTGCCGGCAAGGGTCGCCAGCAAAGCGGTAAGTATTAAGCTCATAAGTATTCGTATAGGTTTCATGATGGGTGTTTTTGCAAAGTTAAAAGTTTTCTTCAAGTAATTTATATTAATTTTGCGTTATGTAAAAAAAACTATAAATTTGCGCTTAGAACAAATTGTAACCGCCATGCAGCATGTAAATCCTTTCTATACTACGAACAATATCCCCTCCCGCTATTTCTGCGACCGGGCACAGGAAACCGAAACGCTCGTGCGTTCCGTAACCAACGGCAACAACATGGTGCTGATGTCCCCCAGGCGCATGGGAAAGACCGGGCTGATCAATCATGTTTTCACAGACAAGCGCATCGGCAAGGAATACAATTGCTGTTTCATTGATATCTACGACACGTCCAGCCTTCAGGAATTCACTTTCCGCCTTGGGCAGGAGGTTTTCCGCAGGCAATCCGCCGGAGGCATCCGCAAAGGTGCTCGATTCCTGGAGGTGCTAAAATCCATCCGGGGAGAATTCTCCTACGATCCTGCCACCCTGGGGCCCAAGTTCGCGCTCTCCCTGGGGCAAATCCAGCAGCCGCTCCGCACGCTCGAAGAGATCCTCCAGTTCATGGAATCTTCTTCCAAGCCCTGGCTGGTGGCTATAGATGAATTCCAGCAGATAGGAAAATACGACGAAAAGAACATGGAAGCCCTGCTGCGCACCCGCTTCCAGAGGCTTGCGAACGTGACATTCATCTATTCCGGAAGCGAAAGGCATCTGCTCTACATGAGCACGGGCACCCTGGAGTTGAAGCCAATCGACAGGGATAAATATGTGGAATTCGCGCGGAGGCAGTTCAAGAACGCCGGCAAAAGCATCACCAAAGATGCCGTTGAAGGCCTGTACGACCTTATGGAAGGCTACACCTTCTTCATGCAGAAGACCCTCAACGAAGTGTTCGCATCCACCGAAAAGGGCGGAGACGCCGGGCAGATAGAAGTATTTGCGGCTATGGATTATCTGCTGGATACCGCCGATACCACCTATAGGAACATACTTGCTGGGCTATCGAAAGGGCAACGCACAGTGCTTTCCACTATCGCTGTAGATGGTCATGCCGAAAACGTTCTGTCCCAGAGCTATATCTCCCGCCATTACCTTGGTGCCGCCAGCTCCGTGCAGGCCGCCGTCCGCTCGCTGCTCGCCAAGCAGCTCATCTCCCGCGACGCCGACACCTACTTCCTCGACGACAAATTCCTCGAACTCTGGATACGCCGTTGTTACGGCATATCCCTCGAGGAATCGTGGGTGGAGAGGGGGCGAGAAGGATAGATACTTTAAGGTGTTGGCTCAACATAATCAGTCACCGTCCATCCGGAGGGGATGGCGGAATTGCCGCGGTTATTGCCAAAGGGGTTATTATTAATGTCGGCAACGTAGAATGTTCCGGTGGCATTGATACCGTTCACCCAGTCAGTAAAATTACCCGAACTATAGGCCCTGGTATCAAGAAATACAATCTCATGAAGACTTGAACAACCCCTAAACATCTGCTGGTACCATTTGTCACCATTATATGTCGTTGGTTGACGAATAATAGGAGCGGAGGTTAAGCTGCTACAGCCCTTGAACATGTTACGGTAACAAGTCGAGCCGATTGTTGTCGCTGCTAGTTCTGCGGGCCCTGCGACCAGATTGGAGCAACCGTCGAAGAATGATTTCAACGCCGAGCCAGGTACTTTAGGCATTGAAAAAACAAGGCCAGATGCGTCTGTCAATTGAGTACAATCAGTAAAGAAATTGACAAAAGTATAGGCGTTGGGGATTGTGGCGGACTGTGTCCCGAAATCGGCTCCTGTCAACAAAGATGCGATGTCACCGGCAACTTTGAAATTACTATTTGAAACTATCGTTTTGTGATGTGTGCCATCGTCCGTAGCGTCTGCAGAACCAGCTCTGAAGCACACCTCATCTCCCGCTTGGACGTCGATTCCAGATGTATAGCTCTGCCAACTGTCTCCTTCATTCAAAGTGTACTCCAATGTAGTAAAATTGCTACCCGTGATCGTTCCGTTTGCTAAAGCGATAATTCGGAAACCTGCGTATTTGTTTACAATAGTAGTGCGGGATATTGTATAGTAGTTGTTAGCGGCGAGATCGGCGTTATTTAAACCGAATCTTTTTTGATCCTCTGGATTGGCTCCCCACGTAAGAGAAAGCTCCGCATCGTTTAACGAAGTGGTTCCCCCGGGGAAAGCGGCGACAAAAACCACCTGGGTGTGATCAACACCAAGGGTAGTCGCGCTGATGGGGCCGGACATCAAAGAAGCATTTGTGCTATTAATGTCATTGTTAATTCTGGCCGTCACGCTCGTCCCTGAGGCAAGCTCCGTCGCCAGGAACTTGACTGAGAAGACCAGGAATGCTGACTGTTGGGTAAGGGTGAACCTGGTAGCCCCGAAAGTGGTACTGCATGTGAAATGACTGAACTTTTGTACGGCATCAGCAAGGGATGTACCATACTCATTGGAGGGATATGCTGTGCCGGTCACTTTTCCTCCGCCGGTAGTATGAATTCTGTCACCGTCGCTTACCAGCGTGACATTAATCGGAGTGTCGGAAGCGGGTTCGAATTCGTCTACACCCACAAGGTCACCCTCAAAATACGCAGTAGTTTCGCCGGAACCGTAAATAAGCTTCAGGACTCCGAAAAGCAGCGTGTCCCCGGAAACGGGATCCGTGGAACTGACGTAAAGGGAATCCGTGGCCTGGAAGACATATTTGGTGTCATTATCGGCAGTTGTCGCCTTCGAGTCGTCGGAAGTCGAAACCTGAGCCTTATAATGTATGGTCTTGAACACGGTCTCCGAAGAGTCATCATGAACTGGCGAAGGCTCCCTTGTGCAGGAAAGCGCCAGGGTTGCCAGCATCAGCAGTATGAAACCAAACTTCTTCATCAGTTTACAAACTTCCTCCATTTATAGGATCGACAAAGCCTACACCGCCTCCGGCAGCGTTGGTTTCCGTGCCGTTGCGCACTGCACGGACGTAAAAATATGTTGCCCTGGAGCGATGGGTCCCCTGGGTGGAACCGATATAGAATGTATCGGATGACAGGATTTGCGCAAGGCTCGCCGCAGCATTGGACGGATCCCCGCCCTGGCCACCTTCATTCCAATTGGCTGTATCCATCCACTGCCCGTTCCAGAAGGCTCCGGCCTTCTCCAGACGGAAAAGCTGGGGATATTCCGGATCAGGCATGTAGTGATTACCGCTCTGAAGCTTGAAACCGGTGCCCGCCCCACCCTTGAACAACTTATAGTTGGTTCCGTTGGATTTGTCTGAACCCGTGCTTTTCGAAATATTAGGACGCAACCAATCTCTCTGCGGGTCATCATTGGAATCGTCATGAGCCGGATAATATATATGGTAAACATACGGAACAGTAACTTTGTTATTATGGTCCGTGTCCGTTATGCCTATGCTTATGATATTATCTTTGCCAAGGGTCTGGTCATTGTCCCTTATCTTATTACCCTTGTCGTCCAATATAAAATCGCCCGTATCAGGATCCGTCTTATATACAATATAATAAGAGCAGTTGCTTAGATCAATGTTAGCCTCGATGAAGTCGCCGGAAGCCATACTCATTCCCGTCACAACATCCGGCTCCCAGGAAACAGTAATGTCGGAGGCCGTTTTGTATCCATCATCCCCGGTATGTCCAGGATTGGGCACATAATTGATTCTGAGGACATCCATTTTGGCAATATTGGAGAGCGTATGCTTGCCATCCGCAGTAAGCACATCCAGCTGGAAAGAGTATGTGCCGGTAGCCAGGGAGTTCAGACTGTACGTGAACTGCCATGTGGTGTTCCAATACCTGGCGTCCGAACAGGCGGCGAGGTTAAGGGAATTTGTCTCATTGAGCGGGTCCTTGATAATCAGTGTCCACCTTCTGATGTCAGAACTCGGAGATTGCACCGTAAGCAACACGGGATATGAAGGATTCTGCGCTCCGTTATACACACAAGGCAGGAGACGGACCGATGCGAACACAGGGGAAAGAATCCTGATCGGCGTCTCCAGCACCTTACGGGTGCCGGCGTTATTGACGACAATCGCCCTGATACACATATTCCCAAGAAGGGGAAGGTCGGCAGGGACGGTCCAGTCGACCGACTCGTCCTTAATAGCTACACCAGAAAGCTTGATGCCGTTCAAATCGATGCTCCGGGTCTCTTCGTTGCCGCTGGCGCCCACAAACACAAGATACAGGTTAAGAGACCGTATTGCAGAGCCCAGTGAAGTGATATTCAACTTGATCTGGCAATCGTCTCCCATATGGAGCTTGTCTCCTCCTGGCACCGAGATGCTTCCCGTTATCTCTCCGGTGCAGTTCATATCCTTCACGCAACGTAAGTCGCTTATGATGGTAGCCTCTTTTTCTCTGGAATTGTGCATGTGGACGATGCCGCTATTATAACCCCAGCCGATTTTATGGTTTTCTCCGGGGGTTATCTTGCTCCCGCGTATTCCACGGGAATAATATGTACGGGTGGGATAATTCTTATTGTTCCAGTATCCGGAAGGCTGCAGAGAGGCCATAAGCAGCATTTCCGTCATATTTGGCAGACGATATCCTGCCGGGCAATAAGAATTATGTCCGGCAGCAGTTATCAGGTCGTTAAGCTCTTCCTGGGTCTTATTGGCCGGCACAGTAACTTCCGCCGACGGATCCTGCATGGTCATTTCCATGTATACCCGGTTTCTCATCGAATACTCGTCCGCATAAGGAAGATCCAGCAAAGTGAACTCCCTGATGCAGCGTGGATCGAGACGGGAGAAACGCAGAGTGTAGGTCCCGTCGGCATTGGCATTGACCTTGCCATTGGCATCAAAACCCATGGGAGATTCATAATACTCGTCCGGGATCACATTGAGATCGGCACCGCTGATGTCCTTTACTCCGCCTCCCGAATCATAAGTGCCGATATTGCGCACACAGCGTACGGAAGACACCTGATGCCTGTCATCCACAGTGAATTTTACCGAGGGATATGAAGTGTAGGCCCAGTTATATGAGTCGTAGTTGGATTTGGTAGCGCCTTCTTCTGCGCGGATCACACCGGGATTGGTAATAGACGAAGCGGTGGAAGACACTACCCAGGATCTCCATTCACGATTGTCTCCAATACTGTTCTTATTCTCCGGCTGATACAGACGGGCGGAAGGGCTGAGCGCCTCATTTCCAACCCACATGCCGACAAGCTGGTTGACGGAAGCAATGTACCAGCGGACTTCCTCGGGATCGATCACTTCGTCACCGTCGTTGTCCCTATTGCGGGTAAGACAGGAGTATGCAAGATACTTGTAGTCGTCCTTGAGTTCGGGCGTGTCGTTGTCTACAGTGTAATTCAGGAAAGTACTCCATCCGGGAGAGGCGGATACGCCCCAGATTGCGGCGGAATTGTATCGCCCGTTATCATCGCTATTTGGTTTTGTCGATGTAGGGAGAGTTCTTCCAGTCTTCCACCATGGCCAGATGGTCTGGTGGTCCGGATCCTTCTGCTTACGGATGCGATACTCCATTTCATCCACATGCTCAGTTCCCCAGAGTGTGCGCAGGTCCGGCGAATAAGTGTTGTAGAAGGTCTGGATGGACCGCTGGATGATGGAATGGCTGGAGGTGATCACATCACTCTGTCCGTCTTCGCTGTAGACAGCCTCGGAAAGGATGTGGAGTTCGCGCGGATCGGCGTTGACGAACTTGCGCCAGAGGTCGGGATCCGCCTCCGCCGTTTCAGGATCGAGGGTGGGATCCTTTTCATAGTAGTATTCGTCGATGAAGGCGGTTACGCGGATAACGTACTGAACTTCGCCCTCAATTGTTTCTTCGAGGAAATCATTGGAATCCCCGGCTGCTTTCTTCCTGGTCTGGTCGAGTATGTAATTGTAGAGCTGATGAATGTCCATCAGTTGTTTATCCGCAAGCCCGGAATGAAAATCCCAGTTCGGGAAATAATGCGGGTTGTCGGGCGAATTGCCAGGATAAGGAGAACGGTTCTTCGAATAGGTGGATGGAGTTCCCGAAGTGGCATTAAGGCCGAACTTCACCCACAGATAGTCCTTGCAATCGAATATCCAATCCCCTTCTCCGCCATTCGCATCGGGATCCCACTGGGCCCCTCCTTCATCGAACGGCGTCTTCACATACCAGGAGACTTTCTTGCCATCAAGCCCGGGCGTATATTTGAAAGTAAGGCAATGATACTCATAGTGAGCATCGCAGTTGACGATTTCGTCGGTAGAGAGCAACAGGGACCCTTCCTGCCCGGCCTGGAGTTCTTCCTCATCACCTGATTCTTCCTCACCGTCATCACCCAGCACCTCAACAAATATCGAATGGGAATTGTTGATGGTGATGAAATAGGAATAGGAAGTGCTGCGCTCCACATCGTAGTTGTCCCAATCCCGGCCATTTCCGGAACTGCTGTTGGTAAAATCTCCCAGATGGACCGTGTACACGGCTTCGGTGGTGAGCGCATGGGCCGTGCTCTTGCCATTGGTAGCAGCATCTACACCATTATCGGTAAGGCCGAGAAGCATATCGAACCTCACATAGGTTCCATTCTCGGGAGCATAGTCGAAGTCGGATTCTTCTTTGGACGGATCCGTCTCTTTCTCACGAAGGTAGTAACTGGGAGAAGGCAGCCCCATAATGGACGCCTTCGGTTCCTGGCAATTCTCGAGCATATAGAACGAGAACACATCCCATTCCTTGCCGTTTACAGTTTCCTTGCCTTCGAAGAAGGTCTTTTCGGTATCGAAGAAATCGATATCGTCAGGCTGCCCCGACCCGGGGATAAGGTAGCATTCCGAAGGCACATTATAAACCCACCATTTTCGGGGATCGCACTTGCTTGGATCAATATTATACGTGTTGTAGTTGATGTAGAACTTGACCTTGGCGTCGAGCGGCCTGAGTTTCAACTGATACTCGTTGTTCGGTTTGTTGTAGACAGCCTCGCTGCCGGATATTTCGCCCCAACTCAGGCTGCCGGTGCTTACTCCGGTGATTTTGTCCATCATCAAGAACAGGTCGCCTCTGTTGAGCACTTCCTGTTCAAGGGTCACGCGAACTTTCGTGAGATCCTCGTAAGTATCAATTTCCGCAAGGACGTCTACCGGATTCTGATGATTGAGCGAAGTGATAGTGCTGGTGATGTTGGCCAGCAATACCAGCGTACAATTGTCCTTTGACTGGGTCGCGATCTTTACAACGCCGCGGCTGTTGTCGGAGTTCTCGACATACCAGCCTTCGTTGCTGTGGCCGTCGAGATCATCCAGAGAAGTGATGAGATGCTCGTAGGTGAAGTATCTGCCGTAGAACTTGTCGCCGTTCCCATCGAATATCATCACGTAGAGATCGTGTATACGCGACTCGTCGGCCCTGGAAGATTCAGCCTTCGTCTCTATCTTCACCTCGTTCCGCTGAGGATAGCCGAAGCCGATGTTGAGAGTCACAGGAGTGCCTTCGGGCAGCCTGTCCTCAACAACGCCCCTGATCTCTTCCCTGACACAGGAAAGAGACATCAGCATGCAGAGGACTGCGGTTATGCGCACAAAAAACTTCACGGTCTAATCAAACGTAACGTATGCTTCTTTTTCGTACCAGTCCTGGACTTCGAAGTTGAACGAATAGTCATGATCTTCGCTCCTCTTCGTAATTCGGGTCTCGATCTTGAGATGTTGGTTGCGAAGGATGTAAGGAATATCTTTCGAGCGGTTGTCGTGAATAGGCAGATTCTCGAAAGTGTATTCAGAGTAGGTGGTGGCGTCCCCGGAACTGTACACCTTTTCTTTCTTGGTGACGCGGAAGGACACATCACAGAAATACCTGCTTCCCACAAGCCTTGGAGGGGCCTCGCTTGGGAATACGGTTTTTATCGGCAAGGTGGATTTGTTGTCGGTAAACACCAAAGGGTCGGCGCCGGCGATTTTTAGATCCCTGTCGTAGGTATGGTCGGGCAGATAGTCCGGATCCTGCTCGAAGAGATAACCGCTGGAAGTATTGAGATCCCTCAGCGTTACCGTGCAGCCATGAATATCGACGGAGCCGCCGGTCTCATTGACAAAGGTAAAGCTGATTTTCGCCACAGGCCTGAGGAGATTGAGGTCTATCTGGCCGTTGCCCCAAGAGTTTATTGTCAGGCTCCCCTTTGCAGTAAGCGGCATCGTGGCGCCGAAATCGGGTTCGCCGCTAGCTACCGAAAGCAGAAGCGCATTCAATGCATCCACGGTCTTGGCCGCTTTAAGAGCGGTTATCGTCGATGCATTAAGACCGGCAGTATTGGCCACCGCAAACACTGTGTACAATCCTTTGCCAGGCCCTGTGAAATAGATGGTGGATTTGCTCGAATCAGTCTGCGAAGTCTGACATTCGGAAGTGAACGTGGTTCCCAGGGCGTCCCAATAATCATCCGGCCAGCAGGCGACAAGGTCCCCGTCGGAATTGGCGATTCCTATTGCCAGGTCGGGAACGCCGCTTCCATTCAAAATAATGGCGCTGCCGTCGGCAATGTCGTCGCTCAGGGCCCGGGTGGCCATCATGCCGCTGGAGATGGATACAGCAATCCTGCCCTGCTCGTTCCGCACCGGTTCTTTGGTATTGCAAGAACCGGCCAGGAGAAGCAGGACCGCCGCCGAAACGGCTGACAGATATGAGCTGAATCTATTCGTCATTTATCGTAAGGCCGGGGGTTTCTGCGGAAACCTCTTTCCAATCGGTTACCGCAACATTCACGATGATGCCTCCGCCAAGGCGGATATGTATCTCGTAGATGTACTTCTTGCCGGGAAGCCATTTGGTAATGAGTTCTTCCGAGTTCTTCACAGGAATCTCATCAAGGCGGAGGGGGAACACGGGATGATTGTGTTCCGTCTCCAACGTGTAGGGATTCTCCTGATCGTACTCATAGTCTAGCATCAACTGGGGGATGTAATCGCCGTAAGGAGCGAGCTCTTGCGGCGCCATCAGATCCCATTTGTCTGCAGGCATGGCGAACTCCTGTTTATTGCCGAGCGCAGTCGTGTCGCTGTGGCCCAGGACCGTGCTGCTCGTGTAGGACGAGGGTTCCCAGTTGCCGGTTCCCATTGTGGCAAGGCCGTTTCCGCTCTGCTCCACCGTGCCGGTGGCGCGGATGCATATATTGCGGAATCCGTACGAGTTCACCGTCACGCTAGTGGAAGGCGAGTCGTTGATAATGGTCACCCGCACTGCGCTGAGGATGTGATAGAACTCCAAAGCGACCGGAGTCGTGGAACCGTCATTGCGCTGATATCCGGCGGCCAGGAGGTCATAAGGGCTGTCTAATGCGTCGAAGGTCACATTAGCCCTTATATGGGCTGAACCCGCAGGATTGCAGACAATGCCGCCCGCTGATGCCGGACCGCTGATTGCCAGGAAGTCGTACTGACTGGCGTTGCTGTCCCAGAAACGAAGCGGGGAGTATTCCCACACGTCGTCTATGGAATCGGATGCGTTGGATCCTAAGCTGGTAAGGCTGACACTCTCACCGTTGAACACATTGTATCGCATTCCGGAGATTGTCTTGGTCCCGTAAACAAAGAATTTGTCTGCATTCGCTTCGCCCACGTTCTCTGATGCCTGGTCAAAAATGGTTTTGAGACCTGCGCCCGACTTTGTCGCGTCGTCGTTCAGCAGTAGCGACCCGGCTCCGAAACTGATGGAGCCATCATGTTCCGGTGCCGGATCGAACGTCTTCACGCACCCTGCCAAAGTCGACAGGGTGAGCGTGCAGACGGCTGCTAATATGAACGTTACGCGGTTAAGCACAAATTAGTTAATGAGATTGTGATAGCCATTAACAGAGGTAGTAGCCCAAGGAGTGATGGTTGCGGTGAAGTCAATCTTGTTGACGTCAAGGGTAAGAGTATAGATGTAATGTGTACCGGGATGCCAACCAGCAACTGTCTCTATAGCTCCATCAGTGTTTACCTTATTGTCCTTGATATCGAATTCCGAGAAAGCAACGGTTTTGTTGGTATAAGTGGTAACTTCTCCAATATTTGTCTCAATCTCGTAAGTAATCATAATCTGCTGAGTAGTAAGGGCCTGAGGCATCACAACAAAATTGGTGAAGAAGTCAGAGACTGTACCACTCACAGGGTTCTCAGGGGAAGCAACGGAAGAATCGGAATAGCCATATGCTGCAATGGTAGCAGGCACGGTAACAGCCGTTGAGAATGACTGCACGTCGGTTGTAGCAGACCAGTTGGCTATAGCAACAACAGGCTTGTTTTCGTCAGCAGCTACAGAGTTATCTTTGTAAGATGCGACACTGTACGTTCCTTTGTAAAGGATATTCTCCAGAGATAAAGCTTTAACCTTAACGGTTGCCTCTTTCAAGGTGTAAGACTTCTTAACCTTAACATCGATAATGGCTCCAACATGCTGGAAGTCAAGGGTAACCACCTTGTTGAAGTCTGTAGGTGCTACAGGAGTCTTCTTTGCTATGAGGACATCCGTCGCTACAGTTCCGTCAAAAACAATCTGATCGGTAGTAAAAGCACCTGTCGTTGCAGCTGTTGTAATTGCATCGCCAGTAACTCCAGTCACCAATCCAGCAGGAGCGATGGCGTAGAACGTATAACCACTGGCATTAGCGTCCCAGAAGCGAGGAGGAGTATATTCCCATACATCGTCGTTCACAGAAGATGCATCGCTGCCAAGACTTTTCAAGGTAACTACATCGCCATTAAAAACAACGGAAGGAGTGGTTCCAACAACTTTCGATCCGAAGACATTGAAGTTGTCGTTTACCGCAAACATTGCATCGGTAGGACCTGTACGCTTGGTCATGACATCTGCCCAAGTGCCAAAGCCGATTGCCTGAGGATCAGGGGTGTTCACATCGTAGTGCCTGCTGCAGGACACGGTCGCAAGAGCGACTGCTACTACGATCAAAATGTAACGTTTCATAATAGAAATGTTTAAAAAGGTTAATAAATAATAAGTTATATAAAATATTAGTAATCAGTTAATTATCGTCGCGGTTCCTGTTTCTTCGTTCCAGTCACCGATGAGTGGCTTAAAGCCTCCCCCACCATCATCTATAGGCGGGTCAGTATCCTCCTCCGGGAAATCATTCACGTCTATCTCCAGCGGGATCACGCCGCCGGTGGGCAGGGCCCGGATCTGGTCGGTGACGTCTATACGTATGTTCTTGTACTTGCCTGTCTTGAAGGTCACGTTCAGCACGAACCAGTGCTTGCCGGCGGGGGCTGCGGCGACGCTGGCAGCGTCGTAAGGGTTGCATCCCGGGATGCCGAAGGTGAGGCAGCGGGCGCCGAGGATGTCTGGATCGTCGTTGTTCAGATAGACGTCCATAGGCACGCATACCGGCGTATCCGACGTCACGCCCGTGTTGAGGTTCACCGCATCTGCCACTCCGGAAAGGGCTGCTCCGCCCATGCTGCCGGCCACGCGGTCCAAATTGTTCAGGAGTTTCACCTGGAACAGGTAGATGAAGGTCGCCGGCTGCAGGTCTCCCTTGATGCGGAGGATGTACTTGCCATCCTCGAAGTCGTAGTCATCCAGGTTGTCCGTGATGTGATGCTTGGAATCGTAGAGGCGGAAGAGCTCGTCCGGCATGAAGCAAACGTTCTCGTCGATTTCCTCGTCATCCGCCTTGGTGGCTGCCGCCTTCTGCGCAACGGTCTGCACCAACGTAGAAGACTTGAGGCCGGTAGAGATGACACGGGTGTAGGCATTAATGTCGGCAAGATCGTTGTCGGCCTTGAAGAGGAGCACCTCGGAATCGTTGTTGTGGAAGAGGAGGTCGTGGATGCCCACGAACACATCTGCCTGGCCCTCGAGCCCGCTGAAATTATATACGTTGTGCGACTTGGGTTCGCCCTCATCGTTCAGGGTGTAGATATGCATCCTGATGCCCTTCGGGTAAGAATAGCCCAGCGGCCCGTATGCTGTCACGTTCCACACGAAATCCCACTTGGCCTGCCAGTTGATCTGCCAGAGCAACTCCGCCGTGATTGTAGTCTGCATGACGACCTTGGTCGATGCCACCCTGCGCAGATGCAGCAATGGCTCGATCGTGCAGCCGCCCAGGATGAGCAGTGCAACAATAGCCGTTATGCAGTTTCTATATTTCATCTTTTCTTTCTCATCAAAAGGTCGTAACCTATTGAAAAATAAAGTCTTGTAGGGCCGAACCAGAGGAGGCGTTTACCGCGCTCACGGAAATCTTCCGGTTTGCCGGCGTAGTCGTAGTAGTACCAGCCAGTAGCTTCATTGCCCCACACGTAAGGGTCGTACTGGCTCCAGAAAACTCCTGCAGCCAAACCAGTGTCGAAGTAGAAACGACTGTTGCCAAAATACTTCTTATAACCAATTCCAAGCGAGCCTCCAAGGCCTTCTCCTTCCCATCCTTTATCGTCCCAGCCGATGCCATATTGCACCGCATTCACGTTGCCGAAAAGGTAGGCTCCTTTATATAGATGCAAATCCGGGCTAAAATAACGTCTCACCCATAGGGTGATGTTGTTGATTTGCATGAAATCGTGGGTGTCCCAGTGCCGCCACATGGGCCATTCTACGTCTGCGCCTATGGTCCAGCGGCCGTTGTAGGGATAATACTCGAGGCTGAGGCTGGGTATGGATGTGAATCCATAGTGGGGTATGTAGGTGGCGTCGTAGAGGAGGTTGGTGGACACGCCGAGGAGCGGCACACGGCTGTGGCGCTTAAATGGCTTATTATCAACCATTTGACCACTTTCCTCCTGTAGGGAATCAGGTGGGAGCGTTTGGGTTAAAGTGCTGTCGGTCAGCGGTTTAGGCGCCACGGTGTCGGCGGGTTCCTTCGCTTCGGCGGATTCCTTCGCTTCGCTCGGAATGACAGAGGGGGCGCTCGGAATGACAGAGTGAGCGGCAGCATCGGCAGAGGGGGCGGCAGTGTCGGCAGAGGGGGCGGCAGTGTCGACAGCGGTGGTGTCGCGAACGACCACTATCACAATGGCGCCGCAACGGATGTAGCGGTAGTGATAGCGGAGGAGGTACAGCCAGAGGTCTCCGACTTTGGGATCAGTACCCAGAGTCTTGGACAGGCGGTACTTGCGGGTATCGAGCGAGATGGTGTTGTCGTCCAGGATGCGGAGGATCTTCTCGCGAGAGGCATCAGAAATCTTCTTGTCATTTGCCACCCTCTCCCTGAGCTTGGCCCAGGACTCGCCTGCGGAACGAAGCATGAACATTCCACGAGTTTCCGGGAAGCGTTTCAGGAGAAGCCATTTCAACTCAGCCGCACGTTGCTTGCACAATTCGTTGTTGTGGTAAATCGCCCCTTCCGGTGAAGCATAAGTCTCTATGATAATCTGCTCGATCTTCGTAGTTTCGAGCGAGTCAACAAAACCGAACAGTTCCTTCTCGACAGATTCGTTCTCGAGATAGGTTTTATCATAATGGGGATTGTCCCACCTGAAGCAAAGCGGGAATTCGCGCGAAACAACTGTCTGGGCTTGCGCCAAACCAACAGTTGAGAATGCGAATAAAAGAGCCATTATGATGTTGCGCAGTTTCATTGCAATTTACAAAGATATGTTAATATTCTCTGAATATTACCCCTTTACCCATAAAAAATGGCCCATTTTTTAATAAAAAAATAGGCCAAAAGTATCGAAATATAAAGAAATGTATCAGATTCTCATCTGAGGTATCTCTGGAAGAACTCCCAAACGGCACTGCAGGTATCCATGTCCGAGAGGCCCCAACTGTGCTTTCCACCCCGGATTTCGTAGAGGCGGACCTCGCATTCCGGGCCTCCTTTCCAGGCCTGAACACCACCCGTCCATCGGTGAAGAACCACCGTTCTGGACCCCTCTTTTAGGGGTGGGAGATACTCATGGATAAGGTACTTGCAAGCATCGATTTTCACCATCTTATCCACCGCATCGGGCACGGCGATATAAGCTCCCCAGCCACCGGAATTGGAGAGGTCTCCCTCCCACATCGAAGTCTTGTCGGCAGTGCCGTGAACCTCCATGAAAGGCACCGGATCCTTCAAAGGAAAACTCTCGTCTATCCACTTCATGGTAAGCCCGGCTATGGACGCAATAGCATTGAAAACACCGGGATGGGTGCGTGCTATCATGTAGCACATCTCTCCCCCGTTCGACATTCCCGTAAAAAACTTGTTATCCGCATTCAGCCCATGCCTGCGGCACAGTTCGTCGGCCAGCCAGCAGAGGAATGCGTCGTCATCTTCCCTCATGCCTTTCTGTTTGGGGTATCCTGCATACCATCCAGTCTTGCCCTGAGGGGCCTTGAGCCCCTGCGGGATGCAAAGCGCAAAACCCTCGCGCTCAGCCACTTCCAGCATCTCCGGGCGATATCCTTCCGCCTTTCCACCGTAGCCGTGAGTCATCAGAACCAGCGGTTTCTGCGGCAGCAGTTTCGATGGTATATATATATAATGGTAGCGGGTCTGGCCTGCATACTGCACGCTGTCCAGAACAGCGCGAGCTGCGGCGCCATCAGAAGCGGAAGCAGCCCACGACACGCATGTCAAGGCGATTCCGACTAGCAAAAGAGACAATCTTTTCATACGAAAAAGTTTTATCTATCCAAATATAGTGTTTATTTGCGAATAGGCGGATTATTTAGTAAATTCGCCTAATCTTTCTAATACTACTATGAGCCAACTGCACGTTATCGATCATCCCATGATTCAGCACAAGCTGACCATCATGCGCAAAAAGGAAACCGGATCCAAGGATTTCCGTGAACTTCTCAAAGAAATCGCCCTCCTGATGGGCTACGAGGTCACCCGGGACCTCCCGTTGGAAGATATTGACATCGAAACTCCCATCTGCAAGATGACGGCCAAAGAGATCGCCGGCCGCAAAATGGCTATCGTTCCCATCCTGCGCGCAGGTCTGGGAATGGTCGAGGGCCTGCAGACGCTCGTGCCCGTGGCAAAGGTCGGCCACATCGGCCTCTACCGCAACGAGGAGACCCACGAGCCTGTGGAGTACTACTGCAAGCTTCCGGAAGATATCGACGACCGCCTGGTCATAGTCACCGATCCCATGCTCGCCACCGGCGGCAGCGCATCCGACGCCATCACCATGATCAAGAAGCGCGGCTGCCACAACATCCGCCTGATGTGCCTCGTGGCCGTCCCTGAGGGCATAAAAAAGGTTCAGGAGACGCATCCCGACGTAGATATCTACGTGGCTGCCGTAGACGACCACCTCAACGAGAACGCATACATCGTTCCCGGTCTGGGCGACGCCGGAGACCGCATTTTCGGCACGAAGTAATATTATTCTACCGAGAAACTCACGGATGCCGTGCTGCCGTCCTGATCTACAACGGTAAGCGTATGCCGTCCCGGAGCGGGCGCGAGCAGCATCTCGTGACGGAAGGTAGTTTCCCCAACATAAGTATTGTCCAGATGCCACCACAGCGTGGCATCTGTTTTATGATGCGCTGCGCGGAAGACCACCCCTTCCACCTTGCCTGACAGCTGGCGCGGCAACGACAGCACCGCTCCGCTCTGGGGATAGATAAACTGCACTGCAGCATCGCCGGGGGCCTTTCTGGCCCCGGTATACTCAGGATGATTCGGCCGGTAGTACCACTCCATCGCCGGCGGCAGCACGAACTCGCCGCTGTTGTGGTAGTGGCAGGGTTCGCTGTCGATGCCGGCCGCGGGCAGGAGCATGGTTTCCGAGGGGCAGTCCGGGCCGGCCAGGTGGCCGGAGGAGGTGCAGACGTCAGCGTAGATTCCATCGCTTCGCTGGATTCCTTCGCTTCGCTCGGAATGACAGGTAAACCATTCGTCGGAGGGGGGCAGGAGATTGAGGATATCGAACATCACGGGGCCGGCGGTGCGGGCGCCGACAAGCCCGGGGACACCCTGCCCCTGGGCGTTTCCAGCCCATACGCCAATCGTGTAGGCGGGAGTCATGCCTACCGCCCAGGCATCGCGGAAACCATAGCTTGTGCCGGTCTTCCACGCGGCCTTGCGTACAGAACGTATCAGCCTCCAGTCCAGCTGGTCAGGACGGTTCACCTCTTTCAAAGCTTCAAACGTATACCAGCGTGCGACCGGGTCCGTAAAGGGCGCCGAGCCCCGCACAAAGGCTGAATACGCAGCCGTTATCTCGTCCAGGCGGGCCTCCGCACCGCCCAGGATCAGCGAAAGTCCGTAATGCTCAGGCACTTCCGTTATGGTGGAAAGCCCGGCTTCCTGCAGCACTGAATGGAATTTGGGCACACCGTACTGCCTCAACAGGAACACCGCCGGCACGTTCAGCGAGCGGGCCAGGGCCTCATCTGCCGGCACGGCACCATAGTACTGATGGTCGAAGTTCTGGGGGGCGAAACCGCTCAGGTTCACAGGGATATCCGGCAGCAGCGTCCGCGGGAGAATTGTCCCCTCCTGCAGGGCCGCTTCGTAGAGGAAAGGCTTCAGGATACTGCCCGTAGAGCGCGGCGAGGCGGCGATATCCACCTGTCTGCCAGGCCTTTCCCTTTCGGGAGATGAGTTCCCGACGTAGGCCACGACCACACCGCTGGCGTTGTCGATGACCACCGCCGCCATGTCCGCAATCCCCTCCTGCGCCAGTTCGTCCGAGCGGCGGTTCACGGCAGCCTCCACAGCCCTCTGCAGGGGCAGGGAAAGACCGGTGCGGGTGCGGACGCCCTTCGGGCATCTTTCCACGTAGTGCGATGCCAGCGAAGGCAGGGGCAGAGGTGCCTCCGGAAGAGGCTCTTCGATGGCGGCATTATAAGTTTCAATGGGTATATCCTTATGGTCTAACAGTCTCTTCAGCAGGCGGTTACGCTTTTGCAACAGTTCTTTCCGCCCACGGCTAAGATGCAGCGTTGACGGGGAGTTCGGAAGCACGGCGAGCGTGGCGGATTCCCCCCAGGATAGCTCGGATGCAGGCCGGCCAAAGTAGCGCCACGAAGCGGCTTCCAGCCCCACCACATTGCCACCGAAAGGAGCATGGGAGGCGTACATGGCCAGTATCCTGCGCTTTGAGCAGCGGAGTTCCAGCCTGGTGGCCAGCACAGCCTCCACCATCTTCTGCCAGACAGTGCGTTCCCTCTGCCGTGAAAGGCGGATCACCTGCATGGTGATGGTGCTGCCGCCGCTTACCACGTGGCCGCTGCGTATATTGTCCCGCGCGGCACGTACCAGCGAGATGGGATTCACGCCAGGATGATAGCGGAAGTGTCTGTCTTCGAACTGGATAAGGGCGGTGGCGAAGCGGTCCGGCACGGTATCGCAGGGCGGAAAACGCCACTGTCCGTCAGCAGCGATGCGGGCCCCCAGAAGTTCACCGTCGGCACTTTCCACCACAGTGGAATAGCTCACATTCTTGAAGAGGTTCCGCGGCAGGCAGAAAAGGTATCCCAGCAACAGTATCGCTACTGCTGCCAGGATCAGATTCCTTCGCTTCGCTCGGAATGACAAGCGTGGTGTTCGGAATGACATTTAACGGGTAACCACTGCCTTGCCGGAGGTGGTGGAGGCGTTCACGGCCGGGTCGTACATGGCTTCGCAGACCACGGCAGGGAGCACGTAAGAGCCCTCATAGGCGGCACGGAGCTGCACCGAGAAGGTCTTGGAGCGGCCTGCAGGCAGGGCGAAGAACCAGTTCACGCGGTCGTCGCGAATGTCTTTATAGTCGTAGCCGTCCTCGGCAACAGAGCCACCCTGCAGACGGTCGTTCACAATCTCCCATCCGGACGGGATGCCGAAATTCAGCGCAAGGTTCTCGTGGGCGCGAACCGCATCGCCGGTCACTTTTATAGTTGCAGTGAAGCGGGTTCCCTGCGCAAGGTTGGCAGGATTGACGGACGAGCCGTTCTCGCCGGTGTAGCGCACCTCAACGCCCAGGCCGTTGGAAACAGCCTTCTTTGTTCCCTCGCGGGAAACCGAAAGCACGGTGCCGTAGAGCTCGCCGTCGGAAAGATTCTTCACCGTGGCAGGGCCTGAAAGCGGCACAGACACCATAGAAGCGGCGGTAGCCACATCCTTGCCGGCTACATTCGCATGGATTGCGCTGCTGCCGACCTTCTTGTTCAGATGATCCAGAGCCATCGCCGCGAAGGCGCATTCCTGCGTGGACATGCCTCTCTGAGGAACTTCGGATGCCAGCGCGAGCGCATCGGCGACACGGTCGTTCAGGGCCAGTGCGTCTATGGCAACCCACTGGTCGCGGAGTGCGGTGCCAAAGGTTATGTTGTAAGGCTCGTATTCGGGGAAATCACGGCCGAGGCCATCCAGGATGCCTGCGGCGAGGGAAGCCTTCCCGCTCAGAGCATAGGCGGAAGACAGCATCCAGCTGGCCTGGGTGCCTATCTTGACGGCCTCCTTCAGCCTGTTCATGCCGGCGAGATTCGGGCTTCCGGCCACCGCCAGTGTGTACAAACGATATGCTTCATCCAGGTTGGAGAAGAAGTTGTTGCCTGCCACACGGAACACCTGGCTCATCTTCTGCTGATAGCTCTTCCAGTTCTTCAAAACGCCGGAATTCACCTCGAAGCCCTGCTTGGAGGCCTCGTATAGGAACTGACCGGCCATGGAGGATACCCAGGTGCCGGAAGTGCCACCTGTCCAGTAGGCAAAACCGCCGTCCGCCTGCTGGCGGGCGTAGATCTGGCTGATGATGTCGGGAATCAGACTGCGAGCCTCGATGGCATCCGACTCAGGCAGGATTGCCAGCAGGTGCAGCATGGTCAGGCCGCGCGCACTCAGCTGCTCGGTGCAGTTGTAAGGGTAATTCTTCATGTTCAGATACATGCCCTTCGCATCGACTGCAGGGAAGCATGCAAGCTGCAAGGATGTTCCGGAAACCTCGCGGGAGGCATCCTTCTCGAGCTTGAAGTGCTCTACCGTAGTAATGGCAGGATTCGGATTCCGAACCTCCAGCGCTATGGTTTCAGTGGCATTGTGGCCGCCTGCAGTGGCGTTTATGGTAATATGTGCCACTCCCTCGGCATCGCCTGCGGTTACAGGGAACTGCAGCAGACGGTCGCCCTTCTCGGTAAACTTCACTGTCTTGATTCCACCGCCGGAAACGGGGCCGTCGACCTTCACGAACACTGTGGCATCGCCTATACCATCTTCCATGGCGAACACGTTCACGGCTGCGGATGTCTGTTCACCGCTGCCAAGCACGCGCGGCAGGGTGGTCACCACCATCAGCGGGCTCTGCACAGGAACCGTCTTCTCCGTATTGCCGTAGGCGCCGTCGTGCCCGGCTATCACCATCACGCGTACGCTGCCCACATACATGGGAAGCTGCAGTTTTAGCACATCCGTGCCCTTAGCGACTGTCTTGGGCCCGCGGAACAGCACCACGGGGTTGAAGCGGTTGTCCTTGCGGGCATTGCGCACTGCATCCTCGTCACCGCCGATTGCGGCGAGGGGCGAGAGTTTCCCTCCGAACGCGCCGATCACCTGGTCGTAGAGATCCCAGGTAGACACCGTGAGGGCCTCATTCTTATACATCTTGCTCCACGGATCGGGCGTCTTGAACGCCGTGAGATCCAGCAGACCTTCATCCACGATGGCCAGGGTATAGGTCATCGGCTTGCCGCTGCGCTCGCTTACCTTCATGGTGAAAGTCTCTTCCGGATGTATCACGTCCGGCATGGTCACCACCGGTTCCAGATGCGAATCGGGGTTCTCCACCTTGATGCGCTGCACGCCGTAGAGGCGGATGGGAAGGTCGTTCTTCACCGAGCCATAAGGCTGGAGAAGAGTTACCGACGCGTAGATGTTGGGAGCCATCTCCGGGGTCACCGTGAAGCTCCAGGGAGTATCTTTCGAGGATGTCTGCACCCACTCGCGGCTTATCACTCCCCCGGCGTTCTCCAGGGTCACGAGAGCCTGTCCGCCCTCGGCGGCAGGGATGTAGACGGTGGCTTTTTCGCCCACCTGGTACGACGGTTTGTCAGTGGAGAAGGTAAGCATGGTGAGGGCTTCCGGATCCCTCCGGTCGGCACGGCCGCGGTATTCGGGCCAGTCTACGGTGAAGCGTGCGCCGCTCACGTGGCCGGATGCCTTGTCGCGGGCCAGCACCAGGTAGTTGCCCCAGGCAGGATAATTAACCTGGAAGGTGAAGGTCGCATCCTGGCTGCCGGAACTCATCGTTCCGCTCTGCACCTTTTCAACAGAAGAACCATGCACATAGGCATCCAGGCTGCCGCCGGCATTGTCCCACCACCAGTTCCAGCCGGTCTTGAAGACGGCATATTCCACATTGTGCCCGCTCAGACGGTGCCCGGAGGCATCCACCACGGCGATATTGAAGGTGTGGGCCTTATCTGTCTCCAGGAAGTCCCCTGCAGGCACTCGCACGCCCACATAAGAGCTGTACGGGGAGTAAGGGATGGTTTCGGTGGTGAAACTCTCGTCGCCGCCGGGTTCCTGAACGGTGGTCACAACGAAGGCCTGAAGCATGCCGGGAGCATTCTTCGCAGCGGGAAGCGTCACACGGCTGTTCAGGTTGCCGGATGCATCCAGACGCGCCTTGAACAGTTCCAGTTCGCTGTTATCATATGAGCTGGAGGGCGCGTAGAAGGAGTACTTTTCGAAGCCCTTGAAGGGAGATCCACCCGCCTTGCGGAGCGTAATCTGAGCCCTCACGGGCATGTTGCCGGCCACTCCGCCGGAAAGCCAGGTCGCATTCGCCTGCAGGTTCACGGCCTTGCCGGCCTCCATCACCGAAGGATAGAAGGTATTGATCTTCAGTCTGTTAGGCTTAACCGTCTCGACGTGCAGCACCTTGTGGAAACTGCTGCCGCCCACCTTGAGGTAGGCATTCCAGTATCCCGTGGGATCATCCGCCTTGGTAGGAACATCGAAACTGTAGAATCCGTCCGTGCCCTTGCGGGTGAGCTTGCTGTAGAACTGGCCGGCAGGGGTGTAGATTTCCAGCGTAGCGGGATGCCCTTCGGGGAGGATCTTGCCACGGTCCGCCACCAGGGCGGTCACATGGAGGGTATCTCCCGGGCGCCAGACTCCGCGTTCACCGTAGATGAAGGCCTTGATGCCCTGCTGGAGCACCTCTCCGCCCACATCGAAACGGCTGGTAGAACGCTCGTTGTATCCGCTGGTTACCTTAATATAGGATGTGCTGCCGCCGGCCTTCGCAACTACGGCGAAAGGCTTGCGGTCCACATCCAGAGTAAGGGTTGCGAGGCCACTCCCGTCGGTCTTGCCACGCGCTATGCTTTGAAGCTGATAATCAAATACTTCCAGCTTCGCTCCGGACACGGGCTTGGCGGAGATAAGATCGGTTGCCACCACCCATATCTGCTTGCCGCCGGCATAATCCGCCATCAGTCCCAGGTCGCTGGAAAGCAGCTGCACCGCAGGGAAACGGCTGGATTCCATGTAGTACGAAGGCTTGGTGGGATCGCCCGCCTCGCTCCAGTTGTATTCATCCCAATCGTAGTAGTTGTCCCAGTAGTAGGGGTCGGGCTTGTCCCAAACGGCCTCATCCTCCTTGCTTGGCTTGCCGACAGGTTTGCTGACCGCCTGCACGGGCTCTTTGCCCCCATAGAGGCTCTGGTCCAGACGGAAACTCAGGCGTATGCGGTAGATGGCCCCCGGCTCCTGCTTGAAGAGGCCGGAGAGGTCTATGCAGTGATCGTTCCACTGGTGCAGGTCCTTGGTGGCATCCAGGGCGATGTCGCCCTTATAGACCAGCCGACCGCAGCGGCGGAGTTCATTGTCCCCGCCCAAGTCGTTATCCTGCAGATACATAAGGATGTTTTTCTCGTATATCTTCACCACGCGTACCTCGACTGCAGACAGATTCACCGCACTGAAGGGCAGTATCAGATTCTGCTTATCCGGCAGGATGCTGCCCTTGAAGGGGATACGCACGGCCGGCGCTTCATCGGTTTCCGGGAAGACGCGGATGAAGTTCTCCCCGAGGGCTGTTCCGCCGACACCCTTCAGACCTCTGTCCAGGGTGAGCCTGAGGTCGCCTTTGCGTCCTTCGAAGTATACCTTGATTATCTGGTCCTGCACCTGAACGTAGCTGCGTGCGGCGCCGGCAAGCTCTACCATGCCCTTCACTGTGGCATTGGCCGGGGCTTCGCTCATCTTAACCTCCACGAAGTTTTCCTTCACCGAAGCCTGCACAACGCGGAAGGCCTTGCCGTTATCGGGCTCTACCTCGCTTTCCTGCACAGACACGAGATTGCCCTTGACAGTGATGCCGAAGAGGAACTCTTCCGGTGCACCGGGGATCAATTTGCCGAGGGCCAGGGAGGCCTTATAGGTCTGGCCTACCTTGAGCGCTCCTTCTTCCGGCACGAACACCACCGACTGGGGTCCGTTCCACTTCACGCTACCCTTCAGGGCAGGTTTGAAGCTGAAGAGACCATCCGTAGGCTGCGCTGTCGCGTCTTCCGCGAGCTCGATGCGGATGGTGGCATCTTCTGTGACGATGCCGCCGGTGAATGCCTTGATGTAGGGGGCGAAATCCTGAGCCGAGGGCTCAACTGCTTTCCTGGGTCCGCAGGAGGCAAAAGCCAGCACTCCTGCCAAAACGATTAGAACGATTCTACGCATATTCCAATTATCTATCGGCGCACGGCCTGTGAGGCCATGGATATTCTTACTTTAAAAGTGCTTTTTCCTTTATAATAGAAGAGGTCCAGCACGTTGCCATCCTTCTCGAAGTAGATGGTATTCAGGAACTTATCCCTGTTACGGTTCCTGCACACAGGTTCACACCACACCAGCGAATATTCCCCTGTGGACCTTGAAGCGGCACAGATTATAGTGTAGCCGCGAAGGTCAAACAAGGCCACGTTGTAGCTCTTTCCTTTCTCCTTCCGGGCCTTCTTGTATGCGGCCACTATGGATGATTCCGGATCCAGACGGCCGAATGCAAGGCGTGTGGCGGATGTCTCCGCCTTGGGATTGCGCTCCAGCCACCACTTGATTGCGTTGTCGGTCAGCAGGTCCGCCTTGGAGATGGGCACGAGGCCCGGGTTCTCCCCAAACCTGGCCAGCAGCCAGCTGACTTCCGCAGGAGGAGTCAGCCCTTCGATGGCCTCGGGGCTCTGCCCCTCGATCTTGTAGGCCTCCCCAGCCGCCAGCTTGAGCGGATTACCGTAGAAGATGGCCTGGTTAAGTATATCCTCTTCGGGCAGATAGAGCAGTTCCACGTACTCCGAGGCCCCGTTCAGGTAGGCCATGTGCATGTAGTAGCGGCCTCCCAGCGGGGAGATTATCTCCATCGGGATGGCCAGCGCTGCCGGGGCGGCAGCATCCTCCATGGAGTAGACGGGGATGATGCGAGTGGCCTCCTCCTTCCCCTCGGGCGAGAGGATGCGAAGGGTGAAGTCTTTGTCGAGGGCGAGGATGTGGTCCTTGCCATCCTTCTTCCAGCCGATGGCATCCAGGCACTCCCCTGCCAGGCCCATGGCCTGCTCGCGGCCGATGAGGCTGGTATTATCTATGCGGATGAGGGAGTCCTTGATATTCAGCACCTTGGGTGCATAGACGGAGGATGGATATTTCTTGAGGAACTTTTCGACGGCCTTCATGCTGGGATTGGCCGCCAGCTTGCCGTACTGCTTCGTTTCTGCTTTAGACTGCGCCAGCATGCTTGCAGGCACTGCCAGAATCAAGAGAAGAAGAGAAAGAAGCCTTTTCATATCTTCAGTTTTTATATTCACAAATATAAGAAAATAATCGTATCTTGCGGACATGTCAAAAACCATACCCGGAGTCTTCAGATGTATTGTGCTTGCGCTGAATCATATCGGTGCGGCAGTTACTGTCGCAGCTTTGATCCTTGAACACTATTTCACCCGCACCCTTCGGCTGGACGGTTTTGCCACCGAAGTCGTTCTGGATCCCTGGAACGGATGGGTTGTGGCCGGAATTATCATGATGATGGCGGGGGCTGTGGGCCTGATGTTCATCGCTCCGAAGCCGGCCGGTGGGAAGCATTGGCTGCGGATTGTCGCAGGCGTCCTCGTGCTCGGGATTGCTTTCATGTGTCTCTCCCTTCGTAAGACAGGCTTCTTCTGGAACAATCCGAATCCAGCCCTTCAGAGCCCCTGGTTCGCACCGCACGTGACCGTCTATATGGTGGCTTATTCACTGATGGCCATCTCCACGGTGCTCGCTGTCTGCATGCTTATTAAAGCTGGTCTGGCGGAGAAGCTGCTGGGACTGACCGACAGTCTGGTGCACATCGGAACGGGATTCCTTACCATAGGCATGCTGCTGGGCGCCCTCTGGGCCAAGGAAGCCTGGGGATCATATTGGAACTGGGATCCGAAAGAAACCTGGGCTCTGATTACCTGGGGGTGTTATCTGGTTTTCCTACACTTGCGTAAAGCGGCACCCCATCGCTGGCGTGCCGCATGTATAGTGCTATTGGCGGGATTCCTCTGTCTGCAGATGTGCTGGTGGGGCGTCAACCTCCTCACGACAGCATCCGTCCACGCCTACAATTAATTTCCGAGCTGGAGGCCCCTGGAAGAGATGCTTCCGCTGCCGTTAACCTTCTGAGTCAGACTTCCGGCCTTTCCGGAAAGGGCGATGTCGCCGCTGCCGTTGATCTTGGCGAAGATGTCTCCGGCATCCTTGCAGTTAATATCGATATCCCCGCTGCCGTTGATGGTCAAGGTTGTGGTTTCTGCCGTGAGAGCATCCACGTCAACATCGCCGCTGCCGTTGATTTTTGAAGAGAAGTTCTTGCAGATGATGGCATCGGCGTCCAGGTCGCCGCTGCCGGCGATGGAGAAAGTGAAGTCGCCCTTGGTGGCCAGGGTCCCTTTGATTTCGCACTCACCCGATCCGGCCAGCTTGACGCCGTTCAGATCCTCCGCGCAGACTGTTACGAAGGTCTTTGCCTTAGGGAATATGCTGTATCCGGATTTGGTGCTGATTTTCAAGATGTTATCCACTACTTCTATCGTGTAGATGTCATCAGGTTCTCGTCTGCGGTGAGCGAAACAACCTGAGGGCCCTGCGTGTAGACTACATCCATGGAACCGGCCACAAAAATCGCGTTGAAAGCAGGCAGATCATAGGTGCAGGTGGTTTCAACCCCGTTGCCGCGGACAATCTTGTTCTTGATGGTAAAACTGCAGGCCACCGCCATGGTGATGGCCAGCATGATTAATAGTGCTTTTTTCATAATTCAATTGTATTATCGTTTCTCTGGGGGACAAAGATAGGAATTATTCGTTATTTTTGTAATGATGGGTTATGCATTGATAACGGGAGGCAGTTCGGGAATCGGGCTGGAGTATGCCAGGCAGTTGGCGGAGAGGGGCTATGGCCTGGTGCTGGTGAGCAATCAGGAAGAGCAGCTTCGCGAGGCTGCCACAGAGCTGGGCGGCAGGTTCGGCGTTCCTGTGGAGTGGCTGTATCTGGACCTTTCCGCGCAGGGCTGCGCGCAAAAGATGCTGGAGTTCTGCGATGGCAAGGGGCTTGAGGTGGACATCCTCATCAATAACGCCGGTATCTTCTTCATAGAGTATCTGGGCAGCCACAATCTGGAAAAAGCCCGCACCATGGTCGGACTGCACGTGACAGCGGTTACCGAATGCTGCATACTCTTTGGAGAAAGGATGAAGGCCCGCGGAGCCGGGCGCATCCTGATAATGTCTTCTATGACGGCCGACATCCCAGCCCCGGGAATTGCCGTTTATTCTGCCTCCAAGGCCTACCTTAAAAGCTTCGGCCTGGGGCTTTCATATGAGCTTGCGCCTTACGAGGTTACGGTGACCACAATCCTCCCCGCTGCGGTGGATACAGGGCTGTACAATCTGAGCCCCCGCATGCGGAAGACAGGCCGCCGTCTCGGCCTCGTGCTTAGCCCGGAAAAACTCGTCCGGAAGGCCCTGCGAGCCATGTTCCACGGCCGTCGCATCCGCCGCCCCGGCGCCCTCAATCTTACCATTCCCTTCCTGGTACGCCTCCTCCCCTCCCGCCTCATCGACCGGCTGGGGATGAAATATCTTTGCATTTAGACGAGCCTGCCGTCTTCAACAAAATTCCACTGCACGGGCAGGATTTGGCCCGTTTTCCTGCCCATAGAGCCTGTTTTCCACTGCACGGGCAGGATTTGGCCAGTTTTCCTGCCCATAGGGAATGTATAGGAAGATTCCGCAGATGTAGAGGAGCGAAGCGACGAAGGCGCCCCTGCAAGGGAGCGCCTAGTCAAGTGCGGACAAGTTGTCTTATATCGAACTTTTCTCGAAGATCTTGAAAAGGTGTATCTATCTGGCGTTTAGGCAGATACAAATTACTTACGAGGCTGCAAAGCGATTCGGATAATCAATGAAATGATGTAGACGATTAGGCTGCAGGCAAATGGAATCATACTGCTTTTTATACCTGACCAAATAACGACATCAGAAGCATCACCCAAAGCATTCATTACGTTTGTCATCCGGATCAAGCCAACAGGAATCCAAAATAAACCAATGGCAAGGGCGATAAGACCAATCTCCTTTATACTCGGCTTCTTGATTATTCGTATGGCTAGTGATACAATATATACGATGAGACTGTAGGCAACAGGAATCAACATAGTTTTAACACCTCCCCAAACAACATTACGAGATGAAATACTACCTTCTATCATTTGTTGCACGACACCTCCATGCCGAATTAAACTGAGGGCCACCAAAAAAAAGCCAAATGAGAGCGCGATTAGGCCTATTTCTTTTACCCAGGCAGGAGCCTTCCAGGCGGCCAGGAGCAAAGCAATTAGAAAAACGGTTACTATAGACATGGGGACATACCCACCAAGTAGGAATAGATTGTATTCAGGTATCGGCATATAAAGAAGGATATTGGTTGTGACTACTAATGTATGCTATTTTTCACTGAATTACAAAATACCTTTAAATCCAAGCGTTCCAAGCAAATAATTAAGACACCAGTATTTAGCCACCCATACGACCTGTAGAGGTTTTTGGCACTTTTCTCAACAGGTAGGCCGAAAAATGGCCGACCCGTCGAGGTTTTGCCGGGTTTTCTATACGGGTAGGGGGTGAAAAGGGGGTACCTGTAGAGAAAATGCGGTATTTCTCTACAGGTCACGCCGAAACATCTGAGTAAAGGTTAATGAGCCGGCAGGCGAACCGCCGGTCCCGGTGGGAGTGCGGTATAGAGGAGCGAAGCGACGAAGTCGGCAGCAGCCGACCGGCCGGGCCGGGTATTTGCGGCAGCAAATACGGAAAGGCGGAAAGGCCGCAGGGGTTCTGGGGGCAGAGCCCCCACAGAAGGACATTAGGGGCAGCGCCCCTAATAAGACAGAGGAAGCTTGCAAAGCAAGCCTTTCGTGCGGGTGGAGAGACTCGAACTCTCACGCCGTGAGGCACCAGATCCTAAGTCTGGCTTGTCTACCATTTCAACACACCCGCAGTGGTGTGCGGCGCAGGGGCCGCAGAATGGATTGCAAAGATAGTAATTATTCCGAAACCTTCGCAGACTCCTTCTCCGCCTTACGCCTTTCGCGCTCGGCACGGCGTTGCTCGGCGCGGGTTTCAGCGGCACCAGCCCAGGGGTGTTCTTCGAGCCAGGCGGCCTGCTGGGCAGTAAGTGCGGCAAGAGCCTCGTCGGCAGCCGCATTCAAGGCAGCCTCAACTTCCTGATTCTCTTCATCCACCTGCATGGCGAACAGCAGCGAATCCACCTGCTGGAACTCCTCCTTGTTCAGGAACTCCTCGGAAGGCGCGCCGGTGTAGCTGTTCAGCATCTTCGCCTTCTCCAGGCGCTTGTTCTCACGGGCCATCTGGTCCATGGCACTCTGCACGCCGCGGTCGTAGACATTACGGATCACGTCCAGCAGGTTCACCTGCATGGTATCCAGATCGGCCGTGAACGAAGGCACGCGACCGCCGCGGTACTTGTTGCGCCCCAGCGAAAAACGCCACTTGTCCAGATTGCCGAATATGTTGATTCCGAACCTGAAAGGCAGGAAACTCTCCAGAATGGAGATGTTGTACTTCATACTGCCGTTGAAGCCCTGCGTGCCCGCCAGCGCCACTTTGTATTTGTCCACGCCCAGCACGAAAGGATAGACCTCGACCTTGTTGTCCCCTATCACAGCATCCACATAAAGGTCTTCTATGTGCCCGATATTTTTATCTTCGAACATCAGCAGGCGCGTCACCTTGCGCAGCGAACCGGCGTTGCGGATGAACAGATCCTCGCCTGCAACCCGAACAAGGCCGTTCAGAGTAGGCATCTGCACGTTCATGTTCGTATCCAGTTGCGTGGTCACCGACACATCGCAGCCCAGATTGCCCTCGAACGACTTCAGCGCAGGCATCATCGCATCCACACTCGGAAGCATGTGGATGATATCATACGCCGGCATTTCGATGAGATGCATGTCGATACCCGCAGAAATGTCGGCCTTGCTCTTGGAGGCGTAGAACGCATCCAGTTTGATCTTGCCCACATTGCTCTGCACGTCCACATCCTTCACCTGCAGGATGCGGTCCTGGATGTTGATCTCGGCAGTTGCAGGGCGTATCTCCAGCGAAGAATAATCCACCCGGTCTGCCTGGAGCTTGATGGAACCGCGCAGGTTCTTCGGCACGACTATGGCTCTCATCTCCCCTTCCGTGGGGTCGAATTTGGCATTTGCCAGGGAGTCCACGACAAAATCGGCAGACTCCACATCCACGCCCTCGTTGGATTTCCCCTGCTGCATGGCCACCAATATCTCGTTGGCATTCAGCCGGTTGGACTTCACCTTAAAATTGAACTTAAGCGGCCCTCGGTTGCGGATGAAGCGGCGAAAACCTCCCAGGGAGCCGGTGACATCGATATCCGAAGTGCCGCAGTCCACATTGAAGGAAGCCAGCTGGGCGTCATCGTCGTCCAGCGCCAGATCCATCGAATTGACAGTGGTGCGCAGAGGCAGCGAAGGCGAAACGATGGAGGCATTCTCCAGCGACACCAGTCCGCCCGGATGCCAGCGGTTCAGCAGAGCCACCACCGAGGAATCCAGCGACACTTTCAGGTCCTTGGCGGCGAAGTCGTCCACCGGGCGCGAAGCGCGGAACTTCACAAACAACGAATCGCGCGGCACGCCGGGATACACCCTCTGGAGCGAATCCAGGAAGCGTTTCATGCGCGGACGAGGCCTGCGGACGCGCTGCATCGCCTCCAGCGACACCAGCGCATTCTCGGCTTCTATCTTGTTCTCACCGGCGTACAGTTTCAGGTAGTCGTCGGTCGTGGAAAAACTCAGGTACGGCACCATCTTGCCGGCATTCTCCACCTTCTTCACGTCCACACGGTTCACCATGCCGCGCACCCCGGCGCGGAAGGAATCCGAAAGCCCGAAGGCGAGGCTGTCCATATCGGCGGCCAGCTTCAGGGAGCTTTCGGAGGATGAAAGCAAGATGTCCGGCCGGCGGAGCATGGCCGTTATATTCTGCGACGGCATCTGCACGGAAAGCCGGTCACTCGTGAGCCTGCAGGCAATACGCGTCTTATTGAAAATATAGTCTTCCAGCTCGTTCAGATGGGCGTTCACGTCCGCATCCAGGTCCAACTTGCCGGAACCCCTGATATCCAAATTCTTAGGCAGATAGCGGGCAATGGAGTCCAGTATTACGAAGCCTCCGAGCCGGGCGGCCACGGCCGGATCACGGCCTATCAGGTCCCGTCCGTCCCCGTCCAGATCGAGCTTTATGCCGTTGCTGCGCAGATGGCAGCGCTCCACGTCGGCAGTCAGGTTCTTCGATTTCGAGAGATGCGCCTTCGCACCCAGGTCTACCAGCGCGCGTATCTGCTTGGGCAGCCAGGAGATGTGCCCGGAAGGTATGTCCACCGCCACATCCACTTCCGGCAGTTCAGCAGAAGATATGTTGCCGTCCGCCCCCACCGCCAGGTTCAGCAGAGCATCGGAACGGATGTCTTTCGCGGCCGGCACCAGCTTGCGGGCGTAATTGTCGAGCACGTCCGCCAGGCGGCAGGAATCTATGCCGGCGGAACCCTTCACGTATGAATGGTCGTCGTATTTGCTGAAAAGGCCCTCCGCGCGAAGCGGCACATATGCCACGCGGCCGCGGAGATGGTCCAGGTTCAGATCGAAGTGCGAGCGGTGATTCTTGAACCCGACCCTGGCATCCAGTTCAGCCGGCACCTGCAGGCTTCCGAGCGAAGGAGAGAAGTACAGAGCTTCTCCGTCCAGGCCCAGATCCAGCAGGTTCGTGCGAGGGTTATCCAGCGTGAGGGCATCCACCGCCACGGCGAGGGTATCCGCCGGAAGGCGCCCGCTGAGCCGCAGCGAATCCAGATTCAGATGCGCCCCGCGCAGCTTGGACGCGAGCACGTTTTTCTTCAAACGGAAGTCCCCGCGCAGCGCGAGTTCGTCGAACGCCACCCGGGCATGCACGGTATCCGCCTGCGAGGTATACACCACCTTCGGCTTCTCCCCTATCCGCACGTCCGCCATTGAGATCCAAGGCAGGCCGGTGCCTTTCTTCAGCGTATCCTCCTGCTTCTCCTCCCCCTTCTTGAAGATGTCCAGGTTCGAGTGGCCGGGGGTGTAGGCATGATAATATAGCTGGGGATGGTCCAGATGCAGGCGTTTCACGCGGATGCGGCCGAGCAGCAGCCTCCAGGGATTCACGGCAACGGCGAACCGGTCGGCCGCGAGGAGGGTGTCCTCCACCGCACCGCGGCCCTCCGCAAGCAGAGGCCCGCGTACCCCGACCCGGTCGAACTCCGAGAAGAGTTCGTGAGGATAGGTAATCGAAAGCGAATCCGCCTCGGCCACAATGTTGGGGAAGGTCTTGAAATGCAGGCGCGAGTAGCGCAACTGGCCGTTCTCCAGGGCGTTAGCGGCGATGGAATCCACCTTCTTGCGCATCCAGGCGCTGTTCAGCGTGAGCTGTAGCGCAAGGATGATCACGGCGAAGACCGCCACGATTATTCCCAGTATCCTGGCCAGACGTTTCATTTCCTAGAACTTCTTGAAGAAATCGTTACCCTTGTCATCCACGAGGATGAATGCGGGGAAATCCTCCACGGTAATCTTCCAGATGGCTTCCATTCCGAGTTCGGGATATTCCACGCACTCGATGCTGCGTATGCTGCTCTGCGAGAGCACTGCCGCCACGCCGCCTATGGTGCCGAGATAGAAGCCGCCATGCTTCTTGCACGCGTCGGTCACAACCTGGGTACGGTTGCCCTTGGCTATCATCACAAGCGATGCGCCATTGGCCTGGAACTCATCAACATACGGATCCATGCGGTTGGCCGTGGTGGGGCCCATCGACCCGCAGGGGTATCCTTCCGGAGTCTTGGCAGGGCCGGCGTAGAGGATAGGATGGTCCTTGAAGTAGGCAGGCATGCCTTCGCCTGCATCCAGGCGGGCCTTCAGCTTTGCGTGGGCTATGTCGCGGGCCACGATGATGGTGCCCTTCAGGTTCACGCGGGTGCCTACCGCATACTTGCTGAGTTCGGCGCGAACGAAGTCGATTCCCTTGTCGAGGTCGATCTCTATGCCCTTCGGGCCCTCGCCCGGCTTGCGGTATTCTTCGGGGATGAGTTCGGAAGGATTGGTATCCATCTTCTCAATCCACACGCCGTCGGCGTTGATCTTGCTCTTGATATTGCGGTCTGCGGAGCAACTGACGCCCATGCCAATGGGGCAGCTGGCGCCGTGCCTGGGCAGGCGCACAACTCGGATATCGTGGGCGAGATACTTGCCTCCGAACTGGGCTCCGAGGCCTATCTTCTGGGCTTCCTTCAGGAGTTTCTGCTCCAGGTCGATGTCGCGGAATGCGCGGCCGGTCTCGTCGCCGGTGGTGGGCAGGTTGTCGTAGTATTTGATGCTCGCCAGCTTCACCGTGAGCAGGTTCTTTTCCGCGGAGGTGCCGCCGATCACAAATGCGATGTGATACGGAGGGCATGCTGCGGTGCCGAGGGTCTTCATCTTCTCCACCAGGAACGGCAGCAGGGTGCCTTCGTTCTGGATGGTGGCCTTGGTCATGGGATAGAAGTAGGTCTTGTTGGCGCTGCCGCCGCCCTTTGCGACCATCACGAAGCGGTATTCGTCACCCTGGGTAGCCTCGATGTCGATCTGGGCAGGGAGGTTGCACTTTGTGTTGACCTCGTCGTACATGTTCAGCGGTGCGTTCTGGCTGTAGCGCAGGTTCTCCTGGGTGTAGGTGTTGAACACGCCTTTCGAGAGAGCCTCCTCGTCCTCGAAATCCGTCCAAACGCGCTGTCCTTTCTCTCCGTGGATGATGGCGGTGCCGGTGTCCTGGCAGAAGGGAAGCACGCCCTTCACAGCGCACTCTGCGTTACGCAGGAACTGCAGGGCAACATATTTGTCGTTCTCGCTGGCTTCCGGATCGTGGAGGATCGCAGCCACCTGCTCGTTATGGGCGCGACGCAGCATGAACTGGCAGTCGTGGAAGCTCTGCTGGGCCACCAGCGTGAGGGCCTCGGGAGAGACCTCCAGGATGGTTTTGCCGCCGCAGCTGCAGTGGCCACCGAACTTGGATGTCTTCACAAGTTTCTCCGACCCCGGAATCTTGTAATACTCAGTTGTATCCGCGCCTAGCTGGAACATCGGCGCATACTTGAATTCTGCCATATCTTAATTGTTCATTAAATATTTCTTCATGAATTCATTGAGGTCCCCGTCCAGCACACCCTGCGTGTCGGCGGTTTCATAGCCGGTGCGGAGGTCCTTAACCATGCGGTAGGGATGCAGCACGTAGGAGCGTATCTGCGAGCCCCATTCTATCTTCTTTTTCTGCCCCTCCAGCTCCGCCTGCTTCTCCTGGCGCTTCTTGAGCTCGATGTCGTAAAGGCGACTCTTGAGGATGCGGAGGGCGTTCTGGCGGTTGTCCTGCTGGGAGCGGGTTTCGGTGTTCTCCACCATTATGCCCGTGGGGATGTGGCGCACGCGCACGCCGGTCTCCACTTTATTCACGTTCTGCCCGCCGTGGCCGCCGGAGCGGAAGGTATCCCACTCGATGTCCGAGGGGTTGATCTCTATGTTGATGCTGTCGTCTACGAGGGGATAGATGAAGACGGAGGAGAAGGTGGTCTGGCGCTTGCCCTGGGCGTTGAACGGGGAGATGCGCACGAGCCTGTGCACGCCGCTCTCGGCCTTAAGGTAGCCGTAGGCATAGTCGCCTTCGAACTGGATGGTGCAGGACTTGATGCCTGCCTCGTCACCCTCGATGAGTTCCGTGACGGTCATCTTGTAGCCATTGCGCTCGCCCCAGCGCATGTACATGCGCATCAGCATGGAACTCCAGTCGTTGGATTCGGTGCCACCGGCCCCGGAATTGATGGTGAGCACGGCACCGAGGTTGTCCCCTTCCTCGCCCAGCATGTTCTTGAATTCCAGGTCTTCCAGTTTCTTCAGGGCATCCGCGTAAGCCGCATCGGTATCCGGCCCCTCAGGATCGAGTTCCATGAGGACTTCCAGGTCGTCGGTGGCGGAAACAAGGGCGTCGAAGGCCGTCAGCCATGCCTTGACGGAGCTGACTCCTTTTAGGAAGGCTTCCGCCGACTTGGGGTCGTCCCAGAAACCGGGAGCCTGGCTCTGGGCGTCCTTTTCGGCCACTTCCTGCCTCTTGTCCGATATGCTCAAGGCCTTCTCCAGCACGGATATGCGCTGGCGAAGGTCTTTCATCTGTTCCTGTGTAATCATCATACAAATTTAATGATTATTCCCGATTTTTTCCGATATTTACACCACGAAATGAAACTTTCCGTCATCATTCCTGCATATAATGCAGAGCAAACGCTCGCCGCCTGCGTGGAGAGTGTGTTTTCTGCGCTCGGCAACATTGAACTCGAAATAATAGTAATTGATGACGGATCCTCCGATGGGACTCTCAAGCTTTTGGCCTCCCTCGCGGCCGGGCATCCTGGGATTCGGGTGCTGAACCGTGCCAACGGCGGCGTGTCCGCCGCCCGCAACCTGGGCCTCCTCCAGGCTAGTGGAGAATGGGTGACTTTCGTGGATGCCGACGACACCCTGGACGCCTCCTGCGGTCCGGTACTTGCACGTGCCTTAAAAACCACCTGCGACATCCTGATCCTGCGCAGTTTCGCGGGCAACAAGGAGCGCTACCCCTGGGCCGGCCTGTTTGAGGACGGCAGCGTTTCCAACCGCTCGGACCTTATGCAGAAAGGGTATCTCCGCGGCAGCATTTGCGGATGCATCTTCCATCGCAATTTCCTTATAGACAACGGTTTACGCTTCCCCAAAGGCGTGAGGCTTTCGGAGGATACGGTATTCTTCTCCGCCTGCCTCAGCATGGCCAGCAGCATCCGCTTCTGCAACATACCCTTCTACCGTATTGGTGTAAGCGAGAGCAGCGCCTCCCGCACTTTCCGGCCCGACGACCCCGAGCAACTCGCCCTCGCAATGGACGCAGTGGCCGCTTCCGTTCAGGACGGACCCGTGCGTAACTACACCCTCTATAAACTGATGATAGTGCTGGCCTCCAGGTCGGCCGCCGCCGGCATCCCCGCAGGGGAAATCTACCGCAGGTGCGGCCTTTCCGGGCGCCTTCCCCTGAAGCTGGAGGGCATATATGCAGAAAGGTTCAAGATACGCATCCTGAACCTCTCTTTCAATCTTTTCCGCCGGCTGATCGCGCTGCGGGATTCTTTCCGCTAGCGGCCCAGAAGGCTTTTCAGCCAAAGAGTGAAGCGCCCCAGGGATATCTCCCATGAGGGAGTTTGTTCGTAGCTGCGGTAGTAGTAGGATTCGCTTTCGAACTTCATGCTGCGGATGCGACGGCGGTCGTAGTAGCGGCGCGTGGTCGCCCCATGCTCGTGGAGGACCTCCACCACCGGGTAGTAATACGCTCCCAGGCCCACCCCGGCCATCCGTGCAGACAGGATCATCTCCTCTCCATAGAGGAAGGTCTCCGGATCGAGCATCCCCACCTCGGAGAAGGCGCTGGCCTTCACCATGAAGCAGCAGCCCGAAACGGTGCTGCAGGGGCCTTCGATGGCCGTTTCGGCGAAGTCCAGCTGCATCTTTTCCCGCAGTTTGCGAGGACCGTAGATGAGTTTGCCCCAGTACGGGAGGAGGTTCCGCTGCGCGAAACTCTGTTTGGGCGATGGGCTCTGCAGCCGGCCGTCCAGCCCTACGACCTTGGGACCTATGATGCCCGTGGAGGGCAGCTCCGCCAGCTTTGCGGCCATGCGGTCCACCACATCGGCATCGGTGAAGACTATGTCGTTGTTCACGAAGAGGAGCAGGTCTGCTCCCTGCTTGATAGCGTATTCCGCGCCCTGGTTGTTGGCCTTCGCGAAGCCCAGGTTTTTGTTTGCGGGGAGGATGGTCACGATTCCTTCAAGCTCCTTTTTCAAAATCTCCACCGCATCTGCGCCGGAGCCATTATCCACAATCACCACCTGGTGCGGCACCCCAATCTTGCCACACTCCTCCCGCACGAAGCGTATAGTCCGCTCCGGATTCCCAAAGTTGATGATGACGACTCCTATCATATAGTGATGCCCCCCCTCACAGGGACGCATAGAATTCTTTCAGTTTCCCATCCTCCCCCGACGCAAACAGTTCCACACCTCTCGGCCTGGGCACAGTTTCCTCCACGGGCGCGGCTGCTTTCGCACCCCCCTGCACAGCGCCACCTTCCAAAGGCTCTCCCTGCACTGCGCCACTTTCCAACACCTGAACCAGCCTTTTTGCCACCGCGGGCGCCGGATCGATAAACTCCACATCACCATGCCCGAGCTCCGCAGCCACCTTCCGGAGGGTTTCCAGCAAGAAGGGATAATGCGTGCATCCAAGCACGATGCGGTCGGCCCCCTCCGCGAGGAGTGGCTCCAGCGCTGCCTTCACGACGCTTTCCGCCTTAGGGCCAGTCAGTTTGCCCGCCTCTACCAACTCCACGAAGCCCTTGCCAACTCTTTCGACTATCTTCACATGGTCCTCGAAGCGGCCTTTTGTGTTCAGATATTTACTGCCCTTGAGTGTGCCTGCTGTGGCCAGGACGCCAATCACGCCGGTTTTTGTGCCCAGCGCCGCCGGCTTCACTGCAGGTTCCATTCCCACAAAAGGAATATCATAACTGTTGCGGAGATCCTCTATGGCTGCGGCAGTGGCGGTATTGCAGGCCAGCACAACGGCCTCAGCGCCCCTTAAAATAAAGAAATCCGTTATTGAATGGAGGCGCTCCCGGATGTATTCGGGAGTTTTTTCGCCATAGGGGCAGTGGGCATTGTCGGCATAATAGATATAGTGTTCATCCGGCAGGAGTTTGCGGATCTCCCGGAAGACCGAGAGGCCGCCTACGCCTGAATCCATTATCCCGATTACTGCCATAATGCAAATCTACAAAAATTCCAGCAAATTCTTCAGGTCCTGGCCTTGACTTGGGGCGAATATGACCTCTGGCGCACCAGGTAGGGCCAAGAACAGGGGGACCTGGGGCGGAGAAGGCCTCTGGCGCACCAGGTAGGGCTCGAAACAAGGGGACCTGGGGCGGAGAAGGCCTCTGGCGCACCAGGTAGGGCTCGAAACAAGGGGACCTGGGGCGCTGAGGGCCCTTTCCGCACCGGGTGATGGTTGGTGGGGGGCCACCCGTAGAGGAAAAGGCGGAAAACCTCTATAGGTCGGTGGTTTTAGGGCTTACCCGTCGAGGAAAACCCATGAAACCTCTACGGGTCATGGGGTTCGCGAGTGGCTGGCCGCCGGCTGTGGGGAGCTCGCCGGAAGGGCTCTCCTCGCCGGCGACCATGCCAGCAGGGGTGCGATGGCGGCGGGCAGGGGCGGCGTGGTGAGGTGGGGGGTGGCGCGGCGCAGCGGGGCGCGGTGGAGGTGGGGGCGGGGGCCACGGGAGGCGGAGAGATGGGGCGGAGAGGGGGCAAAGAGGGGGGCGGAGAGGGGGGCGGGTAGGGAGTGCAAGCGTGGTGGAGCAAGGGCGGAGTGGCGGAGAGGGCGGTAAGCGGCAACCTGGTGCGAAACGCGGGGTTTCGCACCAGGTTGGAATAGCTTCAATGGACCGGCTAACAAGGACCGGAAAACGTGGACCGGAAAACAAGGTCCCGGAAAACGTGAACCGGCCAACTAAGGGCCGGTAAACGCTAGAAGGATTAAGACTTCTGGATCTGTCCGAGGACCTCGAAGTAAGGAACTCCGTCAGAAACCGTCATCCTGTAGATGGTGTCGTCCACCTGGTAGTACTCCTTGCCGTCGGCGAGGGTGACCACCTCGTAGTCTTCAGGCAGAGCCTTGATGAGGGCGCCTGCAGGAGGCACGATCACCTTGTACTGGCCCTTGGGATCCGCGGTGAAGAACACACCGTCGTCGTAGTAGTAGTCCGTTCCGTTGGCAGCGAAGCTCTGCACGAGGCCGAGCTGGGTGGCCAGCTGGTAGGAAGCATACGACCTGAGGGTATTGACGTCCATCGTGGTGCTGGCAGGGGCGCCTGCGACGGCAGCCTGCTGCTGGGCGGCGATGGTGGCGTTGTTCTGTGCGATAGTTGCATTCTGGGCAGCTATGGTGGCATTGTTCTGCGCAATGATCTGGTTCTGCTCGTTGATGGTCGAGTAGTTGTTGTTCACCACGTTGTAGGTCCGATACACATTATTGTAGTATGAGAACCTCAGCACATCGAGCTCGAGCTCATAAAGGGCGCGGTCGAAGAAGATGCCGTAAGGAGGACGGCAGACGTGGTAGACGTGATCCCAGTAGCGGTAGTAGATACCATTATAGTAGTAGTAGGTACGTCCCCAGTAGCGATACCTGTTGTAGTGGGGCAGATGATGCACCCTGTATCCGTAGTAGTGGGGATGATGCCCATAGAAGTAGCCGGGACGGTCGAAAGGAATCGGGTCGCGGTGGATAGGAGCTATCCTCTTTCCATGAGGATCGAAACGAACCTCGTTGGGAGCGCCTGCGGTCTGACGATCGTAGCTGTTGGTAGGATTGACATTGCGGTTGGTGTTGGCATTGCCCACTCCACCCACGCTGCTGCGGCTTCCGCCTCTGGCAGTGGTTGTGGTGGTGTTAGCAGGAATGGCCGAACTGCGGCTGGCAGTGCTGGAGGAGCGGGATGCGCTCGTGCCGGAACTGCTGGAGCGGCTGGCAGTGCTGGTGCCGGTGCTGCTGGAGCGGGAAGTGCTGACGCCGGAGCGCGAAGAACTCGAGCTTGTGGTAGAGCGGCTGGCGGAGATGCCGGAACGGCTGCTGGAGCTGGTGCTGCTACTGGAGCGGGTAATGCTTGCGCTGGAGCGCGAAGAGCTCGAACTGGTGCTCGAGCTTGAGCGGCTGATGGTGCCGCCCATTGCTCTGGAGCTGCTCGATGAGGAACTCATCGAACTGCGGGAAGAGCTGGAAGAAGAGGAACTCCTGGACGCGCTGGAACCGGAAGAAGAACGGCTGCTGGAGCTGCTGCTCGAAGTCGAACGGCTGCTGCCGGAGCCGCCTCTGGATTGGGCATTAACAGGAGCTATTGCGAGCGCCATAGCTGCTATGGCTGCGAGCGCTATTTTCAATGTAGTTTTCATAATGCTCAATTTTAAGTGTCCGTAAAGTTAAGTATTCAATTTGATATTTGCATAATTCGTACCACAATTATTTACGGCCAAACTGCGGATCGATCCGCGAAGGCAGAATCGCGGTCACTGCGACCGTCGCCAGGCAGCACACCATCACCAGCACGAAGAAGCCTGCATAGCCGAGCGATTCCTGCAGCATTCCGGCGAAAAATCCCGGAATCATCATGCTCAGGGCCATAAATGCCGTGCAGACGGCATAGTGCGAAGTGCGGTATTCTCCCTGCGAGAAATATATCATGTAAAGCATGTACGCCGTGAATCCGAAGCCATAGCCAAACTGGTCCAGCGCCACGCAAAAATAAATCGTAAGGATGTTCGAAGGTTGCGCCAGTGCCATGTAAAGATATACCGAGCAGGGCAGCGCGAGGGCGAGAGCCATCGGCCAGAGGGCCTTCCTTAGGCCCACCCGGGCGCTCCAGATTCCTCCCAGTATGCCACCGATGGTCAGCGCGATCACGCCCACGGTGCCGTACACCAGGCCGGATTGTGCGGTGGTAAGCCCCAGGCCGCCAGCATCGGTGGCGTCCAGCATGAAGGGCGTCAGCATCTTCACGGAAAGGGCCTCCGGGAGCCTGTAGAGCAGCATGAACACTATCGCCAGCCACACCCCGGGTTTGAGGAAGAAGGTGGCGAAGGCGGAGAGGAAGGAACGGGGGGATTCCTTCGCTTCGCCGGATTCCTTCGCTTCGCTCGGAATGACATTTCTCTCCTGAGGCAGCACGAACTGATGCCACACCGTCACGGCCAGGAAGATGGCGGAACTCAGCAGCAGCGTCACCGTCCAGGCCTTGGGAATGTCGGCGTAGCGGGTCTCCAGCAGGCCGGCCACTACCACTATCACCCCCTGTCCGAAGACGGACGCGATGCGGTAGAAGGTGCTGCGTATGCCCACGAAGAGGCTCTGCTGGTGCTCATCCAGCGCCAGCATGTAGTATCCGTCCGCCGCGATGTCGTGCGTGGCGGACAGCATGGCGCAGATGTAGAAGATGATGAGGCAGAGAGTGAAGGCGCCCACCGGTTCGCCTGTGCGGGACGGCAGGCTCAGCGCCAGGCCGGCGAAGCAGGTTGTCATCAGCAATTGCATCACCAGGATCCACCAGCGTTTGGTGCGCACTACGTCCACCAGGGGGCTCCAGAGGGGTTTTATCACCCACGGGAGATAAAGGAGGCTGGTGTACATGGCCAGGTCGGCGTTACCCATGCCCATCCTCTTGAACATGGTAACGGACACCACATTCACTATAAAATATGGTATGCCTTCCGCGAAGTACAGGGTCGGCACCCAGAGCCATGGAGTCCTGCCTTTACTCATCCTTCATGGGGGTTATGTCGGTTCCGGGATAATAGTGGGAGAGGATCTGCGCGCAGTCGTATCCCTTCGATGCCATCACGGCCGCACCTATCTGGCACAGGCCTACACCGTGGCCCCATCCGCGCCCGTGGAGTATGCATTCGCCGTCCTTCCATTCGATCTCGAAGGCGGAACTCTTTAGGCAGCTGGCACTTAGGGCCTTGCGGATGGCAAGTTCCTTGCCGATGACCCTGCGGCCCTTTTCATCCTCTATCTCCAGCTCATAGATCCTGCCGGACGGGCCGCGCTTGAGGGGCTTGAGGTACTTGATGCCGGCAGGGCGCTCGGTCCAGCGGAAGAAGTCGCGGGTTTTCAGGTCGTAATCGTTCAGCACTTTGCGGAGGATATCCTCGTCGTCGGTGTCGCAGAAGGGCCTCTCGCCGGGGGCGGGGGCATCCTCCACGGCCTGCAGGTAGGGATAATCCTTATCTTCCCAGCAGGTGCTGAAGAGTTCGGTGGTGCCGCCGCAGCACTTGGAGTAGCGGGCGTCGCAAAGCTCGCCCTGATATGTTAGGACGCTGCCCCAGGTGCGGTCCACCGCGTCCCGGACGTTCTGCCCTATGGCACCGTCCAGGCCCTGGTAGCGCTGGCAGTGGTCATCCGCACACACGTCGAAACGCTCGTGGCTGCGGAGGTTGCTCATCACCCAGGAACGGGAGATGATGGCGTGGGCCTTCAGGAATTCCAGCGGGGCGTCCGCATGCATCTCCGAAGAGATTACGCTGAGCAGGTAGTCCTCCAGCCCTATTCGGTTGATGGCGCGTATCGTGTTGCCTTCCACTATGAATTTGAGGCGGCCGGCGAAGCGGCGGGTGATCTTCTGCTCCCAGTGGAATCCAATGCCTATGGGCATGTCGTGGAGGATGAAACTGGGCTCGCTGAACAGCGTGGAACGGGTGCGGGCGTCAAATGTCAGCTCGTCGTAGAGGCTGCCGTTGTAGTTTATCTTGCCGTCGCACCAGCAGACACGCTGGGGGCCGGCACCATCGGAGATTATCTCGAATGTGATTTCGGGCGCGGCCATGATCCCAACGTCTATCTTGGGCTGGGTGCGGGTGAGGCGCCAGACCACCAGGGCGTCATCCTCCTCGCTCACGGAAACCTCCTCCACCATCCTGCAGAGCTGCTCGCGGGTGATTTTCTGGAAGTCTTCGGGACGGGGCACGATGAAGAATCCGGCCATGTCGGCGGCCCCGGGGCTCATGGTCAGGTGGTCCTGACCCTCGGCGAAGTAATGGTGCGAGCGAAGGTTGGAGCGCAGCACCACGGCCGTACGGAACTCGCCGTTCTTGTACCAGGAATAGAGGTTGAAGCGGGGCTCGCTCTCCCCTTCCCTGCGCGGAGAGCACTCCAGCAGGCGGTAGAAGAGCTTGGCCATGGATTTCTGGGTAGTCGCCTTGAGGATGTAAACCCCACGGGTAAAGCCATCGAACTTGTAGAGAGTGGCATCCTGCACGCGCTCCAGCTCGCCGGTGGCGCTGTCCAGCGCCTTGTCGGCCGCCAGCTCCAGCGGGAGTATCTCCCTCGGGCAGGCCTGGAAATGCAGATGATCCGGGGCGGACGCGCCGCTCATTGGGCCGTTGTAGAACACGGTGAAGTCCTGATGCATCTTCGTGAAGAGCAGCATGTCCGGGAAATGGTGCCAGATGGTCTGGGGAAGATGCTGGTCGCGCACCACCACGAGGTGGTTCCGGAAGATAGGATAGGGGTTCACCTGCACGTTGTAGCTGCGGTGCTTCTTGCCCTCGTACTTCACGTGGAACTGCTCTTTGGGGCGGTTTTTAGGGCAGAGGAAACATGGCCTCGCGGCGATGGACTTTTCGTCCACCTCAGCGGTGGAGGAGATGATGCGGCAGGGGTTCATCTGCAGGGTCACCTTCAGCCCTCCTACGTCCATATAACGATATTCCGCGTCCTTCAGGGAGCGGAAGTTCGCTGCGGCCAACGGCCACACCGAAAGCTGGTCCTTTACGAATTTCTGGATATCCGCCATGTCATAATAAGGCAAAGAGCCTGTCCTGGATCCTGGTGAATTCCTGCTCGAACTGCGGCGTCAGCACGCCCTTGCCCATGGCATCCATTACCTCGCGCCTTGTCCACCAGCGGCCTTCATCAACTTCGTCGTTGTCGGGATTGATTTCCCTGTCGGTGACGGTTGCGAAAACGTTCACAAGTTCCGATTCGTTGGGGCTGTTCCAGACGTAGCTCTCGATAAAGGCCGGGTTGAAATCCACGAATGCCAGTTCTTCGCCGGCTTCGCGGATGAGGGATTCGATGAGGCTTTCGCCATAGGTCACATGCCCCCCGACCGCGGTGTCCCAACGGCCGGGATAGAGGTCCTTCGTGGCCGAGCGTTTCTGGAGGTAGATGTTGTCGTAGGGGTCTATTATATGCAGGTGCACCACGGGGTGCAGGAGTTCGGGATGGGTGTGGCAGGCCTTGCGGGTGCTGCGGCCAATCACCAGGCCGCTCGGTTCCACTATAGGGAGGATTTCGGTGTTTCCCCGTGCGGATTTCACGGCAAGCAGCGGGGCCGGTTCAAGTGGATAGAGAAGGTCGGACATCGGGCTACTGGTAATTGATTATCCGGAGTTCCTCTGGAGTGTAGAGTATGGAATCGATGAAGTCCGGCGCGGCCTGTGCCAGGATGACGAACGTCGCCAGCGCCACCGCCGCCAGCGCCACCAGTATCAAGATGATGATCAGGGTGGTTTTGAGCCAGCCGGGCATCCGGCGCCCGGAAGGCGCTGCCTCTGAAACTGTCTCGCTGCGCTCGACCCCACCGTTCGCTTCGCTCACGGTCCCCCCTCTTACAGTGCCGAGGGTGGCATGAGTTTCAGAGGCAGTGCCTTCCGAGGCGGCGGGTTCAGCAAGTTCCAGGAGGGGAGATTCTTCCGGCGCGGGCGCGGGTTCCTCCGCAGGAAGCGGCGCTTCGGCGGGAATGGCCGCAGCCACTTCGGCCACCGGCGCCTCCACGAGCGTCACCAGTTCTTCCACCTTTTCCTGAACCTCCTCCTTCGTCTCCACGTGGTTCTTCAGGCTGACCGGAGGGAGGCCGAAACCATCCGGGAAGATATCCAGATCCTCGTCGGTGATGAAGAAGAAATTGTTCTGACGGGTGGAGCGCAGGCGGCCCAGGCCCGGGAAAACGACCATCTTCTTCTCCAGAAGCTCCTTCTTTGTCTCCTCCAGGAAATGCTGGATTATGGCCTTGGCCTGGTCGTAATCTATGCCGTTGCTCTGGCTGTAGAGAGTCACCAGGGAATCGTCTTCGGAACGGCTCGGAATGAACGTCACGCGCCTGTAAGGGGGATTTATGGTATATCCCTTGTCCGAAAAACTGGCAGGCACCATCTCGGCCAGGAAGGCGCCGAGCCCCGGAAGGCCCACCTCCTCGTGGTCGAGCAGCAGCTCGCCTATCATCTTCGAGAGTAAAGAAATATCCATAATACTAGTGGATTACAAATATAGTCAAAAAATCCCTGCGAAAAAAGTTCAAAAAAATTTTTGCACTCTAAACTTTTTGTACTACCTTTGCAGTCCACAAATTCCTCCTTAGCTCAGTTGGTTAGAGCACCTGACTGTTAATCAGGGGGTCCTGGGTTCAAGTCCCCGAGGGGGAGCAGAAAGGCCGAGACGCAAGTCCCGGCCTTTTGTGTCCACTAAGGTTTGCATAAAAGAAAAAAATAATTACCTTTGCATTGTCATGTAGATGACATTATTATTGGGCAACAGAACAGACATCTATCCTCTAAATGGATGTCTGTTTTATTTACTCAGAACCGTAACCGAGGGGGAGGTACTGAAACAAGGGGTGCGTTGTTCTTACAAGTCCAATAATAATCTGCATGAATAAAAGGAGAACATACAACAAACTTGTTCAAATCTCCATTGGGGTGGAGGTTGAACGGATTGTCAAAGTGAAGGCGCACACGCGAATTTGCAATGGCAAAAACGTCAAGGTTCGAAGCCACTACCGAAAGTATTAGAGGTGCTTGATGTAGATTGTGCATAAACCTTGTGCCGAATGGCACTCTACTCTATCCCCCTCGGTTTTTATTGCTTTAATAAAGGCAACAGCCATTCTCGGTTGCCTTGGATATACTCTGCCACCCGGCGGAAATCCCGCCACAGGTTCAACAATTCGACTTCGGCGGGAGCCAAAGCGGACAAATCGTCGGAAACGAAGGTTTGTCCGTTTTCTTATTGTCACAGTATTTCAAGAATCAATTCAAACGCTGGATGGTTATCGCCCGGCACCTGTCGAGAAAAAACGCATTTTCTATACAGGTACCCCCTTTTTACCCCCTACCTGTCAAGAAAAATGGCCAAAAGCTCTACAGGTCAGCCATTTTTCGGCCTACCTGTAAAGAAAATGGCAAAAAAACTCTACAGGTCTTCTGCATACAACGAAAATGAAGATGAATGGACTTTCTTTTCGTTATCGGACCAGCCGCCTGAAGTCCTTCACGCGGTGGAAGGTGACGATGTTGCCGTCGTGGGCGGTGCGGGCATGCTCGTCGCCGGAGCGGCTGACGATGCAGAGGTCGTCGCCGTCGATGATCATCGTGGCGTAGTGACGGGCGGAGTGGTCGGTGGGCCCGACGGCAACGAGGCCGGCGAAGGTCCAGCGCAGCAGGTCGGGCGAATACGAAAGTGCCAGCCGGCGCCGCTCGTTCGACAATCCGTCACTCTGCGAATGTAGCAGCCAGAACAGCCGGCTCTCCGAATCATACACTATATGGAATTTCAGATGCCCTCCGGGGATGTGCGCGAACAGCACTTCCCCGTTCTTGCGCGGCCAGCGGTCGATGACCAGCGAGCCATCCTCCAGTTCCCTTCCCCGCAGCATCACGCCTATGTCCGGCATACCCGCGTTGGCACGCGAAAGCAGCACCACGGAGCGCCCCAGGGAGTCATAGAACGGGCGCGCAGGGTCAACCACCCGCACAACGTTGGTTTCCAGAAGCCCAGGGCGGCCGGGCTCATCCAGCGGCAGACCCGCAGGGCGCGCAGCCTCCATGGCGGGATCGGGGTCATACAGCGGAGAGAACTTCCAGCTCGATGGCAAGGTCAGGTCGGCATCCACCGGAGCCTGCATCAGCACGGGGCCTACCCCGGGCCAGGGATGGCCGTCGGAAATCCATCTCTCGTAGGCCAGCGTCACCTTGCCGTCATATACGTCCACGGAGGTGCAGCTCTGATGCCAGCGGCCTTCCGCACAAAGCACGGCAGGAGCGCTCCAGGTCTCCCCGTTATCGTCGCTGCGCGTGATGAGGAGCCTCCGCGAGTGCCCCACCATGTAGAGGGACTCCCCTGCCTTGAAGAGGATCTCGTGCATCATGGGGATGCGGGCAGATGTCTCCCGCCAGTGGGCGCCGCGGTCGTCGGAGAGGAGGACGCGGATCTGATTGCCGGCCTTGTAGTCCCCGAAATCGGACCTGGGGCCATCCAGGGCGCCGGTGCCCGGCCCGCCATAATCCACCGCCACAACATAGCGCCCGTCAAAACCCTCCACGATCGCGGGGGTATAGAGATAGATGCTGTCCGGGCAGGGCGAGACGGCGATCACCGACTCATCGGCCACCAGATGCGACTGTCCGCCGCAGCAGGCCTGCAAGGCAAGCACCGCAGCGGCAGACAGTAAGATCACTAACCTTCTCATTGCTTAGGCTTGAAGATGGCAAAGCAAGTCTCCAGAGTCTCCTGCTCAGCATCGGTCAAGTTCGGGTTTTTGAACTTTGCCAGGTTGAAAGCGCGATAGTTCCAGCTCCCCCACCAACTGTCGTTCACCACCACTATTGAATTGCTGCCGGAGGCCTCCACATTAGTCGGACGGGTAGCGGAAGTATTTTTGGTTGTCAGGGTCACCCATCCCTCCGGCCTGTACTGATAGCCGCTCTTGAGCACTATCACCGAGCCGTTGGGAATCTCGCTCTTCTGGAAGATCTGGGTGGCTGCAAACTGTGTGATATTGTTACCAGTAGTAACCTGGTTAGATAGGTTATCCGAATTCGAATAGTAGAAGGCCTTATGCGTAATAATCAGTGGCACTGCCTCATAACTGTCCAGGGAATATCCCTCCCCGGTGAAAATCGCCTTCAACTCATCCGAAGGATAAATATAGGTAGGCGGCACCGGAGGAATCACGGATTCCGTAACCTCGTAAGGCTTGGTGTATGCCTTCTCTACCGCATCCTTGATAACGGTGATCTGATCGTCAGTATAGGTATAGGAAGAAGGCTCGTAGGTGATGCCTTCGATGCTCTTGCCGGTGATCTGGCGGGCCCACATCAGGCCGGTGAGGAGGCGTCCATTGTTGTAGGACATGTGATAGCCGTCACGGGTGATGTTATCTCCCAGATAGCTGGTGCGCAGGTTTTGCACCGCGGTGCCGCAAGGGATGACGATATTGAAATCTCCACGGGCCACGACCTTGGTCTTCACGCAGTTCACGATGGCTTCGTACATGGTCATCTGGTCCTTGCCATACTTGGAGAACTCGCCGTGTGTGGAGTTGCCCTGATATGCCCAGGTCATGTGCCACATGCGCTTCGCGTTGGGGCAGTTCTTCTTGACGGCCTCGACGATCGTGGACAGATAGGGCTCATAGGTGTCCGCCATGCCGGAAGAACCGCTGGCCTGCTGCATGCTCACGAAGTCCCAGTCGCGCTCCTTCATCGCCGTGTTGGCGCTGAAGCCATTGGTGGAAGTCCAGGTTCCGGTGGAGTTGGTGCGATATTCATACGCGCCGGAGTTTTTGGTGATATTGTTGGCATGCGTTTCCAGCGTGCATCCGCCTATATAAAGGTTACCCAGGAAGATATCCTTATAGCCAAGCTCCTGCAGGATCTGGTAGAGATACTCCATCGCATCCCACGAGAAGCTGTTGCCTATAGCAAGGATATACAGGGACTTGGGAGATTTCTGGCTGACTTTGAAACTGGCACTCTTGCTGAATTCCGTGTTGGAGATGGTTACGCTACCTGTGCGGAGGTCATCTCCCGTATTCGCGGAAACGGTGAAGGTGAAGCCCTCGGCCGTGCGGGTTGAGGTAATCCAGGAAGGTGTGCTGGCGGTCACTTCCAGATTGGTGGTTACGGGCACGGAGAAAGATGTTCCGGCCGCAGGGCTCTGAACATCCTTTGCGGTGACGGTGAACACGGGGGCCTGGCCGCTCTGGGAGATGCTTATCTCCGCCGAAAGGCCGGAAGATGCAAACTCTATCTTGGCCTCCCTGCTGTGTACATCATCGTTCTTTGCAACTGTTATCATCAGCGTTCTCTCACCGCGGGAGTCCGCCTGGCCGAGGTCGGTACTGATCCAGTTCGATGCTGAAGAGGGATTCAGCTGCATAGTAATATCTACGTTCGCGCTGACTTTCGAAGGATATACTCCTCCGGCGTTGCCGACAGAGAAAACTCCCGGATCTACAGTAATGAAACTCTTGGCTGTCTGAGATACGGTAACGGTATCCTTAGCGGTGCCACACTGGATGATCGCATAACCTTTCCTGGCCGAAGAACCGGTATTCTCGGATACGGAAAGCACAGGCATGGCAGCCCCCTCCTTGCCGGAGGCGGGAGACAGGGTTATCCAACTGGCAGAGGTGCTGGAAGTCCAGTCGCCGGAAGTGGTGAAGGAGATAGACTTGTCCCCTCCCTTATTGTCGAAAGTGAGAGCCTTGGCCGATTTGAACTCGATGGAATCTACCGGTTCGGGCTTCTTTTCTTCTTCGCAGGCTATTGCCAGCAGGGCCAGCAGTATAAATGACAGCTTTTTCATATCGTGTCGGTTTATTTTGTTACAAATTCAAATACACAGTGGCTGGTATAGGTCTCGCCGGGCCTCAACAATGCGGAAGGCCATTCCGGCTTGTTGGGAGAGTCGGGAAACTTCTGGGTCTCAAGGCAGACTGCGGCACGGTGTCCATACACTACGCCGCCCTTGCCGGTCACCGTACCATCGAGGAAGTTTCCGGCATAAACCTGGATTCCGGGCTCATCGGTATACACCCGTATCTCTATCCCGCTGGTAGGACAATACAGTGAAGCAGCGATCACCGTATCATCCCCGTTGGTATCCAGCACCCAGTTATGGTCGTAACCATGGCCATTGCGAAGTTGTTCATAATCGGCATCGATATCCAACCCGATGGGCTTGGGCGTACGGAAATCCATGGGAGTTCCCTCTACGGGCCAGATTTCTCCGGTAGTCATGAAAGTGTCGTCCACCGGTGTAAACCGGGATGCATTGATGTAGAGCTCATCCGCGCATATCGAAAAATGATTCGGTTCCCCGGAAGGATTGAAGTAAGAATGATTGGTCATGTTGATCACGGTAGGGGCATCCGTGGTGGCCTCGTAGCGGATATCCAGTTTGTTGTCTTCCTGAACGGTGAAGGTCACATATGCCTTCACGTTGCCGGGAAAACCCTGGTCGCCGTCCGGCGAGATGCGCTCGAGTTTCAGGCTGTTCTCCGATACTTCGACGGCATTGTAGAACTGATACTGCCAGCCCCTGGTGCCACCATGGAGACAGTGCCCGAAATTATTCCTGGGGAGCTGATACTCCTTGCCGTCGATGGTGATGCGGCCGTCCTTGATGCGATTGGCGTAACGCCCGATGGTTGCACCGAAATCGGTCTCGTTATTCTCGGGATAGTAGTCTTCCAGGTTGTCGAAACCCAGCACGACATCACGCAGTTCACCGTTTCTGTCCGGCACCAGCAGCGAAACGATGCGCCCACCGTAGTTGGTGATGCTCACTTCCATCCCGGAAGCGTTCCTGATGGTGTAGAGCTGAGGCGTCTGTTTGCAGCACGCAGCCATCATGAGAACCATGGCAGCGAAAAGGATTTTCTTCATATTTATTTGACTCTTAATTTTTTACCTATTTTCAACGGGGTGGACGCACTGATGCCGTTAAGTTTGCATATTGCACCCACCGTAGTATGATACTTGGCCGCAAGGCCATAAAGCGTATCCCCCGACTTGACGGTATGATACTGAGCCGCCGCCATCTCCTTTGCTATGCGGTCCGCCTCGGCGCGCTCCTCCTCCTCGGTCTTGTAAATCTCCTCCTCTTCCTCCTCGGATTCGGGATAATACCTGGAGGTATTGGAAAGATACTTGCGTTTGAGCACGAACCAGCCATGGCGCAGAGTGCCCGTCTCGAAATCTATCAGCCACTGCGGATCGAAGGCAAAGCCCTCGTAGCGCGTCTCGAAGTGGAGATGCGGGCCGGTGGAGCGCCCGGTGGAGCCCCCGAGGCCGATCACATCCCCCGCGGAAACATAGTCCCCCGGCTCCACCTTGCGGGCGGAAAGATGCGCGTAGGTGGTCTCCAGGCCGGATGCATGGCGTATCACCACCACATTGCCGTAGCCGCGGTTATACATGGAGCAGCGCACGCGGCCGTCGAACGCGGCATACACCGGCGTGCCGGTTGGCAGGGGCAGATCCACCCCGGTATGATTGCGGCGCCTGCGCCATCCGAAGGGCGAGAATACCTTGATCTGCCGGGGGCAGCAGAAGCGGCTCGCGGAGTCGGCCAGGCAGAGGGTCACGCGGTACGGCAGATCCTCCAGCTTCGTGCGGTAGGGATTCATATCGTTCGACACCCAGGCCTTGCGGAAAACGGCGCTGTCGGCAAGGGCGCGCAGGTCCCGCTCATAATGCCAGGTGCCGTCGCTGCAAAGGATGATCTTGACGGCAGGGTCCGACGTGTCCAGAGTGTCGTGCACGTCCTTGGCCTTCCCGGGGATGAGGGATTTCACCGGCTTCTTTACCTCGCGCGGCACCAGTTTCTCGGCCTCCTTGAGGCTGAGACGATGCTCCTGCGCTCCCGCCAGAGACGGCAGAAGCACCAGGGCTGCAATAAGTATCTTCCTGACTCTCAGCATCCTACGCCCTCTTCCCTCCAAACTGCCCTTCGATAATGGCTGCCGCGTCGGCAATCTTCTGCGCGAGCAGCTCGTCGGTAGTGGCTTCGCAGATGAAACGCAGGTACGGTTCGGTGTTCGAAGGGCGGATGTTGAACCACCACTGCGGGAACTCCAGGCGGTATCCGTCGAAGTCCATCACCGCGGTCGGCTTCTCGCTCTTCTCGAAGAAGCTCTTCACTGCCTCCATGGCACCGGCCTTGTCTTCCACTCGGAAGTTGACCTCGCCGGAGTTCTTGTACTTGGTGAGCTCGTCGATCTGCTGGCTGAAGGTCTTGCCTTTGCGCTTGAGGGCAGCCACGATGCGCAGCACGATGATGCTGGCGAGCATGCCGCTATCGGAATAGAAGAAATCCTTGAAATAATAGTGCCCGGCGAGTTCACCGCCCCAGAGGCCGTCGATCTCGCGGAGCTTGGGAGCTGCGAATGCGCGGCCCACACGCCAAGTGTGGAGCTCTGCACCGTACTTCTGCAGATACTCCCCTACTGCCTTGGAAGAACGGATTTCCTGGAGCACGCGGGGGTTCTTTTCTCCGCGCTCGTCGCAGAAGTACTGAGCCATCATGGCGATGATGAGGTCGGGCGCCACAAAACGGGCCTTGTCATCCACGAACATCACGCGGTCGGCATCGCCATCGTAGATGACTCCCAGGTCGGCCCCGCACTTTGCCACAAGCTCGCGCAGAGGCTGCACATTCTTGGGAATCAGCGGGTTAGGCTCGTGGTTGGGGAAGCGCCCGTCGATGGTGTCGAAGAGCCATTCGGCGTTTTCGTCCTTGTATATCTCCTTGGCAAAGAGATTGGCCATGCCGTTGGAGAGGTCGAATGCGATCTTGAGGTTGGAGTAGTCGCCCTTGTACTTCTTGAGGAAGGCGATATAGTCCGGCTTGATGTCGATTTCCCTCACCTTTCCGGGCTTGGCTGCCTTGGGCGTGGGGCGCCCCTCCTCTATCCATGCCTTGATCTGGCCGAGGCCGGTGTCCAGGCCCACGGGAAGGGCGTTCTCGCGGGAGACCTTCATGCCGTTGTACTCGGCAGGATTGTGCGATGCCGTGATCTGCACCGAGGCCTTGTAGCCGTAATTTGCCGTGCCGAAATACACCAGCGGAGTGCTGCTGAGGCCGATGTCGTCTACATCTGCCCCGGCATCGGTGATGCCCTTGATGAGATAGTCGTGGATCTCCTGGCCGGAGACGCGGCAATCGCGGCCCACCAGCACTTTGTCTGCCTTCAGCAGCTCTGGCAGGAATGCCCCGATCTTGTATGCTGTTTCCTTATCGAAATCTACGTTATAGATTCCCCTGATGTCGTATGCGTGAAATGCTCCCATATTAAATTGTTTTTAGTGTCGTGTTAACCTACAAATATAATAAAAAATACTTTTTTTTCATGCCGCCCAGTTCATGCCCTTCGCCGCCCTGTCCGGTATGATGGAGATGTTTGAGGCAACGCGGATTGAGACCGAAAAGAAGTTGGAGAAATGAAAGGATTATGTCATTCCGAGCCTTCCTTGTCATTCCGAGCGAAGCGAAGGAATCTATTGCATTTCCCGAGAAAAGCCCTACCTTTGCACTAGGATTCGTCGAAGAGGAACTTCGTTTGAAGGGATGACAACCCTCTCAAGGCAACTTGATTCGAGCCCTAAAGTCAGCGTCCCAGGCTGGCTTTTTATATTTGAACCACCTCGTTAACGGTGCATTAAGCGACAAGTTCTTTCTGAAAGAAATGCAGAAGAGCCCCCCTTATACTTTTCCCAAGCCCCCTGTCCGGGATGGCAGAGGCTATCGAGGCTGGAAGAATCGAGACCGAAAAGAGGTTGGAGAAATGAAAGAATTACGCCAGCTTGACGGCGGTGCCGGAGGCAGTGACCATGAGCATGCCGTTATTCTCGCCTAGGACCTCGTAATCGACATCGATGCCGACCACCGCATCTGCGCCCATGGCCTGTGCCCGCAGCGACATCTCCTCCATAGCCTTGGAGCGCGCGTCGATGAGTTCCTGCTCGTAGGAGCCGCTGCGGCCGCCTACTATGTTTCGGATGCTGGCCGCGAAATCCCTGAGAAAGTTCACCCCGGAGATCACCTCTCCGAAGACCACTCCCTTATATTCTGCTATTGTGCGTCCCTCTACGGACGGAGTCGTGGTAAGAATCATATGCAGTGTGTTTTGTGAAGCAAATATAGCAAATTCCGCTTTCTAATTTCAGAAAAAGTATTACCTTTGCACTAGGATTCGTCGAAGAGGAATTCGTGTAAGGGATGACAACCCTTTCAAGGCAACTTGATCCGAGCCTCATTGAAAAGTCGCTACCTGGCGGCTTTATTTTTTACCCCCTCGAATCCGAAGGGATTGATTGAGAATAGGCGATGTTATATGTGCCGGAGCTCTGCTTTCAAGGCAGTTTCACGTTCCTTTCTATTTTTTATTGCCAGTCGGTAAGCCTCACGAGCTTTACGCCTGTATTCCTTTTCTTGCTGAAGAAGCTCTCCATTGCGTAGGATTTCTGTCTCTACACAGGCGATGGTTTCCTCAGAGGTGGCTTTCTTCAGCTGACATTCCCATACGATTATGACGAACCATCCTTTTGCCTCCAACTGACGCCATTCTTCTTGGTCGCGCTCTTGATTATGGGCCACTTTTGCCATCCAGAAGTCTGTGTTGGTCTTGGGAACCGTATAGTATTTGCAGTTTTTGTGGCCGTGCCAGAAGCAGCCGTGAAGGAAAATGACAGTACGGTATTTGGGGAGGACGATGTCCGGTTTGCCCGGCAGACGCTTGTCATTCACTCTGTAGCGGAATCCAAGGCTCCAGAGCGCATGACGCAGCTTCAACTCCGGCTTCGTGGAAGCGGAGTGAATGGCGGCCATGTTCTGGTGGCGTTGTTCAGGTGTTCTTGTATCTGCCACTTTAATTACATTATTCTTGCTGGCACAAAGTTACACCATACTTTTTTATGCGCCAAATTAGCACTATGAAATACGAATGAAAAGAAACACAGATAGAAGTTGATCGGGCTATTTTCCATAATGTCAGTAAAAATTCTTAACTTTGACATCTATTTATCCAGAAAGCATAATGGCAAATAAAATAATACGAGTCTTTGAAGGATTTGCTGGCTATGGCGGTGCTTCCTTTGGCTTGAAGCGCTCTGGCCTTAAATATAAAGTTGTCGGAATGTCAGAATATGATAGCTTCGCAAGCCAGCTGCTCAGCCAGAATTTCCCAGGTATAAAGAATTGGGGAGATATAACGAAAATAAACGCAGAAGATCTTCCGGATTTTGATTTATTTACGGGCGGTTTTCCATGCCAGCCATTCTCTTCTGCCGGTTTACAACTCGGTGTTGACGACAAGTATGGACGTGGGACTCTCTTCTTTGATATTGCCAGAATATGTGATGTTAAGAAGCCTCAGTATATACTTCTGGAGAATGTTAAAGGCCTGACTCAGAAGAAATTTGCTTCTACCTTTGAAGGCATCAAAGAGCGTCTGAAAAGGATTGGGTACGGAGATATTGCTTATGCCGTCCTCAATTCAAAGGATTATGGCATCCCACAGAATAGAGAAAGGCTTTGGATGTTCGGCCGTCTTGGAGGACTTCCTGAAGGATTTGACATCGTGCCTCCAAAGATAGAGTTGACAAAGCGTTTCGGCGATTTCCTGGACGCAAATCCGCCGAAGGAATTGTACCTCTCTGAAAAACAGATTGAACACTTGAAAGAAAAGCATCACATCGACAGCTTTGTCGTAGATGAACCGCTTTGCTTTGACGTTTATAACAAGAAAATCAGAAAGGATGCTCTCTGCATAACTATTACACAGCCTGAGCACAACAGCCTTCGTGTAATCGAAGTTCCCAGAAAAGGCAAAGAGATTGTCCGTAAGATGTCCATTGATGAGCAATTCCGTTTCATGGGTTTCGAAGATGGTGAGCTTGACTATTCCGGGCAGTCCTACTCTCAGATGTCTAAACGTGCCGGTAATGGTTGGGACGTCAATCTTGTTGGAATACTAATTAAACACATATTCAGCCAGTTATGATTATAGATTTAGGTTCATTCGCTTTTGGCTCAAGCCTTCAGAATGGCACGGGTACTCCTTCTTGGGGCACCGCTGTGGGCCAATCCAGACCCGAGTACAAGATTACTAGAGAGGGCGCAGATCGTCTCATTATGGGTATGGTATATTGTTCGGTTCCTACCAAGTACGTGAAGATGCCTGTGGGGAAAGGGGGCAAGGTGCTCAGCGGAACGGAGACAGATGCATTCAAATTGGCAGCAGTATTTCACAAGGTCTATGTGAACAATGTCAAAATTGATTATCCATTCGTCCTCATTCTGGACAAAGAGGAATCTGAATCTCATCCCGGACGCCTGAGTATCCGGTATTCTGACAAGATCATTTACCAAGATGGCGAGGGATTCTACGGAAATGCCACCTTCATCAAAAAGGTGCACGAGGCTTTTGGAATGAATGAAGAGGCTTGTTGGTTTGCTTATGACATCGATGTGAAGAAGCAGGACACGCTGCTTATCAGCATTGCTGTCGTTAATCCTAATGAAAAGGAGACATATCTAAATTCAGAAGTCAGGAAGAAGAAATGGCAGCAGATTATTCCAGATCTGGATATTGAGCAATTAGGTGTTCAAACGGGAACTGGCGCCGTTTATAACCTCGATTGTTCAGAATACATCAATCTGCTCAAAAACAAGCATAACCTTGTTCTGACCGGCGCTCCGGGAACAGGTAAAACTTGGCTATCAAAGGCCATTGCAAGCAAAATGGGCGCGGTCACCCAGTTCGTACAGTTCCACCCTTCTTACGACTACACCGATTTTGTTGAGGGACTGAGGCCGACACCTCCAGATGAAGATGGCTCAAATGCATCTACAGGTGTCTCGTTTGAACGCCTCGATGGTATCTTCAAAAAATTCTGTAAGGAAGCTTTGCTGTCCTTGCGCGATGAGGAAACGAAGAATACTCCGTATGTATTCATCATCGACGAGATTAACCGCGGCGAGCTGTCCAAGATTTTCGGCGAGCTGTTTTTTGCAATCGATCCCGGCTATCGCGGCACCATTGGACGTATCAGTACTCAGTACCAGACTCTGATTACAGATCCTGGCGACGTTTTCAAGAACGGGTTCTACGTCCCTAGCAACGTTTATATCCTCGGAACCATGAATGACATTGACCGCAGTGTTGAATCCATGGATTTCGCCATCAGGAGACGTTTTGCATGGCGGGAAGTTACGGCAGAGCAGAGCGCAGACAATATGAAGCTGAGTCCCGAACTGAAGGCAAAGATGAAAAAGGTCAACGATGCTATTCTTGATTGCGAGCTTACTTCTGCATACCATATTGGCGCGGCCTATTTCAAAGGATTTGAGGGCCCCGATTATGAGCCCCTCTGGGAGAACCATATCAAGGGTCTCGTAGAAGAGTACTTCCGTGGTAATCCTGATGGCCCCAACTACGTTGAGAAGATCCATAAGGCGCTTGTGGAATAGTAGCGATGATTTATACCTCGGATAACAATACCGGCAGCTGCATCGTCGGAAGCGAAGACCTCGGGAATCTCCAACGGATTGCCGGGCACCGGATATCAGACCTTATGTCAGAAGCCGGTAATGAGCTTTGGCTGTTTCCGAGGGAAAAAGACCGCTATGGTGATAAGATTGAAAAGGGAACAATATTCACTCTTGATGATAACAGGCTGACCACCGGCAATATCATGGGTTTCATCGGTTGCGGCGGAACAGAAATAACTATTCACTCCAGGTTCTCCGCAAGTTACGAAGATGACTATTTCATGCAGTACTTACTGCAGAAGGTTTTTGCCATCAACATCTTCGATCTCAATCACAGACGTTCCAATGAGAGTGCTCTGGATATGGCCGTATTGATGTTTCCGTACTTTCTTCAAAAAGCCTTATTGCAGGGATTGTATCGAGAGTATCGCCACATCGAATATAACGATGACCGAGTGCGGGGAGCCATTGATTTCAACCGCCACATTAAGATGAATTACCCTTTCCGCAATGGAAAGGTCGCTTACACGACTAAAGAGTACCGCTACGACAATTCTATCACCCAGCTGGTCCGCCATACAATAGAATATATCAAGACACTCAAGTCTGCATCGTACATCCTCTTTGCCAATGAAGATATCAAAGCTTATGTTCAAACTATCATTGATGCAACGCCTTCATACAGGAAAGGTGATTTGGCTAAAGTGATGGCTCAGAACGTCCGCCCTAAAATTCATCCATATTATTCTGAATACCGCTCGCTGCAACGGCTTTGCTTACAGATTCTCCGGCACGAGCGTATTAGTATGGGACGAGAATCCGAAAAAGTCCATGGCGTTCTGTTTGATGGGGCCTGGCTTTGGGAAGAGTATATTGGCATCACTATGAAAAAAGCCCGCTTTGATCATTCGAAGAATAAAGAAAGGCAGGGCGGATTGCCAGTCTACATCAATCGCACAAGGGGGAAAATTTACCCGGACTATATTCATCCTCTCGTTGTTGCTGATGCGAAATACAAGCGTTACTACCGGCAGGTAGAAGATGCTGCTGAATTAGGAATTCCTCGTGAGGATCTGTATCAGATGATATCATATCTTCACCTCACAGATAGGAACATAGGCATCCTCATTTGCCCCAGAGATGATTTTGAAGTTGTAATTCCACTTGGTGAAATCAAACCCGTCACCAGTTGGAATCTGATGTATCACAGATTTGGCTCTCTCGAGGGTCGTGGTGGAGAGATACATGTCATCAGCGTTAATATCCCGCAAGCTTGCCCGGATTACAAGTCTTTCTATGCCCGGATGGAGAGTATTGAATCCTCGCTGGAATGGAAGCTTAATAGAGTGATATCTGGAGAGGACGAAGTAAAGGAATTTTCGTATGCTTAGGGCGGCTCTTTATAGACGTATATGTTCTTTTGGGGCGCTTCTACTATCCCTCATGTGTTTTGTCTCATGTCGATGTAACCAGGTGTCTAAGAGAATCGAAAGCGACATCTTGGCCCCCAATGATGCGAACATAGAAGTTTCGGGGCTTGACACTCTTCCTAACAGCTTTGCCGACCGCTACGGGCAGGAAATTCATGGAAGAGTTGATAGTATTCCTACTCGGGGGAAAAAAGATGGAGTAGAGAGCTCTGACCAGAATAACCGGGTTACACTATCTGCCAATAATACGATAGAAAATGAGGTTTCTAAATCGTCTGAGAGTTTATCAGCAGAACCTCCCGCTCAAAAAGTACAGACGCGAGTGACAGTGAGTGATTGGGAGCTGAAAGACAGGAAAGCGGTATCATTAGCCACCCCAGCTGCAGTTCCTGGTTCAAAAGGCATAGTTAAGATCCTGATAAAAGTTGACATTAAAGGAAAGGTTGTTTTTGCGGAAGTTGACCCTGCAAGTTCGTCGGTAAATGTGAAACTCAAAGAAAAAGCCAGAGAGGCTGCTAAGAAGAGTGTTTTCAACCAGTCCTCAAACGCAGCCCCCATACAAGATGGAACGATACTATACGAGTTCCTATAGAATTTTGGGTTTCTGATGGAATAGCCTCAGTCCGACCTCCGATTATTGAAACAAATCGCTGCGCTCTTGTTCCGCGGCCTGCAGCTCTGCAATTCTCCTCATGGTTTGTTCATATACTGTTCGAACATATTCGGGCTGTATAATGTATATGAGATGAGCGATCTTGTCGGCCGAATAAAAATCGTAATCACTATAATGGCCAAAGCTACCTCTTTCATCAAAACCTATTGAGATGGAAGCCTTGCCTTTCCCATTTACAATGAAATCTGCCCACATCAAGCGTGGCTGAGGTTTAGGGTACGGTACACTGTACTTATAGATGGTGAAGTTGTTGTCAAAGGGTATCGGTTTTTTGAAATCAGTGATCTTATTCTTCTTTGCTACTTCGCTCCATTCCACAAATTTGTCATGAATCATTTTCATGGCATCAAGGAATCCGGCTTGACTATCTGGGTGAACGAAGAAAAACTCATTAGTTTCAAACTCGTATTTGACCTTTAGCATCAAAATTAGAGAGTCTGAAGAAGCTTCTTTTCTTGCGCGCAAATCTATTCCCGTATATGGACCATTATCTCCATCACATTCAAAAACATCAATCAAAATATCGCCTTTAAGAGAGCGTTCATCAACATCTGCTTTGGCTGTCTGAACCTTTTTATTGATTGCTCCTTGAGCAAACATCGAAAATGAAACAAAGATTAATAAGAAAATGGATAAGAACTTTTTCATCTTGAGAAATGCAATTAATTAATGTAATAAAGTCTTTTAATTGTCCCTTCAAATTCTATACTATAATTCTTCGAGCGAAGCAATTAATTGCTCAATCGAGCCGACTACACATTCAAATAGTTTATACATAAGTTCAGGCTCCACCATCTCCGGAATATAGGCGATAACCCGTTTCCCGGCACCGGCCATCCAACCGGCCTCCGTGTGGGCGCTCCTTCCACAAGGCAGAACCAAAACGCACGTATCCGCCCACTCCATGGCCTCCAAATCAGCCGAAAACTGCATTTCCGCTTTCGGATGGTGCAATCCTTCGGAATACTCCTCGAAGCTCCAATTCGGGGCATTTTCATCAATGTCCGTCCAGCGGAATCCATTGCCGCCGTGAGGCGGATTCCGGAAGTCATAAACCTGATGTCCTTCTGCCCGGAGCCGTTTCACGACCTCGGGGTAATAGGGATTCCTCCAGCTGGAGGCTACATAAACTTTTGCCACTTTTTTAATGCTTCAACAGAGAATCTAATAACCTAGTACTTAGGCACATAACTTGTCTCGCCTTCTAAAGCATCCTGCAAAATAGCATCCACGAAGGCATCTGCCGCAAGGTTTATGGTTGTTTCCTGGACCTTGCTTTCGTATTCAAACTTCACTTCACGGATTCTAACCGGACCCCAGTAGCGGGATTCTACCCAGCCATCCTCAAAAGGAAAGATAATCTCTGTGCCCGGTTCAGGATTGTCCGGGAGCTGTTTCTCAAGTTCTTCAAGGGAGGATATGATCTTTCCCTTAGCGTTTCTGATGAAACAATCCTTCGTCTCAATGGGGAGGTGAGTTGCCGCTTTCCAGTAATCCGCCTTGTCTAACTGGAAGCCCGCATAAAAACTACGTATCTTGTCCAGATCGAAGTTATGCTCTTTAACCCATTCGTCATCAAAGAGGTAAAGAGTGTGACGGATATCGGCATGTACAATGGTTGTGATTGAGCCAATAACCTCATTCCATCCCGGTCGGCGCAACTCTTTTAGGGAAATGCCGTACTCGGCTGCATATTTCTTTGCACCTTCCTGAAAGCCCTTGCGAGAAACCACGATACCATTGACATTGTTAAGGTCAGAGAGAACGCTGTGAAAATCCCGGACTTTACCGACCGGAACCAGTGAATCGTAGTTTTTGCACTCGATAGCTACGCGGTGCATATTGCCGGCAATCTCATATTCCCAGTACACATCTATCTGATGCTCGCACCCGGACTTGCCCTTTAGCTTCACATTGTGCTGAACAGTCGTTGGCTTGAGAACATCATTATTCACAAGCTTTTGGTAAATCCGCTGGGTAAAGCGCTCATATTCTGTATTTGGGTTCATACCGTGCCTTTTATACCTCGTAAAGTTACGCAGAATTCTTTAAATTTGCATAATTTAAAACTCGTAGAAGCCATAGTATAATCATCTAGCATGCCCCCCAAACCCCACCCCAAAAAACTCCGCATAACGGAAAAGGATTTCCTTCTCGCCAATCGCCGGGCAGCGCGGGAGGAGGACATCGCGCTTCACGGGCGGCCGACTTCGTTCCGGAAGGCCCTGCATAAATCCAAGAAGATCTACGACCGTAAGAGGCTCAAGAAGCAGCTCCTCGCTTCTATAAAGGAATAACTGTTTGTTTTAAAAATAATCCTTGCAATTCAAATAATTCTCCATATATTTGCAAAAGCAACGGAAAAAAATGGTCGTCGAATTCGGCCAGCGTGTTTTAGAGCATATTAATTGGGTGCACCTTTTGATATGCTCTTATTTTATACATTGGATTGCTAGGGTTGCTTCTCAAGAGAGCCTCGACAAACAATTTTTTTTCCGTCTATGAAACACGTTGGCTTTGTCTTCATTGGCATCCTCATGCAAGGCGTGAGCGCCAAGGCCATTCGGGTTCGCTCCTACTGGAGACGCCGCAATGGCAGAAAAGAATTTGTCAGGGCACATTACCGGAAACGGTAACTGATGTCTGGCTGGTTCAATTCTGAACTGGCACTATACCGCATCCGATGTTTGGAGCTTTGCTCCCGAAAGCCGTCTATTAAGGGCGGCTTTCGTTATTTTCTTTATATCTTTGTAAAACTATGGCACAACAAACTTACCCTTGAGAGAACTGCAGGTTCCGCGCGCAATACGACAAGAAACACATCCAGAAAATTGGCTAGCCGCATATACACTTATGAAATCATTTATGAAGAATCTCTTAATTATAGCAGCACTGGTATTCTCGCTGGTGCCTATCTCGTCCTGTACAAAGGAGGATAACCCAGGTAAGTTCACCATTATTGGACCGTGGGGAATGGTCTCCGGAACCATCACAAGCAGTAACGGCACTACTAACCGATATGAACCCATGGGAGCAGGAACGTACTATGAGTATATGGAGTTTAAAGTAGATGGTACCGTGATTCGCACATCTTTGCCCAGCAGAGAAATGAAATATGGCGTCTATACCTACAACGATGCCAGCAAATCTCTGTCATACAAGTTTGATGGCGATAAGTACTATCAGCCTGCTACCATCAATGTCATATCAGCCACAGAAATGAACATGACCACAGATTGGGGCTCTGTGGGAAGGATGACCCAGTACTTTGTGAAAGTCAAATAACTGAACCTTACTACACCATGAAAAGAATTATTATCACACTTGCAGCGCTTTTCGCTTGCGTCGCACTGTCAGCTCAGAGCAAGGGAGAGATGTACATAGCCGCTTCTCTTGGCGCTTCATTCGGCACCGAGAATGTCGAGTCTTACGACGGGTCATACACAACCAACACTTCCAATCCACTCTCCACCTCCTTTAGTTTCATGGGCGAATTCGGATACTTCATCGCCGACAATTTCCGCCTAGCTCTGGCCATAGGTGTGCCTTATAGTTCTTCACCGACCACCAAGAGCGGCAGCACCTGGCTACATCGTAACGCTATCGGTGTCCAGATCAATCCCAACATCGCATACTATGTGAGACTGGCCGACAACTTTTATTACACTCCGGAGATTGGCTTCTCGTATGAGCTGGGTTCTCTGAAGGAAGACCTGACTGCTAGTACCTCCATGAACCTCAACTACAATGGCTGGGATATCTACGCCAACATTTTAGCACTAGAATTCCGTGTAAGCTCGAAAATTGCCATTGGCGCCGGAATCGGATCGGTATCTTACTCAAATGTGAAATACACGGAGAAGGGAGCTGTTGAATACATCAAGGACGGCCAGTTCCGTTTCAACCTCAACGACGCCTCAGTTCACGTCCGCTTTTACCTATAATCAGCATGATGGGCTGATAAACCGCCCCATCAAAGCTCAGAAGAATCCATCATATAGCCCGCCGATGAAACTCGAAGAAGCCATAGTCTACCTCCTGGCCAACTCTGGCCACGGGATGAGGACCGAGCAGATTGCCCGGGAAATCAACGAGCGTAAGCTGTACGAGCGCTGGGACAAGGCGCCGGTGACGGACAAGCAGGTCTATGCCGTAATCATGTCCCATCCGGACACCTTCGTCAAATCAGAGGGTAGAATTTGCTTAATCATCTAGTATGCCCTCCAAACTCCACCCCAAAAAACTCCGCATAACGGAAAAGGATTTCCTTCTCGCCAATCGCCGGGCGGTGTGGTAGGAGGACATTGATATGACAAAAAAGAACTCGGAATCTTTGCAAAATTCTAGGAAAGGTGTATATTTGCCTTTGCAAAAATCGCGGAAAGGTGTATAAATAGCCACTCCAAAACTTTAGGATTCGTGATTATGAGAAGAAAGATTTACGATAAGCTGCTTCAGTGGAAGCAAGAGAAAAACGGCTCTACAGCCCTTATGATTGAGGGTGCACGCCGCGTTGGAAAGAGTTACATCGCGCAGGAATTCGCCCGCAATGAATATGACTCATTCATCCTCATCGATTTCAGCAAAGCTCCGCAACTGGTAAGAGGTTGGTTCGACGAGTACCTGGAAGATGTCGATACGCTCCTCCAGAATATACAACTCCACTATAAGAAACAGCTTGTGCCTCGCAAATCCCTGATTATTTTCGACGAGGTCCAGAAATGTCCCAAAGCCCGCGAAGCAATCAAGACACTGGTGGAAGATGGTCGCTTCGACTATCTGGAGACAGGGTCCCTGATATCTATCAAAAAAAATGTGGAAAACATTGTCATTCCATCCGAGGAGGACGGTATTGATATGTATCCTATGGACTTTGAGGAATTCCTTTGGGCTATGGGCAATGAAGTCTTGATGCCTTTTATTCGGCAGCAGTTTGAAAAATGCAAACCGATGGGCGATTTTCATCGGGAAGCATTGCATTATTTTCGCCAGTATCTCATCGTTGGAGGTATGCCACAAGCCGTCGCCGAATACGCATCTTCTCGTGATTTTACCAAAGTTGACGCCGTCAAGCGCCAGATTCTGCGCCTCTACAAGAACGACATAAAAAAATACGCAGGAGGCCTGACGACCCGCGTCAGCGCTATTTATGACGCCATCCCCGGACAACTCCAGAAGAAAGAGAAGCAGTTCACTCTCTCTGCCCTCAAGGATGAGGCCCGTATGCGCGAATATGATAGCGCCTTCTTCTGGTTAGATGACGCCAAATTGGTGAATATCAGTTACAACACCACGGCTCCCAACATCGGTCTCCAACTCAATGAAGACCGCACTACCCTCAAATGCTTCTTCTGTGACACCGGACTGCTCATATCCCTGGCATTTAGTGCCCGTGGCATCGTCACCAATGAGATCTACCAGAAACTTATGTTTGACAAGTTGGAACTCGACGAAGGAATGTTGGTAGAAAATATCGTTGCTCAGATGCTCAAAACCGCAGGCAGCAAACTATTCTTCTATAACAGCTACGATAAGGAAGAGGCAAATAACCGTATGCAGATAGATTTCCTTATCCAAAAGGAAATTGTCACTTCCCGGCACAACATTTCCCCTATTGAGGTAAAAAGCAGCACAAACTATACGCTCAAATCCATCAAGAAGTGTGTTAAAAAGTTTGGCCAGTATCTTTCTACGCCTTATGTCTTGCATACTAATGACGTAGAGCAAAAAGACGGGCTGACTTATCTTCCGCTATATATGACACCACTTCTATAATATGACAAAAAAGCAAAAAGAACTCATCTCCCGCATCGAAGCGATGGAGGCGCGCTATCAGGAAGTGAAGCGTGTCCTGGGAGAGTTGGAGAATAAGGAGTCCGGCCAGTGGCAGAAGGATTTCGAAGCGGATGAGGCGGGGCTGATCCCTCAGGACCTTCCGAGAGAAGTCCTTTCGGAGGATGCGCTGTATAATCTTCTGGCCGAGGCCGGTGAGATACTCGCCTCTGAAAAGGAATAGCTGCTTCGGCAGCTTTTTTTTATTATCTTTGTAAAGCTATGGCGCACAAGAAGTCCATAAGGTTTTTTAACGACCGCGAGGTCCGTGCCATTTGGGATGATGAGCATTCCAAGTGGTGGTTTTCGGCTATCGATATTGTGCGTGCCATAAATGAGGAGGACGATTATGTAAGGGCCGGTAACTACTGGCGATGGCTCAAACGGAAATTGAGCGGTGATGGAATTCAACTCGTGAGTGTCACTCACGACTTCAAGTTCGAGGCTCCTGATGGGAAGCTGCGGGCTTCTGATGCGCTGGACACAGCGTGTGTCCAGACTCTGGCGAAACACTATCCCGCCAACCGGGCAAATGCCTTCCTGGACTGGTTTACCTACAGCGACAATACTATTGACGGGCAAAGCAAGAAGAAAGCTTATGACCTGTTTGAAAGCGGTCTTCTTGAGTCTCTTGAACCGGGGACAGTCAAGTGCCTGCAGCAAATCCACGCCTACATTTTTGGCGGTCTCTACGACTTCGCGGGGCAGATTCGCACCAAGAGTATCAGCAAAGGTGGATTCACCTTTGCCAATGCGCTACATTTCCCGACGATTCTTCCGACTATCGAAAAAATGCCGGAAACCACTTTCGACGAAATTGCGGACAAATATGTTGAGATGAATGTAGCTCATCCTTTTATGGAAGGCAACGGCCGCAGCACCCGTATCTGGCTGGACCTGATGCTTAAACATTCTTTAAAGAAATGCGTAGATTGGAGCCAGATAGACAAGAATAGTTATTTGGATGCTATGCGTCGCAGCGTTGTAGATTCCGTTCCCATAAAAGCTCTTCTTGGTGGCGCTTTAACAGAGAAAATCGACGACCGCGAAACCTTTATGAAAGGTATTGATTATTCTTATTATTACGAAGAATCATAGAGCAAGAAGCTCTTCAAGTAGCATCTGCTAACATCAGCATCAGTTTGGGGAAGGCTTCATCCGGGAGGGGCCGGTGGTAGGCCATATCGTACACGTAGGGCACTTTGACTGCATAATATGGCAGAATGCGCTTTGTGACGGCGGCTATGCGTTCGGCATCTTCCGTGCCCAGATAGGCGGAGATGAAGATATTCCAGTGGGCTTTGAGTGTCTCCGGCTTAACGTGGAAAAGGTTTTCGGCGCGGGCCGGATCCATATTGTTGCACATCGTCCAAAGCACGCCAAGGTCCCATTCGGGCACCCCGTAGCCGAACTCCCCTACATCTATCCAAAGGGTTTTGTCTCCGTCGGTGATGATGTTGCCTATGTGGAGATCGCCGTGCACGCATGTGGGAGTGTCCGGCACCTTCTCCAGAAAGGCCAGGGCGCGGCGTTTGTACTCCTCGGGCACAAGGTTCTTTTCTTGATAGAAGCGAATGAGCGCTTGTTTGTAGGACCGCACCCGGGAGGTATCTGCAGGTGTCGTGTGGATCTTGCGGGCTTCCCTTGCAAATGCGATTGAGATTTCCTTCAGGCGTTCAGGCTCCTGGGAGATGATTCTGGTGAAAGATCGTTTGCCCGGAACAAGTTCATACTCAGCGCCATAGCGCTCTCCGTCCGTGACCAGGCGATAGGGCTCCGGCGTAGGAATGCCCAGGTCGAAGACGGTGCGGGCGGTCAGGAATTCCTCCCGCGCCCTGTCGGCCTCGAATCCGGGATTGTATAGTTTTACCATAGTAAGGCGCGTCTTGTGCGTATAAGATACCGCAGTTCCTCCTTCCCCCGTGCGGGTATAATCGTTCAGATTGATATGCTCGTATTCCATATGTTTGGCTAAGTTACGCAGAATTCTTTAAATTTGCATATTATGAAAGCCCTTATCCTTGCAGCACTCCTGCTCCCGTTAAGCCTTGGAGCCCAGGTTACCGTTCATCCTGGCCAGCCCATCGGTGCCGTAAAGGCAATGAATGGAGTCAACAACGGGCCCGGGCGGGCCCAGAAGACCCAGGTACGCAGCAATTTCGACACCTATTCTGCCGCCGGATTTGCCTTTGCCAGAACCCACGATTCAGCATTCAGCGAGGCTTATGGGAGTGAGCATACCGTGGATATCACCGCCATCTTCCCGGACTTCTCCCGCGATCCTGCCGACCCTTCGGCCTACGATTTCGCCATCACCGACTGGTATCTTGGCAACATCCGGGACTCCGGAGTAGAGATCTTCTTCCGCCTTGGGCAGAAAATCCAGCACCACGTGCGCAAGTACGGGGTGGATGCACCGGCCGACAATCAGAAATGGGCTTCCATCGCCGAGCACATCATCCGGCACTATAACGATGGCTGGGCCGATGGTTTCCGCTGGAACATCCGCTGGTGGGAAATCTGGAATGAGCCCGACCTCGGCCCGCAGACCTGGAACGGCACACCGGAGCAGTTCCACGCCTTTTACAGAGTGGTGGCAAAGCACCTGAAGGGTTGCTTCCCGGACCTTATGATAGGAGGGCCGGCGGTTGCCGGCAACGCGGCATGGACGGAAAACTTCCTTCGGCAGATGGCAGCAGATGGGGTTCCGCTGGACTTCTTCTCCTGGCACATCTACCGCTCACTAGTAGAGCCGTTCGCGGAGCGGGCCGCTCAGATGCGCCGCCTTCTGGACCGCTACGGCTACGGATCGGCCCTTTCCATCCTGAATGAGTGGAACTACATCCGGAACTGGACTTCGGAGTTCCCCTACAGCATCGACGTGCTCCGGGGCATGAAGGGCGCCGCCTTCAACGCCGCCGTCATGTGCCGCTGCCAGACGGCTCCCGTGGACATCCTCATGTATTATGATGCCCGCCCCGAGACCATATTCAATGGCCTGTTCGACTTCTATACCTACGCTCCGCTCAAGGGATATTATGCCTTCTATGCCTGGTCTCGCCTGCGTGCGGAAGGCACTGCGGTGCAGGTTGACGTGGACGAGAAGGATCTCTTCTGCGCGGCCGCTGTCGACGGAAGCGGCCGTCACGGGGCCGCCCTTGTCGTCCGTTATACCGACGACGACAATGTGCATGCGGGCAAGACCGTCACCGTTTCCATCCCCGGCATCAGCGCCGTGCGCATGCATCTGACCGACCGCGACCGGACCTATACTGAAATCCCCGCCGCCGTGGCCAACGGCACCGTCACCCTGACTCTCGCGCCCTCCGCCTTCGCCGTGCTTGAGTGGTAGGGAGTATGCGAAGTATGAGTTTTTTTTAGTAATTTTGGCATCAAATGGATATCAACTCTAAATTCGTCATCACAATCAGCCGCGAAGTCGGGTCCGGCGGCCGCACCATAGGCCGCAAGCTCGCCGAAAGGCTCGGAGTGCGTTTCTGCGACAAGAACCTCATCAACGCGCTGGTAGAAAAGTTCAATCTTTCCTCCGGAGACATCGAGACGGTTAAGGGGCAGAAGAAAAACTGGCTTGCAGACCTTCTGGAGAAATATACCCCCATCCCCCATGCAGGAGCGATAGGTTCCACCGGCCAGGAGTTCTCGCCGGCCGTCACCAACGAAGACCTGTTCAAGGCCGAATCAGAGATTCTGCGCGAACTCGCATCGGAGTCTTCCTGCGTAATCGCCGGGCGCTCCGGATTCTTCATCCTGAAAGATCATCCCAACAAACTGGACATCTTCATCCAGTCTTCGTTCTCAAACAGGGTGAGCCGCATCATGGAAAAGCAGGGCAAAACCGCCGAAGAGGCGGAGGCAATCATCAAGAGGGTAGATGAAATGCGCGAGAACTACGTGCAGCGCTACACCTCCACCAGCCGCTACGATGCCCGCAACTACGACCTGGTGCTGAACATGGACGGCCTGTCCTCCGACGAAGCCGTGGACATCATTCTCGCGTATATTAAAGCCCAGGGGAAGGCTATTTGATCCGGGTGTTGTAGCGTGTGGGCACCTTGCCCGTTGAAATCCGCTGCAATTTCTTCATTACCAGCTTCTTGCGTATAGGAGCCACAAGATCCGTGAACAGCACTCCTTCGAGGTGGCTGAACTCGTGCTCTATCATGCGGGCTGCAAAATTGTCGAACTCCTCCACCTTCTTCTCGAGGTTCTCGTCGTAGTATTCCACCTTTATCTTCTTGGGGCGTACCACGTCGCAGTAGATGCCGGGCACGCTCAGGCAGCCCTCGTTATAGGTGACCTTCTCTTCACTCTCCTCCAGCACCACCGGGTTGATGAATGTGCGCTTGAAGCCCTTCAGATAATCGTATATATCAGCCATTACGTCGCCGTCCACGACCACCACACGCTTGCTCACCCCTATCTGGGGGGCCGCCAGGCCGCATCCTTCGCTGGCCGCCAGGGTGTCCCAGAGGTCGGTCACGAGCTGTTTCAACTCTTCTTTCGCGCCAAGGTCTGCAGGCTCGGCTTTCTCGCGGAGCACGGCGGATCCGTATAAATAAATAGGTTTTATCATTGTGCTTTGTTTCTATCCAAATAACTCTGCAGGATGATGGCCGCGCTGATCTTGTCTACCGACTCCTTCTTGCGGCGTTCGCTCTTCTTCATCCCCCCGTCTATCATGGCCCTGTGGGCCAGCACGGAAGTGAATCGCTCGTCTTCCAAGCTCACCGGGATGGCCGGAAAATGCTTTGCGAGACGCTTCAGGAAGGCATCCACGTCGGCCGCGGCTTCTGCCGGACGGCCGTCGAGATTCATGGGATACCCTACCACGAAACGAACTACCTTCTCGGAAGTAGTCAATTTTTGAAGATATTCTATTATCTTTGCAGATGCCACGGTTTCGAGCGGAGATGCAAAGATTCCGAGCGGATCGCTCATGGCGACACCCACTCTCGCACGTCCGTAATCGATGCCTATCATCCTGTCCATCAGGGTGCAAATTTACGAATTATTATGGGAAAAATAAATCGTACGGACTGGAATAAAGTCTATCGGCTCACGCTGATAGAAGACCGCACGCACCAGCATATCAAGTTCTGGAGATTCTCCGCCCTGGGCTTCCTCCTCGTGGGAATCACGGCCCTGGTGGTAATCTCGCTGCTGTCCTGGTCCATCATATCTTTCACTCCCCTGCGTACCACGATTCCCGGGTATCCGGACGCACATTTCAAGCGCGGAGCCATCGCCAACGCCCTGAAGATTGATTCCCTCGAAAACGAGATGACGCGCTGGGCGCTCTACGCCGGCAACCTCAGCCGCATCCTCGCCGGAGATGAAACCCTGGGCGCGGACAGCCTGCTCACCGGCAACACGAAGGAGTATCTGCGCAAGCTGAGCGAGGCAGAGATCGCACGCGGGGACTCGCTACTCCGCATCAGCGTCAGCAATGCCGAACAGTTCGGGCTCTCGGACCGCAAGCGGGAACTGCCCCTGGAAGGTCAGCACTTCTTCTCGCCCCTCAAGGGCACGGTTTCCCAGCCATTCGATGCCGTGCTGCATCCTGCGGTAGATATCACCGCACCGGCCGGCGCAGTTGTGAGCGCGGTGCTTGACGGCACCATCATATTCGCCGACTGGGCGGATGCCACCGGCTATTCCCTTGCAATTCAGCACGAAAGCGGCATAGTCTCTTTCTACAAGCATAACCAGAAACTGCTCCGCAAAGTCGGAGACAAGGTGAGCGCTGGCACCCCTATCGCCCTCGTGGGCAGCACCGGAGGCCTTACCGCCGGCGACCATCTGCGCTTCGAGCTCTGGCACAACGGCGAGCCAATAGATCCCGCGAAATACTGCAAATTCTGATGAAAAGAAGGCTCGCCATACTCGGCTCAACCGGCTCCATAGGCACCCAGACGCTGGATATAGTGCGCCAGCACAGGGACATGTTCGAGGTGGAACTCATCTCCGCCAACAGCAGCACCGAACTGCTTGCATCCCAGGCCCGGGAGTTCGATGTGAACAACGTGGTCATCTGCGACGAGGCCAAATACAAGGAAGTCTCCGACGGACTGGCAGGCACCGACTGCAAGGTGTTCGCCGGCATCGACAGCCTGTGTTCCCTCGCGGCCGCGGAAGACGTAGACATCGTAGTGGGTGCGATGGTCGGATTCAGCGGCCTGCGTCCCACGCTGGCAGCCCTCGAGGCCGGCAAGATAGTGGCCCTTGCGAACAAGGAGACGCTCGTTGCCGCCGGCAGCATCGTAACGCGAACCATGCGTGAGCACCACGCGGTCATCCTCCCTGTGGATTCCGAGCACTCGGCTATCTTCCAGTGCCTGCTGGCAGCCCAGGGTAATGCGGTGGAAAAGATTCACCTGACGGCCTCCGGAGGCCCTTTCCGCACCTGGAGCAAGGAGCAAATAGCCACCGCCACCGCCGCCCAGGCGCTCAAGCATCCCAACTGGAGCATGGGGGCCAAGGTGACCATCGATTCCTCCACGATGATGAACAAAGGTTTCGAGGTGATAGAGGCGCGCTGGCTCTTCGACATCCCCGCCGAACGCATCAACGTTGTGGTGCACCCGGAGTCGATAATACACTCGATGGTGGAGTTCGAAGACGGGGCGGTGATAGCCCAGCTGGCCACGCCGGACATGCGCGAGCCCATTGGCTTCGCGCTGAGTTTCCCCACCCGCATCCCGGTGGGCAACCGCAAGCTGGATTTCGGCGAACTCGGAAAGCTTTCTTTCGCGAATGCAGACCTGGACCGTTTCCCCTGCCTCGGCCTTGCCTACGAGGCCATAAAACGCGGAGGGAACGCCCCCTGTGCCCTTAATTCCGCCAACGAAGTTGCGGTTGCAGCCTTCCTCAAAGACAGGATTGGATTCTACGACATCGCGCATTTGTGCGAGCAGGCGCTTAATGGCGTGAATTTTGTTGCAGATCCTTCGCCCGACGACATCTTCGCCACTCACGCCGAAATTGCCGAGAAGACACGGGCGGCCATCCGCTAATGGTATTTTTGATGAAATTCCTGCAAGTAGTACTTGCGCTTTCCATACTCATCGTGGTGCACGAATTCGGGCACTTCACGTTCGCAAAGCTTTTCCGCATCCGCGTGGAAAAATTTTTCCTGTTCTTCGATGCCGGCGGCACCTTCCTTTTCAGCACCAAGCGCAGCAAGTGGTTCACCCGCCTCTGCCCCCGTGCTCTGGACTGGGAGACCGAATACGGCATAGGCTGGCTGCCTCTGGGAGGCTACTGCAAGATTGCCGGCATGATAGACGAGAGCATGGACCTTGCGCAGATGAAGCGCGCCCCCCAGCCCTGGGAGTTCCGCACGCACAATCCCTGGCAGCGCCTCTGCGTGATGGCCGGCGGAGTGCTCTACAACTTCATCTTCGCCATCATCGCGTTCAGCCTCATCATGGCAATCTGGGGGCAGAGCTACATTCCCAACAAGGGCACAAAGATCTACCCCAACGCCCTGGCTCAGGAGATGGGATTCCGTGCGGGCGATGAGATTCTGGCTTTCGACGGATACGCTCCCGAGAACTTCGGCATGCTGCAGGCGGACCTCGCCAGGCGGAAAGTGCGGCAGGTGCACATCCTCCGCGGAGCCGACACCGTCACCCTCTATACCGATGCGTCGATGCTGGGAGAGGTGCTGAATTCGCAGTACATGTTCGACATCGCCCTCCCCTTCTGCATAGATTCCGTGCTGGCAGGCGGGGTGAACGACGGGGCCAATCTACGGCGGGGAGATGTAATAGTTTCTATTGCCGGACATCCGGTCTCATTCCTTCAGGACGGACGGAAGATACTTTCCACGATGCCCGGACAGGAGGTGGAAGCCACTGTTTCCCGCGATGGTTCCTCCTTTGCTGAAACCCTTCAGGTAGACAGCCTCGGGCGTATCGGCATCACGGTTAAGAATCCTCAGGTCTGCACCATGAAATACAGGGGCCTCCAGGCCATCCCGGCCGGGCTCAAGTTCACCGGAAGCACCATACGCGGATATCTGCAGGACCTCCGCCTACTGGCCACACCGTCCTCCGGAGCCTACAAGTCTGTGGGCAGTTTCATCGCCATCGGGCAGGTGTTCCCCTCCGTCTGGGATTGGTATCAGTTCGTGTTCCTGCTCGGGCTGTTCTCCATCATGCTGGGGGTGATGAACCTGCTGCCCATTCCGGGGCTGGACGGCGGGCACATAGTGTTCACGCTGTTCGAGATAATCACGGGGCGCAAGCCCTCGGACCGCTTCATGATAGGGGCGCAGATGATTGGAATGATACTTCTGCTGGGGCTGATGATGCTGGCCTTCGGCAACGATATTGGAAGATTAATACACTGATAATATGAAAAGGTTTTTAGGTTTGGTTTTTGCCGTCCTGGCACTCGTTTCATGCAAGAACAGCCAGAAGGCCCTGCTTCCCAACGTAAGCGGGAAGGCCGGCGAGATTTTGGTGGTCATCGAGAAGACTGACTGGGAAGGCGCTGTGGGCAATGCCACCCGCGAACTTCTTGCCTGCGACTGCCCCTGGTTCCTCATGCGGGAGCCCCTGTATTCTTTGAGCAACGTGACCCACGGCGGCTTCGCAGACATCTTTAAGGTGCACAGGAATATCGTGTTTTTCGATATCGATCCCCAGGTGGCTGCATCTGGAGTCAAGTATCTGCAGAATGTCTGGGCACAGCCTCAGGCGGTGGTTAACGTGGCCGCGCCGGATACACAGACGGCGGTGGAATTGCTGGAAAAGGAAGGTGCGAAGATCGTTTCCTTCATCGAGCAGGCCGAGCGGGACCGAGTGATACGCAACACCATACGATACGAGGAGAAGAGTCTTGCGCCGATGGTGGCGGACATTTTCGGCGGATGCCTGCACTTCCCTACCGGATATCAGTTCAAGAAGAAGACCGCGGATTTCATCTGGATCGCGGATGAGAAACAGTATACGATACAGGGAGTTTTCGTGTACCGCTATCCGGCCCTGGGCCTGAAGGCAGACTTCAGCCGGGCGAACATAATCGCGCACCGCAACGAGGTTCTGCGGAACAACGTGCCCGGCATGTTCGACAACACCTACATGACCACCGGCACCATTCCGGAACCCACCGTGGAGTTCATCAAGTACAAGGGTCGCGAATTCGCGCAAACCCGTGGTTATTGGGAAGTTGCGAACGATTACATGGGAGGGCCTTTCGTGTCTCATTCGTTCTACAGCCCGGACGGTTTGTATGTGGTTGTGTGCGATGCATTTGTGTATGCACCCAAGTACGATAAGCGCCAATACCTGCGCCAGGTGGAGTCCCTGCTGTATTCTTGGGAGTGGAAAGAAGAAAAGGCGCAAAATTAATTGCTTAATAAAAAAATATTCGTACCTTTGCACTCCTTTTGAAATGATGGTGGGTTCGTATAACGGTTAGTACTCAGGATTTTCATTCCTGCAATAGGAGTTCGATTCTCCTACCCACTACGAAAAAATATAAAAAAGTATAAGTAATGGCAAACAACGCATCAGCAGAAAAAGCCAATCGCCAAGGCGAAAGGCGCAGATTGCATAACAAGTATTATGCAAAGACTACCAGGAACGCAATCCGTGCGATCCGTACAACAACCGATAAGAAAGCAGCCGAAGCAGAGGCTCCCAAGGTCTACGCAATGATCGACAAGCTTGCAAAGCAGGGTGTCATCCACAAGAACAAGGCTTCGAACCTCAAGAGCGGTATCGCGCTGTATATCGGCAAGCTTTCTTAATTGACTCTGAGCGCGGTGAGATTCCGCGCTTTTTTTTCGAGAAGTAGCGCAGTTGGTAGCGCACTACGTTCGGGACGTAGGGGTCGGGCGTTCGAGTCGCCTCTTCTCGACGAAAAAAGGTTCGGAAATTCCGAACCTTTTTTCGTTCTCGAAGAGGCTCCGCCTACAACGAATGAGGGGGCGGACCCCCTCAAACTCCCCTGCCTTATTAATCCTTCTTCTATATTCTACAGTTGACGGAGAGCGCGGGCGAGCTGGTCGGGGCAGGAGGTGCCGCGAGCCTTGCAATCGATTCCGGAGAGGCGGTCGATGACATCGCCGACCTTCATCCCTGCGCAGAGGCGGCCGAGGCCCTGGGTGTTGCCGTGGCAACCCTTCGTATATTTGACGCTGCGGATGATCTCGCCCTCGGTTTCGATATCTATCTGTTCGGAGCATACTGCCTCGCAAGTTTTGAAGGAAGTCTTGCGGATCGAGCCCTCGCGAATATCGCTAATTAAAGTTACATCGTACATAGTAGCGCAAAAGTAAGAAATATAACTTATATTTGGACTATGAAGTTTTGCGTACTACTCCTAACCCTAAGACTTCTCGTCGGAACCTATACCGAAGGGAACTCCGCCGAAGGCGTATATCTGTATGACTTCGATCCCCAGACAGCCTCTACTGACCTTAAATCCGTAGCCCCCTCGGGCAACCCTTCTTTTGTTGTTGCATCGGGCAATAAAGTCTACAGCGTAAACGAGTATAACGACGGACGCGAAGGAGTCAGCGCATATATTATAGATGGTAATTCTATCTGTAAGACAGACAGTCTGATTATCCCCCGCGATA
>JAFRSW010000003.1 GCA_017427385.1 Bacteroidales bacterium
CCCTTCTCCCTTCTCCCTTCTCCCTTCACACCACCAACCATTTGCTACGCAATCCCCTCTTTTCGTCCCCAACCCCTCCCCAACAATAACCCTCTGGCGCAAAAAATACCCAGAACGTAACCAACCCCCATGCAGCACATCACGCTGGGAGCAAAAATCACCCAGAGCGTAGCCATCCCCGTCTTTTAAGTTGGGGTTGGGAGCGGAAACTGCCCATAATGTAGCAGGTGGCAAATATCAAAAAAGGAACTGCCGCGAAACGAACTGGAGACGTGACGAAATGATTGGAAAACAATCGATTTGTAGGTACAAAGTGTAGGTGCGACCTTCCATTATTCTGTTTTCGTAAGCCAAACTTAAATTTTCATAATTGTTTGCCCACATTATTTGGCGAACTCAAAAAACCTTTCAATATTGCGCCCGACGATTTGCCAATCGCCCTGGCTTCTGGATGGGTTTTCATAGGACACAATGGCGATCATAATAATTGAACAGGTATGAGACAATATTACCATTTTAGTTCCGATGGACTGAAAAAAGATGTGCTCTACGCCTCTGTGGAAGAGTTCATCGCCGGTGTGAACCGGATTGCAGTTTGCTATGAAATGAGCAGAGCCTCTGCCCGTCAAGTGATTATCATTGCTTACTGCCTGATGGACAATCACTTCCATTTCATCCTTCAGGGCACTAAAGAAGACTGCGAACATTATGTCGCAAACTATAAGCGCCTGACCTCAATCTGGATTGTCAAGCACAGGGGTCGACCAATTGCAGAAGAAATAAAAACAGATGGTTGGATAATCCGGCCGGATCAACTAGGAAACAAAATCGTGTATCTCCTCCGTAATCCTGTGGCCGCAAAAATGCGCTGCGTACCTCACGGATACCGCTGGTCTTCCGCAAATCTGATGTTCAGCGACAGCTCAACAATTCTGGCAAGCGCCAAAAGAGTATCCGACTTCAGTCTGCGAGAAATGCGTCGGAAAATCAATTCCCATATTCCTTTGCCTCCGGAATGGTTTGTGCTGGCGGATGGGCAGATATGGCCTGGGAATTATGTTGATGTGGAACTGGCTGAAGCTCAGTATCAGACGATTGCGAATTTCATGTATTTGCTGAATGACAGGAAAGTGGACCAGGAATCAGAGGCCGAGTATGTGAGTTATTCTGTGCCGGATGCGGATGTGCGCTTCCGAGCTGTGGAGTTGTGTATGGAGTATTTCCGTAAGGAGCGGATCTCGATTTGTTCGGGTCCGGAGCGTTTGACAGTGGCGAAAGTTCTCAGGAAGGAGATGGGGTGTGGAGCTAAGCAGCTTGGAAGGGTACTCCGTCTTTCGTCGACTGACCTTCAGCAATTGGTTTAGGCAATTAGCTTGGAAACATAATCAGCCCAAAACGTAGCCGACGCCCTTTAAACAAAGGGCATCGGCTTCACAATTCCAGTCATTTGTAGCCAACCCCCATGTAGCAGGCGGCGTTGGGAGCGAAAATGGCCTGGAGCGTAGCCAAACCCGCCTTTGGAGGTGGGGTTGGGAGCGGAAACCGCCCAAAGTGTAGCAGATGCCAGGCTTAAAGAGGGGTCCGCCGCGAAAGCTAATGGAGGGACCAGCCAGAACAGGTGGCAGCTACTTTATAAGCCCCAACAAATACTGCCCGTACTGGTTTTTGGCCATGGGCTGGGCAATGGTGGCTAAATCGGAAGCTGATATCCACCCGGCCCTGTAAGCGATCTCCTCAAGGCATGCGATCTTGCAGCCGGTGCGCTTCTCCAGCGTCTCGATAAATATAGATGCATCCGCCAGGGAATCATGTGTGCCGGTATCCAGCCAAGCAAAGCCGCGGCCCATCACCTGCACACGCAGCCGGTCATCCTCCAGGAAGGCCTGGTTCACGGAAGTAATCTCCAGCTCGCCGCGGGCAGATGGACGCACCGCAGCCGCCACATCCACAACCTTGTTGGGATAGAAATACAGCCCCGTCACTGCATAATTGCTCTTGGGCTTCGCAGGCTTCTCCTCAATACTCAGGCACTTGCCGGACGCATCGAACTCAGCCACGCCGTAGCGCTCGGGGTCGCTCACCCAGTAGCCAAACACAGTCGCGAGGCCCCGGTCCGCATCCGCCACCGCCTGCTGCAGCATCTGCTCCAGTCCGGCCCCGTAGAAGATATTATCCCCCAGCACCAGGCAGGCCGTATCGTCCCCTATGAACTCGCGGCCGATGATGAACGCCTGGGCGAGGCCGTCCGGCGAGGGCTGCTCCGCATACTCGAAGCGCACTCCGAACCCGGAGCCATCCCCCAGCAGGCGCTTGAACGCCGGCAGGTCCTGGGGCGTGGAGATGATCAGTATCTCCCGTATCCCCGCCAGCATCAGCACGCTCAGCGGGTAGTAGATCATCGGTTTGTCGTAGATGGGCAGGAGCTGCTTGCTCACGCCTTTCGTGATGGGATAAAGCCGGGTGCCGGATCCTCCGGCGAGCACTATTCCTTTCATATGCTACCTCCTGAGATAATGGCTTAAAGGCATGCCGGTGCGGCGGACGTGGTCTACCTTGCCGTCGGGATGCCGTATATCTACACTGAAATCTATCGTATACTCGCTCACGTTGAAGGAGAGGGCTGCGCCGATGGCGTCCCAGGTGGACACGCCGGCGCTGAGGCTCACTTCCCCGTTAAGCGTGTAGGAGCTCGAGCCTTTGTAAAAGGTCACGTTCTCGCAGTTGCCTTCGGCGAAGGGCTTGCCGTTTCGGTAGACCTTGGCATGAATGCCGCTCATCTCGCGGGTGTCCCCGGTGTTGCCGATGGTGGCGGTTACCGAGCCTTTCAGCGAGCGGAAGCTCGTCGGCCAGACGGAACTGATCTTGTAGGACTTCACGCTGAAGCCGGTGAAATACTGGGCCTGGGCGCTCAGGCAACATAGGAGCAGCACGGCTGCAAGGAGTATCTTCTTTATCATATCTTCTGTAGATAACTCATTGGTATATTGGAGATTGCAACCACGGCAACGCCTTCGATGGCGACGAGCAGTTTGCGGTCGCGCTTGATGCGCTTGACGAAGCCGGTGGCGCCTTTGTAGATGCCGTCGGTAACGCGCACGCGGGAGCCTTCCTCGAAGTGAGGCATGATGTCGCCGAAGTACTCGATGTCCTTGCCGTTGCCGGTGGAGGTGATGAAGATGAAGGCTTTCATCTGCGCTTCGGGGATGGAAGCCGGGGTTGCGACCAGGTTGCCCTTGGCATCTTTGTATTTGTTCTTGTAGATCATGAAGTCCTGGTCGTGAGTGCTCTTGTAGGCGGTGAGGGCCGCTTCGCTGCAGCAGACAAAGAGGAGTTGGGGTATGATCTCTACATCTTTATACTTCCGCTGTCCCCTGTCCTCGAACTCCACGGTGCGCATGGCCATGTAGGTCTTGAAGTTCTGCTTCTCGAAATCCTCCTTGATCTTCATAACCTTCCGCTTGAATGCCCGTATGGCGTACCATTTCAGTGGATCTTGGCCTGGCTGCTGCCCTTGCACGTGATCTTGCTCTTTCGCGCTTTGCTCCCCCTCTGCGTGCGCCAGGCTCTGAGCCGCGGCCTTCACCGCAGCTTGTTTAAGAGAGTCCTTGATAGGTGATATGGTTTTCCGGTCTGCCATCAATGACAAATATACACAAAATACTTGTTATTTAGTCTATCCTCTTAAGGACCGTTCATTTTGCGGATGACCTGGTGCGAAAAATGCTGCTGGTGCACCAGGTACCCCCGTTCTAAGCCTTACCTGGTGCGAAAACAGCCTCCTGTGCACCAGGTGCTTCAATTATAGCATCTGATGGGGGCAACGCCGCCGCTCAATGTCAAGAGCGGCGGCTACGGCGCGCGCCGGCTGCGGGGGGCTCTGGGGAAAGGCCCTCCTCGCCGGCGGCCTTAGCCCCTACCAACCCATCTTTACACAATTCATCCACAATTAGGGGGTATTTTTGTGCCAGGAATGACCATTTTGCACAGTGCATCCACAATTAGGGGGGTGTTTTTGTGCCTGGAATGAACATTTTGCACAGTTCATCCACAAAACAATGGTATTTCTGTGGATGACTTGCTGTTTTTGACGGGCGCAGGCACAAAACTATGGGGGTTTTGTGCCTGCACGCTAGCAAATTGGCCATGGCCGCGAAAACGGGCAAGGGCCAATAGAATTATTGTATTTGGAACCAGGTGGTGCGCCACTGGGGGCCGTCGCCGAAGGGGGGCAGGAGGGCGATGGGCGTAAGGGCCAGCGGGCCAGCCAGCAGTTGGGGCGTGGGGGCCATGACGGCGGTGCTGGCGGCGGCAGAAGAGCCTGCAGCAGAGATGCCAGCAGCGTCCAGGCGGGCGTTGGCAATTTCGTCCCTGGAAAGCACCAGGGGATCCTGCTTTTCAAAACTATCGGCATGGTCGCAGGCGAACACCAGGGGACCGGCGCTGAAGGTCACGTAATGGCGTGTGAAACCGTTGTACCAGTTGGAGAAGTTATACTCCTTCTTGCCGGCGTTGCGGTATTCCCAGGCCTTCTCGAGAGTGCGGATCTCGTAGGGGAACTTCAGGGTAAGGCGGTCGCCGGCCTTCCAGCTGCGCTTGATGCGGATGTAGCCGTTCTTGACGCTGGCTTTCACCGACTTACCGTTGACGGAGGCTTCGAAGGAGGGGGCCCATTCGGGGAGGTGGATGGCCAGCAGGAAGGATTCCTTGGCTTCGCTGGATTCCTTCGCTTCGCTGGATTCCTTCGCTTCGCTGGATTCCTTCGCTTCGCTCGGAATGACAGTGAATTCCGCTACCCCCGTGCGGGCGTAATCCGACACCTGCTCAACGCGAACATTCTTTCCACGTACCTCGCCCTCGAACACACCCTCGGAAATCACATTCACATACAGCCCGTCGCGGCGGACATCATACACATAGCACGGCAGGTCCTCGAGGGCGACCATACCGCTACTCCAGCAGCAGGCCCAGTCCCCACGGGGAGTGAGTTCACCATTGGTGCGCACGTAGTATTCCCACCTCAAACCGTCCTCGGCGCGGGCGGCCATCAAGGCATTATATGCGGTCTTCTCTATCTCGGAGGCGAACTTGCCGTCGCCGCTGATGCGCAGCAGCTCCCAGTTGAAGTTCAGCCACTGCATCACGGAGCAGGTCTCCGTGCACTCGTAGGGTGCCCATTCGGCCGGGCGGTTGAAGAGTTCCCAGCAGAAGTTGATGCCGCCCCAGGGGCCTCCAAGGGTGGTCAGATGCCATTTGCAGATGCTTTCCCAGGCGTTGGTGCAGGCCGCCAGCAGAGGTTCGGAGCTGGCTTTCCCGCCGGGCAGGGCCCCGTCTGCATAAAGCTGATAGGCCTTCGCCATCCCGGTGAGGCAGCGCAGCATCTCGTAAATCTTGCCGTTTCCTATCAGCGCGACGTCGTACCCCTTCCCCGCCAGCGTAATCAGCTGAAGGCAGGGGGTATCGTCCAGCTCGAAGATGCAGCGCTCGATCATCTCCCGAACCTTGGGCTCCGGCCGCAGGGCATACAGGTCGCAGAGGGGATCCAGTATTCCGCAGCCGGCCATTCCACTGTGCTGCCCGGTCTGGGCGATCTTGATTCCCTGCTCGAACACGGTCCAGTGCAGGAATTCCACTATCCGCAGCGCGCAGTCGGCGTACTTGGGGTCCCCGGTGGCCACCGTTGTCTCGGTGAAACCCTTGATCAGGTAGGCCATGATCCAGGTATCCCAGTCCACCTTCATCGCATCCGGGCCCGGCCGGTGGTAATAGCGTTTATCCTCGCGGTAGCAGCCCAGATATCCGTCCTTCTCCTGGCGGGAGATGAGGTAGTCTGCGACGGATGTGAGTTTTCCCAGCAGGGCCGGGTCGCCGGTGCGCTCGTAGGCCTTGGAGGCCGCGTAGAGCCATTTTCCGGCGTGTTCCCCCTGCCATCCGCCCTTGCCCTGGGCTATCTTTTCCGGGGAGAAGAGGTTGATGGCGTAGCTGTCGGGGCCGGTGATGTACTGGGCGAGGCGGCCGTCGTAGCCTGCGTCGATCGCGTGGCCCAGCATGCCGCCGACGACTATGGAAAGTATCAGATTGAGTATCATTCTATTTCAGGCGTGCGTTGACTTCATCCCAGTTGATGATCTGCCAGAGGCCGGCGATGTAGGCCGGGCGGGCGTTGCGGTAATCGATATAATAGGCGTGCTCCCACACGTCGAAGGTGAGCAGCGGCTTGAGGCCCTTGGTGACGGGGTTGCCGGCGTTGCCTTCCTGGGTGATGACGAGTTTGCCCTCGGCATCGGCGCTGAGCCAGACCCAGCCGGAGCCGAAGAGCCCGGCGCCCTTGGCGGCGAATTCCTTCTGGAAGGCCTCGAAGCTGCCGAACTGCGCGTCAATAAGCTCCGCGATCTTGCCGACGGGGGCGTTGCCTTCGCGAGGCGCGCGGAACTGCAGGAAATACATGTTGTGATTGAGGATCTGCCCGGCATTGTTGAAGATGCCGCCTTCGGCCGTGCGGACTATCTCCTCGAGGGGCTTGCCCTCGAAAGGAGTGCCGGCGATGGCCGCGTTCAGGTTGTTCACATAGGTATGGAGATGCTTTCCGTGGTGGAATGCTATGGTCTCTGCGCTGATCGCGGGTGCAAGCGCGTCGGGTGCGTAAGGGAGGGTGATGAGTTCGAACATATTGATTTGTTTTAGCGATTAATCAGAATTCCATCCGCAGGGCCAGGCCGGCGGAGAGGTCGTTGGAGAATGGAGCCCCGGACGGAGCCGGATACGGGCTCAGATGCAGGGTCAAAGGATTCCCGTGCCGCAGTTCCTGGTAATACATGTTCTTTACCTTCGCAATACGATTAGCGTTGTAGAAGGAGTAGATATTCAAACCGATACCGGCGGCAAGCAACGCGAGCGAGGCGAGGCTGTATTCTATGTTATACATCTTTTTGCCGGGCGTAGAGGACGGTGATTCGCTGATACGGAGGGTTTTGTATGTGGTATAGCCTATGAGAAGCGAGCCTGTAAAGTGCAGGAAGGCGTCTCCCCCCTCCCCGTTCAGCGCCTGCCCGAGGCCGGGGATTAACAGCGACGAAAGCCCGCTCAACAGTGGCAGATACATGTCGCCCGCTTCGTGTTTGTAGTACTTGGGATTGTAGAAATCCTTTATCTGATCGTAAGACAATCCTGGCACGATGCCCGGACGCGGAGCGACCGTCAGGTCCATATGGTCTCCGTTCTCGAAATAGATATGGGCGACTTTGTTTCTCTCGATGAAATACGGATCGCCGTAACGCTCGTCGTAATACCTGAACGAAACCACGTCGTTTTCCACAGTGGTGTCGGCGGCCTTGATGGTCTTGCCGTTCACCAGGAGGATGTTATCCTGCGCCGCGGCCGGCAGGCAGAAACCCGCAAGTGCAAAAAGAAGAACAATCAGCAGCCTTTTCATAACGATAACAAATATAAGATTTTCCGGCAACTTATTCAAGCCTGCAGCAAAAAAGAAGCCGGCCCCGTGATGTGACCCCCAAAAGTTGGACGGTTTAACATTAAAGCTTATTGGTAAAGAGTTCGGTATTGCACCGGACTCTTTCCTTTTAGTCTCAACTTTATCCGGTCGTGGTTATAGTAGTGAATGTAGGCGCGGAGCGCTTTTTCAAACTGATCCACAGACTCCCACTCCTGCAAATATAGCAATTCTGACTTCATAAGTCCAAAGAAGTTCTCCATCATTGCATTGTCCAGGCAGTTCCCCCGTCTGGACATGCTTTGTATTATACCATTGTCTTTGAGCATTTTCTGATATCTTCCATGCTGATAATGCCATCCCTGGTCGGAGTGGAAGATAAGTCCGTTTAGATCCGTGTTCTTCTTCAAAGCTTTGCCCAGCATTGTCATAACCAGCTGCAAGTCAGGATGGGAGGAGACGCTATAGGAGATGATCTCTCCGTTGAACATATCAAGGATAGGAGATAGATATAGTTTCTTGTCATGGATGCTGACTTGCGTGATATCTGTCGTCCATTTTTGATTGGGACGGGTTGCCCGGAAGTCTCGTTCCAAGATGTTGGGAGCCACCTTGCCAACCTCCCCCTGATAAGAGTGGTAGTGTTGTTTGCGTCGCTTGGCCTTAAGCCCCATTTGCCGCATCAGCTTCTGGACTGTCTTATGGTTGATGTCAACACCTTCGTTAAGCAGCTGAGCCGTGATGCGACGATAACCATATCGGCCATGATTCGCGTCATATATGGCGCGAATGTGAGCCCTGATGAGTTCATAACCATCCGGCTGACCGATACGCTTTACGTTGTAATAGAATGTCGAACGAGCCATCTTCCCGAACCTTAGAAGGAGTTCGAGACTGTGTTCCGGCCTTAGTTCTTCGATGGCTTTTGCCCTGTCCCGCGCAGACGGGCTTCTCTTTCCTCGACTAAGGCCCTTACTTTTTTTAGCAGAGCATTCTCGGCCCTGAGGCATTCGTTCTCATATCTGAGACGCTCCAGTTCCGTCATCTCTTCTGGTTTCTTTTTCTTGGGCCTTCCCATTTTCTTTGGAGGGCGGCCTCTATGTTTAGTCTCATACAAGGCATCAAAACCAGATGCCCTCACTATTCGCCTCCAGAATTGTATCCGACTAACACTTACATTGTATTTGATTGCCGCCTCGGACAAAGTTAAACAATTGTTCTCAATATCCTGTAGAACAGCCTCCCTAAAAGGTCCATCTGAACGGATATTTTGCTTTTTTAACAATCCCGACGGCCCCTCCTTTTGATACTTTCTCCATAATGAGTCAAGGAGGTAGTGGGAGATACCATAATGGGTTGAGATGTGATTAACGGAATAACCCTCCTCAAGCATTCTCATATACTTAAGGCGATCTTCAAATGTGTGTGTTTTTCGCATAACAAAAACCCCGAAAGTTTTTTGTCTAACTTTCGGGGTTCATGTCA
>JAFRSW010000004.1 GCA_017427385.1 Bacteroidales bacterium
CAACATCCTGCTTCAGGTGCTGGACGACGGCCGTCTGACCGACAACAAGGGCCGCACGGTGGATTTCAAGAACACTATCCTGATTATGACTTCCAACCTAAAGGAGGAGGAACTCCGCCTGCGCATGAGGCCGGAATTCCTGAACAGGATAGACGAGATAGTTGTGTTCGACGCCCTCACGCATGATAATATCAGGGAAATCGTCCACATCCAGATGGGCATCCTCCAGAAGAAACTGGAAGAGGACAACGTGACGCTGACTTACACCAAGGCCTTCGAAGACGACATGGTGGAAAACGGCTACGATCCCGTCTTCGGCGCCCGCCCGGTGAAGCGTTTGATTCAGCGCGAGTTGGTGAACCGGCTGGCCCGCGAAATCCTCGAAGGCCACATCCGGAAGGATTCCGCAATCGAGGTGGATTGCGTGGATGGACAGACCGTGCTTAGAAATAGTTGATAATTGAAAAAAAATAATTACATTTGTGAGTACTGCAACTACAACCAATTTATAATTATAACTATGGGTAAATTCATTATCACAGTCAGGAAGAACGGAGAATTCCAGTTCAACCTCAAGGCCAGCAACGGCCAGGTCATCCTCACCAGCGAGGGCTACACCACCAAAACCGCTTGCCTCAATGGCGTAGAGTCCGTTCGTAAGAACAGCCAGGATCCTGCCAAGTTCGAGGTGAAGGTCGCCAAGAACGGCAAGCCTTTCTTCAACCTCAAGGCCAGCAACGGCCAGGTTATCGGCGCCAGCCAGATGTATGCATCCGAAGACACCCTCAAGAAGGGCATCGCTTCTGTAGCAAAGAACGCTCCTGAGGCACCTGTGGTGGAGGAAATCTAATTTCCGCAGTAATATAAAAAAGAGGGTGACCTGCTTGGCCACCCTCTTTTTTTAGAATAGATTACCGCATTACTGGGCAAGCTTCAACATAGGAACTTCACCTGAGAGATCCCATACCGTGGCCGAGAAGCCGAGGTCGGTTGCGACCTGTGCGGCGGTCTTGCCGGCCGCGGCAGCCTTGCCGTGATAAGGTGCCTGGCAAGTGGCGGGCGCCTCTGCCGCTCCGTCGTAGTATACGAGCGGTTTGTCCTTGGTGGAATTCTCCTGGTCGTAGACAAGAGGCCACTCTTTATTGGCGCAGTTGTAGGAGACGGTCATCGCAGGGTTGCGGAAGTTATCGGTGAGGGTGCTTCCGCCTGCAACGGAGCCGATAAAGGCGCCGGTTCCCCACTGGTTGGTTTCTCCTGCCTCAGCAACTACGCTGGCACCCCAAGCGATGCAATACTCCACCGTCAGGCCGATGTCGGCGTGCGTTCCTGCTACATTATTTGCCGCCTGGCCCTGGCCGATGAAACCGCCGGCACCAAGTGAGGTAGTCTTGACAGAGGCCCCGGTATAGCAATGGCGTACTGTTATATTGCCTGCGGCCGCATTACCTATGAATCCGCCGGTACGCTGGCCTTTTCCATCAATGGTGCCGTAGAAGGCACAATCTTCCACCTCGGCATGACGGAGGTAACCGAAGAGACCACCCGTCCAGTCGCCTCCGGTGACATCTCCGGTGGCATAGCTGCGGGCGAAATGCTTTTTCCCACCGTTGTCGTTGTTGGCACTGTTTCCAAGGATACCGCCCACTTTGGCCTTTCCGGTCACCTTCATAGTACTGTAGCAGTCGGTGATTGACGTACCCTCGGTGTCGGCTGTGTTCGGGTTGAGGTCACCGATGAGGCCACCCACACGTTCGCCCTCGGAGGAAAGCTCACCAGAAGTATGGCATTTTGAAAGTTGGACCCAATGGGTCAAGTACGGAATGAGGCCACCCACATAGGCACTTCCGGTAACGCCGGCATTGGTGATGGTGCCTTCGTAGGAGCAGTTTGTATAGATGCCGCCGCCGGTATAACCTTGTATACCGCCTGTTACGGTACCTGCGGTGGTAATAGTCATAGTCGAGCTGCAATCCTCCATCTTGATATAGGCTCCGGCATTGGTGCCGCCAAGGATTCCGGCGGTAGAGTTGCCGCTCTTGGACGTCAGGGTTCCGGATGTGCTGCAGTTCTTGAAGGTGGTGAGGTATTCGCCTGCCCATTCATCGGCTCCAACCAGACCTCCGATGTACTTGTAGCCGCTGGCATTGGTCGCGGTGCGTTCCACCGTTCCGTCGAACGAGCAGTTTATGAATGTTGCGTTATGGGCGCGACCTACAAGGCCTCCGACCGTATTGGAGGGGCTTTCGCTAGTTACCGTGCAGTTCTTTGCATGGACATTCTCGATAGTTGCGTCGAAGGATGCATTGCTGATGCCGGCCCAGCCTGCCAGAATGCCAAGCGGTCCGCCTCCGGTGCCGGTATAGGTTATAGAACAATTCTCGAAATTCAGATTCTTGACCGTACCGTTGATGGCGCCGAAGATGGAGGGATATCCGGAGTCGAAGGAGGCCGTCAGATCCTTTATCGTGTGGTCCTGTCCGTCAAACACAAAGCGCTTGGTGTCTGCATCCGGATGGAGTCGTTCCCATGAGGTCTCGGCTCCGAGATCGATATCCGCGCCAAGCTTGAAATAAAGGGTTTCGCCCTCAACGAGCTTGTTGCCGAAGTCCTTGAACTGGTCCACCGTGCGGATGACGTAAGGATCCGCTTCCGTTCCGGCTCCCTGCTCGGCGGCTGTCCAATTGGAAGCATCGAGCTTGACGGTATTGACCATTCCGCTCTTGAAGGAGCCCGCATTATCATACGTGATGACATTGGTCCATACGCCACCGTCCGAAGCGTTCAGGGTAACAGTAACCTGCCCACCGGCCGGAATGTCCAGGTCCACCCAGGGGAAGCCGGCATAAGCAGTAAGGACTTTGTCGTCTCCAAGTTCCACATTCTCAAGGTCCAGCCCAACGCTGATGATTTCGCCCGAGTCGGCCAATTGTACGCGGGACACGCCGGGAACGGCAGCCGGGAGAGTCAGCTCAAACTTGACGATACCGCTCTGCTTGAACGCGCCTCCGTGGACCGTGGCCCAATCGTTTGCAAACGCAACCTCTGTGTAAGCATCGACATCCTTGAGCGCGGCAACATACTTAAGGTGTGCCTGCGAATTGTTGCCCACCTGCTTTTGCTTCGTCCAGTCGATGGCTTCAGCATCGGATAGCGTGGCGCAGGTGCCGGGATACAAGATGGTGAAGGCGGTTCCTTCCACTTTGTTTCCCTTGAACTCGGCCGACGCGGTAGAGGCGCCGGAGGTGAGATCAAAGGTTTCGGTCGTAGTTCCGATGACGGTCAGTTTGTCACCTTCCTGCCATTTCCAGCCCATTTCGCTGGCGGGAATAGAGGCTTTGATGGCGACTGTTCCATCGTCCGGTTCGGTTCCGGGCTCATCCGCCTTTTTACAGGCGAAAGTCATTGCAGCGATTGCTGCTACCGCAAAAGCGGCTTTCAAGATGTTCTTTTTCATTAGACCTAAGTTGATTTATATTGGAAATAATTATACTCTTTACTTCACCTAATTGCCGAAATATGCCTTTTCCGCTGCGGCGCGAAGGACCGCGGTCTTTGCCGGGTCGAGCCCGCAGTCGGCAGGATGGGCGCCGAAGCGCGTCTTGTACAGCACCAGGTAGTTAACACAGGCCTTCAGGTAGGCACCGTAAGGGCCTTGATGATAATCATCGGTATGATATAGATTGATGCCGGAAGAACCATTGCGTACATCCTTGAAGGCCGTCCCGATTGGCGAAACGATGTCACCAGCGGCTTCCGCCAGAGAGATGGTTCCCGCTGCAAGCAGGTTGGCGTAGTTCTCGAAGTTGCCGAATCCCTCGTAGTTGTCGTGGGTGGATGCCCAGGTCGCCTCCAGGACTACCTTGCAGGAAGGGGATGCTGCCCGGATCTGGTCCGAAAGCGCACGGACGGCCGTGAGGATGGAGGTATTCCCGGAGGGATTCTCTGCATAGCGAGCCTCTTCGTAGCTCTCTCCTTGAATAAATGCATAATCGAAAGGACCGCGGGCGATGGCATCCTTGGCGAGCGACAGGTTGCAGAGGGAGGCGAAGGTCTGCGACCCCTTGAAATTGGCCACCACATCTACCTGGTGCCCTTCTGCAAAGGCGATTTCCTTCAGCATCCCAACAGGGTTGTTGTAATAGGAGAAGGAATTGCCGAGACAGAGGACGCGCTTGGTGTCAGTCGGTGTCTGCGTGCCGAAATTCTGCACGTACGCTCCGGTAAAACCGAACGGAGCGAAGCGGCTGTATCCGCCACTGGAGGTGGCCGAAAGCGTGCTGCCGTCGCAGGCTTCGCTGCCTTCCACACGGCAGCGGACCTGAAGCTCCCCGGAGATGGACTTCGTCAGCTTGAACGTGTGCATCACAGTCGAATGCTGGTAATCATCCCCGGTCGGGACTCCGGAACAAATGTAGCTGACACCGCTCTTCCAGCTGTCTCCGTCCAGAATTTCCACCACCCAGTTCTTTGCCGACGTGGCATAACTGACCATAGTTGCGTTAAAGTCAATGTATGATCCTGCGGGGATGGCCGACTCCAGCGGCATGCACCATACCCAGGCATCGCCTTCCGCGAGCGTGGCTATCTGCGGAACGCCGTTGGAGGCTACGCCGATATTCCATGAGGCGGAAGCGTTTGCCGCCGCCCGCGTCACGGTAATATATGCGCTGGCATTATTGGTCGCGGGGATCTTCCGCTCCGTGGTCCAGGACGAGTAGTAAATGGACTGGTTGGATGTGTTGAACACCCATTTCGCCGGCATCGAAGGGCCCTTGGCCGGTTCATCTCCGCCTTCCAGGGAGAATAGGATGTTTTCCCTTGTCACGTTGACGCCGGAGGCATTGTGGGTTCCAACATAGTCAAAGTAATTCTCGGCGGTGATGCCGACCATTTGGTATGAGCCGTTGTTATACCTGCCGAAGTCCCCCGCAGCGACGCACTTCGTGAAACTTGCGCCCTTGTTGCACTGGCCGAAGAGTGTTCCGAAATAGTTGTCGGTCTTGTCGGTAATCACCCGGCCGTAATTCTGCATCCGGACAAACATATTGCCGTCGTGATTGACGAGGCAGACGCAGCCGCCGGCGGGCTGTCCGGTCTTGGAAATTATGTCGCCGTAATTGATGCTGTCTTCGATGATGCTGCCGGCTCCGGTGATGCAGGTCAGATTGGCCAGGCGGGCATCCGGCGAGTCGTTGACGTTGTTGCCCCGGTTGATGCAGCCCTTGAGTACGGTGTAGCGGTTGCATGCCGCAACGATACCCGACATACGGGCATTGTTGCCGTTCATATTGCCTTCATTGACGCAGTCTTTGAAAAGGACGGTCTTGGTTGAATTGCCGTCATTGGACGAGAAGCCACAGATGCCCGCCGTCTGCACGGAAGTCGCGCCGTTCTTGGTGTTGTTGCATTTGTCCGTCGTCAGGGTGCCGTAATTCTTCAGGCCGATAATCGTCGCTTCAGTATCGGTGGCAAAGGCCATTCCTATGAGGCCCATCGTCATCCGGAGGTTGTCTGCGACTGTGGCGTTGCCGTAGGTCATCGAGGCGTGGCTCTCGATGTTGCTGACGGTCGCCCCGTGAACGAGACCTGCGATAAGGCCGCAGTCGGTCTGGGCGGAGGGAGAAACCGTCAGCGTGCAGCTGCTGTCGAAGACCAGGTTCTCCACTACTGCCCCGTCGGCCAGCGTGCCGAAAAAGCCCCAGGACTGGCCGGCAGTAGCATTCCGGCAAACGGCCTTCCAGTTCTTGATGGTGTGTCCGCAGCCGTTGAAATGGCCCTTGAAGGGATTCCCTGCGCCCCATGCGATGGTATTGCTGTTGAGCGAGGTGACAGCGAGACCGATGGGCGTCCAGTCTGTGACGGACGACATATCGATATCGCTTGTGACGGTCACGTTCGCAATGACAGCCTTGGCTTCGCCGCTGTTGACTCGGGCTGCAAATGCCACCAGGTCGGCAGCTGAAGCGATTGTAACGTTGTCCGGCTCGACCTCGGGACCTGGGGGAACGCCGCCTTCGCCTTCCATATCGGTCACATCATAGGGCTTTGCTATTGCGTAGCGGGCGGCCTTGAGTGCGATAGGAGCACGCTCGTTGGTAATGGCTGTGGTGTAGCTGCCGTCAGTTGTCGAGTTAGACGATGTCCGGTAGCTGTTGTTGTCAAGTTTGACATCGCCGTTGAACGGACCGATTACCGTCTCGAACACCGTGCAGGAAGCGCCGTAACGGGAGATACCGTAGTCCATATGATAGCCGTCACGGGTGAGGCCCATGGTGTTGTTGAGGCCGGAGGTACGGAGGTTCTGCAGCATCGCGCCGGTGGAAATCACGCCGTCGAAACCGCAGGTTTCCACGGCTGTCTTGCCCTGGGCGGCGATAATTGTCCACATCTCACTCGTGTTGGAGAACGGCTTGGCACCGCTCTGCGCCTTGCTCAGGTTGTGATAGGCCTGCGAGAGGATGTAGTAGAGTTTCGGTGTGCCTCCGTTCGCCGCCTGTGCGGCCTTCACCTTGTCTACAAGCCCCTGGACTGCGGCCTTTTCGGTTTCTGTCCATCCCCAGGCAAGTTGGCGTCCGGTGTGCTCCTGAATGGTGACGATGTCCCATTTACCGGTTGCGGCAACTGTAGCCAGGCTCTTTCCGGTTATGTCGGTCCAGCTGGTCTGGCCGGGATTGCAAACGTAGCAGTGATAATCCGTCGCGGTGCTCCAGCCGTCGTTATATTCGGGGATAGTGCGCCCTCCATAGTACATATGCACCATCTGGATCTTGTCGAGCCCGGCTGCGGCGAGAATGCCGGGCAGGTGCTCCACAGCGTCTTTGGTGAAACTGTTTCCGATGAAGAAGATGCGGAAGTCCGCCGCGACGTCGAGTTGGGGATCGGCGCTGGCCGTGATGTCGATAGTGACATCAGAGACCGTGCACTTGCCGCCAGAACCATCCTTGCCGAGATATTTAACCTTGCTGGTTTCGGGATAGACGTCATTCTGGAAGTTGCCGTTGTTGTATTTCCCGACTTTCCCTGAGGCCTTTCCTCCTTCCCAGGCAGCTGCAGCGGTCACATATCCCCAGAAAAGGCCGCGGTAGACGCTGTCGGAAATGATCTTTCCGTAGTTCTCGTTATTGGTGTAGGAAGCGGCGCCTGGCAGAGACACGATGCCGCCGACCCTGCCGGAGGTCGTTGAGACCAGGTTGCCGTAGTTCTTGCAGTTTGAAATGGTGGAACCATTATTGGTGAGGCAGCAGATGTTGCCAAGACGGCTGCCGTCACTTTGAGGCATTGAGTTGAGCTGGTTGCCGCGGTTCTCGCATCCGATGATGTCCGTGCAGGCGTTGGCGGCGCCCAGGATGCCGGCGGTGCGGCCCGCCTGGGAAGTCATCTCGCCCTGGTTGCTGCAGTCGGAGATCACCACGCGTTTTTCGTTGCCGGTCGGGGCGTTGGTGAAACCGACGACGCCGGCTGCGTGGATGCCTGTCGCTGCTCCGGAGAGATTGACGGAATTGGTGACTGTAATATCCCCGAAGTTATGGACGCTGTCCACCGTACAGCCTATATCTTTGGCGTAGATGCCGCCGATAAGGGCCATATGCAGATATCCTTTGCAGCTGCCTTCATAGGTCATAGGGGCATAACTCGTCACGTCGCGGACAGTGGCGTCGTAAAGCACGCCGGCAATCATGCCTACGCTATGGGAAACGGAAGATGTGACTGTCAGCGAGCAGCTTTCATCGATTACAAAATTCTGAACTATGGCTCCGGGACCTAGATAGCCGAAGATGCCGAAGTGGCGGCCGTCTTTGGTTTCCGCATCTGTTAACTTCAGGTTCTTAATCCTGTGGGCATTGCCGTCGAATTTCCCGGTGAAGGCCTTTCCGTCGGCAATAACGGGGTTCCAGTTCGTCCATGGGGCGGTCACGTGCCCAACGGGAGTCCACTCTGTGACACCGTTGAAGTCGATGTCGTCAAGCAGGTTGACCCAGCCTTCTTCATTCTGCCACCTCTCGGTGGATTCGCCCGCGTTGACCGCGGCGGCGAAGGCTATGAAATCTTCTGCCGACGCGATGCCAGGATTGTCTGAGACGACAGGTTCAACGGGTTCCTCGGAAGCTTTCTTGCAGCAGACAAGCATGAGTGCTGTAATAGTCAGGAAAAGGAATGAAAATTTTTTCATTTTAATTTTAGTGTTAACTGATATGGAACGAATTAAGAGACTATACTACGTAATTGGTTTACCCTCTTTTTTTGTGTGTTAGCGAAAAAATTTTGCAGATTAAAAAAATCGTCCTATATTTGCAGTCCCGACGCGGAAATAGCTCAGTTGGTAGAGCGCGACCTTGCCAAGGTCGAGGTCGCGGGTCCGAATCCCGTTTTCCGCTCAAGAATCAGCAAGGCCTGGTGCAATAGCACCGGGCTTTTTTGGTGTCAGCATGTCGAAAGTTTACTTTCGTAAATGCTGGCGCCGTAAAAGCCGGAAGGCCGTAGGCCGTGGCCTTGCTGATCCTTGATGGCCTTCCCTCCCCGGGATAGCGCAAGCAGCCGCAGGCTGCGCAGCGGAATCCCGTTCAGGCACAAAACTCCCCTTTAAATGTGTCTGCAATGGCCAAAACAGCCCTTTCATCCACAAATTGCCCCCATAAATGTGCCTGCGCCCGCCAAATAGTGACAAAATGTCAGAAATTCAGTATCTTTGCACCACGAGGCGCAATATGGACACTCAGGAACTTCAGAAACTTAAGAATAAATACGACATCATAGGAAATGATGCCGCACTCAACCACGCCCTGGAGACAGCCGTCGCCGTCGCCCCTACCGACCTCACCGTCCTGGTTAGCGGCGAGAGCGGCGTGGGCAAGGAAACCATCCCCCAGATAATACATCAGTTCAGCCGCCGCAAGAACGGTAAATACCTGGCAGTCAACTGCGGAGCCATCCCCGAAGGCACCATCAACGCGGAGCTCTTCGGCCACGAAAAGGGCGCCTTTACCGGCGCCATCGGCGAGCGCAAGGGCTACTTCGAGGAGGCCAACGGCGGTACCCTCTTCCTCGACGAGATCGGCGAACTTCCCAAGGAGACGCAGGCCATGCTGCTTCGCGTGCTACAGAGCGGAGAATACATCAAGGTGGGATCCTCCAAGGTGGAAAAGACAGACGTCCGCATAGTCGCGGCCACCAACGTAAACCTCTACACCGCCGTGCAGCAGGGCCGCTTCCGCGAAGACCTCTACTACCGCCTGAACGCCGCCCGCATCACCATGCCGTCGCTTCGCGAGCGCAAGGAGGATATCTACCTGCTCTTCCGCAAGTTCACCTCCGACTTCGCCCAGCGTTTCGGCCTCCGCAAGATAGCCCTCAGCATAGACGCCATCTCCCTGCTCAAGAACTACCGCTGGCCCGGGAACATCCGCCAGCTGAAGAACGTAGCGGAGACGGTTACCGCCCTCGAATCGAAGCCTGCGACCTCCGAGTCGGAACGCATCGAACTCGGCGCCACGGAGATAGCGCGCTACATCCCGGACGAGAAGGATACCCTCCTTCCGCAGATCGCATCTCCCTCCGGCGGCAGCATGAACGAGGAAGATAAGCGGGTGCTGGTGAAGGCCATCCTGGACCTCAAAGGTGAGGTTGACGCTCTTTCCGCCCGCATCGGCGAGCTGGAAAGCGGATCGCATCCCGCCAAGCTGGACCGTCCTGCTGACGACGATGCCGAATGGCAGGAGCAGAGCGAAGACCTCAGCATCAAAAAGACCACCGGAGACCTCATCGAGCGCGCCCTCGAAAAGCACGCCGGCAACGTGAAGGCCGCTGCGGCGGAACTCGGCATTTCCGAACGCACCATCTACCGGAAACTCGCAAAGGAGAAAGCAAAATGAGAAAAGTGCTCATCATAATGGCGGCAGTCCTCTGCCTTGCCGGATGCAGGGTCACGTACTCCTTCTCCGGTACCTCGATCGACCCGGACGTGCACACCATCTGCCTGCCCACCTTCGAGTATAAGGCCATGCGGGTGAATCCATCCCTGTCCAACGAACTCTCGGAGGCTCTTCGCACTCGTTTCCGCAGGATGACCTCGCTGGAGCAGGTGGAGATGGACGGAGACCTGGAGATTATCGGGGAGATAACCGGATATGATGTTCAGGCATCTGCCGTTACCGCCGAGGAAGTGGCCGCGCAGAACCGTCTTACCGTGGTGGTGAAGGTCGATTTCAACAATGTGAAGCACCCGGAGGAGAGTTTTTCCGGAAAGAGTTTTTCGGCCTACGCCGACTACGATTCATCCAACTCCCTGGATGCCGTGGAGAGCACCCTCTGCTCGGAAATCATCGACAAGATCATAGAAGACATTTTCAACGCAACCGTGGCACAATGGTAGAAAACGACTACATAGATCTCAAAAAACTCAACCTCGATGAACTGAACGGGGTTGTGAACCTGTATCCATGGTTCGGCGGCGCACGCAAGGAGCTGTGCCGGAGGATGTCCGAACTCGGCGAAGGTGCATGGAGCGATGAGCGCTACGCCGATGCCGCCCTCTATGTGGGTTCCCGGCGCATTCTTGCCGCACTGGCCCACAAGGGCCACAAGTCGGATTACTCCGACCATCAGGTAAAAGAGCTCCTGCGCGCATATATTGATGAAGGAGTGGGAGAAGTCCACGACGAGGGCCAGCCGCGCCGCGTAATCGTGGTGGGAGGAGATTACTTCTCCGCCCAGCAGTATGCCGGAGTCCGTCGGGAAGGTGACGGCGATTTCGCCGCCATGGCGAAGGAAAGCACCGTGGAACTTCCGGCAATCTCGCTGAAAGAGGATGATTTTACCGACTATTGCACCGAAACTCTGGCGCAAATCTATGCAGATCAAGGCTATCCGGAGCAGGCAAAGCAAATTTATTCGCGCTTAAGTTTGCGATTCCCAGAAAAAAGTGCTTACTTTGCAGCCCTTATCGAAAAATTAAAGAATTAGTATATGAACGCAGTATTTACAATCCTTACAGTGCTCATCATCCTGGCGAGCCTCCTGCTTATCGGTGCAGTCCTTCTCCAGAATGGAAAGGGCGAGGGTCTGGCCAGCAATTTCGTGGCCGGTAACCAGACTTTCGGCGTGCGTCAGACCGCCGACATCCTCGAGAAGATCACCTGGGGTCTGGTAGTTTTCATCCTTGTGGTCTCCATCATCGCTTCGTTCTCTGCACGCAGCAAGAGCGCAGGCGTCGATATCACAGACCAGATCGAGAATAACGAAGGCGCCGCAGCGCAGCCCGAGTTCCCCACTGCTCCTATTCAGCAGGCAGCCCCCACCGAGGAGTAAGATCTGTATTCTGAGTAAACATAGAGAAGTTGTCGGGTTTCCGGCAACTTCTCTTTGCATAAAATTTAATATATTTGTAGTTCAAACAAACTATGATTATGAAGATCTATAAGATTATGGCAGTCGCCGCGCTCCTGGCGCTCGCAGCCTGCAACAAGAACTCCGTACAGCAGATGGCAGACGCATCCTCCAAGGTCGGCGTCAGTTGTGTGCCTGAAGTGCTTACGGTCATCAATAACGAAATCCCAATCAGCATCACGGTCGATTATCCTGCCGGATATTTCGCTCCCGAATCCAAGCTGGCGGTAACACCCGTCATAGTATATGAAGGCGGCGAAGCTGCCGGCCCCGTTTTCTGCTATCAGGGATCCGCGGTCCGCGAAAACAATAAGGAGATCTCCTCCGACGGCGGTTCCGTCGTGGAATCCTTCACCATCCCCTATGTGGATGGCATGAAGAAATGCTACCTCGAGCTCCGCAGCAAGGCCACCTATAAAGACAAGAGCATCGTCCTGCCCAGCCGCAAGGTCGCCGACGGCGTCATCCTCACCGGTAACGGCTTCAGCACCAAGGGCTACTTCGACTATAAGGAAGATGGCTACCAGCACACCACCGTCAAGACCAGCGAGGCCCAGATCCACTACGATGTGAATTCCTCCACGGTTAAGAACAGCGAGCTTGCCGCCGATTCCTTCAAGAACTACAAGGCCGAACTTGCAGAGCTTGCAGAGAACGACCGCGCCAAGATAAAGGACGTCAAGATAATCTCCTACGCATCCCCCGAGGGCGGCGAGGAGCGCAACAACAAGCTCTCCAATGAGCGTTCGAGCGCTGCCAAGAAGGCCTGGGATGCCGTTTCCAAGGATCTTGATGCCACCCCCGATGTGAAGAGTGTCGGTCAGGACTGGGAAGGCTTCCAGGAGGCCGTTGCCAAGTCCGACATCGAAGACAAAGACCTCATCCTGCGCGTGCTGAGCATGTACAACGACCCTGAAGTCCGCGAGAGCGAGATCCGCAATATGAGTCAGATCTTCACCGAGCTCAAGAAGGAGGTTCTCCCCGAACTCCGCCGCTCCCGCTTCGTCACCGAGGTGGAATATGAGAATTATACCGATGCCGAACTCCAGCATCTTGCCGACCGCAAACTCCTCTATCTGGTAGATGAGTCCGCGGTCCTCCGCATCGCCGCCACTTCCGAAGATCCCGAGCGTAAGGAACTCTTCTACAGGGCTGCAGCCGAGCGCTTCAACTCCCAGGTTGGAAAGTACGACCTCGCCATCCTCAAGCTGGATCAGGACAAGCATGCAGTTACGGAGATGTATCTGGAGCAGCTCAAAGACCAGAACGATCCCGACGTGCTCAATGCTCTCGGCGTGGTGGAACTCCGCCGCGGCAACTACGATAAGGCCGCTGAATTCTTCGAGAAGTCCGGCAATCCCAGTTCTGTCAAGAACCTTGGTATCGTTGCTTTGGCAAAGGGTGATTACACCGCCGCGGCCGACAAGCTGAAGGGCGCCGGCGACGTCAACGAAGCCATCGCCAACATCATGTGCGGAGAGCTGGAAGCCGCTGAAAAGGCCCTGAAAAACGACGAAAGCGCCCAGGCCGACTACTACCGAGCCATAGTCGCAGCCCGCAAGGGAAAGCTGAAAGATGCGAAGAAATTGCTCGACCAGGCCTGTGAAAAAGACCCGTCCTTACGGGAAAAAGCGCTGAAGGACATAGAATTCGTTGCACTTTAAAATATTTTCCTTATATTTGCACCCCCTTTTTAAAGGGGGGTGTTTTTTTATTTATATTATTTTATGCCAACAATTCAACAATTGGTTCGCAAAGGACGTGAGACGCTCGTAGTAAAGAGCAAGTCTCGCGCATTGGATGCGTGCCCTCAGAAGCGTGGCGTATGCGTCAGGGTGTACACTACCACCCCTAAGAAACCTAACTCCGCAATGCGTAAGGTTGCCCGTGTACGTCTCAGCAACGCTAAAGAGGTTAACGCCTACATCCCGGGCGAGGGCCACAACCTCCAGGAACACAGCATCGTGCTGGTCCGCGGCGGTCGTGTAAAGGACCTCCCTGGCGTACGTTATCACATCCTTCGCGGCGCTTTGGACACGGCTGGCGTAGAAGGCAGGACCCAGTCCCGCTCCCTCTACGGCGCCAAGAGGCCGAAGAAGTAGCCGTTGGATGTTTAATCATTAATTTTTCCAGTTATGAGAAAAGCAAAGCCTAAGAAGAGGATTCTACTTCCTGATCCCAAGTTCCACGACATCGAGGTAACCCGTTTCGTGAACAACCTTATGTTGCAGGGGAAGAAGAGTATCGCGTATTCTATTTTTTACGATGCCATTGATATGGTAGGCGAGAAGATGAAGGATTCTGACAAGGCTCCTCTCGATATTTGGAGGCAGGCTCTCGAGAACGTGACCCCTCAGATTGAGGTCAAGTCACGCCGTATCGGTGGTGCCAACTTCCAGGTGCCGACCGAGTTGCGTCCTGAGCGTAAAGTCTCTCTCGCGATGAAGAATATGATACAGTTCTCCCGCAAGCGCTCCGGCCACTCGATGGCAGAAAAGCTCGCCGCAGAAATCGTGGCAGCATTCAACAATGAAGGTGGTGCATTCAAGCGTAAAGAAGACATGCACCGTATGGCAGAAGCCAACAAGGCATTCGCACACTTCCGCTTCTAATTGATGGCAGGCAGGGATCTACATTTCACGCGTAACATCGGTATCATGGCGCACATCGATGCCGGCAAGACCACCACGTCCGAGCGCATCCTGTTCTACACGGGAAAGACGCACAAGATCGGGGAGGTTCATGACGGCGCCGCCACTATGGACTGGATGGTGCAGGAGCAGGAGAGGGGAATTACCATCACCTCTGCTGCAACCACTGCATTCTGGCACTATGCTGGCCAGGTCTTTCAGATCAACCTGATCGACACTCCCGGTCATGTGGACTTCACCGTTGAGGTGGAGCGCTCGCTGCGTGTGCTGGACGGCACCATCGCGACATTCGACGCGGTGGGCAAGGTTCAGCCCCAGAGCGAGACGGTATGGCGCCAGGCCGATAAGTACGGCGTGCCGAAGATCGCCTATGTGAACAAGATGGACCGCGTGGGTGCGGACTTCCTCGGATGCGTCGACGACATCAAGATCAAACTGGGGGCCACGGCCGTGCCGGTTTGTCTTCCCATCGGCGCAGAAGAAACGTTCGCCGGTATTGTTGACCTCATCTCCCGCAAAGCGTACATCTACAATACCGGCGAAGAACTGGTAAACTACGATGTGCGCGAGATACCTGCAGACATGCAGGAAGAGGTCGAGATCTGGAGAGACCGTCTCGTGGAAGCCGCCGTGGACTGCGACGAATCCCTGATGGAGAAGTATTTCGAGGATCCTGCTTCCCTTACCGAGGAAGAGATCATCGCGGCGCTCCGCAAGGGCACGATCGAAATGAAGATCGTCCCTGCGACCTGCGGATCTTCCTACAAGAACAAGGGAATCCAGTTCCTCCTCGACTGTGTAGTCCGCTACCTTCCTTCTCCGATGGACATCGGCACCACGCCCGCAACCAACACGCACACCGGAGCCCCCGTGGAGCTTCAGCCTGTGCCTCAGGGACCGTTCTGCGCCCTCGTGTTCAAGATTGCGACCGATCCTTTCGTGGGTCGCCTCGCCTACCTCAGAGTTTACTCCGGCCATCTGGACGCCGGGTCCTACGTGCTGAATTCCCGCACGGGCAAGAAGGACCGCGTTTCCAGGCTGTTCCAGATGCACTCCAACCACCAGAACCCCATCGAGTTCGTGGAGGCGGGAGACATCTGCGCAGCGGTCGGATTCAAGGACCTCCGCACGGGTGATACCGTGTGCGACGAAAGCCACAAGCTGGCCCTTGAGAGCATGGAATTCCCTGAGCCCGTGATCAGCATAGCGATCGAGCCCAAGACCCAGCAGGACCTCGACAAACTCGGGGTCGCCCTCGGAAAACTGCAGGAGGAGGATCCTACCTTCACCGTGCGTTCCGACACCGAGACCGGGCAGACGATCATCAGCGGCATGGGTGAGCTTCACCTCGACATCATCGTGGACCGTTTACGCCGCGAGTTCGGGGTGGACATCAACCAGGGTGCCCCCATGGTCAACTACAAAGAAGCGATTACCCGTTCCACCCAGATCCGCGAAGTATTCAAGAAGCAGACGGGCGGACGCGGGAAGTATGCAGACATTTTTGTCGAGGTCGGTCCTGCCGACGATGGCGTTGTCGGACTCCAGTTCGAGAGCGTTGTCAAGGGCGGAAACGTGCCGAAGGAATTCATTCCTGCGGTGCAGAAGGGCTTCGAGGCCGCGATGGTCAACGGCGTGCTCGCCGGCAACCAGATGCAGAGCCTCAAGGTCACCCTGCTCGATGGTTCCTACCATCCGGTGGACTCCGACCAGCTTTCATTCGAACTTGCAGCGCGCGAGGCGTTCCGCAATGCCTGCCGCAAGTGCGCTCCGGTTCTCCTCGAACCCATCATGAGCCTCGAAGTCGTTACTCCAGAGGAATATATGGGCGAGATTACGGGAGACCTGAACCGCCGCCGCGGACAGATTGCAAGCATGGACAGCACAAGCTACGGTGCAAGGATCATCAAGGCGTTCGTGCCGCTCGCGGAGCAGTTCGGATATGTGACGGTGCTGCGCACCCTCTCGTCCGGACGTGCTTCCAGCACGATGTCTTTCGACCACTACGAGCCGGTTCCGGCGCCCATGGCGAAGGATATTGTAGAAAAAAGTGGGTACAGAATGCCTTCGTTTGACGAATAATTATTTAAATTTGCAATATGAGCCAAAAAATCAGAATTAAACTCAAGTCTTTCGACCATATGCTCGTGGATAAGTCCGCGTCCAAGATCGTTGAGACCGTGAAGGCTACTGGTGCAAGGGTTATCGGTCCTATTCCGCTCCCTACCAACAAGAAGATCTTCACAGTGAACCGCTCGACCTTCGTTAACAAGAAGAGCCGCGAGCAGTTCGAGCTCGATTCATACCGCAGGCTGCTCGACATCGAAGACAGCAACGGCAAGACCGTTGATGCCCTCATGAAGCTCGAGCTCCCTTCCGGTGTTGAGGTCGAAATCAAGGTCTGACGTCGCCTTTGACGTCTCTTGGTCCCTTAGCTCAGTTGGTTAGAGCATCTGACTCATAATCAGGGGGTCGCAGGATCATGCCCTGCAGGGACCACAAAAAGGCAGCCAGATGGCTGCCTTTTTGTGGTCCCCCGGAGGCCTCTCAACCCCCTGCACCCCCTTTCAGGTGGATTTTTCGCTGCGCGGCGTGCAGAAGCCCGCTTTTTGCGTCCCCTGCGGGGCTCTGTTAGGGGCTCCGCCCCTAATGTACCCCGCGGCCCCTTGCTCCCGTATTTTGCATGCGCAAAATACCCGCACCGCCGGGCACGCTGGGGCGTGCCTTCGTCGCTTCGCTCCTCTACATCTGCGGAATCTTCCTATACATTCTCTACGGGCAGAAAACCCGGCCAAATCCTGCCCGTGCAGTGGAAAACAGGCTCTACGGGCAGGAAAACTGGCCAAATCCTGCCCACGGCATTCCGCCAATGCAAATAATGATTAAATTTGCCAAGAATGGATATGCAAGTAATACTGATCACGGGGGCGAGCAGCGGCATCGGGTACGAAACGGCCGAGGCTCTGGCCAAAAAGGGACATAAGGTCTACGGTGCGGCAAGGCGGACGGAAAAGATAAAACCGCTGGAAGCGCTGGGGGTCACACCTGTCAGAATGGACGTGACTGACGAGGCATCGCTGCAGGAGGGCGTGCAGGCCATCCTCGAAAAGGAAGGCTGCATCGACATCCTCATAAACAATGCCGGATACGGCAGTCTGGGGGCCATAGAAACCGTGCCGATAGAAGAGGCCCGGCGACAGATGGAGGTCAACGTCTTCGCCATGGCCCGCCTCACCCAGCTGGTCCTCCCCGGAATGCGCGAACGGAAACACGGCCGCATCATCAACATATCTTCGCTGGCAGGCAAGATGACCATCCCCTTCGGAGGATGGTACAACATCTCCAAGTACTCCGTTGAGGCCTTCAGCGATGCCCTGCGCATGGAAACCAGGCCCTTTGGCATAAAGGTGTCCATCATCGAACCCGGCGGAATCAAGACCGACTGGGGCACCATCGCCGCCGATCATCTGACCGAAAACACGGAGGGAACGGCCTACGAACGGGCGGCCGGAAGAGAGGCCGCCATCCTGCGCAAAGGCTATACCTCGAATCTGCTGTCTTCCCCCTCCAAGGTCGCCCGGAAGATAGTCCGCGCGGCCACTTCCCGCCGCCCGAAACTGCGCTACCGCGTCGGCACTGCCTCCCACTCCGGCATCATCTTCCACGCAATCCTCCCCGCACGCTGGTGGGACGCGCTGCTGACCTTCTTCTTCACCAAAACCTCAAAATCTACTTATCAGAGGATATGAAACGAGAAATAGTATTATTGACTGTCTTCGCAACAGTGTTATTTGCTTCCTGCTCACCCAAAGTGACCAACAGCCTTGCATTTTCCAAACCCCCTCTTGAATCGGTTGATGAAGTGGTAGTGATCGAGCAAGACATGGCCGCACCAGCAAATGCTCAAATGCTGGGGTCGATCAAAGTAGGAGACAGCGGATTTACTTCGGCTGCAAACGGCACATACGACAAGGTTATTGCCATACTAAAGTCGCAGGCCCGCCTCTATGGGGGCAATGTGATAAAGATCACATCCCATCAAGCCCCGGATCTTATCAGTAACATCCACCGTGTTTCGGCCGATGTCTACTACGTGGAAGACTTCTCTCCGTCTCCGTCCGTCACACCTGCTTATGAACCTGCTCCTCTGCTTGCACCTGCCGGCCCTAAGACCGTAGAAGGGCCAAAGGTCCGCTTTGCAGTACAGGGAGGATATACTTATCGTCTCGGGAAGGTGGATGAGAGTCTTGGCCAGGATCTTGTCGAGTACCAGAAGAAGGGCAAACATGGGCTCAACAAAGCCGCCGAAGTCACGATATTCCTTTCCAAAGGGTATTCACTGGGCCTCAAGTATAGTAAAGCGAATACATATGTGAGCGCGCAGGGAACTTTTTCCTATGAAGACGGCACTACAAAAAGCGGAACCCTGTCAGATGACATAGACATCACTTTCATAGGCCCTTACTGGGGCGCAAGCACGGTCGGGGATGAACGCAAGAGTGTATTTGCCTTCAATATCGGCATGGGATACGTCGGTTTCAAGGACGATGCGCGTGCCGTAGATCCTTTCAGTTATTCCGGTTGGACTCTCGGGTATTACCTGGCTTTCCAGTACGACTATATGATTACCAAAACCCTTTCAATAGGAGTGGAGGCATCGGCGGTTACCGGCAGCATCGACAGGCTCAATTATACCGAAAACGGAAAAACCGCCACGATCAAGCTGGACAAGGACAATTTACATAGTGTCGGCCATGTAAACGCCAGCGTGGGCTTGCGTCTGTTCCTTTAGAATCTCACTCCCACTCCGACCGAGAAGGTGCCGCCGAGGATGTCTGAGGCGAAGAGGTAGGCCGCGTCCAGGGTGAATTCCCCGATCTTCAGGCCGAGACCGGCGGAGGCGAAGGAGGGGACGATGCTGTCGCCACCATAATGATATCCCGCGCGCGCGAAGGCAAGACCATCATACCCATATTCGAAACCGAACCCGGCTGCGATAGGGCCGGAGAAGTAACGGTCCGCCTTGATGCGGGCGGTGATTGCATGCACCTCCGCGAATTTGGCGGTGTATCCGCCGCCGATGGTGATGGCTGCAGGCAGGGAGAAATCTCCGGTAGATTCACTCTGAACCTTGCCGCCAAGGGCGGATGCCCCGGCTGCGAACTCGAACCCCGAGAATTTGCCGGCGGCAAAAACGTCGAATGCCACCGCGCTGTTCGCATAGTTTGCCAGCAGTTGCTCCTTACCATACTTGACGTTCGCCCCTATGGCCAGGAAATCGGTAACCGCATAGCTCACGCCAGCATTGACCAGAATCTCTGAAGGCACGAACTTTTCTCCCGTAACAGGTTCTCCGGAGCCCCTCGAAAAAGCAATGGAAAGCCCGAGTTTATCCAACTTGCCGGCGGCACCGGCGCTGATGTAGTTTGTGGGGCTGAGGACGGGCATGTAACTTTCGTATGCCACGCCCCCAGCCAGTTTGACGTCACTCAGAGGCAGGACGGCCGAACTGGGGATCAATGTGCTACCCGTTGCAAGCGAAACAGGATTGTAGTCCATCTGGATGAAGGGAAGCGCCTCGGAAGTCTGGGCTGCCGCCTCCAGCGTCATCAGGCCTGCGGCCAGGATCATATATAACTTTCTCATACTTTCACGATTGTTTTTTGGTAGGTTTTGCCGCCGTAGCTGATGGTAACGTAATAACGTCCGGGGGCCAGCCCGGTGAAATTGACCACGAGCGGATCGAATCCGCTGAAGACCTTAGTTTCTTCGTACACAACCCTGCCGCTGGCGCTGACGATGCGCACATAGGTTTCTGCGGCTTCTTCGGTGCGGATCACCAGGTCGGTGGTTACAGGAGTGGGATATGTTTCCGCAGGATCGGAAACATCTGCTTTTACCAGCACCGGAATAATATATGAGGCAGACTTCTCTCCGTCGGAAGCCGTAACTGTAATGTCTGCGGTGCCTCCGGCAAGTGCCTTTATCCTGACCATGTTGCTATCGTACGAGATGTTGATAATCTGCCCGTCGCTGTTCCTGCAGGAATATGTGAGCGGATCCCCGTCCGGATCGGAGAACAGGGCGCTGATGGTGATGTTCCTACCGGTACCCGAGCCATATAGCAGGACCCCATCAATAGGATCTTTTACAACCGGGGCGTGATTGTCGGGGGTGGTGATGCTCTTGACCTCCGAAGCCTCAGACCAGTTCTTGGACAGGTCGCTGGCGTAGAGCTTTACATAATAGGTGGTGGAATATCGCTGCTCCCCGAGGGTGCCGTTGAATACCGCTCCTGCGGTCAGGTCTCCTACGTTGAAAGTCTCGCTCGAAACGCCGGAGGAGATGGCTGTGGGCGTGCTGTTTTCCACGGCGGATTTGTTTGTCCCGTAAAGGCAGAGCACGTTCCGGGCCTTCCCGTCATCCTCGTCGGCAGGAACCTTGAAACTTATGTTGACGGTCTTGCGGACGGCTTCCAGACTGAATTCAGAAACTTTTTCGGGGGGGATGGTAGATGCCGGCACGCCAAGCTTGAACGATCCTGCCAGATCCACCCAGGGACCAATATATTTGGTATTATTGATATGGCTTTGATCTGCCCCGTTCAGCAGTAGTTCTTTGCATCTTTCGTTTGTGAATCCGGGCCCTCCGAAGTATGATGCTATAAGGGCCAGTGCGCCGCTGATGTGCGGGCAGGCCATGGAGGTGCCGGACATGTAGCCGTAACTTGTGTAGTCGTAATTGTCCAGATCATATTGCGTCAGCTTCTGGGTAGCGTATAGATTGTAAATCTGCCCGCGGCTGTATCTGTATGAACCTTCGTCGTCGTAGAAAACCTGGGTGTCGCAGTCATTCACGGATCCATTGTAGAGCCCGTCTCCTCCGGGAGCGCAGATATCTACCCATGAACCGTAGTTGGAGTAGTATGCTTTTGTGTATCCCGCCGTGCCGGCGCCCACCGCAACGATCTGATCGTAAGCACAGTAGGGGTCATAGTCGATGTTCTCGTTGCCTGCGGCAAAAACGACGATACCGCCCTTCATCGGAGAATCTGAACGCTGGTTGTAGGGGGCGGTCTTTTCGCAGCCTGCTCTCTGGATGAAATAGTCGACAGCGGCTTTAAGGAAGTCGGGGATGGTCCTCTTCTTATAAGCAGAAAGCTCGGAAGAAGACACCGTCCCATCCTCATTGGAGTCAGCACTTTCGCCCCAACTGTTCTGGCTGATGACTGCTCCGTGGTCGGCACCCCATTTTATCGCATTTGCAGTGTTTGCATCACTGGCGCCGTCATCGCCGTCGAAAATCTGGCTGCTGAGGATTCGGACACCGGGGATCCCTTTGGCGTAATCGCCACCGGCGATGCCTGCAACGCCTATTCCGTTATTACGTACGGCCGCTATGGTACCGGCAACGTGAGTGCCATGGGAATCCGGGTTGATGACGTACGAGTCGTGGACGAAATCCTTGCTGCCATTAAAACTGGCCGCGATTGCTGCGCCAGCAAGATCCGGGTGGTTTAAATCCACGCCTCCGTCCACCACATTGACTATCACGTTGCTGTTTCCGGTGGTATAATTCTCCCAAACCGACAGAAGGTTCATGTCCGCGCCGTTGTTGCTGAACTTTTCTATGCCGTATTCCGGGTAGCTCTTCGTACACCCGATGGCCAGGGATTTGTCGTTATACATATCCCACTGCCATTTGAAATAAGGATCATCGGGAACGGCGCTGCGGCGGCGCACCTTATGGGGTGCTTCCACTTTGGTTACGCCCTCGATGCTTTCCAGCACGTCTCCGGCCTTGGTGGACGGGATGCTTTCATCGTATTCTATAAGATAGAATCGGTGAAGGCCGAAGTCCCGTGTACGTTCTTCGTATTCGCCCGCATAAGGGAACAAGCGTGAGAAACTCTTGATCCCTATCGCTCGCAGCGCCTCATTCACATCTTCAGATTTGGTCTTAGCGGCCCCGTCTCCGGCAGCCTCCAACAATTCGAGCAGGGCGTCATCCACCTGCACGACAACAGAGCCCGCAACAGCATTGGCGGAGATCTCCGGCTTTGTTTCAATTGTGGGTCCCGGTGTCAACCTGGATTCATCCCGCGTGCATGCGGCAATCGCTGCAGCAGCCAGCGCGGCAAGTAAGAACTTTCTCATTTTCATTTAACCTCCCAATATCCTCCCTTGTCCGGCCCGACGCGCAGGAGCCTGCCAGCTTTTTTGAGGTTGGCGAGATGCTTCTCCACTCCCTTGTCGGAGATGTGAAGGATGCCTGCAAGTTCGGCCGTTGTGCAACGCGGATGCTTCGCCAGAATATCCAGGATGCGGGCCGCGTTGTCGCTCGTGCCCCTGGAAGGGCGGGATCCGGAAGGCTCCAGCCCAAACTCGAATTCCAGCATATTGCCAAGCAGCCTTCCCATGATCACATTCCCTTCCTGCCAGAGGCCGGCCTTTGCGACTTTGTCGCGGATGCTGACGGCCGCCTTGCGCAGGCCTTCCTCTCCCAGGGTACGGGCGTGCATGCGGGCTTCGTTCGCCTCGTGGCAGATGGCCTGCAGCGTTGCCTCGTCGGAAACCTTGTTGCAGTCGAAACCCCTGCACTTCAAAGCCCTGGCAGCGAGCGACTTAAGCCTGTATCCGCTCCAAACCTGGTGCCCCTCGGCATCTTTGATAGCCATCTGGTATGCCTTGAAAAGGTCGATGTTCTTCAGCTGTTCGAAGATGGTCTTCCCCTCGCTGCTGACGCCGTCTTCGAGCAGGCGGATATTCTGCGCCAGGTTGAGGGTGGAGCCTTCCAGAATTGTGGAATTGGTGACCAGGATATAAAGTGTCTGCTTGTCCATAGATTACAAATATAATGATTATCTTTGTTTTTATGAAAAGGATGCTGCTGGCTTTGGTTCTGACCGTGTTCCCGTTGATTGCGGGGGCGCAGGAGGCTCCTGCCGCCGATGCCGGCGCATGGACTTCGCTGGCGCTGAGGCACGATTTCTCCGACCGTTACAACCTCACCATCCGTGCCGAGCACCGATCGAAGGACAACTGCCGCACGACCGATGTCTGGTTCCTGCGCGCTTTCAACCGCTACAAGTTCCTGTCCTGGCTCACGGGTGAGGCGAATCTGGAATTCAATAACGCCAATCTGGGCGACGCCTGGCGGCGCTCCTTCCGCATCCATCTCGGAGGCATCGCCTCCTGCAAGCTGGGAGATTTCAAGCTGAGCACCATGCAGAGGGAATACTTCTTCATCGTCACTAACGTGGAGCCCGCCAGCATGCACTTCCTGCTCAGTAACTTCCGCGTAGGTTACGCCCCGGATGGATGGTCTGTCGCCCCCTATGTTTCCGGCTTCTGGTTCTTCCGCCCGGAGCTTTTCCAGCGGCGACTCATCGCCGGCGCCGACATCCGCCTGAACGAGGCCCTTACTGCCAACCTATATTATATGTACAAGACCGTCTACCCTTCGGAGAAGAATACCAACATCTTGGGAGTCGGGCTTACCGTCAAGATTTAATTGTTATCTTTGCAACACTATGTTCAGTAAAGAAACCTATACCTCACGCAGGGCGCAGCTCAAAGCCCTCCTCAAAGGCGAAAAGGGCATAGCCGTATTTATCGGCAACGTCGAAGCCCCCGCGCAATACAAAGACAATTGCTACAAGTTCCGTCAGGACAGCACCTGGCTATACTATTTCGGGCTGGACGAGCCCCGCTTTGCCGCGGTGATCGACCTGGAGGACGGCAGCGAAACCATCTATGCCGACGACTTCAGCATCGACGATATTATCTGGACCGGCCCTCAGCCCTCCGTGGCCGAGCAGGCCGCACGCGTGGGCGTATCCCACAGTGAACCGTATGCCAAGCTGGACTGGGCGGTGAGTCAGGCCATCATCAAGGGCCGCCCCATCCACACCATCCCTCCGTCCCGCTGGTACAACACCCTCAAGCTCCAGAGCCTCGGCATCGACAAACCCTCCGAGGCCCTCATCCGCGCCATCATCAGCATGCGCCTGGTGAAGACTCCTGAGGAAATAGCGGAGCTGGATGCGGCCGGAATCCTTGGCCAGAAGATGCACACCGTGGCCCGCAAAGGCATACGCCTTGGTAGGGTGGAACAGGAGATTGTGGGTGAGATGGAGGGGGTTACCCTGGCAGAAGGGTGGGGAGTAAGTTTCGCTACCATCCTGACACAGCACGGGGAGGTCTTCCACAATCACGGGCACGCTTTCCCCATCGAAGCGGGCAAGCTGATGGTGATAGATGCGGGCGCGGAGAGCAACTCCCACTACGCATCCGACTTTACCCGCACCTACCCGACCGGCAGCAAGTATACCCCCAAGCAGAGGGATATCTACAGCATAGTCTACGACTGCCACGAGCTGGCGTTCTCCCTGACGCGGCCCGGCACTGCCTATCGCGACGTGCATCTGGCTGTGGCCCGCCTGATGCTAGACCGCCTCAGCCAGCTGGGCCTGGTGAAGGGCGACCTGGACGAGATGGTGGCTGCCGGAGTCGCCGGTCTTTTCATGCCTCACGGCCTCGGCCACAACATGGGCCTGGACGTGCACGACATGGAGGATCTTGGCGAGGACCTGGTGGGATACGATCCCGACCAGAAGCGTTCTTCCCAGTTGGGCCTGAGGTCCTTAAGGATGGCGCGCAGGCTGGTCCCCGGCAACGTGATAACCGACGAGCCCGGCATCTATTTCATCCCGGACCTGATAAAGCTCTGGAAGAAGGAAGGCCGCCCGTTCGTAAACTATGCGGCCCTGGAGGAGGGCTACTTCGACTTCGGCGGCATACGCATCGAAGACGACGTGCTGGTGACGGCCGACGGTGCCCGCCGTCTCGGCGGCCAGCGCCTGCCCGCCTCGCCGGACGATGTTGAGGCTGCAATGGCGGCCGACCGCGCATAACATGTCATTCCGAACAAAGTGAAGGAATCTAAAACACAATAAATAACTATGGGACTTTTAGACGGAAAAGTCGCCCTCATCACGGGCGCATCCAGGGGAATCGGTAAAGCGATCGCCCTCAAATATGCGGCAGAAGGAGCCGACATAGCATTCACCGACCTGGTCGTAAACCAGGATACGGTTGCCGAAATCGCCGCCCTCGGGCACAAGGTAAAGGCCTACGAGAGCAATGCGGCCGATTTCGAGCAGACCCAGCAGATCGTGGAGCAGATCCTTGCCGATTTCGGCAAGATCGATATTCTGGTCAATAACGCCGGCATAACCAAGGATGGCCTCGTCATGCGCATGACCGAGCAGCAGTGGGATGCGGTGATTGCGGTGAACATGAAATCCGCATTCAACTTCATGCACGCCGTGGTGCCCGCGATGGCCCGCAACCGCAGCGGCAGCATCATCAACATGGCATCCATCGCCGGCCAGATGGGTAACCCCGGCCAGGTGAACTACGCCGCCACCAAGGCAGGTCTCATCGCCATGGCGAAATCCGTCGCCAAGGAGATGGGTTCCCGCGGCATCCGCGCCAACGCCATCGCCCCCGGCTTCATAGTTTCCGACATGACCAACGCTCTCCCCGAGGAGGTTCGCGCTGAGTACATCAAAGCCATCCCCCTGAAGCGCGGCGGCACCCCCGAGGACATCGCCAACGCCGCCCTGTTCCTCGCCAGCGACCTCTCCTCCTACATCACCGGACAGGTCATCCCCGTCAACGGCGGGTTGTACTGCTAATTTTTCGTCCGACCTGTAGAGATTTCCCTGCCGAACCTCTACAGGTCAGCCATTTTTCGCCCCATCCGTAGAGCCTTCCCTGCCGAACCTCTACGGGTCGGCCATTTTTTGCCCTACCTGTATAGAAAGAGGCCGAAAAGCTCTACAGGTCAGCGTGTTACACATAATAATTTAAGTTTAGGCAAACCACATAATAAATCTTATGGCCTTTTAAAAACACGCAATCGTCAGCAGAAACATATATTAAAGCAATTGTTTGCCGCAATAATTTGGAAGTCTCCGAAAACCCCGCCAACTTGCAAACAAAAAATGCGAATCTATTTGAATTGTTGCAGTAAAGGGCTTGAAACGGACATCCTATTCAAATCTCCTATTGAATTCATTGCCGGAATCAACCGGATTGCGGTCTGTATTCTATTGTGTCTGGCAAAATGCATGACAGTCAGCGTCATCTCCTTCTGCCTGATGGACAATCATTTCCACCTTTTGCTGTATGGTGAGGAGGAGCACTGCATACGGTTCCTCAATCTCTATAAAAAGCTGACCCTGATGTGGATAGCCACCCATCGCGGAGCCCCTCTGAATGGAGAAATAGTTTTGGGCCATTGGCCGATTGCCCGGGATAAAATCCACGAAAAGGTGGTGTATTATCATCGGAATCCGTATGCGGCTGGATTCAGAACTCTGCCATATTACTACAAATGGTCATCGGCCGGGCTGCTCTTCGCCGACAGGAAAGAACAGATGAAGGGCCTGACCAAAGCCTCGGACCTATCCGCCGAATGTAAAAGAAGATATATGTATAGCCGCGTTGAAGTCCCTGATAATTGGTATTTTACAGAGGACGACATGGTCTGGCCGGGCAGTTTTATCGACGTCAACTTCCTGGAAAGGCTGTTTCAAGGCCCAGGCTCTTATATGTTCGAAATGAACAACAGTAACATCGACAAAGATTGCGAAAGGGAGATGCTGATGGACAGCATGATGCTGCCGGACGGGGACATTTTGAAGATGGCCAAGGAACACGCATCCCGGTTGTTCGACAAAAACGATATCGGCCAATGCAGCAAGGGAGAACGGGTAAGCATAGGTGTCATGCTGCGTAAAGACCTGGGATGTAATCATAAGCAGTTGGCCCGAGTGCTGAAACTGTCGCCTTCAGACCTGAAATTGATGGTATGATCTGGAAGGTGATAGCCGACCTGCTGATGCCGAGGACGTGCCTGGCGTGCGGGGCGGAACTGGGCCCTGAGGAGGAACATCTCTGCGAATCCTGCTGGAAGGATCTTCCCCGGACAAGATATTGGAAGTTGAGGGAGAACCCTATGGCCGAGAGCTTTAACTCTCTGGTACAGAGGAATATGGGTGAGGATGTTCGGTATCAGCCCTATGGCTATGCGGCGTCCTTGTATCTCTATAAAGGAGGATACCGGGAGATCAGCAAGGCCCTGAAATACCGGCGGAATTTTGCGGCGGGGCGATATTTTGCGCGGATGCTGGGCACGACACTCGCCGGCTCGCAGTATTTTCAGGACGTGGATCTCGTCGTGCCCATCCCCCTTCATTGGACCCGGCGCTGGCAGCGCGGATACAACCAGGCGGCAGTCATCGCTCGGGAAGTGGCGGCCTGTCTGGGATGCCCCTGCGACACGAGGCTACTGAAACGCACCCGGCATACCCGGACTCAGACCCACCTGAATGCCGAGGGCCGTGCCTCCAATGTGGCCGGTGCTTTCCAGGTGAATCTGCGTGGGTGGAGCAAGTTGAGCGGTAAGATGGCAAAGAATGGTGAAGGTGATGGGGTGTCCGAAGGCCTGAGATTCCGCCACTGTTTATTAATAGACGATGTTTTCACTACCGGCTCGACCGCTGCCTCCTGCGAACGGGCAATCAGGGCGGCCCTGCGGACTGCAACCCCCGGCCGGAATTCCAATAATGCCCGCCGAGTCAGGATTTCGGTCGCCACGTTGGCCTGCGTGGAACGCTGACGTTTGCCTTAGAATGATTTTCCGAAAGAGAATCCTATCTGATGGCCTTTGTAGGGAACTGTCACTCCTCCATCCAGGTTGCCGGCGCCACCAAGGAACCAGTAATTGACCTTGAAGAAGTATTTGTGGATGTTGACACCTACTGACGGATTAATGAAATAGCAAATGTCATTATGATCCGAAATGGTAAGCTCCAAGCCGGTGCGCGCAGAGACGAACGGGCTGAGATCACTCTTGAAGAAAACATATTTTGCTTCGAGGAAAAGAGGGAAGGATACACCTTCGCTATGAAGTAACTTCTCAAGGCCGGTGCCGATTCCGATGAATGATCCATCTCCGTAAGAAATACCGTGGACCGTCAGAATATCAAACTCTCCACCACCGGCACTTTGCTTTCCAATATTGGCACGCCCTCCTACCTCGAGCCCACCTGAATATCCTTGTTTAAAACCCGACTGTGCTGAAGCCAAAACTGAAATCAGAAAAAATACAATAGTCAGATACTTTTTCATAGTATTAACCGTTATTTGAAATGGGCGGCAAAAGTACTCAATTTTCAAAACAAAAGCAAAAACCTTATATTTGCAGAACTATGACTTCACTTGAAATATTTGCAATCATCTGCGGGGTGCTGGGCATCATCGGCAGTATAGTTCCCGGGCTGCCCGGGCCTCCACTCAGTTGGGTGGGTCTCCTGTTGGTTTTCTTCGCCGGCAACCGCGGGGATTGCGACCCCATCTCCACCAACTTCCTGCTGATCTGGTTGGCCATCACCACCATAGTCACGATCCTCGATTATGTGATTCCCGGGTGGTTCGCCAAGACTACCGGCGGCCACAAGGAGGCATCGTGGGGAGCTATCATCGGCCTGTTCGCAGGCATCTTCCTTACGCCGATTGGCATGCTGGCGGGTGCTCTGCTGGGTGCCTTTATCGGGGAATTCTATTTCGCGCAGCAGGATGCTATGCATTCTGTCAAGGCGTCGCTCGGGGCATTCCTCGGTTTTATCTTCAGCACCGGTCTCAAACTGATTGCAGCCGGCATAATGGCATTCTACATTTTCAAGGCGATAATCTAACCTTTTCTTCTCAGACCCGTAGAGGTTTCGCGGGTTTTTCTTGACGGGTGGGGCAAAAAACGGGCGACCCGTAGAGGTTTGGCAGGAAAAGCTCGACGGGTAGGGCAAAAAATGGGCTACCTGTAGAGGTTTCGCGGGAAAAGTTCGACGGGTGGAACGGAATGCAAGCGGAGAGCTGCGGGTGGGGAGGCCAGGCTGGGTGGATTACGCCGAGGTGAGGTAGCAGCGGACGGCGGACCAGCGGCGGGCAGCAAGGTCGGCGGGGGTAATGAGGAAGTTGAGCATGCCGCAGTCGAAGAAGCGGAGGCCCCAGTCGTCGTTTTCGTCAATCTGCAGGAGGTTGATCATGCCGGGCATTTCCTGAACAACTTCGTCGTAGAAGGGACGACCCAGCAGCTGGAACCCGTCGCCAGCCGCACCGCAAAAGCCACTAGCCGAACCACTGGATCCACCGCCGACAACAAACGTCATCGGAACTGCCGGCAGGCAGGCTTCGGTGCCATCCTCATACAGGATGCTGTGCGTATGCAGATTCTCGCAGGAGGGAGCCCACAGAACTTTAAAACAGGGCGCTTCCCATTCGCCGAGTCCGGGCGAAACCGCGGCGTCCAGATTTCCCAAAAAGTAATCCAACGCTGCGAAGAAATACAGCATTCCCTCATGGGGCAGCAGGCCCTCCGGGTCAACGGCCGCCAAATCCGAACAGCGTATCTGGCAGATGAAGGTGAGCGGATCATCGTATTCATCCACGGCATCGTGGCCGTCATCGTCTACATATTCCTCCCGGACCGGCACCTCCGGATATTCAAGCTCTTCCGGCATGTCCGGGAAACCCCACCACTTGCTCTGCCCGAACAACGCCCCTCCGGCAGCACCCGCCGAAGCCCCCGAGGACTTCCCAAACTTGATCTGAATCGCCATAAGCTAATCGAATAATACCCTGGGATTCAACTCAGTAGGACTCTTCCACGGAATCCCGCGCCTGGCCAGCACCCGCTTCAGGGCAGGCCAATGGGCATGGCAGAATCCCATCCCGCGAGGCACATCCTTCAGCATCTTGTCCACTTCCAGCTCCGCCTTGTAGATGTTGTCCTCCCACAGCGAAGTGCGCTCGATCGGGTCGAACTTCAGCATCCGCCCGTACTTCTTGGAAAACTCCTCGTTGGAGATATTGTCCGGGTCGGTGTAGGCCTCCAGCTTCTCGATATCGTGAAGAATATCCTCCTCCTTCAGCCAGTCCGACTTCTCGTCCGAGGCGCGCAAGAATTCCAGTTCTATCTTCAAAATCAGCAGGCACAGCCGGGGTACGTCGTACTCCGAGAGCTGCTCCAGCACGGCATTGCAGGCATAGGCCTTCCCGAGAGGGGTTTCCTCCTCCTCGTCGGGAATCTCCCTGATCAGAACGAGGGCATCGAGGGCCAGGGGGATGTTGGCCCAGATGCGCATATCCTCCGAATTCTTCTTCATTTCGTCGACCAGAGCCACGATCCGGTCCGCATAACTTTTTGCCATAATTGCCTGCAAGATAATAATTTATTCCAGAATTTTGCAGATATCCTTCTCCCGGGCCTCCGGAAGCAGCTCCCGCAGATGCCCGAGCAAGGCGTCGAAAGACTCCGCCGGCGTGCAGCCGACTTCCAGCGGATTCTCCGCGCTGAAAGGGCTGAACCCACCGAAAACCGGGCCTGCATCTTCCGAACAAAACAGCGCCTCCGGCGTGCAGAAGCTACAGGTCTGCCAGCCGCTGTATTTCAGGGTAGGCCCCCGGTACACCCGCTGGATGTCCCCGATCAGCAGCCGCGTGCAATGCGAAAGACGCGTCACCACCCCGTCCGCAGCGGCCTTCTTCAGCCCCAGCAGCAGGCGGATGTCCTTGCTCCCGACGGACCCCTGTTTCTCCATCAGCTCCAGCACCTTGCGCCCCGCCGCATCCGGCTGATACCTGGCCTGGGAGAGCCTCCTGTTATGCAGATGCGCATACCACTCCACCGTCGCGAAAGCGGCCTTCCCGCCGCACAGGAACTTACCGTAGGCGATCTCCCCGCTCTGCACCACATCCACCTTCCAGTCCCACGGGCCGAGGTCGTCGGAAGAGTCGAACCAGTGCTCCGGCGGTGTCATCTCCTGAATGGAAAACCCCGGCACCGGCCCCTTGAAGAAGGGCACAATGCCAAATTCGCGTATGGCCGCCAGCATCGATTCGGGAGAGACAATCTTCATAGCTCAAAGATAATCATTATATTTGTACATATGAAACGCCTCACTCTCATCCTGATTCTTTTTGCAGCGGTCTCCGCCAGGGCACAGGTCTGGCATGATGCTGCGCAGATGCACATTTTCGGAAAGGCGGTGGAGGATACCTACGCCCCCTTCGTACGCTTCCCGGAAGATATCAACCAGAAGGCCCGGAAGGACCTCAAGTACCTAGGAGGGGATGCTGCGGGCCTCTATGTGCAGTTCCGCACGGATTCCCCGGCGGTGCATGTGCGCTGGAGTTCGGTCAAAAAACTGACCATGTCGCATATGGCCTCGGTGGGCTCCCGCGGGGTGGACCTCTATGCGAAGACGGACGCCGGATGGCGTTTCGTGGGGAGTGCCCGGCCGGCGCTGGACTACAACGAAACCACGCGCTGCATAGTCAAGAAGATGGATGCGGGCTACAAGGAGTTCCGCATGTACCTATCCCTCTACGACGGCATCAGCAAGCTGGAGATAGGCACCGAGCCCGGCAGCGAATTCATCCCGGTTTCGGTAGATAAGCGCAAGGCCCCGGTGGTGATGTACGGCACATCCATCCTTCAAGGGGGATGCGTCTCGCGCCCCGGCATGGCCTTCACCAACATACTCGGCAGGATGCTGGACCGCGAGGTGGTGAACCTGGGTTTCAGCGGCAACGCCAAACTCGATCCGGAAATCGCCGAGCTGATGGCCCGCGTGGAGAACCCGGCGGTATTTGTGCTGGACAATGTGCCCAACGACAGCCCTGAGCTTATTCTCGAAAGGGGCGAGGCTTTCGTGAAGATTCTGCGCGATGCCCACCCTTCCGTTCCCATCGTTTTCGTGGAGATGGCGCACTACGCCCACGATTTCGTGAGCTCAGAGTCATATGCCGACGTGGAGGCCCGAAATGCGGCGCAACATACTATTTATGAGAGGGTTAAGGCTGCCGGTGACAAGAATCTGTACTACGTTTCCGGCACCGGCCTGAACGGCTCCGACGGTGAAGCCACCGTGGATTACGTTCATACCACTGACCTTGGCCAGACTCGCTACGCTGAGCGGCTCTATCCTATTCTAAAGGCTATCCTCGCGGGAAAATAGGCTGACCCCGCTGAGCGCCGGCCGGCCCTGGGATCCGGTAACCACCACGCGAAGCTTCCTGGCCTTGCGGGGCTCGATGGGGATGATGCGCTTATATCCGATAGTAGTCCCTTCCGCGATGGTCCACCAGCCGCCGTTAGCCAGAGCCACATCAAAATTCTGAATCTGCACTTCGAAACTGCTCACCCTCTGCCCGAGGGAGATATCTTCCTGGAGCTGGATAAGGTCGAAACTGCGGTACTCCGGCAGCTCTATTTCCAGCACACGGCCATCCGAACGGCGGCGCACGCGAGCCCCGGAAGCCAGGTCAGTGCCGAACACCTTCTCGCGCCAGTCCCTGAATTCCATCAGCCTCAGTGAATCTATTTCATGGATGCGCCCGCGCGTGTCCGGCGGCACGTTCAGAAGAAGCAGGGAATTCCGCCCCACGCTCATGAGCCAGATGTCCGCCAGTTGCTCAACAGTCTTCACCTGCGGGTTTTCGGACTCTCTCCAGAACCATCCAGGGCGTATCGATACATCCGTCTCGGCAGGGATCCAGGCCGAACCATGCACATTCCCCTGCTGGAGGGTGTCGCGTGGAGGAGCGCCCGCGCCGGGGGTGAAGCCCTCTACATCGAGCTTGCTCCAGTTGGTTTCGCAGGCTATTCCGCGCTCGTTCCCCATCCAGCGGCAGCCGGGGCCTACATCGCTGAATATCACGGCAGACGGGCTCAGCGACAGCACGGTCTGATTGAATGCAGGCCAGTCGTACACCTGCTTTTTGCCGGTAGGACCCTCGCCGCAGGCGCCATCGAACCATTGTTCGAAAATCTGCCCGTAGCGGCCCCCGTGCACGTCCTGCAGGGTGCGGATGAACTTTTCGTTATACTCAGGCGTGCCGTAGGCGGGGTCGTTGCGGTCCCAAGGGGAGATGTATACCCCGAACTTCAGCCCGTATTCCCGGCAGGCGGAGGAAAGCTCCGCGAGCACGTCCCCCTGCCCGTCCCGCCAGCTGCTCTGGGCCACGGTGTGGGTGCTCTCCGGATTCGGCCAGAGGCAGAAACCGTCGTGATGCTTGGCGGTGATGATTATGCCCTTCATGCCCGCGGCCTTGGCGGTCGCGGCCCACTGGCGGCAGTCCAGGGCAGTGGGATTGAAGAGGTCTTCCGCCTCCGTGCCCTTGCCCCATTCCAGTCCGCTGAAGGTGTTGGGCCCGAAGTGGACGAACATGTTGTATTCCATCTTCTGCCACTCCAGCTGCGCCGCAGACGGCACGGGGCCTTCAAACTGCGGCGTGCAGGCGGCAAGCAGAATCAGCAGGTATGCGCAGCGGAGTTTCATCAGTTGAAATTCCTTGAGGCAAACGGCAGCGACAGACGCAGGGCCAGATGCCAGTATTCCCAGTTATGCACTCCATTGCGCACGCGGAGTTCGCTGTGCACTCCGGCCTTCTTCATCTTCATGTGCAGACCGTAATTCAGGTGCAGCAGGAAGTCGTCGTCGCCGCAGTCGATGAACCAGGCGACCGTGCGGAGCTTCTCCAGGGTGGCCTCGTCGGCATTATCCATAAAGTCGAGGGCGGAATACTGCTTTACCGCCTCGCGCACATAGTAAAGCTTATCGATGGCATCCACCGTGCGCTTCAGCTCATCCTCTTTATTATCGAGCCAGGCACTCATCGCATAGCAGCTGGAGAACATGTCGGGATGCCTCTGGGAATAGACCACGCTGCCGCCGCCGCCCATCGAAAGGCCCATGATGGCTCGCTGGCCCTTGCTGCCACCGCAGGAGTACTTTTTCTCGAGAGTGGGCACCAGCTCCTTAAAGAAGAAATCCTCGTAGTTCCAGCCGGGCATGTTGAAGTAGCCGTTCCAGGTGTTGTGCACATCCGGACCGCCCGCGTTGGGCATGATGATGACCATGGGCACGATTTCGCCCGTGCGGGACAGTTCATCGGTGACGGTCTTCATGCCGCCGCGCTTCGCCCATGCGGTGTAGTTGTCGCTCAGGCCATGCAGGAGGTACACCACGGGATAGTGGCGCTCCACCTTGCCGTAGCCGTCCGGCAGATAAACGTTATACGTAACGGAGGCTCCCAGCACGCGGCTGTAGAGGCTGTCGGTCACCACCTTCCCCGCCCTCAAAGGCAGGAAGGCCAGCGCCAGAAGGGTAATCAGTAAGAGTTTTTTCATAATAATCCTTTGTTATATAGCTCCAGCACCAACTCCCCGAAGAGGGTGTTTGCCCAGGCGAACCAGCTGCGGGTATAACGGGATGCGTCATCCTTCCAGAAGGCCTCGTGCATGAAGCCGGTGCCGGCGTCGGTGGCCAGCAGGGTCTGGAGGCAGGAGGTGATTTCAGCATCGTCGGTGGAGGTCAGGGCCTGCATGATTATACTCATGGGCCAGATCCATCCCTGGCCCACATGGGGACCTCCAACTCCCGCGCCAGCGGAACCACTGAAATAGCAGGGGTTATCTGCGCTCAGCACGAAGCGGCGGGTGTTCTGCCACACGGGGTCATCGGCGGGAACACAGCCCAGGTATGGCAGCGACAGGAGGTTGGGCACGTTGGCATCGTCCATCAGCAGGCTGCTGCCGAATCCGTCCACCTCGTAGGCATAGATGCGGCCGTATTTCGGGTGTTCGACAACAGCATACTGCTCAAGCGCAGAGGCCACCTGCGAGGCCAGCGACAGGCACTCCTCCGCCAGCTTCCTGCACTCGCGCTTCGAGCCGCAATCCACCGTCGAAAGGATCTCCGCCGCCCATCGCAATGCGCTGACAGCGAAGAAGTTGGATGGCACCAGAAACTCCAGCACCGTGGCATCGTCCGAGGGGCGGAAAGAGGATGCTATCAGCCCGCAGGGCTTCACTGGAGCACCGCGGCCGTCCCATCCTTTGGTGTCGAAGGCCCTCTCGGTACGGCGCGCGAAACGGTAGGGCCCATGGCCGTCGTAGCGCTGCTGCTCGCGGAAAGTCCGCAGCACGGCCTTCACTGCCTCCATCCACTCCTTCCCGAACACGGATGTATCCCCGGTGGCCTTCCAATAGCCGTAGGCCAGGCGCAGCACGTAGCAGGGGGAATCCAGCTCCCACTTGCGCTCGTGCAGCCAGGGGTTCATGTCGGTATGGTCGCTTTCCCACTCGCTGCCGGTCGGGCCCTTGTTGAACGCATTCGCATAAGGGTCCAGCGCCAGGCAGCGGAACTGCCGCATCAGCACGCCCGCTATCATCTTCCGCAGATGCTCATCCTCGCCGGCCAGGCGGAGATAGGGCCAGACCTGCGCGCCCGAATCCCTGAGCCACATGGCGTGAATGTCGCCGGTAATCACGAACGTGTCGCCGGCGGACTCGTCGTATTCCACGGTGGTGTCGAGGGTGTTGGGGAAGCAGTTGGCGAACATCCAGGCCAGCTTGCCGGGGCCGAGCTTGGCGCAGACCTCGTCGATGGTGCGTTCCACGGCCTCCGAGCGGAAGCAGCGATCCTCCGGCGCAGGCCGGCAGGACACATACTCCTGCGCCCTTCCGCACTGGCAGAAGAACAGGCCGGCAACCAGAATCATCAGCGTCTTTTTCATTTCTACAAAGTTATGATTATCTTTGTTAATATGAAAGACCGTCAGTCGCAAATCATCGACATAATCCACCGGGAGGTAAAGCCCGCCTTGGGCTGCACCGAGCCCATCGCAGTGGCCCTGGCCGTTGCAAAAGCGGTGGAAATAATCACCGACAACTGCCCATGCATCTGCCCCGAAGGGTGGAGGCTCAGCGCTGCTTTCAGCATCGACGTTGCCGTGAGCGGCAACATCCTCAAGAACGGGATGGGCGTTGGTATTCCCGGCACCGGGATGGTGGGATTGCCCGTGGCGGCGGCCCTGGGGGCCGTCTGCGGGGATTCTGCCCGCGGGCTCGAGGTGCTTGCGGGTCTGGATGCAGCGGCGGTGGCCCGCGCCAAGGAGCTCGTAGCCGGCGGGCGGGTGCACATCAGCGTAGCCCCGACGGAACGCCTGCTCTATGTTAAGGCCACGGTGTCGGTGGACGGCAGGGCCGAGGCCAGCGCTGAGGTGGATCCTCATGCCTACGCGGTTATCGAAGATGACCACGACCGCATAGTGGAAACCAGCTTCGCGGACCGTATCCTCATGTGTTCCGAATCCGGAGCGGCAGCCGTCGAGCGAGCCGCGGATGACGACGGCCTCACCATACGCGAGATTCTGGAATTCGCAGAGAGCGTGCCCTACGAGAAGATAGCCTTCATCCTGGACGACCGCAAGCTGAACCTCGCCCTGGCCCAGGAAGGCCTCAGGGGGGATTACGGCCTCAAGGTGGGCAAGGCCATACGCGAGAACCAGGCGGAGGTGTTCGGGGACGACTTCATGTCGTACGCCATGGGCATGACCGCGGCGGCATCGGACGCCCGCATGGCGGGATCCACCCTGCCCGCGATGAGCAACAGCGGCAGCGGCAACCAGGGCATCACCGTCAGCATGCCCGTAATCGCCTATGCCATGCGCTACAAGGTGGACGACGAACGCCTGGCGCGGGCGCTCATCTTGAGTAACCTCGTGGCCATCCACATCAAGAGCTACCTCGGCAAACTTTCCGCCCTCTGCGGCTGCGTGGTGGCCTCCACCGGATCCGCCTGCGGCATAGTCTGGCTGCAGGGCGGAGGATACGAACAGGTCTGCGCGGCCATCAAGAACATGACCGGAAACATCACCGGCATGGTATGCGACGGGGCCAAGGTCGGCTGTGCGATGAAGGTCGCCTCCGGCGTGTCCTGCGCGGTGCAGTCGGCCGTGCTCGCGATGCGTGACACCTGCATCCCCTCCACCGACGGCATCATCGACGACGATATAGAAAAAACCATACAGAATCTCGGGGCCATCGGGTCCGCCGGCATGAAGGCCGCCGACCGGATGATCCTCGACATAATGCTTTGCAAATGAAAAAACTCAAACCCGGTCTGTTTGTCAAGGTGCTGATTGCCATTGCGGCGGGGGCGCTGCTGGGAATGGTGGCGCCCGAGGTGCTGGTGCGCATTTTCAAGACCTTCAACACCCTGTTCGCTCAGCTGCTCAAGTTCATCGTGCCCCTGCTGGTGCTCGGGCTGGTAACCCCCGCCATAGCCAACGTGGGGCGCGGAGCGGGCAAGATGCTGCTGGCGGTTCTGGCCATCGCATACCTGTCCACCATCTGCTCGGGCTTCTTCGCCCATGTGTGCGGATCTAACCTGATGCCGCATTACCTGCAGGCCGGGGAGCTTTCGGCCGAGACTATGTCCGCGAAGGAATTCCTGCCGTATTTCGACCTCAAGATCCCTCCGCTCTGCGACATAATGACCGCCCTCGTGTTCTCGTTCATGCTGGGCGTGGGAATGATTTTCATCGGCTCGGGCGCCCTCAAGAGGGGCTTCGATGAGTTCGGGGAAATCATCAAGCTCACCATCGAAAAGGCCATCATCCCCCTCCTGCCCTGGTACATCTTCACGATGATGTGCGAGATGAGCGCGAAGGGCGTGATTTCAGTGGTGCTGGGTTCAGGTGCCAAGATAATCCTCACCGGGGTGGTGCTGACGCTGATATGGCTGGTGATCCAGTACTGCATCGCCGGCGCGATAGCCGGGAAGAACCCCTTCAAGTGCCTTTGGAACATGATTCCGGCCTACCTGACCGCATTCTCCATCTGCTCATCCTCCGCCGCCATCCCGGTCACCGCCTCGTGCGCGAAGAAGAACGGGCTGGAGGATGATATAGTGGATTTCACCATCCCCCTCTGCTCCACCGTGCACATGTGCGGATCCACCATCAAGCTGGCTGTATCCGCGATAGCCGTGGCCTACATTTTCGGGGTGCCGGTGCCGTTCGCGGTGTATGTGAACTTCGTTCTGATGCAGGGGATAGCCGCGGTCGCAGCCCCGGGCGTGATGGGCGGAGTGCTGATGGCTTCGGTGGGCCTGCTGGAATCCATCATGGGATTCACGCCGGACCAGACGGCCCTCGTTATGACTCTCTACCTGGCCCTGGACGGCTATGGCCCCGGCTGCAACGTGACCGGCGACGGCGCCATCGCCATAGTGATAGATAAACTGTTCAAAAAGAAGTAGTTATGAGAAGATTTCTGCTGCCAGCCTTGCTGCTGCTGGCCTGCTGCTCGTGCCAGAACAACGGGAAAAGCGAAGGCCAGATGAAGGCCCGTGTGATCCAACCCCTCTTTGCCATGGACGAGGCCGGGCTGGATGCGAGCTATGAATGGACCCTGCGCGAGCTACGCGACTGCGATCCCAGCCTGGATATAGTTGTGCTGCCGGAATTCAGCGAGGTGCCTGGAAAGACCAGCGCCCCCGGCTTCCTGGAGACAGTTCACAAGTATGGCCCCCAGCTGCTTGAGGCCTGCCAGGAGACTGCCCGCCGCTGCAGCACCCTGGTGTTCTGCGGGGCGATAGACACCTCCTGCGAAAAACCCCGCAATGCCATCTTCGTCTATGGCCGGGACGGCTCCCTTCTCGGGAAGTATTACAAGGAGCACCTCACCGCCGGCGAGTGGCAGAAGTACGGGCTGGACAAGAGCTATACCGAACAGTGGAACGAGCCGTACTTGCTTGATATTGAGGGTGTTCGCTACATGTTCCTGATCTGCTACGACTTCTATTTCTACGAGAACTACTCCAACATCGCCCGCTGGAAGCCGGATGTGATCATCGGCGCTTCGCATCAGCGCAGCGATCCCCATCACGTGCTGGACATTATCGACCAGTTCTGTGCCTACAATACAGGTGCGTACCTTGTGCGCGCATCCGTCTCCATGGGCAGGAACTCCGATATCGGAGGATGCTCCTGCGTGGTGGGCCCGGACGGAAAGATTATGGGAAACCTCTATTCTAAGGTGGACCATCTGGACGTGTGCTTCGATCCGCATAAGAAGTTCCTGAAGCCTGCGGGATACGGCAATCCCCCCGCCATGCATTCGGAGTATATAGAGATAGGCCGCAGGCCCTGGAAGTATCGCCCGGGCGGCAGCGCCATAGTGCCACCGCTCTCCGAGCAGCCTTCCGAACGCACCAGAGTCTATAGTAACGATCTCGCCACCCTCGGCGCTGCCGTTGCCACAGGCGTGCAGGAAATCGCCTTCGACCTCGACGCCTCCTCCGATTGGGAGTCTGTGCTGAGGCCCATCATGGCCAAGCTGGCCTGCCACGCCATCATGAACATCCGCCTCAAGGGCGACTGGACTCCCGAAGCCCGCTCCCGCCTCGAAGAAATAGTTTTTGCATACGATGCGGTGGAATATGTTTATTATTGATTATTTGGAAGCTGACGTAAAACAACTAGCTTGCTTTTTCAGCGGATAACAATCTCCGAACGGTCGGGGCCGACGGAGATGATGCGGATGGGGCACCCGGTCTCTTTCTCAATGAAAGCCACGTAGTTCTTGAACGCTTCGGGGAAGTCCTCGTAGCGACGGACCTTAGTGATGTCTTCTTTCCAGCCGGGGAACTCGGTGTAGACGGGAGTGACATCGTTGGGGCATTCGAACGGGAAGTCGGTAACGGTCTGTCCGTCAATCTGATAAGCGGTTGCGACCTTCACCGTGTCGAAGCCGTTCATCACATCTGCCTTCATCATTATCAGTTCGGTGACCCCGTTCATCATCACGGCATACTTCAGGGCCACGAGGTCCAGCCAGCCGCAGCGGCGAGGACGACCGGTGGTGGCGCCGTACTCGCGTCCGATCTGGCGCAGACGCTCTCCGGTGGCATCGAACAGTTCGGTGGGGAAAGGGCCGCTGCCCACGCGGGTGCAGTAGGCCTTGAAGATACCCATCACCTTGCCCACCCGGCTGGGAGCCACTCCCAGTCCGGTGCAGACGCCGGCACTCATGGTGTTGGACGAGGTCACGAAGGGATAGGTGCCGAAGTCGATGTCCAGCATCGAGCCCTGTGCTCCTTCCGCCAGCACGGGGACGTCGTTGTCCAGGTAGCGGTTTACTGTGAATTCGCTGTCGATGAAGGTGAACCTCTTCATCTTCTCCACCGCCTGGAACCACTTCACTTCGTAGTCGGTGATGTCGAAGGGAAACTTATACTGGGAGAGAAGGCCGAAGTGCTTGTATTTCAGCGCCTCATAGCGCTGGATGAACTCGGGCGAGAGGGTGTCTCCAACGCGGAGGCCGTTGCGCCCGGTCTTATCCATATAGGTAGGGCCTATGCCCTTGAGGGTGGAACCTATCTTCCCCTTGCCCTTGGCCGCCTCGCTGGCGGCATCCAGCATCCTGTGGGTGGGAAGGATGAGGTGGGCCTTTTTGGAAATGAGAAGCTTGCCGGTGATGTCTATGCCTTTGGCCTCGATGGCCTCTATTTCATCCTGCAGGATGACAGGGTCCACCACCACTCCGTTGCCTATGATATTCACCGAATCCGGACGGAAGATGCCGGAGGGAACGGTGTGGAGCACGAAGCCGTCTCCGTCGAAAACGAGGGAATGGCCTGCATTCGGACCGCCCTGGAAGCGGGCGATAACCTTATAATCCGGGGTCAGCACATCGACCACTTTGCCTTTGCCCTCATCGCCCCATTGGAGGCCGAGGACCACGTCTACCTTCTTCATAGTATGCCAGTTCTTTTAAATATGTAATCAACGTTCTTGAAATAGTAATCCAGGGTGAAGCAGCCCTCCAGCTCCTCCGGAGTGAGCTGCGCCATCACGCCCGCATCCGCCAGCAGCAGGGTCTTGTAGTCCAGCCCTTCCGTCCATGCCTTCATGGCTATGGGCTGCACAGTGTCGTAGGCCTGCTCGCGGGTTAGGCCCTTGCCTATCAGCGCGTTCATCACCCTCTGGGCGAAGATTACCCCGTGGGTGCGGCCTATGTTGGCGAGCATGTTTTCGGGATATACGGTCAGATTTTCGAGTATCCCGCGGAAGCGGCAGAGCATGTAGTCCAGCAGCTCGGTGGCGTCCGGCAAGATGATTCGTTCGGTAGAGGAGTGGGAGATGTCCCTCTCGTGCCAGAGGGCCACGTTCTCGCAGGATGCAGACATGTATCCGCGCATCACGCGGGCGCAGCCGCAGATGTTCTCGCTGCTGATGGGATTGCGCTTGTGCGGCATGGCGCTCGAGCCCTTCTGCCCCTTGCCGAAGGCCTCCTCAGCCTCGCGGACCTCGGTCCGCTGGAGATTGCGTACCTCGAAGGCCATCTGCTCCAGGGTAGAAGCGATGACCGCCAGGGTGGCGATGTAGAAGGCGTGCCGGTCGCGCTGGAGCACCTGGGTGGAGATGTCGGCGGAGGCGATGCCGAGATGCTCGCACACGTAGTCCTGGATGAACGGGGGGATGTTGGCGAAGTTGCCCACGGCGCCGCTCATCTTGCCGGCCTCTACACCCTTGCGGGCGAAGTTGAAACGCTCGATGTTGCGTTTCATCTCCTCGTGCCAGAGGGCCCATTTGAGGCCGAAGGAAGTGATATCGGCATGAATCCCGTGGGTGCGGCCTATGCAGGGGGTGGACTTGAATTCCAGGGCGCGCTTCTTCAGCACCGCGAGGAAGTCCTGCAGGTCTTTCAGGAGGATTTCGTCTGCCTGCTTGAGCAGGTAGCCGTTTGCCGTGTCCACCACGTCGGTGGAGGTGAGGCCATAGTGAACCCACTTGCGCTCGGGGCCGAGAGTTTCGCTGACCGCGCGGGTGAAGGCCACCACATCGTGGCGGGTGACTTCTTCTATCTCCTTGATGCGGTCTACGCTGAAGCCTGCGGCGGCGCGTATCTTCTGCACGTCTTCCTCCGGAATTACGCCGAGCTTGCTCCATGCTTCGCAGGAGAGGATTTCCACTTCGAGGTAGGCCTGGAACTTGTTCTGCTCGGTCCAGATGTCCCTCATCACTTTACGGGAGTAGCGTTCTATCATAGGGTTTTCAGGAATGCGTCGATGTTCTTTTCTATGCGTGCTGCGGGATCCGGGTCCTCTGCCTTGACGAAGGGTACGCCGGTGATGTGTTCGTAGAGTTCGATGTAGCGGTCGGTGATGCCGGCCACGACCTGAGGCGTCATCTCGGGCACCTTCTGCCCGGCCTGGCCCTGGAATCCGTTTGCCATCAGCCACTCACGCACGAATTCCTTGGAGAGCTGTTTCTGGTGCTCGCCCTTCGCGAGGCGTTCCTCGTAGCCCTCGGCGTAGAAATAGCGGGAGGAGTCGGGGGTGTGGATTTCATCCATCAGGATGATGCGGCCGTCGCGCTTGCCGAACTCATATTTGGTGTCCACCAGGATGAGGCCCTTGCCGGCCGCCATCCCGGTGCCGCGCGCGAACAGGGCCCTGGTGTATTTTTCGAGTTGCTCGTAATCCTCCCTGCTGACTATGCCGCGGGCGATTATATCCTCCTTGGAGATATCCTCGTCGTGGCCCTCATCCGCCTTGGTGGTGGGGGTGATGATGGGCTCGGGGAAACGCTCGTTCTCCACCATGCCGTCCGGGAGAGGAACCCCGCAGAGGCTGCGCTTGCCCGCCTTGTACTCGCGCCAGGCGTGGCCGGTGAGGTATCCGCGGATGACCATTTCCACCTTGAAGGGCTCGCAGCGCCAGCCTATCGTGGCCATGGGATCCACCTCCGCAATCTTCCAGTTGGGGATGATGTCGGCTGTGGCGTCGAGGAATTTGGAGGCTATCTGGTTGAGGACCTGGCCCTTGAAGGGGATGCCTTCGGGCAGCACCACATCGAACGCCGAGATGCGGTCGGTGGCCACCATCACCAGATAATCTTTGCCTATGGAATATACGTCGCGGACTTTACCAGTGTACTTGGCCACCTGTCCGGGGAGGTTGAATTCGGTACGGATGAGAGCTTTCATTTCAGGTAATTCACTATCCGTGCACGAATATACTCAATTTTCTTGATTTACGGAAGCGTACCTGCCAATAAAAAGCCAAAAGTCCGTCAATTGAGCCGCACCATCGTGGTCACGACCATGCCGGCGTTGCCATCGGAGCCGACGCTGGTTTTGATCTTGCCGCGGTCTACGCCCACGACGGAGGTGTAGAAATTCAGCTGCGTGCCGTTCGTCATATAGGCCACGAATTGGAGGGTAAGCGAAGCCGCTTCGAAGCGTTCGAGCCTGAGGGTCCCGGGAACGATCTTTCCCTGATACTCCGAGGCGCTGCTCCAGTCAAGCGTGACATACTCGGCCGCATCCTTGGAAAGATCACATTCCCAGTAGCCGGCCGTGCCGTCGATGGTATAAGCCACCCCGTCCACATACTCTCCTTGATTTGAAGGATAGTGGACCGGCAACTTTCTGGTGGAAACGGTGCCGGCCTTGGGATCCAGGGTGTGAATCTCAGCACCGTCATACTCGTTTCCGCCCCACCAGCTGAGTTTGTCCGTTGTGGAGATATAAACCCCGTCCGGGTCCACTCTCCCGTTAAATGTGCAGATGAGGTTTCCTAGTGAGACTGAACTTACGGATACGCTAAGATTGTAAAAGTCTGTACAGGCTACGGTCCTGGTCCAGGAATCTTTACCATCTCCCTCCTCGATTTCTTTCTCATAAGTATCAGCATAATACAGCTTTCCGCCTATGGAAAGAAGGAAGGACTCTTTGCTCGCTTCCACCTGGAGGAGTACGGGCTCAAAGGAAGGAGGAGCGATGATTCCCTGCATTCCGCCATTAGCGCCCGGGTAGCCGAAAGTCCCGCCAAGACAGCTGCCGCCAGCAGGATAGAGTTTCCAGCAGGAGATATTGTTTCCCAGCACGTTGACGGCATCCAGCGTGTTGCCATTGTCCTGCAGACGGATAAGTGACGGTAGCCCTCCGGGATAGATTCCATCATAATTCCATCCGCCGGCCCTCACAAACAGGTCCTTACCCAACTGATGGAACCAGCCATTCAGGAAAGTGGGCTGCTTGAAGCCGTCGTCCATTCCGTCCGGTGCACCGGACTCCAGAGTCCATTCGAACAGGGCGCCGTCGCTCTTTCGGATCAGGTAGTGTGCGCCGTGGCGGTCGTGATACTCTTCGCTGAACCCGTTGATTATCTTGCTAAGGGCCGACCGTGCGGAACCTTGCGGGATCGTGCCGTTTGACCATCCTTCTCTAACGTCCAGGTGGCAGTTTGCAAGCCATATCCAGCCTTCTCCCACCGGGAAGATGAAATTGGGGCAGATTATCAGTTCGGCCTTTATGGTTTCGGCAACCTCTCCGTTGACACCTTCCACATCTACATCATATGAGACCTGTACCATCGTTCCATCCTCGGATACGGTGTAAAGGGTCTTGGGGCCGATTGAAATGTCGCCTTCGGCCTTTGTGGCGGTGCCTGTACCCTGTGCCAGGGCCAGCATATTGGAACCGGCGATGTTGGCTTTGCGGAAGGTGACCTTGGCTTTGGAACCGTTCCCTTCTTTTTCGCAGGAAACAAATAGGAAAGCAGAAAGAATCAAAAGGATTCCGAAAAAGATCTTTTTCATAATGAACGTGTTTTTTGCAAAGTTATTCGGTATGGATGAGACTCTTGTGGTGAAATCCACCACAAACCGCTGATTACTAATGGGATTCCCAGCGAAATAGAGTATATTTGTAAGAGGATGAAAAGATATCTTGCCATATTGCTTCTGCTGCTTTCATGGGGCCTGGGCGCCATGGAAGGCAGGTTTGTCAATTATGGCAGTGCCGAGGGGCTGCCGTCCGGCAGTGTGTATGCTGTCACGCAGGATGCCGACGGCGCCCTGTGGATTGGCACCCGCAACGGCCTGTGCCGTTTTGACGGCACTCGGTTCAAAGTCTGGAAGGAGTTCGGACGCGTGAACGCCCTGGCCGTGGACCGTGAGAACAGGCTCTGGGTCGGGACGACGGAAGGGGTTTCAGTGAGATGTCCCGACGGCATCGTGCAGGAAGGCCCGTCCGGCCTGGTACGTGCGCTCTTTGCAGACCAGGAGGGCCACGTGTGGGCTACTGTCGGGGATTCCCTGATGCTGAAGATGAGCTTCGCCGACGGGATAAAAACGGAAAACGGTTTCTGGTACGACAAGCGGGACCACGAAGGAGATTATCCCTATTTCCAGATATATGAGGCTTCCGACGGCAATCTTTGGCTGGGAGGGCGCCTGGTGCGAATGCAGTACATTGCCGACAGGCTGGCCCCGGAAGTCATCCACCCCTTCGGAAACGGTGGTTTCTGCCCCGGCAGTTATGCGGAAACCGCTGGATCCCTCTTTCTCTTCGATGACCATACTTCCATACTATATACTTATGAAAACGGGGCTCTCATCCCACACGGCCGTCTGCCGATAGCCCACGCGCGGCTTCTCACAGACAGCAAGGGTCGTTTATGGGCCGCCGGCTCTTACGGCCTCGGCCTTGTAGATACGGAGAAACCGGAGAAAACCGCGGTATATAAAACGGCCTCCAATGAACTCTACTGCATATTCGAGGACCGCCAGGGCAATATCTGGGTTGGCGGGGACAACGGCCTTTCCGTCCTGTGCCCGGCCCTGCAGCAGGTGCGTATGGTATCTTCGGACAATGTTACAGCACTGATGGAAGACCACGCTGGCAAACTTTGGATAGGCACGGCGGACAAACGCGTTTCCTGCCTTTATGAAGATAGCTCGGGCACTGTCTATGTCGGCCTTTGGAACAATACCGGATGGGAAGTCTGGAAGAATGGCCGTATGCATAAGGAGCGCCTCGCCGGACCTACTCCCAGGGAGCAGTGGCCTTCGTCGTCAGAAAGCTATGACGGCGCAAACTGGATATCCGATTTCCTGGAAGACAGCCACGGACGCTTCTGGGTAGTAACCTGGGAAGGCGTGGGCCTGAACGAATGGGACCGGAAGGCCGGGAAGGCCTTGCCCGCCCGCTGGTTGAGCCCCTTCCGTTATCCGACTCCGCAGATTGATTCAAGCATCTACCTGAGTTCGCGTCTGGGCAGCCGGCTGATAGAAGATTCTGCAGGCAATCTGGTATATGGCACCACGGAGGCCGGCCTGAATGTCATTGATGCGAATACCGGTCTTGTAACGAAATACTATAAAGGCAACTCTGCCATCCCTGATGATTATGTGACCGACCTGTGCATCTCACCTGATGGAACCATCTGGGCAGCGACGCGAAGAGGCCTCTGGAGCCTATCCGGACAGCATTTCCTGGACGGTATGCTGGTGCAGTCCGTTGAGGCTGATGCGCGTGGCAGGCTCTGGGCCGGCACGGAGGACGGGCTTTTCTTCGTCGATACCGACGGTTCCGTCGGCCGTGTTGGCAAAGGCCTTGGTTTCCCTTCGGATATTTACGGAGAACACGTTTCCTGCAAGCTTGCCGATGGATGTCTGGCTTTTGGCGGAGTGGATGGTGCGGCCGTCTTCCATCCTGACAGCCTGCTCGCCATCGATGCCCGCGCCAACCTTCCTCTTGCTCCTATGGTGCATCACAGATACAGGATAAACTCCGGAGAGTGGATTGACGAGATCTTTACCGGATTTCCGGAGAACCTGATGCCCGGCCGGTACATCCTCGAGACGCAAAACTCGGACGTCTTCGAGCGCTGGGACGATGCCACGATCGAGAAAAGCGTAGTCCGCATCCGCCCTCCGCTGCTGCTCCGCTGGCCGTTCATCCTCCTGTACCTGTTGCTGCTCGGCGGGGCCGCCTGGCTGTTCATCCGCTATCGGGAAAACCGTCAGCGGGCGCTGGTGCTGCAGGAAGAGCTGGACACCCGCAACCGCTTCTTCGGCATCATCTCCCACGACCTGCGCAACCCCGTTTCCGGGATACGGACACTGGCTTCTTCGCTGGAGGATGCCCCGGAAAGCAAGCTCCGCGAAGGGATTAAGGCGATCGACGCTGCGGCAGAGCAGACATCCGCCCTGCTGGAGAACCTGCTCATGTGGTCCGTGAGCCAGAAGGGGGTGCTGCGCCCGGTGATGCGGGAGGTGTTCCTGGAAGACGTCGTCCGCGAAGCCGTTGGCACGATGAAAGTGGCCGTCACCGTGCCGGAAGGGCTCACCATAACCACCGATCCCAACATGCTCGCCACATGCATCCGCAACCTGCTGGACAACGCCGTCCGCTTCTCGCCCGAGGAGGGCTCGGTGCGGCTGGAGGCATCTCCCGAAAGGATAGTCATCAGCGACCGGGGGCCGGGGATGGAGCCGGAGATGCTGCACACCCTGTCCCGCCCGGGGCATCTGGGGCTGATGATAACGCGGGAACTGCTCGATAAACTCGGCGGCAGCCTGTCTGCCCGGAACCTCCCCAAAGGAGGATGCGAAGTAACCATACACCTGTCATGATAAACGTACTGCTTGTTGAGGATTCCACCGTATTTGCCATGGGGCTGAAGATGGCCCTGGAGGGCCGCTCCGACGTGGGGCTGGCCGCGCATGTTCTGACTTCCGGCTCCGCCGTAGCCTATCTGAACGCACATCCAGAGGTGGATGTGGCAGTTGTGGATATTACCCTGGAGCAGCAGACGGACGGCCTTACCCTGCTGGGCATCCTGCGTGAAGCGTTCCCGCACGTGGCGGCGCTGGTTCTGTCGCACTACAAAACGCCCGCATACATCATACAGTCAATAACTTATGGTGCACGTGGCTATCTTGCCAAGGACTCCGCACCGTCGGAGATTGCCGATGCAATCGTAAAGGCTTTCGCCGGTGACTGCGTGTTCTTCGGCGATACCCTGCCAGTGAAGGAGATAACCAGGCTGTTCGGAGGGGAAGAGAAGGTGCAGGCGCGGCGTCCGCAGAATCTTTCGCCGAAGGAACTGGAAGTGTTGCAGTTAGTTACGTCCGGCTACAGCAACGCCCAGATAGCGGCCGCGATGGGAGTGGCGACAACTACTGTCGACAGCTATAAGGAGCGCATCAAGGCCAAATTCGGCCTGGACACGATCGTGGAATGCGTTGCCAGTGCCGTTGAGGCTGAGCTAGTTACCACCCGCTGACCGTGATTGCTTTAGCAAGAATAATTTTATAACTTTGTGAATCAAACAGATATCTTATGAAAAGAATTCTTGCAATTTTGACGGCCGCCCTCGCGCTGATGGCCGTATCCTGCGAAGGGAACAAATCAGACGACGATGACGATGATACCATCGAAGTAACCGAGGCAAACCTCCAAGGCACATGGGAAGGTGCCGTAGAGCATGATTTCGCCCAGGGCTATCCACAGAGGTGGCGGATCCAGATTAATGGAAAGGAGTATACCACTTGGCATACCCACCAGACGGCAGGCACCACATATGATGAAGTGCAGGGCCTCAAGACCGTGGGCAACAAAGAAAAGGGCACATGGGCTTATGCCGACGGGGTCCTCACCCTCACCCCCAAGGAACAGTATGCATCATACTACCAGAAGATGAATCCCGATTATTCACTCAGTGGGAACGTTTATTATGAGTACAATGAGGAAACCATGGAAGCGGTCCAATGGTATGTGACTCCTCAGTCCATCATCGAAAGCGGCGTAGAAAGTGATACTGCCGAAGGTTCTGATTGGTACATTTCCAGGTGGAAGAACGTCGTGCTGACCAAGACCGCGCTTACCATCAAGATCAACAGGGACACCTTCGTACTGGAAAAGAAATAGAATGATCCTTCGTAAAGGGTTACTGCTAATTCTTGCATGGGGGCTTGCAATGTCGGCTGCCTCCTGTGGCGGTACTGCTTCGAATGAAGAGTCCTGGCAATCCCTGCTTTCGGAGAGCCGACACTTCGCCGCTCTCAAGCAGTGGGAATCCGCGACGGATTATGCCATCAAGGCATTGTCTTCCAATAATCTGGATGATGGCGCCAAATCCTTGGTGCTGAGTCATCTGGCTTCTATCGACATAATGACTTGGCGCGATGCCCAGGGGTGGGAACACGCCGTTGAGGCGGAACGTCTTGCCCGAGATGCCGGAACAGACACTCTTATAGCTACCGCTCTTCTTCAAAAGGGCCGGCTTCAGTTATGCGGAGCCATCACCCAGGGCGAGGCCCAGGACGCCGAGGCCCTGGAAACACTTCAGGAAGCCATGTCCCTCGCTTCCGGCAGTCCCTCCCTTCAGGCGGATATCCTTCTTCAGATGAGCCAGGCTTATATCGGACTGAATCGTTTCAGAAGCCCTATAGACACAAAGATATATGCTGAGGCGGGCCGGTGTATCGACCGTGCCGTTGCCGTGTCGAAGGACTCGGCTTTCGTCTCAAAAGCCCTGCCCTATTGGATACGCTGGTATCGCCAGGGAGGAGCCTGGCAAGATGGCATAGCATGCTGCAAGAGTGTTCTCGAAAGTTTAGGCAAAGAGGATTTCCTGATGCAGAGCCAGTGCTGGAACAACCTGGTGATGCTCTATGCGCAGGCAGGAGACGTGGAAGGTGCGGCCACGGCTCATCAGCAGTATGTGTATGCCATGGAGTATTACATGCAGCAGAAGGCTGATGAGCGCTTGCAGGAAATGGAAACCCGCTACGAAAGCTCCCTCAAGGAAGCCCGCATCTCAAGGATGCGAATCGTGATGATCGCACTCATCATCCTTGCTATCACTTTAGTAATAATGATAGTTGTCTCCCAGGCTTATATTCGGGGAATAGTTGCATCGGACCGTGGTAAGGAACAGCTTCTGCGGCTTATCTCAAAGGATCTTGCCAATCCTCAGCCGGGAGATTCCCCCGTTCCGGACAGTGCTACAATCCGTGCCCGCTGCCGGGAGCTTCTGGGAGAGGAAGATGGCGGCATTGCCAATGATATCGCCTCCTACATCACAGGCCTTGCCGATGAGCGCTCCCGCCGTGTAAAAGAATTCGGCCTTACCGCCCGTGAAATAGAAGTGATACGTCTCAGCGCCGAAGGCCTTTCCGCTGCAGGTATCGCGGAGCGCCTCCACGTGAGCGTTTACACCGTAAAGAACCACAAACAGAACATCTATCTAAAGATGGACGTGCGCAGCAATGCTGAGATGCTGCGCCTTGCAAATGAACTTGGGATAGTATAAAATAGTGCTTTTGTACTATAAAACCAGAGTGATTATTGCCGATATTCGTGGCTGGAAACAACCATAATCGACAATATGATCAAGAGATTCTTTTCTGCCCTTGCGGCAATTGCTCTGCTCGCCGTTCCGGCGTGTGACGAGCTTGAAAAAGCGCTGAATGAGGAAATCCCCTGCACATCCATCATTTTCGATGAGCCTACTTTCATGATGACTGTGGGAGAAACAAAAACCCTTCCTGTGACTGTAGAGCCGGCGAATACCACGGACAAGTTGGAGTGGTCCTCCAGTGATGAAGAAACAGTTTCCATAACAGACGGTGTGGCGACTGCAAAACAGGAAGGTATCGCTTCCATTACTGTTAAGGCCGGTAATCAACTGGCAGGGTGCCGTATCGTGGTCCAAAAGGCGCAGGGTAGCGAAGGTGGAGGTGATGGCAAGATAGAAGTAACTGAAATACAGCTCAATAAAACGGAGATTACCGTTGTAACTGGGCTGAGCGAGCAGCTTGAAGTCGTGAAGCTTCTACCCGAAAACGCCACTGAAAAAACCGTTGTCTGGGAGAGCGACAATACCGATATAGCTCTTGTCATACCCCAGGATGCAACTGTAAATGGCGTCTTCTACAAGGGCGGAAGAGTCACCGGAAAGAATCCGGGCACTACCATCGTCCGCGCACTCGCCGGCGTTGCAAAGGCTGAATGCAAGGTGACCGTCACTTCCGGAGGTTCCGTAACCATTGAAAGCCTTTCCATCGATCCTTCACCGATAAGCCTTGCCATAGACGAAGAAAAGATATTGACGGCAGTAGTCACTCCTTCCAATGCCAAGGCGGAAGTCGTGTGGAAGATCGATAACGAGAAGATTGCTGCTGTAGGATCTATCAATGAGAAGCAGGCCAAGGTACAGGGTCTTTCGGCAGGCAAGGCAACCGTAACTGCAACTGCCGGTGGCAAGTCCGCTACCTGTGAGGTTACCGTGACCGGCGGATCCGGGAATGTACAGGTTCAGTCGATAACGCTTGACAAGACCACTCTTAAGCTCGAGGTCGGCCAGTCTGCACAGATCACTGCTACGGTCCTGCCCGAAAACGCTCACGACAAGAGTATAATATGGACCACTACGGATCCTTATAATGCATATGTCAATGGCGGCAAGGTAACAGGCTATGGTGTTTGTGAGGCAACGATTACGGCTACAAGCGTGAGTAATCCCCAGGTGACGGCAACCTGCAAAGTAAGCATAGTAGCTGCAGGAAGCGGAGGCGGAGGCGGTGAAACCGGAATTGAAGCTGTGGATCTTGGCCTGCCGAGCGGATTGAAGTGGGGTTCGATGAACGTTGGAGCTTCGAAGCCCGAGGACTACGGCAACCATTATGCCTGGGGTGAGACAGAAACAAAAACAAAGTATACGACGTCCAACTATAAGTTCGGGCCGGTTAAGTACAGCGAAATAACACTGTATTCCAAGTATGAGACCAAACAGGGTGGCGATAAGAAAACTGTGCTGGAGGCAGAAGATGATGCTGCAAGTGCGAATCTTGGCAATGGCTGGCGAATGGCTACTTTTGCAGAGTGGAAAGAACTGCGTGAGTCTTGCACGTGGACATGGACGCAGCGGAATGGCATCAATGGAATGCTGGTGACAGGCCCGAACGGCAAGAGCATCTTCCTTCCCGCTTCAGGCGTCTTCCAGAGCAGCCTGGGCAAGAAGGGCACCTACGGAAGCTACTGGACATCTACGCTCGCATCGGCAGAAGGAATGGCAAATGCCGTAGACTTCTATTCCGGCGGTAATGACAAAGCCCTCATTGATCGTTCAACCGGACTTTCCGTGCGTCCCGTCAAGAATTAATGCTTGCGCTCAATAGAAAAACAGCCCGCAGATCAACCTGCGGGCTGTTTTTGTGTTTTGTGGTGGATTTCACCACAAGAAAGTTGCTGCGATGGGCTACCTTTGCGGAAAACACGTACGCGTATGAAAAAGATACTGATCATTCTTTTTGCATTCCTGTCCTTTTCCGTCACAAGGGCTTCCGCCCAGCTCGGCTTCGATTTCGGAATGAACTTCGAATTCATGAGCCGCGAGGCGCCAGAAGGATACAGGGCCAGCGGCTTCGGCATGGGTCCCTATGCTGGCATTATTTACGGAATCCCCGTGAGCATGTCGAGCATGGTGTGTATGGGGCTGAACTACAAGTTCGACCTCATTTTCGGCGCTCCGGGTGCCACGTGGGATGATTACCTGCTGGATCCTATAGCCTTGATGAACTCCGATGCGGACATCAAGGAACAGCATCTGCAGGTCCCGGTTACGTTTATCAAAAACCTCGGGATCTTCAACTATAGCGTCGGGCCGGTATTCGACTACTGCCTTTCAGCAAAGATTAGCAACGGTCATGTCAGCTGGCCTGCCAAGGACGAAAAAGGTGTGAACGTGGATATGGACAGCATCAAGGATTTCGGCATGAAGCCGTTCAATGTCTATCTCAAAGCCGGAGCCGGAATAGGGCTCAAGGCATTCGCTATGAACCTTACAGTCTCCTATGGATTGTTAGACTTGTCGCCGGACGGCACGGGCCTTCGCCGCTGGGCCGCAGGCATGGATATGCACCTCGTTTTTTAGCTTCTTATGCGTAATCTGGTTTTAATCGTAGCTCTTCTGCTTCTCGGCAGCCCTGCCTTGTCCGGGCAGGATGTGATCATAAGCGGGAACGCCGATTTCAAGAAGCTATGCGAGGGCAACACCCTCCCCAAGGTGGAAGGATGGACGGTGGTGTCTAAAAACGTGGCCGGACCGGCCCTCTCTCCCGAAATCTGGTGCGGGATAGCCCGCATCCGGAAGTCGGGAAGCGACTACATCGCCACCCTTGCCTACGGCCCAGTCAGGTGCGACAGGATGTGGTTCCTCTCCAAAGGACTGGTAATCTACAATAAGGGGTCGAAGTATTCAGCCGTCTGTCTGGTGGACGGCAAATGGAAACAGACCCTGAAAGGATACAACTGCGAGGCCATACCTTTCGGGCATGCCAACGGTGCCAAGGCACAATTGCTGGCCCGCGGCAAAGACGGCTTCTACAGCTGGATAGACGAAGGTGGGAAGCATCTCCCCGGCACCCCGGATCATTACGACAACACCGTTCTTTACGGCCGCAATAGTGAGGTGGCGGCCATCAAGACCGGAGGCAAGTGGGGTGCAGTATCTTCGGATGCCCGCGTGGTGGTCCCCATCCAGTACGACACGCTCTACCTTACCTCTCCTCTCCGCCAGTGGGGAGGGAAATGGGCTTCGGCCAATTGGTTTTACGTGAGCAAGAAAGGCCTCTGGGGCGTACTTGGTGACAACGGCGTCGAAGCAGTCCCTCCCGTCTACAGCGGACTGTCTTACTGGCCCAAGGCCCCGGACAGCTGGTGCTACCGTAAACCAGGCGGCAAGTGGGGGATGAGGGAAAGCGGCGGCAAACAGATACTCCCGGAAGATTATGACGGGCTGTCACCATACAGTTTCAGCCCTTCCGTGAGCGGCTCACTGCGCCTGCCCTTCGCAATCATCGCCGGGCGGGGAAAGGGCCGTGCGCTCCTGAACCACAAGGGTAACGAACTCCTCCCTTACATGGAGAATGCGGACATGTTCGACATGCTGGTGATGTTCTATCCCCAGAAATCGTTCTCCGTCTTCACCTGGAACCGCTATAAACTCTGGACAAAGGGAGAATTCGAATCCACTGCGGAATTCGAGGCCAGAAAGAAGGATCCTTCCAGGACTGCGGGATACGTAGCATCGCTGCTACCCGCCGCCGAGAAAGCTTTCGCTGCGGCCATTATCGGAAACGACGCACATCTGATCCTCAGCCGCTACGACGCCGATAGCGAGTGCTTCCTTTTCTCTGTGGACAAGATCCTTCAGGATACATACAGAATCCGGGTCCCCAGGGCGGATGCCCCTTTGTTCAAGGAGGAATTCAATAACTTTGCGACCGATGCGTTAAAGTCGGCCAAGTACTTCATACATAACGATTTGCTTGCACTCCGCAGCATTACGTTCACTACTCCGGAAGGAAAGACTTTCAGTTTCGAGAATCCTGCTGCTGAAGGGTATTCCGGGCCATCACTCAAAGACCTTGACTTGATACAGCGATGAAAAAGATAATAGCAATCATATGCTTCGCCGGCCTGAGCCTTGTGGCCGTAGCGCAGTCATCCAAATTCGACACCGGCACTCACGCAAAAACCGCGCTTGGCCAGTTGGAAGAAATGAGCGGGCAAAAGGTGACCACCTCCAGACCCAGTGGCAACTATACAAGAATTACTCCTGCCGCACGCGCAGTCACGGCCGCAAGTTCCGCTTCGAGCAGCAGCAACAGCACCCTTGGTCTGGCCATAGGTATTATCTCGTCAACACTCTTCAGCGCCCTGGATGCCCTGGAAGATAGCCGCGCGAGCACTCCGTCCACGGTCGGCACCTATTCGCAGCCGGCGGATCCGGTGGCTCCGGACGTTTACGACGAATGCGATGCGGACATAGTGAACAAGTTCCCATCCGGATGCAAGTTCGAGCGTCACTATCCCGTTCCGGGCGACAAGGACTGGTACCTGGAACTTAAAATGACCAACGAAAGCTCCGTGGACCACGATTTCACGATAATCTATTGGGAGAAAGAAGGAAGGGACGGCACGCCGCGTCTGAAAGTTCTGCGCAGTGGCCTGCCCCAGAACCGTATCCACGACCCCCTGCTCGGGCTCAGTGTGAACGGACACTACGATTCCGGCACTCTCTCTACCCGCTATAAGATAGAGAAGATTATCTACAACGATTAGGCTTGGCTACCCGTTTGGACACGCCGATCGCTCCTGTCGGGCAGATCAGGCGGCAGAGGTGACAGCCTACGCACTTGGCTCCCAGGAGGCGGGGTTTTCGGTCCTCGCCGAAAGCGATGGCCTGGTGCCCTCCGTCCCTGCACGAAACATAACAGCGCCCGCAGCCTATACACATGTCGCGGTCGATGACGGGATAGACCACCGTATCGCGGTCCGCCTCCGAAGGGAGGATGAAACTGGAGACGCATTCGCCTACCAGCTCCTCCAGCTTGTCGATCCCCCGTCCTGCCATATAGGTCCTCAGGCCCAGGATCAGGTCATCGACTATCCTGTAGCCATATTCCATCACGGCGGTGCACAGCTGGACATTCTGACAGCCCAGCTGGATGAATTGGAGCGCATCCCGCCACGTGTAGATCCCGCCGATGCCGGAAAGCTGGGCTCCCTTCAGTATGGGATTCTGCGCGATTTCAAGGATGAAGCGCAGTGCTATGGGCTTGATTGCCGTCCCTGAATAACCGGAGATCATCTTGCGGTCGGAGACCTCTCCGCCCATGGTTACGGACTTGATGGTGTTGATGGCGGAGATCCCGTCGGCTCCTGCGAAATGCGCGGCCAGCGCAACCGGGGTCATAGACCCGATATTCGGTGTCATCTTGGCGATTACCGGAATCTTCACGGCGCGCTTGACGAATGCGGTGTAGTAGGTGACAAGTTCCGGATTCTGGCCAACGTCGCTGCCCATGCCGGCGTAGCGCATCTGAGGGCAGGAGAAATTCAGCTCTACCGCGTCGACTCCTGCCTCCTCGGCCATCTTTGCCAGCCTGGTCCATTCATCCTCGTTCTGCCCCATTATTGAGGCTATGATGATCTTGCCCGGAAAATCCTTCTTGAGACGCGACAGGATGGCGAAATCCTCCACGGCGGAGTTCTCCGACAACTGCTCCATGTTGCGGAAGCCGGTAAAACTCCCGTCGGCCCGCTTCACGGCGTCGAAACGCGGGGAGACTTCGTTGATGTCTTCCAGGCAGATTGTCTTGTAGTAAACTCCTGCCCAGCCGGATTTCAGGGCTGCCGCCACCATATCATAGTTGGTGCAGATGGCCGATGAAGCCAGGAAAAACGGATTCTCGCAGTGCAGCCCGCAGAAGTCGATCTCCAGTGAGGGGAGACCTTCTTCGCATACCGGATCCGGCAGGGCGTGGGCGAGGTCGCGCAGGCGGACGGGGCGGTCATAATGGATACAGGCCTTCTCGGCAGCCATAAGGTTTTCCTCGCTGCAGGGTGCAAACCAGTTGCCGGCATTGGCCTCGTTCCTGAAAAGAATGGCCCTCACGGCACGGGCCGGGTCGCCGGCTTTGCAGGCGCGGGTGCAGGGTGCGTCCTCACATATCAGACAACGCGAAGCTTCCTGCATAAGACGGATTTTGTTCATGACTAAACAGTAAAAAGGTTCGTGGTGGCAAAATTAATAAAATTGTTGGTGAAGCGCACACTTCAGTCCCGGAACACCTGCAGCGCCCGAACAATTTATCTATCTAGTTAAAGGGGGTCTGAAGAAAATGATTACCTTTGAGAGTTGGATAAATCGATATTTATGGCTTGCAATCCAGACTTCGTTCAATATATCGTCGACCAGTGCTCAGGTGCTGGGGAGATAGCGGTCAATCTGCGACAACAACTTCTACGTGAAGGTGACAGATCCCGGCAGGGCCATCCTGAAAGAAGTCATCCTTCGGCCGCCGTATGAAGGTGCCAAAGACTACTTCTATATCAGTGATGTGGATGACAGGGATTACCTGACAGCACTTATCAAAGCTACGATTCCTGTTCTTCCGCCAAATGGGAGAGCTCATAAGTTCAAATGAGTCAGAATAATATGAAAATAAGTATATCGCCCCGGATGCACGGAGCACTTTGTACTGCATTGCTATAGTGGCAATCCGGACTTCATTCCGGAACTTGACTTCGTGATGGAGGAGAATGGCCGGCTGGCTTAAAGCCAATGGCATAGAGGAAGCAACTTATTGTCCGCCCAAGGGTTATTTCGTTGCCGATGAGAATCCTGAAGCATTCGAGCAATACGAGGCCACCTTCCCGGCAAAGGAGAAGAAGCGACTGCCCGGCCAGCTGTTTTACGATGGCGTGATGGAAACAGACCGTATTATTTTAAGGCCGTGACGGCGAGCAGCTAATAGGTTACTGGATAGCAAATCCCTTATCTCCGGGCATTTTGAGGACAACCCCGCCAGCGGCCGGCCGATAACGACCCGTAGATCTTTTCCGCAATTATCTCTACGGGTAGGTCGAAAAATGGCTGACCCGTAGAGGTTTTGCCGGATTACCTCTACGGGTAGGGGTAAAAAAGGCTTACCTGTAGAGAAAAAACGGGTTTTTCTAAACGGGTAAACGAGCGCCTGGTCATGACCCTCGGGCGGGAGCCAAGATGTTGGTGACAGGTGGGGATTGTGGTCAAAACTTGGTCAAGAGAACAGGCTGTTTTCTGTGCTCTTATCCATGTCATCTGCAGATTCATCCAGAATGATTTTGCTTTGTGGAATAATAATTCGTATATTCGCTTGTTATAGTGGTGAAAACGCCTCCTACATTGAAAGATTAGCGTTTTCAATTTGCTCTACCCGAGTGATGTTGTTTGAGGGCTATTATTGTTGGGTCTGCAGCAAGAGGGGCTGCCACATAACCTGTTGCGAAGATGTTGTAATCGTTCATATTTGATTATTTGTTAGATACTGTGTTATGAAATCATTCCTGTTGTGCACTTTGGCTACACTGTTTCTGTTATGTCCGGTGCAAATTTCAAATGCTCAAAACCCCGTAAAAAAAGTCAAGTACCTTAAACACTCTTATGAAGGTGAGGTGGGTAAGAAAAAGGTCCCTAATGGGCAAGGAGTAATGCTATTTGAAGGTTTTTACATCCGTGGAGAATTTCATGGGAACGAAGTGTCAGATGCCTTGGTAGTTCCAGATGCGTATGATGTTTACTACCTGGGAGATGTTGTCTATGACGAGTCCCAAAGTCTTGTTTTGAAATCCGGCGGTAAGATATTGGCCAGAGTGTATGTTGTAGATGAGAAGGAATATAACTTAGCGATAGGTAATTATGGTCGTAGCTATATCTCTTCGGATTTGAGAGGAATTCCGGTTGTTGTAAGAACTCTTGATAGAGATGAAACTATTACCGTAGATTCATTTGATTTGAAAGCAATCCCGATAAAACTAATGGTTAAAGTGGATTTGCCTAAGGAGTTAAATCCTCCAGCAAGTGTTCCGAAAGAATATTCCGTGCGTCAAAAGATAAAGATTGGGTATAACAAGGAAGAAGCGACAAATGACGGCTCGACAATCATCCGCAGCGGGGACTGGGTGGAGTTAAAAAATGATACTGTGCAAGAGGGAAGCAAACAAAAGAGAATCTTTTTGCAAACGGTCCGTGAAAACCCCCAGTTTAACTATTATAAGGATGATGAAGGACGCGTTTGGAATCAGAAGCAAGATGGCTGGTCAGTCCATTATCCCAACGGTGATTATCTTGAGTGGCAGAGGAGTAATTGGAACTATTTGTTTAGATGCACTTTGCTTGACAATTATACGATAACACGCGCTAACCCCAGGGGGAACATTGTGTTTCAAAGTGTCGTAACGAAATCGGGCAAATCGGTAGTTGCTTCTTTTGAAATGGACGGGAGTAACGTTACTAATCGAGCCTGTGAGGGTTTGTTTGACGCTACAGTCTATGGCTCCGGGACCCTTTCGTCTTCGTGGAGAAGAGAATTTAGCACCGACGAGGTCATCAAGTTGCAGTGTCAGGATGGGTTGACGGATGAAGAAATACAGGAGATACTTGGTAACGAGCTCTTTAAACCCATTGTTGGTGTTATGCCATATATGGATAGTGATCTCGAAGTATTCATTAATGATGCAGAGTCTCGGATAGGTACATACAATCCTGAGAAGAAAGAATATGTTTCCGAAAAAAGCCGACGGGAAAAGTTGGAGGCAGCAAGACAGGAAAAACTCAGAGAGGTGAACGAGCATAACAAGAAAGTATTCTCAAAAATTGAAGGTTTCAAAAAGAGATTTGGCTACGATCCAACCCAAAAGGGTATGCGCGGCCTGGTTAAAGTAGGCAGCTCATTCAAGTTGCTAAACGACTATTTTGACTTTACATATAAATTGTATATGGCTTACTATAAGCCAATCAGTTTTAGATATGATTATCCGGATGAAGATTATACAGATTACACTGTATATGATGAAAATGGCGAGAGAAAAAGCATGGGAGATGGTTATTACTTTAAATTAAGTATAGACCGTAATAATTCGCGTTGTTATGATTTTGGGGATACTTTTAATGGTAAAAGGGGCTACATCTGGGTAAATGGTGATAAAATCACCTCTGTGGTCTGGTATTAGCAAAAGACGGCACAAAAAAGAGCGACGCTGGTGCGCCGCTCTTTTTGTGCCTCGGGCGGTGGTTAAGATATCGGTGGCTATCGTGAGTTGTTTTAATTAACTGAAGGAATTGATTTCCCGTGAGTTAAGTCAAATAATTGTGAGGTAAAATAACTCCCGGAAAAGGTGACCAAAAGTGACCGAATCTGCCGTAAGGTGACCGAAAGTGACCGAGAAAATGTCGTATATTTGTATTCGCAAAATCGGAATCTGTTTGATCAAAAAATGAAAATTATCCTCTTACTACTCCTTAGCCTTCTTACCGGATGCAGCGCTACGAAGCATCTGGACAAGTCATCTTCAGATCCGCAGAAGGAAGAACAGACATCTGTCGTTCCGGACATCCCTTATCAGGTAATTGAAAACCTCATCGGCACAAATGACAAGCCAGCCCTTATCATCTATCTGCACAGCAACAGCGGCAGCGGCACGGACAACAAAAAGCAGATGACTCAGGTATCCGTCAGCAATATCGGGGAATACATCAAGGACAATAAGATTTCTGCATATTTTCTCGTTCCGCAGTGCCCGGCCGATCATGAGTGGGACAGCAGAGGCAGCTCCGCTGGCTATTATCTGAAGGCCAAGGAACTCATTGATTACTTCTTGGATGAGAAGGATATCGATGAAAGCCGAATCTATATCTGCGGCGCATCGATGGGTGCTATGGGGGCATGGAGAATGCTACGGGAGTATCCGAATCTCTTCACTGCAGGCATCGTGTCGTCCGGGCAGGCCCAATTTGCCACACCGTCACTATACACCTATCTTCCTCTATATATTACGGCAGGAACGGAAGAGCGCAGTTATGAAGCGCTCAAGAGTTTCGCCCTGCAAATCAAAAATGCCGGAGGAAATGTAGTATTTGAGGAATTCGAAGGAATGACACATGGCCGAGCCTGCGACAATGCTTGCTCAGCCGAAAGACTCCAATGGTTATTTTCTCAGAAGAAAGGCATCAAGTAAATTCCTGTTTATCGGTCTCCCGGTTCTTCAGCAGAGGAGAAAACGTGACCAAATACGACCAAATTTGGGGGATAAAAACAAGACTTTGTAAAGTGTCTGGAAATCAACAACTTATAAAGTCTATTTGTGCCTCGGGCGGGAATCGAACCCGCACGGCCTTTTCGGGCCAAGGGATTTTCGTACCACTATGGCTTTCGCCACCGGGGGCAAATGCCTGCCCGTTCGTAGTCTGGACTATTCCTTCACCATGGAGCCAGGCTCTTTAGGCGTGCCGTGTCTAGTCTCTGCACCTTCATCCTTTTGGAGGCTTGGCTCAAGATTGCCTTCAGCACTACCCGTTAAGGTTTCCTTGAATTTACGGCATTCTACATCTCTCTTTTCAGAGAGTGCACTCAAATGTGTCTAAGTCCCTCGTGTCTACCATTCCACCACCAAGGCTTATTGCGGCTGCAAATATAGCAATTAATCTGTTAATCTTGCAGGGACGGTCATTCTTGTATCAGATTTGTCAACATCCTGTTGTGGCCAAATTGTTGATATTCAGAAACTTATGCAAAAGCGTCTGGTGAAAATGTACCAGACGCTTCCGTGCAACATTTTGAAAATCAGCACATTGGCCGCAACGCGCCACATCCTGCCCCGCCAAACAAAAGCCTAAAAATACTTATTCTCCTGCCGATACAGGGCAATGAAGATAAACAGCATCACGGTGAACGCCCATAGCGACGATCCGCCGTAACTCAAAAACGGCAGCGGGATGCCGATCACAGGCATAATGCCAATCGTCATGCCCACATTTATAAACAAATGCATGAACAGGCACGCCGCCACGCAATATCCGTAAATCCGCGTAAAGCCCTCCCGGGAGCGTTCCGCGTCATGCAGAATCCGTGTAATCAAGAAGCCATACAGCGTCAGCACCACCAGGCATCCTAGGAAGCCCCATTCCTCGCCGACCGTACAGAAAATGAAGTCCGTACTCTGCTCCGGCACGAAGCCGCCGGTATTCTGCGTACCGTTCGTAAAACCCTTGCCGGCAAAGCCGCCGGAACCTATAGCAATCATCGACTGCCTCACATTGTATCCCACCCCGTGCGGATCATCCTTCATGCCCAGCAGCACCTCGATGCGCAGCCGCTGATGGTCCTGCAGCACCTTGTGGAACACGAAATCGGTAGAGAACACCAGCCCGGCGAAAACAACCACCGCCAACAGCAGCATCCGCAGCGAGAAACGCCTCTCCCGCGACAGCGTCCGCGTCTGCCGAAGCAGATACCATAGGTACAGCAGCCCTATTACTCCCAGCACGATCAGCGACACCCACACAGAGGTCTTCAAAGTCAGGATAAACAGCACAACCGCCAGCCCCAGCAGCACCAGTATCACCCCCGGCAGCCCCTCGCGGTACAACACGAACAGCATCCCCGTATACACCAGCGCGGAGCCGGTTTCATTCTCCGCAAGGATAATCAGCATCGGCAGGCCGAGCACCGCCGCCACCAGCCAGAAATCCTTCCACAGTCCGAGCGAGAAGTTCTGCCGGCTCATCAGCATGGCCAGCAGCAGTGAGGTCGTAATCTTCGATATCTCGGCGGGCTGGAAGCTGATGGGCCCGATGGAAAACCATGAGTGCGAACCTTTGTGCGCGGACCCCAGGAAGATCACCGCCACCAGCAGCACCACCACGATCAGATAGCCCGGAGTGGCCAGCACCTCCCAGAGCCGCGGGTTCACCACGAACAGGATCACGATAGCCAGCGCGAATGCCGTCAGGATCCACACGAACTGCTTGCCGCTGCGCAGCGAAAATGCCAGCGGCGAGCCCATGTCGGGGGTATGGATGGAGGCATATACGTTCAGCCAGCCTATCAGGACCAGCACCAGGTAGATGGCAACGAGCGTCCAATCCACCGAACTGCGAAAACCTCTGTCAGTTCCCTGCAACATTGAATGAAGCGTTTAACATGCGTTTCTCCAGCTCGGGGCGCGTGGTTTCCCCAAGCAGGTATTTCTCTATCAGCAGCGATGCCAGCGGGCAGGCCCAGGAGCCTCCCCAACCGGCATTCTCTATGTATCCTACCACTGCGATCTTCGGGTTTTCCCGGGGTGCGAAGCAGATGAAGACGGAGTTATCCGCCCCATGAGGGTTCTGGGCGGTACCCGTCTTTCCGCAGATGTCCAGCCCCGGCACGGCGGCCAGCCCGGCGGTTCCGCCTGCTCCCGGCGGGGCGTTCACGGCCATCCACATGCCCCCGATCACCTTCGAGAAGTGCGAGGTGTCCACCATGGTGTAGTGCCTCTCGCGGAAGCGCTCATCTATCTCCAGCCCCTCGGAATCCTTCACGATGTGGGGGATGTAGTAGTAGCCGCGGTTGGCCATTATGGCGGCCAGGTTCGCGATCTGCAGCGGCGTGGCGCCGATTTCTCCCTGGCCGATGGAAAGTGAAATCACGTTTGAGGTACGCCAGCGGCCGCGCCCGTAGCGCTTGTCATACAACTTCGAAGTGGGGATGTTGCCGCCGAGTTCGGAAGGGAAGTCGCTGCCCAGCTTCTGCCCGAAGCCGAAACTCAGCACGTACTCCCGCCACTTATCGAAAGCATCGTCCACCGAGTCGTACTTGTCGTTCTCCAGCAGGTTCTTCAGCACGTAGCAGAAATAGGCGTTACAGCTCATCATCACCGCCTCGTCCAGCCGCAGAGGGCTCCGGTGCCCATGGCAGCCCAGTTTCCGCGTCTTGGTATAGGCATAGCCGTGGCTGCATGGATACTGGTACCATGGCTGCAGCACGCCTTCCTGAAGGCCTATCAGGCCGTTCACGAGCTTGAAAACCGAGCCCGGAGGGTAGGATGCCTGCACGGTGCGGTTGAACATCGGCCTGCCCGGATCCGCCGCCAGCCGCGCGTAGTTCGCACCCATGTTCGAGAGCACATCCACGTCGATACCGGGGCTGGACACCATCGCCAAAATCTCCCCCGTGGCGGGCTCCAGAGCTATCAGACTGCCCTTCTTGCCCTTCATCAGCTCCTGCCCGTACTGTTGCAGGTGGGCATCGATGGTGGTGACTATGTTCTTCCCCGGAACAGCCTCCTTGTCGAACTCTCCGTCCTTGTAGGAATCCTGCACCTTATTGCGCGAGTCCCTCAGGAACACGTGGTAGCCCTTCTCGCCCCGAAGGTCCTTCTCGCGGGCGGCCTCGAGACCGGTCTTTCCGATGTAGTCTCCGCTCTTGTAGGCATCCGGTTCCTTCTGGATATCCCTCTCGTTCACTTCCGACACGTATCCCAGCAGGTTGCCTCCGGCGTTGAAGGGATACTCCCGCACGGTACGCACCTGCCCGCGGAAGCCCGGGAAATCGTAGGCCCGCTCCGCGAAGCGCATGTATTTCTCCACGCTGATCTGCTTGGCGAACTGCAGGGTCTGCCAGCCTATGCGCGAACGGTATTTCTTGTAGTAGGCCATCTGCTCCCGTATCCAGAGGGTGTCCAGGTCCAGCGCCTGCGCCAGGGCAAGAGTGTCGAAAGCCTGCACTTCGCGGGGCGTGACCAGGATGTCGTAGCAGACGCGGTTGCCCACCAGCACCTCCCCGTTTCGGTCGTAGATGATGCCGCGGGGCGGATAGATGGTGTGGTATACCATGGAATTGTTGGCCGCATCCCGCTTGTAGCTGTCATCCACTATCTGTATGGCGAAAAGCCTCACCAGCAGGATGAGGATGACGGCCCAGAGGCCGATGACCAGTTTGTCGCTGCGGCTTACCTCCATCTGTCGGCCTCCCTCGGAGCAAGCACTCCGGCAACATAATACGACACAGGAGTGCTCAGGGCAACGGAGAGAAGAGTCCGGAGCGCGATGAATCCGCCGGAGCGGGTGCCGGCGCAGTCTACGGGAATGTAGATGAGGAAGAACAGGGTGGTGGCGAGCAGGATGGCCAGCAGCACCTTGGCGGGGCCCTGTTTATGTATGGAGATGTCTTCCTGGCGGGAGAGCAGTTCGGTGCCGAATACCAGGCGGATGAGGGCGTTGCGGACGAAAGCCACCGGCAGCAGGGCGCACGTCGTGAGCCCGAGCACGCCGTCCGTGAAGAAATCCACCATCAATCCTGTCACGAATGCCGTCAGCAGTACGCGGGGGGTGCTGTGCGTGATGGGCAGGCTCAGGATCATCACCGGCAGGAAACAGAGCACCACATACTGCGACAGGTTCAGCAGCCCCAGGCAGATAACCTGGATGGCGAGGAGGATGATATATGTAAACACGTACCGCTGTCTCATCGCCCTGCCTCCTTTTCAAGATCTGCGATCTCCCCGCGGTCGAGGTTCTCGGTGATGATGACGTAGCGCAGCGCGGCAAAATCCTGGAAGAGCCCTACGCTCACCTCGTTGGTGCTGCCGTCCACCTGGCGTATGCGGCCGGTGGTTCCGATGGGGATGTCCGGAGGGAAGACGCTGGAATAGCCGCTCGTCCACACCGTATCCCCGGGTGCGATCTCGTAGTGCAGGGGGAGATTCTTCATCAGAGCTCCGTTACTGTGCTTTCCGTCCCATTCCAGAGGGGCCACGAGGCCTGTCTGGCCGATCCGGGCGCTGACGCTCATCTTCGTGTTCATCAGCGTGAGCCCATAGGAAAAGTGCTTGCCCACCGCGTTCACCACGCCCACCACACCGGTGGTGGTCACGATGCCCGTCTGGGGTTTAACCCCGTCCTCGGAGCCCTTGTTCAGCACTATGTAGTTGTGCTGGGAGTTGCGGCTGGCCTTCACGATGGTGGCGGGAATCATGCGGAAGTTCCCCACTTTGCCGTCGTAGAGATGGTTCTCGCGGTAAGAGAGGTCCCTTTCCCCGTTTTCCCACACTTCCTTTATGAGTTCCAGGTTCTTGGTGGCAAGGGCGCGGTTCTGCCCGTCGAGAGTGAAATAATTGCGGATCTTTTCGGCTGTTCCCCAGATGCCGGCATGCACTCGGTGCGACGCCCGGTTGATCCAGATGTTCTGGAGGGAGGAAGTGCGGCTCAGCATAAGAACCGCGGCAATCTCCAGAAGCAAGAAGACTGCCGCGCTGATCACAAAGCCGAATCTCTTTCTCCCTTCGGCCATGTCTATCGCATCAGGAAGGGATAGCTTTCGGTATTCTTGAGTGCCATGCAGGTGCCGCGTCCGACCGCGTGGAGCGGATCGTCAGCCACATGGAAGGGGATGTTGACCTTGTCGGTCAGGCGCTTGTCGAGACCGCGCAGGAGCGCGCCGCCGCCGGAGAGGAAGATACCGTTCTCCACGATGTCGGAGTAGAGCTCCGGAGGAGTCAGCTCAAGCACGTGAAGGATGGAAGTTTCGATCTTGGCGATGGACTTGTCGAGGCAGTGTGCGATCTCGTCGTGGGTGATGGTGGCCTCCACGGGGTGGGCGGTCATCAGGTTCGGACCGCGCACGATGAAGGGTTCGGGTTTCTCGTCCAGGTCCGGAATAACGGCTCCGACCGCGATCTTGATCTTCTCTGCGGTGATTTCACCGACCTTGATATTGTGCTGCTGGCGAAGGTAGTACTGGATGTCTGCCGTGAACACATCGCCCGCGGTGCGGATGCTGTCCTGGATCACCAGGCCGCCGAGGGAGATGACTGCGATCTCGGTGGTGCCGCCGCCGATATCTACCACCATGCTGCCTTTCGGCGCAAGCACCTCAAGGCCGATACCGAGGGCGGATGCCATAGGCTCATGGATGAGATATACGTCTCTGCCTCCGGCATGCTCGGTGGAGTCGCGCACGGCACGGATCTCGACTTCCGTCGATCCGGAAGGGATACCGACCACAACCTTCAGGTTGGGGGTGAACAGGCTGTGACGCTTGCTGTTCACCTGCTTGATGAACCCGCGGATCATCATCTCCGCAGCGTTGAAGTCTGCGATCACGCCGTCCCTCAGGGGGCGGATGGTCTTGATGCCGGGATTCGTGCGCTCCTGCATCAGCTTGGCCTGATGGCCGATGGCGATGCACTTGTTGGTGTTATTGTCGATGGCTACGATACTCGGTTCGTCCAGCACGATTTCGTCGTTCTGATAGATGACGGTGTTGGCTGTTCCGAGGTCGATTGCCAGTTCCTGGTTCAAAAAAGAAAATGCCATTTTGATCTTGTTAGGTTTAGACTAACAAATATAAGAATTTTAGTTAATTTTGCCATGAACTTTCAGCCTTATGGAAAGAAAAAAGTATGTCATCTTCACCGCCGCCGGCAGCGGCACCAGGATGAAGGCCGCCGAGCCCAAGCAGTTCCTGCTTCTGGGCGGTCTACCGGTACTCCACCGCAGCATTTTCGCCTTCGTGGATGCATGCCCGGACGTGAAGGTGGTCACCGTGCTGCCCAAGAACCAGATCGAGCACTGGAAAGATCTGTGCATCAAGTATCCCCTGGACGTGCCCCAGATAATCGTAGAAGGGGGAATCACCCGTTTCCACAGCGTGCGCAACGCTTTGTCCAAGGTGCCAGACGGGGCCATAGTGGCGGTGCATGACGGGGTGCGCCCGATGGTGTCCGGGGAACTCATCCGCACCATGTTCAGCAAGATGAAGACCTGCCGCGGCCTAGTGCCCGTGGTGCCTGTTACCGACACCCTCAAGAGCCTGGTACGCAACGAGTCCGGCGAGATTGTCCCTACCGGAGATCCCGACCCCGACCGCAGTCGCGTATACGGCGCGCAGACGCCGCAGATGTTCCTGTCCGAAGAGCTGAAGGCCGCATACGGACTCCCTTACGACACTTCCTATACCGATGACGCTTCAGTGGCGTCCAGATACGGAATTCCCCTCTCCTACATCGAAGGAGAGAGGAACAACATAAAACTTACCACCAGGGAGGATTACCTCTTCCTGGAGAATCTCCTGTAACCTGTATTGCCGCCCCCGGTAGGGCCTCCGGCGATGAATTCCCTGCACTGCTGCTCGGTGAGAGTTTCCACCTTGCATCCCTTTGGAATGCGGAAATTCTTGCCATCGTGCTTGATGTAAGGCCCGTAACGGCCGTTGATGATGGCGATGTCCGTTCCAGGGAATTCCTTCAGGATGTTATTCTCGGGAGAGGCCTTTTTCTGTGCCTCGATAGCCACGATACAATCCTGAATGTCCACGGTGAGGGGATCGGTCTTCCTGGGGAGGGTGACGTTGAGGTCTCCGTATTTGATATAGGGGCCGAACTTGCCCTTGGTGACTATGATGTCGGTGCCAAGATAGTTGCCCACTTTCCTCGGCAGGGCCAGAAGGGAAATCGCCTCTTCGAGGCTGATGCTCTCTATCAGCTGCCCCTTCTCCAGGCTGGCAAAGCGGCGGGTTTCACCTTCACCCTTCTGCACATAGGCTCCGAACTGGCCGTATTTGGCAATAACCTGCTGGCCATCGGAGGGATCGATGCCGAGCACCCTCTCCACGTGGGTGTACTGCCCGTCGCTCATCTTGCTCTCCACCTGCGTGTGGAACGGGGGATAGATCTGGCTCAAGTAGGCCTTCCAGTCTTCCTTGCCCTCGGCGATCATGTCGAGATTGTTCTCCACCTCGGCGGTGTAGTTGTAGTCCATGATGTGGGGGAAGTTCTCCACAAGGTAGTCGGTGACCAGCAGGCCTACGTCCTGCGGAAGCAGCTTGCCCTTGTCTTCTCCCACGACTTCCTTCTTCTTCGAGGAGCTCAGTTCGGCTCCCTTCAGCTTGAAGTTCACCACATCCACCTTCACACCTTCCCTGTTGCCGGAGGCGATGTAGCCGCGGGTCTTGGTGAGGGTGGTGATTGTGGGGGCGTAGGTGGACGGACGGCCGATTCCAAGCTCTTCCAGCTTCTTCACAAGGGATGCCTCCGTGTAGCGTTGGGGGGCACGTGTGAACTTGCATTCGGCGTTTATCTCCTTGGCGTTCAGGGCGTCTCCTGTGCGGATGTCCGGCACGACGGTGAGCCCCGCCTCATCGGCTATGTCGTCATCGCTTCCCTCCATGTAGACCTTGAGGAAGCCGTCGAAAAGGATTTCGGATGCCTCTGCAGCATACTGTTCGGGGCGCTTGTCGGATGCGATGCGGATGGTCGTGTTCATCAGCCTGGCCTCGGCCATCTGCGAAGCTACGGTGCGCTTCCAGATGAGGTTGTAGAGGGCCTTCTCCTGCGTCGAGCCGCTGACGTCGGAGTGCTCGATGTATGTAGGCCGGATGGCCTCGTGAGCTTCCTGTGCACCCTTGCTGCGTGTGTTGTACTGCCTGGGGTGGGAGTACTCCTCGCCGAAGTTGTCGAGGATGAACTTCTTGGCTGTGCCCAGCGCGAGCGAAGAAAGGTTCGTAGAGTCCGTTCTCATGTAGGTTATGAGACCCTTCTCGTACAGCGTCTGGGCCACGCGCATGGTGGTGCTGACGGGGAAGTGGAGCTTGCGGGAGGCCTCCTGCTGGAGGGTGGAGGTGGTGAAAGGCGGAGCCGGATAGCGGTTGCCTTCCGCCTTGTCCACGGCGGAGATGATGTAGTGTGCTCCGATGCTGTCCTGCAGGAACTTTTCTGCTTCTTCCGCGCTCTTGAACTTTGCCTCAAGCACGCCTTTGAGGGCGGCGCCGGCAGGATTGATGAAGCTTCCTTCTATTTTATAGAAAGGTTCAGGGTTGAAAGCCATGATCTCCCTCTCACGGTCTACCACGAGACGCAGCGCCACGCTCTGAACGCGGCCGGCGGAGAGCCCGCGGTTGATCTTTTTCCAAAGGATCGGGGATAGTTCGAAGCCTACCAGGCGGTCCAGCACTCGGCGGGCCTGCTGGGCATTCACCAGGTTCATATCCACCTCGCGGGGATTGCCTATGGCGCGCAGGATGGCGTCCTTCGTGATCTCGTGGAAAGCAATGCGGCGGGTGTGGGCCTTGTCCAGACCGAGAGTCTCGCAGAGATGCCAGGAGATGGCTTCTCCCTCGCGGTCTTCATCGGAAGCCAGCCATACGACGCTGGCCTTTTTTGCAAGCCTTGTGAGTTCGGCTACTACTCTCTTTTTATTGTCCGGGATGACATATTCCGGGGTGAACCCACCTTTGATATCTATGCTGAGCTGCTTTTCCTGCAGATCCCTGATGTGCCCTTCGCTGGCTTTCACCGTGAAACCATCGCCCAAAAACCGTTGGATTGTCCGGGCTTTGGTAGGTGATTCGACTATGACTAAATTACCCTCCATAACGTTCAATTTTCTGCAAAGTAAAACACAAACTCGCACATTTTCAAAATTTGTCGGCAAAAAAAATTAACTTTGTAATTCTAATCGAAGATTAAAAAAATGGAAGACGCAACCAAGAAAAAGATAGTAAAGTGGTTTTGGATCGTGGTGACGGCTCCGTTCGCGCTGTTGGCGTTTTTGCTGCTGCTCGTATGGATGTTCGCCAAGATCCCTTCTTTCGAGGAGCTTGAGCATCCGGACAGCAAACTCGCGACACAGGTGATCGCGGACGGCGGAGAGGTGCTCACCACCTTCCATATAGAGAACCGTACTTTCGTCAGCTACGACGAGCTGTCTCCCAATCTGGTTGCGGCAACCATAGCCACCGAGGATGCCCGCTTCCGCAAGCATTCCGGCATCGATACCAAAGGCCTCATCCGCGTGGCGGTAAAGACCATCCTCATGCGGGACAGCAGCCAGGGCGGCGGCTCCACTATCACCCAGCAGCTAGCCAAGACGCTCTATCCCCGAAAGGAGGGTGTGGGCAAGATAGGTATGGTATGGATAAAGCTGAAGGAGTGGATTACCGCGGTGAAGTTGGAGCGCAACTATACCAAGGACGAAATCCTTGTGATGTATCTGAATTCCGTTTTCTTTGGCAGCAGCGCCTACGGCATCCGCTCGGCATCCGAGACCTTTTTCGATAAACTGCCCTCCGAGCTAACCGTAGAAGAGGCCGCAACCCTGGTGGGCATGGTCAACAAGCCCACGCGCTACAACCCTGTCATCAATCCGGAACGCGCTCTCGCCCGCCGTAACTTCGTTATCGGGCAGATGGCCAAGAACAAGTATATCACCAGGCACGACGCCGATTCCATCAAACAGGTGCCCATCAATCTGGTGTATCAGGTGCGGGACCACAATGCCGGCCTGGCGCCTTATTTCCGGGACATGCTCCGCCGCGATATGAATGCGGAGAAGCCCAAGCGCAGCAACTACCAGTATCCCGAGGATTACACCGCGGATTCCCTCCGCTGGCGCGATGACGAGTTCTATGGATGGCTCAACAAGAACAAGAAACCGGGTGGAGAGAAGTACAATCTCGATAAGGACGGTCTTCGCATCTACACTACCATCAACTACCGCATGCAGCAGAATGCGGAGCAGGCCGTGGCCGAGCACCTCGGGAAGAACCTGCAGCCGGCTTTCGACAGAGAGAACAAGTGGAAGCGCAACGCTCCTTTTGCAGGGGATGTGGACAAGGCTACGCGTGACCGCTTGATGAGTAATGCGCGCCGTTGGAGCGACCGTTACCGCCTTCAGCACAAGGCCGGTGTGCCGGATGAGGAAATCCTTGCCGGTTTCGACAAACCGGTGAAGATGAGGGTTTTCGCCTGGAACAAGAAGGGCTACATCGACACGGTGATGACCCCGAACGACTCCATCCTCTGGTACAAGAGCGTGCTTCGTTGCGGCCTGGTAGCCATAGAGCCGGTTACCGGTCATCTCAAGGCATACATCGGCGGCCCCAACTACCGCTATTTCAAATACGACAACGTAGGCCAGGGCAAGCGCCAGGTGGGTTCCACCATCAAGCCTTTCCTATACACCCTTGCCATGCAGGAGGGGATGTCGCCCTGCGACAAGGTCATCAACGTGCCCCAGTCTTTCATCGCCGGCGACGGCACCGACTGGACGCCCCGCTCCACCGATAAGGACGAGTGGATAGGTAAGACCGTTACCCTCAAGTGGGGTCTCACCCATTCATCCAACAACATATCCGCCTACCTGATGAAGCAGTTCGGCCCTCATGCGATGGCCGAGATGATGCACAAAATGGGCGTCTACAGCCATCTGGACGAAGTCTATGCTCTCTGCGTGGGTGCTGCCGATATCTCCATCCAGGAGATGGTCGCCGCGTATAACGCCCTCCCTTCGAGGGGTGTATACATCACGCCGCTGTATGTAACCCGCATCGAGGACAGCCAGGGTAACGTCCTTTCCGAGTTCACCAACCGCAAGCGCGAAGCCATTGGCGAAAATACCGCCTATCTGATGATTAACCTGATGGAAGGCGTTGTGAACCATGGCACCGGCGCCCGCCTGCGCTCCGCATACGGGCTGAAGGGTGAGATTGCCGGCAAGACCGGAACCACCAACGACAACTCCGATGGTTGGTTCATAGGCTACACACCCTCGATCACCTGCGGTGTCTGGGTGGGTGGCGAAGACCGTCAGATCCACTTCAATTCCCTGGCGCTGGGTAGCGGTTCCAACATGGCCCTGCCCATCTGGGGTATCTGGATGAAGAAATGCCTGGCGGACGGGCTTTTCTCGGAGGCCGACCGTTTCATCGCGCCAGCGGCGGTCAACTTTAACCTGAACTGCACCGGCGGCGACATAGAGACCACCGAAGAGGGACAGGCGGAAAACAAGAGCGAAGAAGATTACTATTTCGAATAATATGGGAAAGTACAAGACTATAGCCGTTATCTACGGAAGCGACTCTTCCGAGTGGGAGGTGGCATGCCGCAGCGGTGAGTTCACCGCCTCGCGCATCGATGGCGACCGTTACGATGTCTATGAGATTTTCGCCCGTTTCGGCAAGTGGCAGCTGGTGGCGTGCAAGAAGAAGGATGCCATGCGCATGCCTTTCCCTGAGGGGTCCCGTCCCGAGGTGGACAAGACAGATTTCAGCATTACGGTGCTTGGGGAGAAAGTCCGTTTCGACTACGTGTACATCATGCAGCACGGCGCCCCAGGCGAAAGCGGCCAGCTCCAGGGCTATCTGGAGATGCTCGGAATTCCCTTCAGCACCTGCTCATCCGCGGTCAGCGCCATCGCTTTCGACAAGTACGCCTGCAAGAGCTACATCCGGGATCTCGGCATAGTGAAGTGCGCTCCCGACGCCTTCGTGCACAAGGGCGCCGACCTGGAAGCGTTCTCCGCCCAGGTTGCGGCTTCGCTCAAATTCCCTGTGTTCGTGAAGCCTACCATAGGCGGATCCAGTTTCGGGGTGACGATGGTGAAGGATCCCGCCGACGTGGCCACGGCCGTCGGCTATGCCTTCTCCGAAGGCCCCACCGTGCTCGTGGAGCAGGGAATTACCGGCCGTGAGTTCACCTGCGCGGCATACCGCACATCCGGGAAGGTTCACACCCTGCCCATCATCGAAATCATCACGGAGAATGAGTATTTCGACTACGACGCCAAGTATAACGGCCACAGCCGCGAGGTGTGCCCCGCTGAGGCATCGGAGGATATCGTGAAGCTTGTGCAGTCCACCACGGCCCGCATCTACGAGAATCTCGACTGCTCCGGCCTGGTGCGAATGGACTACATCTTCTCCGAGGATGGGCTGTACTTCCTTGAGGTCAACACCATCCCGGGTATGACCAGCGCATCCCTCGTCCCCAAGATGGTCCGCGCCGCCGGCATAGACATAACGGATTTCCTTTCGGACATCATCGAAAACGGATAAAAGTTGAAAGAATCTGCCCACCGGAGTGTTTCGGTGGGCTTTTTTATCAAATAAACGTTTAAAAACCGCTAAAACGGATAATAATCGCTCACTTTGCAAAAACGAATGTGGGTATGAAAACGTTATCCGTAAAACTCTTTGCGCTGGCAGCGGTGCTGCTTTCCGCAATCGCCTGCAACCGGGGCGATGAACCGGCTGAAACCGACAGGAATGAAGGGCTGATGACCAAAAGGGACGTAGCAAGAATGCTGTCGTCCCTGCCGCTCGGGGACGATCAGCTAAATGAAGTGTACGATGCTGTGAATTCATCCACAGCCAACGGCTACGACGAAGAATACATGATGTCGGACCTGCTGACGTCTCCCGGTGCCGGTGTGGGGGACCACGGCTCTTCAACCAAGGCGTCTTCCTATCAAAAGCCAATACGCTCCATGATAGAGGATTATCTGGCTTCCCGTAATAGTCCGTCGACCAAGGCCGGTGCCGAGGATGTGCAGCGTTACCTTGATTATCTGCAGGATTCGGGCATGCAGATTTACTGGCCTTACTCCGAAAACTGGGACGGCAGCACTCTGCCTTTGATCACTTTCGACCCAGGCAATGGCGCTGAATCGAACTATGCCTACGTGGTTACATCCACAGGCAATGGTTATGAGGTAGTGGATTCTGTGTTCGTGAACGAAAACGTGGCCAAAAACCGCCCGGTATGGGTGATCAACCAAAACGATGATTCAGACTGTGTTCCGCTGGAGTCATTCTTGAACACCAAATCCATCTGGGACTTTGACGATGAAGACGAGGATGCGGAGAGGTATAACCTTTATATAAAAGACTTTACCATGCTCCGCAACTACGACAGCTGGCTGGCCGGTGCTTCCGAATTCCATTGCTGGTGCGGGGCTGTCAATGGATTCTATGCAACTACGGAAGAACAGCTGAAGAATTATCAGCCGGAAATAACCGATTTTGTGGTTGTGGTCAAGCGAAGCGAAGTGGGTAAGAAAAAGAGTTTCAGGGCTTTACTGGTGACCGATTTCTCGGATCAGCTGGACAAGCTGGCCTTCCTGATAGTCGAGGATGACGGAGGCACGAGAACCAATTGGAAGTGCTCTGCGTCGGTGAAAATCAAATCCAAGACTTATGGCTTCGATGTGGATATTCCCTATCACAGTTCAGACGATGTTGTGTGGCGAGGCCAGCTTGGCGCTACCTATTTCACCAAGGGCAAATCCATCGAAGGCCGCTTCGGTGACGTGAAAATCACATTTGCTCTGGAGTGACGCTCATTTCGCAGGCTTTGCAGTCGAAGTGAAGGGCGAGGCGCCTGCCGTTGTTCAGCAGATACAGAGGCCCGGTCGGTTTTGCTCCCTGCTTGTTCGGGCACATTCCCAACTCGTACTTTATGCAGTACTTGGACTTCATCAGATCCTGTGTGTCGTGAATGGTGTGGGCGGCGGATGCGCCCTCTGGAGAAGTCACCCTTCCGCCGGCCCCCGGAATCCTCATCGAATCCAGATCCTCCGCGATCAAACGGCGTATACTGTTGATGGTAGATGCGCTGAGCAGCGGCAAAGCGGCTCCCGGTGCATCTGAAACCACCGAATCCACATGGAAATGATAGTGAAGACTGCGCTTCCCAAGCTGCTCGCGAAGCATGGCTTCGGCCCTGTCCCGGTTCTCCGCCTTCTCGAGATCGGCCTTGAACGGGCTGGTGAACTCCCTTCCATCCTCCGAAACAGCCGTAACATCTATGTTCCATTTTCCGTGCACGCGCACAGAAAGTGCCACGGAGACCTCTCTGTGGCTGGGGTTACGGTCGAGTTCCTTCTCGAAAGCGGTATCGATATTGCGGTACAGGGACAACCCTTCCCGCAGCCCGTCCATGGGCTTGCAAACAATTGTGTTACAAGAACATAAGTCTCCACGGAATCCCACAACTCCGTTCTTTCCCGCAAAGGCGAATCCGTCTCCGTTGTGCAGTTCCAGGCCCTTGGAAGCGGGTTTAAGCACGATTTCGGCATCCTTGCCATGCCTGCGGACGGAAATCACAGTCCCGATGAACTCTCCCATCGACTTCGGGGCGTCCATCGAAGACCATTGACCCCGTTTGCCGTCGAAAAACAGTTCGGTATATCCTCGGTTGAAAGTCTTCCACGGATCCGGGGCTACTCCGCCGTATACCTTTCCGAATGAGGCCCGGGTGTATTTATCCGGCTCTGCAGCCACCAGGGCATCCAGAGCCTCGGAGTAATAGCGGGTGATATTACGCACATAAGAGGCGCTCTTCAGCCGCCCTTCTATCTTGAAGGACATGACGCCGGCCGCTGCCAGTTCCGGCAGACGGTCGTGCAGGTTGAAGTCTTTCAGCGACAGCAGGGCTTTGTTCCGCACCAGAACCTTTCCGGAATCATCCACGAGGTCGTACATCGAGCGGCATGCCTGAACGCACTCGCCCCTGTCGGCACTGCGCCCGTTCAGGTATTCGCTCAGGCGGCAATCCCCGCTGTAGCATACGCAGAGGGCCCCGTGCACGAAGCACTCCACCTCGCACTCCACTGCCCGGCAAATCTCCTGTATGGTGCTAAGCGGCAGTTCCCGCTCCAGCACTATCCTGGCGCATCCGGCATCGGCGCAGCGCCTTGCGTCTTCCACCGTTCGGATGGCGCATTGCGTGGAGGCATGGAGGGGCACTGTGATATCTTCCCAGCCGCAGATCCGCATGTCGCGGATGATGAATGCGTCCGCCCCGGCTTCCTGCTCGGCGAGCATCTGGCGGTGAACCTCCTCCAACTCGTCGTCCCGCAGGAGGATGTTTATGGTAACGAATACCTTCGCCCCGAACTTGTGTGCATATTCGCACAGCCTGGCTATATCCTCTACCGTGTTCCAGGCGTCTTTCCTTGCCCCGAACTGCGGCCCGGCAATATATACGGCATCGGCACCGCAGTCTATAGCAGCGATGCCGATGTCAGCATTCCTTGCCGGAGAAAGGAGTTCCAGGCAGGTTTTCATCCTTACTTGATGGCAGCGATCATTGCCTGCGCATTCTTCAGGTTGGCAGCGCTGATCTTGGTAGGATCGGCGATAGCCTTCTGGTAGTACTCCTTGGCCTTGGCGTTATCCTTCAGCTGCTGATAGGAAACTGCGATGCTGAAGAGGATGTCTCCGGAATTCTTTGCGGTAGGTGCAAGCTCGATGTACTTCTCGAAGTACTCGATGGCCTGCTTGGTCTTGCCACCGTTGGAGGCGGCAGTACCTGCGATCTGGTATGCCTTTGCGCTCTCGCCGTACTTGTTGGATTCGAGGGCTGCGGCGATGGCATCATCGTACTTCTTTGCCTTCAGGCTGGCGGCTGCATCCTGCTGATAGAGGTTGACGAGCTGCTTGCTGGCCTGCTTGTCCTGGCCGTTCTCGATAGCGGCCTTGAAGGCCTCGATGGCACCTTCCTTGTCGCCGGTGGCCTTAAGGGCTGCGCCGAGGCGCAGGCTGGCCATACCATTGGCTGCATCTTCTGCCAGAACTGCCTTGTAGGCCTCTACGGCTGCGGCATAGTCCTTATCGTTGAAGAAACCGTTGGCCTTCTGCATGAGCACCTGGGGGATGAGCACGGTAGCGTCGTCGGCAACATTGTCGACGCCGTACTTGGTCGCCACCTCGATGGTCTCCTTCAGGCCGGTGACAGCCTTGTCATATTCGAGTTCATTCACTGCCTTCTTTGCAAGCGAGAACATCAATATAGGAATGGAGCTTTTGCAGTTGGCTACGATATCTGCCCCATCTTCACCAAGGGCCTCTGCCATTACGAGAGCCTCCTTGAAGCTCTGGAGAGCCATTTCAACGTTACCTGCTTCGTTTGCGGTAACACCATTGTTGAAAGTCTCCGTGGCAGTTGCCAGATCCTGTGCATAAGCGATACCTGCGAAAAGCATCGATGCTGCAATGATGATAAGCTTTTTCATTTTCTTATAAGTTTGTTTTGGTTCAATCCTTGTTACAATTCGCAAAAATAGTAATTTTTGTTGTATTTTTGTGCCCGTCGGCTTTATTATGATAAAAGCGTTCAGACATACTTTCTTTATTTCAATTCTCCTGGCAGTTTCTGCCGGGATGTCTGCGCAGGACCTTCCCACCTTCAGTCAGCAGGCCGGCATCACCAGCGGGCGCTTTGCCAACGGACTCTCCTACTACATCGTCCCAAATACATCTTCCAAAGGTTATGCCAACTTTGCACTCGTGCAGAAAGGCATTGATAATCAAGAAGATGCGCGCTCGGCTCTGGGCTATGAATTCCTTGCCTCGAAGGGCGTAGGCTATACCAGGGACGGCTATATCTCATATGCCGGAGGCGCCGCAATCTTCAATTTTAAGGATGTGCCGACCTTCCAATCCGTTGCATTGGACTCCACCGTCATACTCATATTCAACCTCATCCAGAACTACAAGGGGGAGCAGGCCATCGTGGCCTGCGGAGATCTGGACGCTGCCCGCCTGAAGGACCGGCTCTACATGATGTCTCTGACGGTCAGCAAGCGTACGCCGGCCCAGGAGAAGGAGCCCTATATCTGGGCCCCGTCCGACCGCGCCCGCTTCATCCACTACAACAACGGGTGCCGGGAACTGGCGGAAATCCGTGTGGCCTACTCCACCTCCCGCACGCCCCAGAAGTACATGAGCACCCCTCAGCCTCTGGTGACCGAGATGTTCGCCCGCCAGCTGGGCTACATCGTACGCAAGCGCCTGGAGGCCCTTTTCGTAGAGAAGGATATACCGCTGGGCTACCTCCGCTTCAGCTACACCGATTCCGCCCACACCGATTCCGATGAGCAGTACTCCTTCGTGGCAGGGGTTAATGAGAAAGACGTAGCCACCGCAACCAGCCTGATTTCCGGTGTGTTGGCGGACATCGACAAGAACGGGGTGTCCCCGGATGAGTTCCTGGATGCGAAGGCCCGTTTCCGCACCTGGGCGCAGAAGACTTCCAGCGCCCGCATCTCCAATGAGGAATATGTCGGCCTCTGCACTGCCAACTATCTCTACGGAGCCAGCATGGCCTCCAGGAAGGAGATAGACAAGTTCTTCAGCGGCCGCAGGATATCCCTCGAGCAGGATCTGTCGATGTTCAACCGCTTCGTGTCCGCCCTCATCGATCCTCGCCGAAACCTAACAGTGCGCTACGGCACACCATCGGATTCGCTGGACACGGAGGCCCTCCGGAAAATCTACCAGGACTTCTGGAAAAACACCCCTGCGGCTACGGCCTACCGTGTGAAATCCGCCGACTCTCTCTCGCTCTACTACCCGTTAGACAAGAAGATGAAGATCAAGACCGAGACCACAGATCCGCAGACCGGCGGCAGCGTCTGGGCATTCAACAACGGCATGAAGGTGGTGTTCAGGAAAACGCCAGATTCGCAGGTGCGCTATGCCTACATGGTTCGCGGCGGATACACCGAGGTGCCCGGCATCAAGGATGGTGAAAGTGCTTTCGTCGGGGATATGCTTGGCCTGTACGATGTGGGGGAGATGGATGGGATGCAGTTCCGCAACATGCTGGAAGCCAACGGCATAACCATGAACTGCCGCGTGGGAATAGCCGATATGTGCATCAGCGGCACCACACCGCAAGACAAGCTAAACCTGCTCTTCCGCTCGCTGCTCTCCGTCCAGAAACAGCGAAGCATCAACCCGAAGGCCTTCGACTATTACCGGCGCAGCGAGGCTCTCCGTCAGGAGGATTTCCGCTTCTCCGCCGACGGCATCAACGCAGTGACCGACAGCATCATGTGCCCGGACTTCTACTATCCGCTCACCAAGTCGGTCGGCAAGCTGACGGACGAACTGCCGCAGAAGGCCGAAAGCTACTTCACCGCTCAGTTCGCCAAGAGCCAGGACGGAGTGATATTCATAGAAGGGAACTTGAATCCTTACGACCTGCAGAAGTTCCTCTGCCGGGTTATGGGGAGTTTCCGCGGGAACAAGAGTTTCTCCGTACGCCCCAAAGTGGCCTACCAGATGCGTTCAGGCTGGTCTACCTACACGGTTGCCAAGGACGACAGGGTGGTGGGGGATGGCTCCAGCTCCAACCTTGCCATGGCGGCCGAGCGTCCGTTCACGATGCAGAATTGGTGTGCCTTCCGCATCGCCGTAGAGCATCTGCGCCGCGAACTCGTGAAGGACCTTGCTCCCATGGGGCAGTATTTCGAGATAGTCCCCGAACTGCGACTCCTGCCCGTCGAGCGCATTGCGGTATTCGTAAACTGCCGCCCCTGCCCGTCCGAGGGCCTTCCGGCCAATGTCGAGCCGGCCGATCCCATGGAGGTGATGAACCGTCTGCGTGAGGCCCTGGTGAGGATATCCCGCACACCGCTTTCCGCATCCACCCTGAAGGGCCTGAAAGATGCCCTGGCCCAGGAGATGGCGGGCGAGCAGTCGGATTCGGACTATGTCATGGACGCCTTCCTGCTGCGCAATTCCGAGGGCAAGGACGTGCTTTCCAACTACTCCACTTACCTTGGCAAGGTGACGGTGCAGGATGTGTCGGATGTGATCGCCGCCCTGGAGAACGGCAGCAAGGTAGAATATGTGATCAAATGAGACGGGAAGATTTCGGGACGATAATCCAGATTGGGGATGTGCTCGTGAGCGAGGATGTCGTTTGCGAGTTCTTCGCCTGCGACTATCCCGTCTGCAAGGGCGCCTGCTGTATCGTTGGCGACAGCGGGGCCCCGTTGGAAGAAGAGGAGATCCCTGCGCTGGAGCGCGATTATCCGTCTTTTTGCTCTATGATGTCCGATGCCGGCCGCACCGCTGCCGAGTCTTCCGGCTTCTTCGCGATCGACCGCGAGGGCGACCTTGTCACGCCCCTTGTACCCGGCACCGAGGAGTGTGCCTATTGCCGCTTCGAGGGAGATAACTGCCTGTGTGCCATAGAGAAAGCGGAGCTGGCCAAACCCATCTCCTGCGCTCTTTATCCTATCCGTGTAAAGAAGTTCAAGGGTGGCGGGATGGCGCTTAACCTGCACCGATGGGACATTTGCAAGTGCGCTTTCGAGCGCGGAAAGCGCGAAGGCATACGCGTGTATCAGTTCCTTCGCGAGCCCCTCATCCGCCGCTTCGGCCCCGAATTCTACGAGGCCCTCTCCGCCGCCGCGGAGCACGTCATAGCAGATCAGGGATAATATCGTCGGCGATGAACCAGTCCCGTTCGGGAATGGGGCCGCGGTCCGTACGGGCCAGTAGCATAACTTCTTCTGTATGAATCTGTTCGGGAGTCAGGTCTTCTCCCTCAGCTGTCCATCCGCACAGCTTCTGGCTGTTCCAACTTCGCCTATTCCCTATCAACGAATGTGCTCCCGGTCCCAAACCAACATACGGATGCCTTGTCCAGTAGGCCGAATTGTGTATGGCTTCGTGCCCCGGCAGGGCCCAGTTTGAGATTTCGTAATGATGATATCCGGCCTCCGCCAGCCTCCGGCATAAGTAATCATACTGCGCCCGGCATGCCTCCTCATCCAATTCCTTCACCTCACCCCTTTCTATCATCCTCGCCAGCGCACTCCCTTCCTCTATGCTCAGCTGGTACGCCGATATATGTTCCGGCCGCCATCCTATCACCTCCTCCACCGTGCTCTCCAGAATCTCCATCGTCATCCCCGGCACCCCGGTTATCAGGTCGATGCTGACGTCGGGTTTATTGGTGGGAGTTAAATTCAACCGCTCATAAGAGCGGCGGCCGGGCCGGGCCTTTTCAGCAGAAAAGGCGGAAAGGCCATTAGGCCGCGGGGGTTCATAGGGGGTAGAACCCCCTAAAATAGAGTAGGCATGGCGGCACGCAGTGCTGTCATGCCTGCGGTTCATCCAACGAAGGATACCGTCATCCAGCGACTGTACTCCCATGCTTATACGGTTGACCCCCAGATCCAGCAAACCCCGGACGTACTCCGCACCCCTCTCGACGATATCCTCCGGATTCACCTCTATGGTAAACTCGGTGTAGCGGTGGATTCCTTCGCTTAGCTCGGAATGACAGGGAGTGGTGGAGTGTGTAGGCTGGTCGGGCAGCGTGGAAAGAATACGCTGCAGAATGGAAAGAGGAAGCACGCTGGGCGTACCTCCTCCTATGTATAAAGTATCCAGGTCAAGCGTCTGGTCGATTTCGCCGCGCCTCGCCTCAATCTCGGCGCAAACCCCATCCGCCCAACGGGCGATCGCCGCCTCATCCTTCCCCTTGCACGCAATCTCCGAATAGAAATCGCAGTAGGTGCAGAAACTCCTGCAGAAGGGGACGTGGAGATAGATCATTACCTAAGCATGGTCTCTGCCTTGCCCAGGCGGCCGCTGGCGGTGTACACCTCGGCGGTGTAGATACCCTTCACGAACTCGCCGGTGTTGTTGACATAGATGCTCACGTCCACATCCTTGCCGTTGTAGTCGATTTCGCGGGATGCGGTGGCGGGCATGGCCTCTCCGTCAAGAGTGAAGCTGGCGCCGGAGCCGTCCATCAGCAGGATGCCCTCCGGATCCTTCACGCGCACGAAGATGCGCACGGGGCCGGTGGGGGCGAGGTCGTTCTCGGCGAGGGTGAGGTTGACAACCATTTGGGTGACGCGGCTGCTGCGGTCCATGACCTTGCCGGATGCACCGTATGCGACGAGCGAGACGCTGCGGGCCTTGATGATGGAGCCGACCGCCACCTTCTCGGTGAGGGCGTTGACCTGCTCGTTAAGTTCGGCGTTGCGGGTGTTGACTTCCTGAACCTCCCTGCGGGCGTTGGACACCTGCACGGTGAGCTTCTTGTTGAGGGTGTTGAGGGAGTCTATCTGCTTCACATACCCGCGCATGATGCTGCGGAGCGTGCCGAGTTCCTTCTCGTATTGGCGCATTTTGGCGCGGTTGGTGGCCTCGGTTTTCTTGATGCGCTCCACGAGCTGGGCAACTTCCTCCTTGGAGGAGTCGAGTTGGGCGTTCACGGAGTCGTATTCGGTGGAGAGAGACTCGTAGTCGCCCTGCAGACTGATAATCTGCTCGGTGAGCTGCTGCTTGTCGATTTCGAGGTCTTCGACCAGTTTGTTCTTGCTGGACCAGACATATGCCAGAACTGCACCCAGGGCTATTGCGATGACTGCCAGGACCCACATCACGGGTTTCAGGCTGGTGCTGCGTTCTTTACGTTCGCGCTCTTCGCGCTCGATTCTCATCAACGGATCTTCTTTTTCCATAGTAAAAATGCTTATCGTGCAAAAATAATGATTTTTCCGTATATTCGTGGTATGAAATACCTTGTACGTGCTATCAAATACTTTGCCTATCTGGCGATATTCCTGTTTTTGGTCATTTTTCTGCTGTCGGTATTCGGGGTGGTCGGCTCCTCGCTGGACGACATTTTCCGGGACGGCCTGCAGTCAGTCTGGAAGATCCTTGGCATAATGGCGGTATTTGCAATCATCTATCCCCGGCTGGGTTTCGGCACCCGCAATGCCCTTGTGCCCGGGGCGTACGAGGAGATCCGTTCGGGAGTCGTGGATGTCATGCACGACCGAGGGTATGTGCTGGAAGATGAGACCGGCGAAAATCTGAAATTCCGCCTCCGGTCGCCCGTGATGCGTCTTTTCCGCATGCTCGAATACCGCGTCACCCTCACCCGCACCGCCACCGGCTTCGAGCTCGAAGGCCCCGTCAAGGACCTCGTCCGCATCGTCAGCGCCCTGGAATACCGTTTCAGAACGGAATAATGCCGTCACGGCTAGAAGCCTGAATATCAAACAGTTATGCAAAAGCGTCTGGTGCATTTTCACCAGACGCTTTTGCATAACTCGCTGAAAATTAGGCAGATCGCCGGCGACGCACTAAACCGCCTCCGTCCGACGACGCAGCCAATCCGCATCGCTTTCGTCGAGATACGGCCGCAGGCGGTCGTAGACGAGGGCGTGATAGTCGTTCAGCCAGTCGCGTTCGGCGGGGGTGAGCATGTCGACGAGCAGAGGAGCGGTGTCGAAGGGACAGAGGGTCAGGGGCTCGAAACGGAGCCAGCTGCCGAAATCGTTCGACCCGGCGGAGACGCAAAGGAGAAGGTTTTCGTGCCGCACGCCGAACAGGCCTTCGCGGTAGATGCCGGGTTCGTCCGAAACCACCATTCCGGCCTCGAATCCAACGCCGTTCAGGTTCTGCCGCACGTCCTGAGGCCCTTCGTGCACGCCGAGGAACCAGCCTACGCCGTGCCCGGTGCCGTGCCCGAAATTCCTCTGATGGCTCCATAGCGGTTTGCGGGCGAGGGCATCCAGCCTGCATCCGGGCGTACCCAGAGGGAAAACGGCGGAAGCCAATGAGATGTGCCCGCGCAGCACCAGGGTGTAATCCTCCATCTCCAGCCGTGTGCAGGGACCCAGGGCCCAGGTGCGGGTAATGTCGGTCGTGCCGTTCAGGTACTGCCCGCCGGAATCGCAGAGATACAGCCCGTGCGGCTCCAGCATAGGAGCACCGGACTTCGGAGTTATGTAGTGCGGCAGGGCCGCGGAAGGCCCGTATGCCGAGATGGTTTCGAAGCTGTCGCCCTGATATCCGGGGATCTCCGCGCGCAGCTGCCCGAGGTGCACGGCCGCATCCCATTCGCTGATCGCGCGGTCGTTCTGCATGCAGCGGTCCAGCCAGTGGAGGAAGCGCACCATCGCGATGCCGTCCTGCAGGTGGCAATCCCGGAAGCCGCCGATCTCGATAGGGTTCTTCACCGCCTTCCATGCCTGCACCGGGGAGGCTGTCTCCACCAGGCGCGAAGGCCCGATGAGGGAACTCAGGTGATAGTTGAGATCCGCCGCCGCAACGCTCCCGTCAATCTCGCTCATGGCAATCTCTATCTCCTCATAATAACGGAGGAAGATGCCGTCCTCACGCAGTTCTGCAAAGGTTTTCTCCGTACCTTCATCTTCCACGTCATCCTTCAGTACGAACCATTCCGCAGTCTCCGAACCCACCAGCAGGAAGGAAATTACCAGAGGGTTGTATTCTATGTCGGAAGCTCGCACGTTGAGCGTCCAGGCGATGTCGTCCAGGGAACTCAGCAACACATAATCCACGCCTTTCTCCGCTATCCAGTCCCGCAGGCGGCCGAGGCGTTCGATGCGGCTTTCGCCGGGATCCACGGTGAAAACGGGAGTCTGCGGGATGCCCGGGCGGTCGGCCCAGATGGCATCCAGAAGGTTAGGCACACTAACCAGATGGCAGGCGGCCCCGTCGGCGTTCAGCCCGGATTTTATCTCACGCGCAAAGCCTGCCCCTACGCAGAGACCGTCGAGCGCTATGTAAACCTCGCTCTCGCCGGAAAACTTCTGCCTGATCCATTCCGGGATGGGCACCTGCTCCGGCACCCTCATCTTGTGCAGTTCCACGCCGGTGCCCTCGAGTTGCTGCACGGCCTGGATGAAATAGCGGGTGTCGGTCCAGAGCCCGGCGTGATCCAGGGTGACAACCACATCGCCGGCCTCGCCAGTGAATCCGGTCAGCCACTGTACGCACTTCCAGCGCTCGGCGGGATACTCGCTGCCGTGGGGGTCGGACCCGGTGACAATCACCACATCCCATCCCCGGTTGCGCATCATCGCGCGCAGCTGCTCAATCCTGTCAGCGAATACCATATTTGCGGAGAATCTTGACGATGGGTTTCCGTATGGACTGCATCCAGAGGGTGTAGCCGTAGTTGTCCGGATGGATGCCGTCCACGGAGGCCTCATGGCTGGCCGGGCAGGCCTCGGGGAAGATGAAATAGACATCCTTATACTTCTTGCGGCCCTCGGGAGTGGATTTAATTTCCTTGAAGATCTGGGCAGCCATGTCCATCTTGGCCTGCTCCTTCGAGTCTTCCTCGGTGTTGAAATTGCGCCTCTCGCGGTAGATGGTCTGCTGGAAAATCAGGGGTTTGCCCGGGTGGGCGGCTATCATCCTGTCGATGAAAGGCACCAGGCGCTCGCGGATCAGCTTGGCGGAAGGATTGGAGAAGGTGTCGAACACGAATGCTTCCGCATCCACATCAACCAGCACATTGCAGAAGTAGTCCTGGAGCATGCAGCGGCCGCTGCAACCGAGCGAAAGCAACTGCAGGCCGGTTGCCCTGGAGAACTGGGCCGGGTAGGTCATGCCCGCCCGGGAGGTGCTGGAGCCGTGGGTGAAACTGGATCCCCAGATGGCTATGCGATGGCGGAAGGGATTCTCTATCGCGGACAGGCTGGAGCCCTCTTCCACACCGATCTTTATGGAATACTCCTCGCTGAAGGTGGGGAAGTAGAGCAGGCACTCGTGCTCGCTGCCGTCCATCTCCTTGATGAGCGTCAGGGCCTTGGCCGGGTCCTTCCTGGGGCTCACGCCCGAAGCAGCCCACAGCCACTTGCCGTCCTGGCGGATGTAGAGGTCGTATCCGCGTGCAGAGATTATGCTGGTGTTGGTGGGGTCGTCCATCTCGCCGTATTTGGTGAGGATGCTGATGCTGCGGGAGTTGGTCTTGAAGACGCAGCCCATGCCGGAAGTCTGCCGCACCATCTGGTTTTCCCGCTTGGTAAATCCCTTATACACAGTGGTATCCACGCGGTGATAGGGATTGGCGGTCTTGCCCGGCATCAGTTTGCCGATGATGGTAAGATCCGAAGCTTCGGTGTAGTCGTAATTCTGTGCGGAGGCCGCGGAAATGGCCGCAAATGCGGCTGCGAAGATGATTGCGAGAGAGATTATCTTTTTCATATCGTAAAGATAAAGATTCTTAACGAAAATATCATTACCTTTGTTTATTATGAAGAAGATTATCCTGTTTTTTGCATTCCTCACCATCGGAGTCGCCCTGTCCGCCGGCCCGCGCATCACGCAGGCCGACAAGGACCGCGCTGCAAAGCTCGTATCCCAGATGACCGTCGATGAGAAGATCGAAATGATCTCCGGAAAAATCGATGCATTCCACACCTATGGCATCCCTCGCCTGGGTATCCCCGCCATACGCATGGCGGACGGCCCCCAGGGCGTGCGCAACGTGGACGGCAAGAACATCCAGAGCACCTTCTACCCCTGCGGAGTGTCCGCGGCAGCCAGCTGGAACCGCGATGCCGTGCATGAGATGGGAGCCGGAATCGGCTGTGCAGCCAAGGCGCACGGCGTGCAGATAATGCTGGGCCCGGGCGTCAACATCTACCGCTCAGCTCTATGCGGCCGCAACTTCGAGTATTATGGGGAGGATCCGTACCTCGCCAGCGAGACTGCCGCCAGCTTCATCGAGGGCATGCAGGATCAGGGCGTGATGTCCACCATCAAGCATTTCGCCCTAAACCAGCAGGAGTACGACCGCCACGGCACCAGCTCCAATGCAGATGAACGCACTATCAACGAAATCTACTTCGCCACTTTCCGCAAGGCTGTGGAGAAGGCCGGTGTCGGTGCGGTGATGACCAGCTACAACCCCATAAACGGCACCCATGCCGCCGAAAACCCCTGGCTGGTGAAGGAGAATCTGCGCAAGTGGGGGCACGAAGGCATAGTGATGACAGACTGGACTTCCACCTATAACACTCTCGATTTCATAAAGGGCGGAGTGGACCTGGAAATGCCCAGGAACTATGTCACCAATCCCAAAGCCGTCAAGGAACTGCTTGCGAACGGCGTCATATCCGAGGCTGACCTCGACGAGAAATGCCAGAACATTCTCCAGGCCTTGATTGCATTCGGATTCCTGGACAAGAACCTTGAGGCGGATCCTTCCGCAGAAGACAACGCACTCTCCCAGAAGCGCGCATACGAAATCGCCCTCGAGGGTCCGGTGCTTCTCAAGAATGAGAACGGCATCCTGCCCCTTAAGCCCGGCAAGAAGAACCTCATCGCGGTCATCGGTCCTAACGCAAACACGATTGTCTGCGGCGGAGGATCAGGATGGGTTAACCCCGAAGACGGCAAGGGCATCACCCTCGCCCAGGGCATGCTGAACCTTGGAAAGAAATGGAATGTGAAGGTGCTGGAGACCCCCGATCCGGCGGTCCTGAAGAAAGCTGCAGCGGTGATTGTTTCCATCGGCTTCAACAAAAATACCGAGTCCGAAGGCCGCGACAGGGAGTATTCCCTCGGCGATGAGCAGAACTCCCTTGTGCAGGAAGTTGCAGACTTGAATCCCAACGTGGTGGTGGTCGCCAATTCCGGCGGCGAGTTCGACATCACCCCTTGGGCAGATAAGGTAAAGGCAATCATACTCGACTGGTATCCCGGACAGGAGGGAGGTAATGCCATAGCTGCCATCCTCAGCGGAAAGGTCTCTCCTTCCGGGAGGCTTCCTTTTACTTTCTGGGGCGCTCTCGATGCCAATCCCGCCCAGAAGTGGTATCCCGCTCCGCCTCTGCATCCCAGGAAAAACAGGGACCGCTATCCCTTCACGACCTATGGCGAGGGCATTTTCCTCGGTTACCGCGGAGTGGAGCATTTCGGCGTGAAGCCCATGTTTGCATTCGGTTATGGCCTGACATACACCACTTTCGAGTATGTGGATGCCTCCGTGACCAGGTCGGGTGATGGTTTCGATGTGAGCTTTACCGTCCGTAATACGGGCAAGGCCGATGCGAAGGAGGTCGCCCAGGTGTACGTGGTTCCGGAGAATCCTTCCGTGATGCGTCCGGCCAGGGAACTGAAAGGCTACGATAAGCTGCTGGTGCCCAAGGGGGCATCCCAGAAATACACCATCCACCTTGGCCCCGAGGCCTTCAGCTACTACGACGTGAAGACCCACGACTGGAAGCTCGACCCCGGGAAATACCGCATTCTCATAGGCGCATCCTCTCAGGATATTCGTCTGGAAGTCCCCGTAACCCTATGAAAATAGGCCCCGTAGATTTGGGCGAAAAGCCCGTGCTGCTTGCCCCGATGGAGGATGTGACGGACGTATCGTTCCGCATCCTCTGCCGGGAGCAGGGGGCCGATATGGTCTACACCGAATTCATCCCCTCGGACGGTCTCATCCGCGACGCCACCAAGGCTCTCGCCAAGATGAAAACCCTCGAGGAGGAGGCGCCGGTGGGCATACAGATCTACGGACACATCCCCGAATCTATGGTGGATGCCGCCAGGATGGCGGACAAGGCGGTGGAACTCGTGGGCGGCCACGGGGCGGACGTTATCGACATCAACTTCGGCTGCCCTGTAACCAAGATCGCAGGCCGCGGAGCCGGTTCCGGAATGATGCGCTATCCCGACAAGATGGTAGCCATCACCAAGGCCGTCGTCGAGGCCGTGGGCAAGCCGGTCACCGTGAAGACGCGCCTCGGCTGGGACGAGAACAGCAAGATTATCGTGGAGCTTGCCGAGCGCCTGCAAGATGTTGGAATACAGGCACTTACCATCCACGGCCGCACCCGCTGCCAGATGTACAAGGGGGCTGCGGACTGGACCCTCATCGGCGAGGTGAAGAACAATCCCCGCATGCATATTCCCATCATCGGAAACGGCGACATCACCACCCCCCAGCAGGCCCGCGACGCCTTCGACCGCTATGGAGTGGATGGCATAATGATTGGCCGCGCCACCTTCGGGCATCCCTGGCTCTTCAGGGAGATCAAGCATTTCCTTGCCACCGGCGAAGAACTGCCCCCGCTTTCCATCCAGGAAAAAGTGGCCCTCGCCAAGCGGCAACTGACTCTTTCGCTTCAGTACAAGGGCGAGCCGCGCGGGATCTACGAGATGCGCAGGCATCTGTCCTGCTACTTCAAGGGCCTGCCGGACTTCAAGGAAACCCGCATGCGCATGGTCACCACTCTGGATGTGGCGGAGTTGTCCGAGATTCTGGATGGAATAGCAATTCAATACAGAAATATATGAATTGGTTAGCAGCCCTTCTTTTATCAGCACTATCAGTCGTTGCCGCCTGCATTTCAGGTAAGTACGATTATCATGTCTGCGCATACGTATGGCCGTCCTGTCACGACGATTCCCTTGCCCATAAGTGGCTCTGGGCCGATGGCGAAGGAGAGTGGGAAGTTATTAAAAAGGGCGATTCCCGCTTCGAAGGGCATTATCAGCCCAAACAGCCGCTCTGGGGGTATGAGTTGGATGATAATCCGCAGGTGGTGGAGAAATGGATAAAGACGGCTCTCAGATATGGTGTCAATACCTTTATCTACGACTGGTACTGGTACAATGCTCCCGACGGCTGGAGCGGCCCGTATCTGGAAGATGCGCTCGACAAAGGCTTTCTTGGCGCTCCGTCGAACCGGAAGATGAACTTCTATATCATGTACGCGAACCACGATGTAAAGTACAGTTACTGGAACTACCATAAGTGGGGGGTAAACGCTGATTCCCTGCTGTTCAACCCACGGGTAGGTATGGAGGACTGGAAGAAGATAGTCCATCGGGTGATAACGCAGTATTTCCATCTCCCCAATTACGTAAAGATAGAAGGTTGCCCGGTGTTTGCGATGTTCAATGCTGACATTTTCAAGCAAGGATTTGCTTCTGATGAAGAGGCTGCTGAGGCGATGGATTATTTCCGCGCCGAGGTGCGTAAAGCCGGTTTTCCAGGCTTGCACCTGCAACTGACTCCCGGCGGGGGAAGCGACCCGAGTGCAAAGAAACAGGAGCACATGCGTGAGAACATCGCCCTGCTGGGCATCAACAGCATCGCTTTCTATAATATGGGAGGATTCGACTGCGATTACGAAAAGCACAACGGGAATGCCGTGCGCATGCGCGAAGCCACCGATGCTGCCTACGACATCCCGCTGTTCCCCACGGTCTCAATCGGTTGGGACGACACGCCCCGCTTCCCGGCGAAAGGCGAAAAGCATGTAACCCGATTCAACCATAGTCCCGAGGTCTTTGGCCGATACCTCCGGATTGCGAAGGATTATGCCGATGCTCACCGGGACACCCAGCCGCCGTTCGTGATGATCAACGCCTGGAACGAATGGGTGGAGGGCAGTTACCTCCTTCCCGACAAAGTGACGGGATTCGGATATCTGGAAGCGGTCGGGAAGCTTTTCAAATAATCGTCATAACCCGGCGATAATCGAGTCGAATGAGGCATTCGTATGCAAGGAATGCTTCTGCAGGTTGCTGTGATACACATACACCGTATCCACCGACATATTCAAAATCCGGGCGATTCTTTTTCGTTTGGATATCCCCATTCTTATCAGGGCGAGGATGCGAAGTTCTGTTGATAGTGTGCCGGAGGATGGTTCGGTGAGGTGATAACCCTCTTGCATATTCGCATTTACCTTATCTACGAAATCCGGAAAAATGGCAAGGAAGGTAGAGTCGAACTCCTGAAGGAGCGAATTAAATTCGCCGGCGGCGAAAGATGGCTTGCGCAACAGCGCCCTCACGGCTTCCAACCCCTCGTCTTTCATCGTTCCGCGTAGTGTGGAACGATATTCGTCAACCTTATTGAGATAATCCACACAAGACTCCATGTAGTGGGCCAGGAATTTGTCTTTGATGTTAGAAACTTCCTGCAGTTTCTTTTTGGAGGAGGATAACCTGTTGGATTGCCTTGCGATGAAAACCAGCAATATCACGGAAATGACAAGCAGCAAAGTAACGGCAATCATTGCAATCAGATTCGCCCTTCTTTTTTGTGCTTCCTGCGAGAGCATGGTATTAAGTATTACGAATTCGGAATCCAGAAGATACTGATAGCGTTTAGTCCAGTTGGATGCCTTGGCATCCGCAAGAGCGATGCGCATATAATGCTCCGCACGGCGAATGTCCCCCGTTTCAAACAGTAATCTGGATAGTTGCAGCAGCGACTCGTAATTCTTTCCGGACACATACATATCGTATTCGGCGCTTTTCGAGTAGTACTTGATTGCCTGATCCGTGTTTTTGTTAAAGGCATGGAGACGGGCCAGGTAATAGTAGAGCACCGCTGTGTCTCTCTGTGAATGACAGACGCTTTTCGATATATTGCGGATGGCTTCCGCGTATTGTCCGTTTCTGCGCAAATCGACATCATGGTTGAAAATCGCACCGGAATTGGTGCTGTCTGTCTGCCACCACAAGTTTACCACATCCTTGAATTTCTCTCTTTGCCCGACATCTCTGTAAACTTGGTATGATGATCTGCAGAACGCAATTATGATTTCAGTGTCGGCGGATTTGATAAAGGGCAGGTCGTATTCGTCGAGTACCTGTAATGCTTTTTGAAGCGAGTCCAGCCTGTAGAGGGTCTGTACGTAACGGGCGTCTGTGATGATTTGATGGCGAAGGTCCTGTCCCTGCAGCCTTTGCATTTCATGTATATAGTATTCACAGGAATCAACGTCATGAATATAATAGGTGTTTTCCAATGCATATGCTGCTTCCCACTTCGCCGAGTCGTTTTTTGCCCTGTCGTATTCTTCCCTCAAAAGGCCTTGCCGGAGTTCGAATTGTTTGTCGTACAGGGCCTGTTTTTCTATGGCTTCATCGAGGGCTAGAAAAACTTCGTGTTCAGCGGGGCAACAGGCATAAATAAAGACGCCGATAATGCATATACAGAGAAAAGAAGACTTTTTCATGGCGCAAAAGTAAGAAATTAATCTTATATTTCAAAACGACTTGCAAATATACAATAGATTGAAAATCAGGTAAATATGTTACAGAAATCGCTTATAGAAACCTTATTTTCCCGGGAAGGTGTGTTCAACGAGTGCCCTTTATGGATAATTTTGTATCGAGCCTGTGTTATACTGTGGTGCAACCACAATGTGATTAATAACTACATAACCATATTGCCATGAGACATGTTTTCAAAGTAGTGCTGGTTGTCCTTTTATCTTTATCGTGCGTGAGCGCGTTGGGACAGAAAATCAGCGTATCGGGAAGAGTAACCGATGCCTCGACCGGTGAGCCGGTTCCGGGTGCGGTGCTTTTCGTGCGTGGAGAAAGCGGCGGAGCGGCAACGGATAATCAGGGCGTTTATTCCTTCTCTGTCGACGCCAATGCCACCCTGATCTGCTCCTGCATCGGGTATTCTGAGACCGAACAGGCGGTGGGCGGCCGTACGACAGTCGATTTTGCACTTGCCCTTGATGCGGAAATGCTGGAGGAAACGGTCGTCGTCGGTTACGGCACCCTTAAAAAATCCCAACTTGTAGGCAGTGTCGAGCAGATTTCCGGAGAAGCTCTGGAGGATCGTGTCAATGCCAACGTCTCCCGTGCTCTTCAGGGACAGGTTCCGGGATTGAACATCTTCCAGGTTGATGGCAAACCCACCCATGGCGGCAATATCTACATCCGTGGAGGTGCCACCAGTTACACAATGAAGAAAAACATGAACTCCAGCACAATATCTTCCTATTCCATCGGACAGGGAGGCAGCGCGTTGGTGCTGATTGACGGCGTGGAAGGGGAACTCTCTTCGGTGAATCCGGATGACGTGGAGTCGGTTTCAGTCCTCAAGGATGCGTCTTCTTCTGCAATCTATGGTTCGAGGGCCGCTTACGGCGTTATCCTCGTGACCACCAAGAATGCCAAAAACGAAAAGATCACCATCAACTACAATGGTGCCTGGTCGCTCAACCGCAGGACAGTGATGTGGGAAGACAATGTCATCACAGACGGTCTGGAATATACCAGGACCTTCTATGATTTCTGGGTTGGGCGCACGGAAACCCCTACGGCGGCGGGCGCACTCCCGACAAAGATAAACACTTTCAATATCCCGTCCAATTATCTTGAGCTGTTCGAAGCCCGCAGAGATGCAGGCAATACGGATATCTACGACATGAACGGCAAGAACTATCTGTATTTTGCCAGTGAAAACTGGCTGGCCAAGTTCTACAAGCGTGCCAATACTACCCAGACCCATTCGATGAGCATCAACGGCTCCTCGAAGAAGATGTCCTACTCCCTATCCGGCCGGTACTACACCCAGGACGGCATATACAAGATAGGGAACGAAGACTACAACCAATATAATATAAGGTCTAAAGTGGTGCTCCACGCTAAGGACTGGCTCACGGTCGACAACAATACCTACCTACACCATTTCGACTATAGCCAGCCGATCTTTTCCAAGAACAACTCTTCCGTGGGAAGCCAGTTGTGGCAGATCGGCATGCTCGGACTTCCCGTGATGCCTACGAACAATGAAGACGGAACCTACACCATAGGCGCCGCCGCTTCCGGCTATGAGGCATTCGTGGAAGGAAATTCAGCTCAGGAAACAAAATCGATGTCCGTAACCACCACCACCGGCGTCACGGTGGAACCGGTGAAGGATGTATTCAAGATACGCGGAGACATCTCCTATAAATTCGTGGCCCGTCACACCCAGCGATACGTCGCCCCCACCAGCCAGAGTATCCAGCCCGGAGTGGTGACTTATTATGTGACTGAAGCCGATTCCTACAAGCGCGAGTACAACTATGAAACCAATCATCTCTCGGCCAACGTAGTGGGCACCTGGACCCCGAAATTGGGGGAGGCTCACAGACTCAACGTGGTCGGTGGATGGAACCTCGAAGACCATCGCTACGACACCGAAACCATACTCCGCATGGGGATGATGTATCCCGGCATGACAAGTTTCGAGATGTTCGACGGCACGGAGGTAACTCTCCAGCAGTACGATAGCAATTGGCGCACCGTGGGCGGTTTCGCACGTGCGAACTACACCTATCTTGGCAGATACATCCTCGAAGGATCCCTCCGATATGACGCCAATTCGCGTTTCCCTGTCAAGCAGAGGGGCGGATGGTTCCCTTCCGCATCGGCCGGATGGCGAGTGTCCGAAGAGCCCTGGATGAAGCCTGTCAAGGGTACGGTAGATAACCTGAAGATACGTGCAAACTGGGGTTCGCTCGGCAACGGAGGCATCAGTCCTTACACTTTCATGGAGACGATGGCGGTGGGAAAGACCAGCGTAATCTTCGACGTAGGATTCGTTACCGTGGCTGGGCAGCCTGCGATAGTGCCCGACAGCCTTACCTGGGAGAGGATTACGACCTGGGACCTCGGTCTGGACCTGGACATGTTCAGCAACCGTCTCTCATTCTCCGGCGACTATTATGTCCGTTACACCAACGACATGTATTCTTCCGGTCCGGAAATCCCTGCAATCCTCGGTGCCGCCACGCCTAAAGGCAACTACGGCCAGCTCACCACCAAGGGTTGGGAAACCACACTCTCCTGGCGGGATTCCTTCAAGGTTGCCGGAAGGGACCTGGCCTACTCCATCAAGGGCAGCCTCTGGGACAGCCGCACATGGGTGACGCAATTCTACAACGAAAGCCACAATATATTCGACTTTTACGAGGGTAAGGAACTGGGCGAGTTGTGGGGCTTCCGCACGGACGGCCTGTTCATGAGCAATGAAGAGGCGGCCGCATGGTATCCGGACAGATATCACAACCTGCTGACCTCCACAACCCCCTATGCAGGAGATATCAGATTCCTGGATCTTGACGGCAACAAGGAAATCACCGCCGGCGCCGGCACGCTTGAAGATCATGGCGACCTGGATCGCATAGGCAACATCATGCCGCGTTATCAATACGGCCTGAATATAGACTTGAAGTGGAACGGCCTCGGCCTCGGCCTGTTCTTCCAGGGAATCGGCCATCGCGACTGGTATCCTTCAGAAGGCTCTGGTTTCTTCTGGGGAGGATACGCCCGCGCATACGATTACGCCCTTAAGGACCAGCTGGACAGGGTAATCCTCGACAAGAGCACGGAAAACTGGACAGTCACCAACCCCGGAGCCTACTGGCCCCGCCGGCTATATGCGGCCGCGAATGCCGGCAGTGGTCTTGGAACGATGAATTCCTACAACGACTACTTCCTCCAGAATGCCGCCTATCTGAGGCTAAAGAACCTTACGCTGGACTACACTTTCCCGAAGAAACTTACAGAGAAAGTGAATATAGAAAAGCTCCGCATTTATTTCTCCGGAGAAAACCTGCTGACATTCTCCCCCATCTACAAGCATACCTCCATGTTTGATCCCGAAGTGATCGGCAAGGGAGATACCGACTTCGGCGGCCAGACTTCCACTACCGCGGGCGACGGGTACAGCTACCCCATGCTCAAGACTTTCACCTTCGGCATTAATCTTACTTTCTAAACTACAGGACGATGAAAAAACATATAATAATCATATTTGCAGCGCTTATCGCCTGCTCCTGCAGTGAATGGCTCGAGAGGACTCCTGCCAACAAATTCGCAGCCGAGACCTTCTTCGCATCTGAGTCCGACCTTGAATTATATGCGAACGGCCTGATCAATTCCGCCCTGCCGGGTGCTTCCGATATGGCTCTCGGCAGCGACCGTTACACCGATTTCTGCGGCACACGGCAATCCTATGACTTCTTCTGGGGCACATTTACCGCCGCCCAGGCGACCAACTGGAACTCCAGCACCTGGAGCTTCAACCGCCGTGTGGCGTATATGATAGAGAATATGCCGCGTTGCAAGAACAATGTTTCCTCCGAAATCTACAACCATTACGAAGGTGTGGCCCGCTTCTGGCGCACGTGGATAACACTCAAGCGCATGAAGGTCTTCGGCGATATCTATTTCATCGATAAGGTCATCCAGCCTTCCGATTCCCTTATACTCTACGGCCCGCGCCAGGACAGGGAATACATCTGGCACAGGATGAAGGAAGACCTTGAGTTCGCCTGCGAAAACTGCCTCACTTCCGGCCAGGGCATCAACTCCGCCGGCAGGGTGTACGTGAACAAATATGTGGCCCTGGCTTTTGCATCGCACGCATTCCTCTTCGAAGGCACATACCGGAAGTACCACAGCGTCAATCCTTCCACGGGCAAGCCCTGGAACGGGGAATATGAAAGCGCAAACGAATTGCTCTCCCTCGCGGAAAAGTATGCCAAGGAACTTATAGACACAAAGGCGTTCTCGCTGAACAGCGATTACCGTTCGTTGTTTGTTTCCGCCACCCTTCCCACCGATGAGGTGATATGGGGATGCACTTATTCCAGCGAACTGAGCACGAACCATGGTGTCACCTACAAGTACTGCTCCACCACCTCCTCTCTCAGCTATTCTCCTACCAAGGAATATGTGAGGATGTTCCTGAAGACCGATGGCAAGCCTGCAGAAGAGGCGGTGAGCGTGACCAAGGAATTCATTGGCCGCGACAAGCGCCTCGCCGCAACCGTGCTTTCCCCCGGCCAGACCTGGAAACGCCTGAACGGCAGCAATGAGGAACTACCTCCGAACTGGACCTGGACCTGTGCGGGATATGAGTGGATCAAGTGGGTTCAGCTGGAAGAAGAACCTATGAGTGCGGATAACAAGTCCTATAACTCCATCCCCATTATCCGTTATGCGGAGGTGCTGCTGAACTATGCCGAAGCTGCCGCGGAACTGGGGCACATGACCCAGACCATCTGGGACCAGACGATAGGGGCCCTGCGCACCAGGGCAGGAGTCGCCAGCATTTATCCCGGCAGTGCAGGATATGTGGCCGATACATGGCTCCGCAACTACTACACCCTGGATGTCAAGCATCCTTCCACCCTCACCGACATACAACTGGAGATTCGCCGCGAAAGGGCCACGGAACTCACTCTTGAGGGCCAGAGTCGTTATGACGACCTGATGCGCTGGTGCCTCGGGGACCTTATCGAGCGCCGCTACAACCACCAGGGATGGAGGGGTATCTATATAACGCCCGAAGAGGCGGCGTCAGGATTCACCTGGGCCGGCAAGACATATACGGTGTCTTCCGCCAAGGCCTCGAATGAAACCAATTATAAGATTTCCGGCACTGCCAACAGCAACTGGAGCCTGTCCAACGGCACTTACGGCTATCTTATCTACAACTACAAGCTTGTTTGGGATGATATGATGTACACCCATCCGATTCCCCTTTCTGCTCTGAATGTAAATCCCAACCTCGGCCAGAACGAAGGTTGGCAGTGGATGTAATATAAATAGTCATATACTATGAAAAAGAATTTATTGCGTTTGATCGTTGCAGTTTCTGCGCTGGGTTTCCTGGCTGCGGGCTGTGAAAAAGATCCGAAAAATGAAGGCAAGGAGGACCAGTTCATCAACGTCAGCCCCGATAAAATCGAGGCCGGCTTTGAAGAAAAAGTCACAGAAATCACTGTCGAGTCCAACTGCTCATGGACTATCTCCAAGACGGATTCCGAAGGTACGGCCGTAGACTGGGTTAAGTGCGACAAGACCACCGGAAAAGACAATACCACCTTCAATGTGAAGGTTTTCAAGAACGAAACCGCATCCGCCCGCAGGGCCACCGTAACCCTTGCAAGCGGCGATACCAAAGCCTTTATCGACGTCTCGCAGGGAGCCAATCCTAATCCGGAAAAACCCGATGACCCCGTTATCCCGGATGATCCTCAGCCCGGCACGGATCCGGAGCCTTACGGAGATGTTGTCAAACTTGCTTTCGACTTTACCCAGACTCCTTTCGACGGCTGGCCTACAGCCTCAAACTATGATCATACGGAAGGCGGAATCAACTGTGTTTATCCGCTTGGAGGAAGGGACTACACCTTTGTGCTGGCCGATTGCGGTGGTGCTGCCAAGGCACAGATGTACTGGGCCGTTGACGGTACCCCACGCCTCGCTTTCGGCGCCCAGTACCGCTACCTCGGCCTTCCCGCCATTGATGGATATATCCTCTGCTCGGTCGCATGCACCAGCGTTCTGTTGAATGACGCGTCAGCGTCCATGGCGCCGAAGATGGCCATTACAAACAAGATTGCCGCTTCAGCCGCAGATGCCAAGGCCATAACGGACGACTCTGCGGATATAGTCGCCGGAGGAAAATTCCAGACATGGACAGCGGGTGGTGGCGGCACCTATACTTATAATCTGACAGGTCTGGCGGTCAACACCGTATATTACATATATGCGCTGGTGAAAGGAGCGGTTTCCACTCTTGAACTGACTTACTACAAAGAAGGAACGACCCCTCCCGCCCCGGATCCCGGAACCGATCCCGGCACCGACCCTGATCCCGGCACTGACCCTGATCCCGGAACTGATCCTGACCCCGGCACGGATCCCTATCAGCCGTCTGCCGATGCCATCGCCCTGAGTTTCGACTTTACGGTCACGCCTCTGGAGGGTTGGCCTACGGAGGCTAAAGGATATGACACATCAACCGGAAAAGAGTGCGTCTATCCTCTGGAAGGAAAAGATTACTCTTTCCTTCTTGCCGACTGCGGAGGTGCTGCCAATGCCAACATGTTCTGGAATCCCGGCCCTCCCGCATTCCTCTCGTTCAATGCTCAATACCGTTATCTTGGACTTCCCACAGTGGAAGGACTCAGGCTCAAGAGGGTTTACTGCGAAAACGTGTATCTTTCGACCCAGGTTCCCAAGTTCTACATAACCAACAAGGTCGCAGCATCAGCAAACGACGCGAAAGCGATCACCAATGATTCCGATGATGTCGTGGATGGCGGAGAGTTCCAAACCTGGGACGCTGCCGGCGGTGGAAAGTACACATACACCCTTAGCGGTACGGAACTTAATACCAGATACTACATCTATGCGCAGGTAAAGGGCGCCGTTTCCAAACTTGTACTCACCTATGACAAATAGGCTATCAATAATCCTTGTTGCTATCGCAGGGGCCCTTCTGGGCTCCTGCGGAGAGAAGGACACACCGCCGGTTGCAGAATCCCTTGCCGTCGAGCCCTCGGAAATCAATGCCGTCAAGGACATTGCAAGCTACAAGATCGATATCGTTTCCAACACATCGTGGACGGCATCTTTTGCAGGAGAATCCGGAGAAGAGGCTACCTGGGGAGTTCTTAACCGCACTTCCGGCACGGGGGACGCGAGCCTGACGTTGCGTCTTTACGAAAATAAATACAAGAGCAGCCGGGCAGCAACCCTGAACGTGAAAACAAAGGGTGGACTGTCTGCGAGCATAGCGGTCACGCAGGAAGGAGACTCCGGCTCCCAGCAGGAGCAGGCCACCATAAAACTGCGGGCAGGCACATATAACATGCGCGGAAGCTGGCTGACGGAGAGCGACGCCAACAACTCATGGGAAAACCGCAAAACGCGCATGCAGCAGTCGCTGCAGGAATGCGCTTTCGACATATTTGGCATGCAGGAGGTTGGGACCGCCCAGCAATCCTGGCTCAATTCCACCTTTGCCGACACCTGGACATTCAAATTCTTCAGCCCTTATTCCCAGAATGGCAGCGGTGACAGGGGACAGGGAATCGCCTGGAGGACGGACTCCTTCACCATGAGCAACTGGCACTATTTCTGGCTTGGGAGCGACCACGGCACGATGAGCACCAATGATACCGGTACTAACGGAAGTTTCAAGCGTGGCGGATGCTGCTGCGTGCTCACGCATAAAGCCAGCGGAGTGAAGCTATTCTTCATGAACACTCACGGATGCATGAATGCCGATAAGAGAGAAGAGTATGCCGCACAGTATGAGCAGATGGAGAAACTTTACAATGTGGACGGCCTTCCCTCCTTCTTTGTCGGAGACATGAATTCCTCGGAGTCCTCGGAATTGGGTTCTCCCTACATGGTTTATACTTCTTATTGGAAAGACTCCTTCAATGAAGCGCCGGCAAACAGGAAATCCGGCAGCACCAATACGTTCAACGGCTATTCTTCAACTAGCGGAAAGAGCCGCATAGACATGATATTCTTCCGCGGAGGAAACCCCATATCGATCGAAACATATGCGTGCAAGAACACGCTTTACGGAGGGTTGTACGCCTCCGACCACTTCCCCGTGTATGCAGATGTATCGATCACAAACTGATTTATAATGAAAAAAAGCTTTATAATAGCACTTGCGTCGCTTGCCTGCGCGTCTGTAATACAGGCAAAAGATATAGACCTCAAGAAGTACGGAGCAAAGGCCGATGGCAAGACCAAGGTTACCAAAGTGCTTCAGAAGGCCATTGATGAGGTTTCAAATGCCGGTGGCGGAAAGGTTGTCCTCTCTGGAGGGACCTTCCTCGTGACCCCCTTCGAGATTAAAAGCGGGGTGGAACTGGTCATCGACGCCGATGCCGTCCTCCTGGCTTCGCCCGATCTCGCAGATTATCCGGAACGCACCGATGTGCGGCATTATGATTCCGAGGCGATGCCACGCTTCAGGAACGTTTCCCTGATTTATGCCGATGAGGCCGAGAACATAGCCATCACCGGCCGCGGCGTAATCGACTGCAACGGAACATGTTTCACCAAACCGAAGGAAGGAGACAATTGGACGGGCTGGCACTTTGTCCGCACCGTGCCGCGCAAACAATCCCTCCCCAGGGTGGTATTCTTTGCCGGATGCAAGAATGTGAGGATTACCGATGTGACCATGCGCAACCAGCCTGCCGGATGGAGTTATTGGATTCACGACTGCGATTATGTCCATTTCGACCGCTGCAACATCCTTGCAGACGTCCGCTATCCCAACAACGACGGCATTCACCTGAACTGCTCGCGCGATGTTACGGTGTCCAACTGCATCATAGAATCCGGCGATGATTCTATCATCATCCGCGCCAACAGCCGTTCCCTAAAGGAGGATAAGGCCTGCGAACGTGTGACCATCACCAACTGCGTACTTCGCAGCTGGTCGGCGGCAATTCGCCTCGGATGGACAAACGATGGGATAATACGCGACTGCTTGCTTTCCAATCTGGTTATTTATGACTCTTCGAAAGGGGTGAGCATAGATCTGCCGGAATACACGGCTCGAAACCCTCAGGATGCATCTAACGACTATGGCAGGGAAGCTACCCTGATTGAGAATATCCACTTCTCCAACATCCGCATGGATAAGGTATTCTACCCCGTTTACGGCCGGGTTCATGAAAATCCGGAGGTCCTTGCTGCGGCTATCCGCAATCTTCGCTTTACCGACATGCAGGTGGAATCTATGTATATGCCTTATCTGCAGGGCAGGAAAGACTGTCCTTTCCAGGATATTCTTTTCAGCAACTGCCGGTTTACGCGTCTTACCCAGGCAGATATGCCTGATGTGAACCGACATGGTCCCGTGCCGAAGAAAATGCCCGAAATGTTTGTACATGTGGAGAGAGTCAACTTCGAGAATTGTTCATTCACCTTTACCGGCGACTTCAATTTCAAGAACAATTACGATTGGACTGCAGCGGACAGATAATGCCATGGTTATGCGAAAGATATTCTTTATGATGGCCGCCACCATGGCAACTCTCTTTCTCGCCTGTGCAATTTGTCCGGCGAAGAAGCCGGCACAGCTCCGTGTCGGTTCATATAACCTGCGTCGTGCTCCGCTGGATGCGAAAAGCCCGGACAATAACTGGCAGGCCCGTGAGCCGAGGGTAATCCAGTCCATCCTGGCCTGCAAATTCGATATATGCGGCTTGCAGGAAGTGGATTCTAAGGAGCAGGAAAGTGTTCCCCGTCTGCTCGCTGAAAACGGGGCGGATTATGATTGCTATTTCTTCGGCCCTTATGCGGAAGATGGCCATGGCACCAAGGCACACGGCGTAATCTGGCGCAAAGATCGTTTCGCCCTCGTGGGAGAACCCCATTATTTCTGGACATCCAATCCTCCGGAGAAAAGACAAATTAACGACGGAGGTAAGTTCATGAGGGGTGGTTTTTGCCTGACGCTGAGGGAGGTGAAAGGTCGCCGCTATTATTTCGTGATGGTGACGCACGCTCCTCTCAACAAGCAGGACCATGCCGCCGGTGCCCATATCTTCATCGATATGGAAAAGAAATACAATCCGAAAGGGTATCCCTCTTTTTTCGTTGGTGATTTCAATGCCAGGGAAAGCGACGACGCTTCGGCCACCTATAGGACTTGGTGGACGGATTCTTTTCACGCCTTCGATGCCAACCCCGAATTTCGCACCGGCCCTCAAGGCACATTCAATGGTTGGAAACCGGAACCGCTCCCAACCAACCGCATAGATTTCATTTACTACAAGGGAAAAGGAGTGACGCCGCTTCGTTATGTTTGCGACGACACCCTTTACGGCGGGCTCGTAGCCTCCGACCATTTCCCCATATACGTAGATTTCAGAATCAAATAGCATAAAACACTATGAAAACAAAAGAGTATCTGCCACCGGCAGTTCAAGTTTTATCCATGAAGACAGAAGGTCTTGTGTGTACCAGTGACATCATCCTTTCTACGGTAGCCACCGAAGAATGGGATGTAGTTGATTTATCCACCCTTTAATGCAGACGATTATGAAAAGGAACAGATTATTCATATTTGTTGCAGCCGTCGCAGCGATGGCTGCCTGCACGAAAACGGCCGATCCGGAGAATGCTTCCAACGAATATATAGTCGATGGTGTGCGTACCGTGGTTTTCAAGGCTGTGATGGGAGGTGTCGCCACGCCGGATTCAAAAGCCGTACTTGATCTTAACGACAAGAGCAAACCGCAGACTTTCTGGGAAAATGACGATGAAATTACCGTCTATACCTCCGCCGATTATTCGGGGTCTGTTGCAATGTCCATGCGTGGTTATGAATTCAGTACGGACCTGGTCTCCAATTCCACCTCCGCCACATTTACTTACACGGGGGATGGCTGCACCAGCGGAGACTATCTTGCCATTTATCCCGCTGCAAACGAGAACAGGGCGATCAATTATACTCCCACTGATGGGGCGTATAGGATGGCGGCTGTCGATGTGCCTACAAATCAGACTCTTGTGGCAGGCAGTTTCGATAAGAGCGCTGCTGTCATGACCGCCTATGCTCCTGCGGGATCCAGCACCTTGAACTTCAAGAATGCGACCGCCCTCATCAAGTTCCAGGTGGCTGATGCGGATATCAAGGGCGGTAGCATAGTCGCAGACGGTGCCGACCGTATCTCCGGAAGATTCCGTGCCGATGTCAGCACGGCATCTCCCTACGAACCGGTACTGTCAGAGTATAGCGCCACGGGCGTGGTTGAACAGAACTATGTGAACTTCACCCTCGACGGCGGCGCATCTCTTTCTGTTGGAACGGATTACTATGTGGCTGTACGCCCTACCGACCTTACAGACGGTTTCAAGGTTTACTTGAATGGATATCTGGTGAAAACTATCAGCAAATCCGCTTGCGCCTCCTTTGCAAGGAATAAGGTTTACAATCTGGGCACATTGACAAAGGCCGGTGCCGAGGAAATGGTCTTGCCTTTTGATTTTTCCGGCACTCCGCCCACGGTGGACCCTGCATGGCCTACTACATACGGATACACACATGTTGATGGCGGTATTGAACGGGTATATCCGCTGTATGGAACGAATTACTCTTTCTGCCTTGCCGATTGTGGCGGAGCGGGCAAAGCAAATGTTTGTTGGTACAGTACGGGGCTCTTATTCAACGCGTCACAGCGTTATTTCGGCCTCCCCGCAATTCCGGGATACAAACTGACCAAGATAGACTGCTACAAAAAAAGTGGCGGCCTCACAGCAAAATTTGAAATAGTGGAAAGCATAGTTGGCAACACTTCGGACGCTCCTGCTGATATTGTGACAGGTGGGGAGGCGCAGGTATTCAACGAGAATGGCAAATGGTTCACTTACGAATTGTCCGGGACGGCGGCCAACACCAGATACTATATCTATTGCATGGTGAAAGGGACTATTGCCGCCATCACGCTAACCTACGAACAGTAACGACAACAATATAATCATGAAAGAAATAAAAAGCAATATGTCCGGTGTGGAATACACCGCTCCGCAGGCCGAAGTCCTGGTCTTGAAATACGAAGGCATAGTATGCGCAAGCAAAAAATCTTCTTTTGAAGATTGGGACGAAGTAAACCTATAATGTGAACAGACATGAAAACAAGAAGATATATACTTTTTGCAATGGCGGCACTTGCATTCGCCTCATGCGAAAAAGCCATTGAAAAGACCGCGGAAAACGAACCCTCCGGCGAAATCAGCACGATTACTTTCAGTGCCACCATGGACGGTAAGGCGCCTGACTCCAAGGCCGTCATCGGCACGAATCCGGAAACCGGAAAACCACTGAATTTCTGGGTAGACGGGGATGAGATTACCGTTTATTCGCAAGGGAAAGGTGATTCGGGGACTCAATCCGGATTCACATTCTCTACAACCCTTGTGGCAAATGCTTCATCAGCTGATTTTACCTACACCGGAGACGGATGGGTTGACGGAACTGCATATATGGCAATCTATCCTGCTACGGGTAGCAGGGCAGTCAACTTCACTGCACAAGAAACGGTTGCTGCAAGTGGCGAGTATTTCTACAGAATGGCTGCCGTTGATGTCCCCTACTCCCAAACACTGGTTGCAAACAGTTTTGACCGCAATGCTATGGTAGCGACAGCTTACAGTACCGACAATACCTTCGCCTTCAAAAGCGCCGTGGCGCTTCTTAAATTCCAGGTGTCGGGCACAGATGTGGTTTCCGGAACTATAGTAAGTGGAAATGATGAGTCTATTTCAGGGCGTTTCCGTGCGGACCTGAGTGCTACATCCCCTTACGAGCCGGTCTTGTATTCATATCAACCGACGTGGGAGCATAATTTCATCTATTTTACAATCGATGACAGTACTCCACTTTCTACCGGGACAAATTATTATGTGGCGGTCCGTCCCACAACTCTTTCCAGTGGTTTCAAAATCTATCTGAACGGCAAATTAGTCAAGACCTTCACCCCTACGGAACTGGTACGTAACAAGATTTATAATCTCGGCACCCTGTCCGTTCCTGTAAGCACCACAGAAATGGCATTGGGCTTCAATTTCGGGAGGACCGCACTTACGGGATGGCCTACGGTAAAGGATGACGCTACAAAATCTGAAGGGGGGAAAACATGTACTTTCCCTCTTTATGGCGCAAGTTATTCTTTTTTGCTTGCGGATCCTACAGGGGCAAGCGGAGCAAATATATGGTGGAACTCCGGCATCGGCATTCAGTTTAATGCGGCACAACGTTATCTGGGTCTTCCGGCTATCGAGAACTGGAAACTCAGCCATGTGACGGTAGTGCATAAAGATGCAGTTACTAAAAAATCAATTATTTATGGTATTGTAAGCAATAGGACAAACGCCAGCACCCCTCCAACCTCTGTCAGCTCTCCTGAAACTGTTGAGGCAGAAGCTACGACGGTTACCACGACAAGAGGTAATCATATCTCTTGTGACTTCGCAATTCCCTCCCCTGTTGCCAATACGCAGTACTATGTATATCGTTCGGGAGCAGGTGCCAGTTACGTCCCTATGGTCCTTCTTACCTACGTCCCCGAGTGAAGGGCAGTTTACGATGATGTCTTGCGCGTTGGGACGTACAATGTGCGTGTAAGCAAAGACGACGAAGACGATCCGCAGAACAACTGGGAAAACCGGAAGACCCGCGTAGTGCAGTCCATCCGGGACAACGACTTCGACTTCTTCGGCCTCAACGAATGCAGCAGCGGAATCCAGACCTATCTGAGCACGCAGCTTGCCGACACCTACGCCTTCCAGTTCTTCAGCCCCTACTCCCAGGACGGGGCTGGAGACAAGGCTCAGGGGCTGGCGTATAAAAAGGATGATTTCACCCTGACGGACTGGCACTATTTCTGGCTCTCCGATACGCCTGGTACGATGGTTACCAATGATGGCACTATGAATCGCGGTGGGTGCTGCGGAGTGCTGACCAAAGGAGGGAAGAGCATTTTCGTGATGGTCACCCATGGGGCTTTGGATGCCGATGTGAGGGCGGATTACGCTCATGTATATGAAGATATGGAGAAACTTTACAACACTTCCGGATATCCTTCAGTTTTCGTCGGCGACATGAACGCCCGCCCGGCCGATGATGCATCCGTGGCGTACAGGACATACTGGACTGATGCTTATGACGGGGCCGGTCCCTCCGGCAGGCTGGGCCCTTTTGCGACCTACAATGCTTTCGACCTAAGCCGTAACATGTACTCCAACGCCAGCCGGATAGATTATATTTATTACCGGGGAGGGATTACTCCGCTGAATTACGTGTGCAACGGAATACTTTACGGTGGATACTATGCTTCGGACCATCTTCCATTGTATTCAGATATGAAAATAGATTGATACGGAATGAAACGATACTATAAATGGGAGGTCCTGCTGTTGCTCTGGATGGCATATCTGCTGAACCAGGGCGACAGGCAGGTGTTCAACACGGTGCTGCCCGCAATCAGGGATGCACTCAACCTCACGGACACCTCGGTCGGCTTAATCGCCACCATCTTCAACCTGTTCTATGCCATTATGGTGCCTATAGGCGGATGGGCGGGCGACCGCTTCTCCCGCAAGTGGGTTACAACCATCAGTATTCTGTTCTGGAGCGTCGCAACCATGTTCACTGGACTCGCTACGAGTTTCATGTGGCTGGTGGTGCTGCGCAGCGTTGCCACGGGCGGAGGTGAGGCCTTCTTCGGCCCGGCGAACTATTCGCTGCTGGGCCAATACCATACGGATACCCGCGCACGTGCGATGTCCATCCACCAGACGGCATATTACGTCGGAGTCATCCTTGCTGGCTGGCTCGCCGGGCTCATCGCCGACCGCCTCGGCTGGAAATACTCCTTCATCATCTTCGGCGCCGCCGGCATCATCTGGGGAATCCTTATGATCCTGCGCCTGCGCGACTACCCGTCCACATCCGTCGAAGAGGCGGAAGTGCGGGATCGAAAACCCGCCTTTTTCGACGGCTTCCGCACCGTCTTCACAACCCCCACCGCCCTCATGCTCACCATCGGCTTCAGCGGCCTCATCTTCGTAATCACGGGCTACATGACCTGGGTCCCCGCCTATCTGCAGGAGGAATTCGGGCAGAGCCAGGCAGCCGCGGGCTTCAACTCCATGTTCTGGACCTACGTTGCCGCCTTCATCGGTGTGCTGCTTGCCGGCACGCTTTCGGATAAGCTGGCCTCCCGCAGCCACAAGGTGCGCATGCAACTCCAGGCGGCGGGGCTCCTGGGCGGAGCGGTATTTCTATTTCTGATGGGAGGCCATCCCGCCCTGTGGGTGCTTTATGTCAGCTTTGCCGGATGGGGCTTCTTCCGGGCATTCTTTGATGCCAACACCTATTCTGTGTTGTACGACGTTACCCCCGAACGCCTGCATGCATCCTGCTCCAGTGCAATGATAATGACCGGATTTGCTGTCGGGGCACTGGCGCCCGTAATCCTGGGCGCCCTGAAAGAAAGCATGGGCAGCCTCAGCGCCACCTTCCCCATACTGGCGGTAATCTGGGTGGTGTGCAGTGTGCTGATGTTCATAGTTGCGCGAACCAGTTATCAAAAAGATTATAACAAGAATCACTGATATGGATAAGTTACTTAAAACCTCTAAACCCAAAGCAGGACTGCTGCTGATTGCCAGCCCCCGCTTTAAGAATCTTTCCGGTCCGAAGCGCGGCACCTACGGCGAGCGCAAGGACAAGGCCGTCAAGGAAATAAAGGCTACCATGGATTTCCTCGACCTGGTGGATCCGGGGATCGTCTATGAAAGGGAAGATGCGGAACGCGCCATGAACCTCTTCTATAACGAAAAGGTTGATTTCGTATATGCCGAGTTCCTCAGCTGGAGCGAGGATTTCGCATGGATTCGCTTCCTTCGCGACTGCCCTGAAATCCCTATAATCTTCTGCAACGTGGCAAAGCCCAAAATGACTTTCGAGACCACCCTGGACGAGGATGACTTCGTGGATTACCTCTGTGCCGGCACCCTTGTGGGCTCCCTCGAAGGTTCCGGAAGCGTTGCCCGCACCGGACGAAAGAATGTGAAGGCCGTTCTCGGCACCCGCGAGGAAATAACTGAGAAACTCCGTGTGTTCGCCACTGCAGCAAAGACCAGAAGTGTGCTGCGCCGCTCCAACGTGGGGCTGATGGCCAATATGAACGAGGCCATGTGGAGCACATATATCGACAACTATGATCTCTTCACCAAGATAGGCCCCGAGATTCACTATCTGCCCTACAGCGACTACGGCACGGAGATAGAGAATCTTACCGAGGAGGAAGTGAAGGCATACGCCGACGAACTTACATCTAAATACAAGATGATGCCGGATGTTGAGTACGACAAATTCATCGGCTGCGTCAAGGCAACCCTGGCCATTAAGAAGATGGCGGAAAAGAACGACATCGACTGCTATGTCTACAACGATATCGACCAGGCTACATTCCGCACTGCCGGCTGCCGTGCGGGCTTCTATCCGCAGTGGTTCAACGAGAACGTGAGTGTGCTGGTGCCGGAGGCAGACATAGGCGCAGGGCTCATCACCTACATCCTCAAACTCATGAGCGGAAAGAACGTCAACTTCGTCGAGCCTTTCCATATAGAAGATGATTTCGGCACCTTCGCTGGCGGCCATGCCGGCCCCAACGACCATAACGACCCTGCCTGGCAGGACAATGTGATAATCTCCCGGGACGTCCGCTTTGCAAAGACATCCTGGAAATATGCCGGCGCCCCCTTCGCCTGGTACCGTTTCAGCCCCGGCATGAAGACCGTGGCGGGCCTTTACGAAGAGGATGGCAGGTACAAATTGATTACCTTCATGGCGGAAAGCCTCTCTGAGAAGGATACTCCGCAGAGCAGCAAGAAACACCTGCTGGCCACATACAGCCACACCATCTTCCGTCCCGAGACCCCTGTCAAGGAACTCTTCGAGAAGATACTGCGCATCGGCGCCACACAGCATTATGCCATCGTTGACGGTGACTGGCGTGCTCAACTGGAAGCATTTGCAGATATTATGGGATTTGAATACTACGCGCTATGAGTTTCATGTACAACCCGTTCCCCTTCGACGACCCCAAAGCCGTCAACAGGCCAGAACTCTCGAATAAGACAAAAGAATCAGTTGTTTCCGGAGGCACTCCCGCAGTTGCAAAGAAGTTTGCCGCTGCCATTGCAGACAAGGCCCGCAAGGATAGTATAATCATAGGTCTTGACGGTTACACCACAGCCAAATGGGACCTTTTCCTGAACCTTCTCGGCCGCGAATGCGACCTGCTCGGGCTGGAATTCGAAATGCTGGATTTTGATGCCGCAGTGCTCAAAAGCGGTCCTGAAATAGACGCCATCATCGACCCCATGCTTATCTGGGATACCAAGATAGATCCGACTCTTTTATATGGCAAGGTGTATCATGGCGGATACAATGGCCTTTTCGATCCTGCAAAGGCGGATGCATTCTTGAAGGGGCTGCCCGCAAAGAAAGCCCCCGGCAAGGTGGTCGCAGTCTTCGGATACGGTTCTCTGGTTAAAGGCTTCCGGGAGCATTATGACGTAAAGTGCTGGTTTGACATTACCCCCCAGAAATCCATGCTCCGCATCCGTGCCGGGGAATATGCCAACCTGGGAAAAGACCGTACAGGCATCATCAACCGCACCATACGGCGCTGCTACTACTGCGACTTCGAAAATGCGGTTCAACTGCGTAAGAGCCTGTTCGCATCCGGCGACCTTGACTGGTATTTCCTGGATAATGACCGGGCGAAGCTCCAGATGATGCCGTACGAAGCATTTTCGGATATCTGCGCCCAACTCGTCAAGTATCCTTTCCGCGCCAAGCCCTGCTACCTCGAAGGTGTCTGGGGCGGAACCTATATGAAGAAACTCCGGGGTCTTCCGGAAAAGATGCGCAACGCTGCCTGGGTCTTCGACTTCATCCCCATGGAAGTGAGCGTAATGGTGGAAGCCGGGAGCGAGATCCTTGACATCAACTACTGCTCATTCGTCCACAAAGAAGGCGTAAACCTCATGGGAGCGGAATGTGTACGCAAATACAAGGGCTATTTCCCCATCCGCTTCAACTGGGATGACTCCTATCATTCCACCGGCAATATGAGCATACAGTGCCACAGCGGCGGCAAGTTCAACGTGGAGAACTACAATGAGTTCGGTCGCCAGGACGAGAGTTACTACGTGGTGATCACCGGCCACGAGGCCAAGACCTTCATCGGTTTCCGTGACGATGCCGATATTCCAGCTTTCTTCAAAGAAATCGAGGCCGCTGACACCGAGCACAAGCCCTGCGACTATATGAAGTACGTTAGCTACGAAGAGAGCAAGCCCGGTCTTCAGGTGATGCTGCCCGCAGGCACCATCCATTCCAGCGGACGCAACCAGGTCATCCTGGAGATTGGATCCCTTACCATAGGCTCATATACATATAAGATGTACGACTACCTGCGCCTGGACTTCGACGGCAAGCAGCGCCCTATCCATACTCATCTGGGAGAACTGAATGTCCGCCAGGACCGCCGCCATAGCGTCATCCACGACCCTTCAAGCCCCGAATACATTGTTCAGGAGCCCCGCCTTGATTGCGAAGGGGATGGTTGGAAGGAATATATCCTCGGCGAGAATCCGCAGATGTACATTTCCCTACGCCGGCTCGAGTTCGAAAAGGCGTGTGAGCAGGACACCCGTGGCGAGAAGTTCCATGTGCTTACCCTCGTGGACGGAGAGCATGTCCGTATCCGCAGTGTAGAGCATCCTGAAAGGTACTTCGACCTTGATTTCATGGAGATTGCCTGCGTGCCCGCAAGCATGGGCAAATATATGATTGAAAACCTGGGCAAGGAGCCCATCCGCGTCCATAAGACCTGCCTGCGTGATGGCTACCAAAACGATCCTGCTTGACGTAGGAGGCACTTTTATCAAGTGCTCCGACGGTCGGACCGTGCCAATTGATTCCGATGGCTCCCGCGAGCAAATCGCGGGGGCTCTTTGCGAAGCGGTAGGGGATGCTTCAGATGTGGCTGTGGCCATCCCCGGGCCGTTTGATTATGCAAACGGGATATTCTTGATGAAGCATAAGTTCGCCTCCGTTTATGGCGAACGCTTCGCGGATCTGGTGGCGGCGGACTCCGACCAGCCTTCCTTCCGCTTCATCCACGACGTAATTGCCATGCTCTTGGGAGAAGTGCATTCCGGGGCCGGACGCGGCTATTCGCGAGTGGCGCTTGTGACTCTCGGGACTGGACTGGGATTCGCCATCAGCATCGACGGCAAACCTCTTCTGAATGAAATGGGATCGCCGCTGGTGCCCATCTGGAACATTCCTTATCGCGACGGCATCCTCGAAGACTATGCCTCCAAGCGCGGTTTCCTCCGCGGTTTCCCGGAAGGCCTGACGGTCAAAGATCTGGCGGGAAATCCTGTCGCTGCAGATGCCGCGCAGCGCTTTGCGGAGGTCGGCGGCATTTTGGCTGAGACCCTTGCGCCCATCCTCGCGGAATACGGCATCGAATGCCTGCTTTTCGGCGGGCAGATATCCCGTTCCTACCATCTGTTCGGCCCCGCCCTTGAAGCCGGCCTCACGTCTACCGCGGCACCATCCCTGCGGCACGTCGGCCCGGTGTCGGACATCGGCAACGCCACCTTTAATGGTTTGCGTTACCTTTGATTATCAGTAAGTTATCCAAAATCGTCTGGTAAAAATGAACCAGACGACTTTGCGTAAGTAATTGAAATTCAGCACACCAAGTTTTCTATGAATAAAAGGTTATTACTCCGAACATTGCCATTCTTGATGATATACTTTTTGTCCGGTGCGCAGGAACTGAAGAAATCCGTTACCTGGGAGAATCTCCGGGCACATCCGGCACCATTGCCGGTGGCAGGGGAACTAAACGCCGTGCGATCGTTGCTTGACGCGCCTTCCTGCTGGAGCGTTGGAGTGGAAACAATGGACCGGGATTACGCAGATTTTGAACAGTTCAAGCAGTATGTAGGAGAAACCGGCGTCGGGTACGGTCGTCTTCAGAGTGGCTGGGCTAAGACGGAACAAAAGAAGGGGAAATATGATTTCCGCTGGCTGGATGCCCATGTGGACGGGCTTTTGGCCGAAGGGGTTCATCCGTGGATGTGCCTTTGCTACGGCAATCCTGTTTACTCCAAACACGGGCATGACCTGAATGCCAAACTCTTTCCGGACGGCCCGATTATGAATGCCTGGCTGCGTTATGTCAAGGCATGCGTGGCCCGCTATAAAGGGAAAGTGACTATGTGGGAAGTTTGGAACGAACCGGACGGTCGCAAAAACCTTGATTCGTATGCCCTTTATGCAAACCTTTTCGTACGCACTGCCCAAGCCATACGCGAAGAGGATCCGGGGGCGAAAATAGCCGCGTTCGGCAGCTGCTCTCCGGACCGGGAATATATACGACAGGCGATGGAACTGATAGCAGCTCAGGACGGAATCAAGTATATTGATTATATAACCTTCCACGCATATTGGCCTCTTCCAGAAAGTATAATACCTGCCATAAAAAAACTCCGTGAGGATATTGACAAGTATTCCCCGTCCATCAAACTGCTGCAGGGAGAGACCGGTTGCCCCGGGCAACTGGAATACGGCCATGCCATGCGCAACATAGAGTGGAATGAATATAGCCAGGCAAAATGGGATTTGCGGCAGGCTTTGGCTCATTGGGGACTGGGCATTCCCTATTCGTTCTTTACCATGGTGGATTTGAATTACGGATGGATGCTGCAGTCCTTCGGCCTGATTCGGATGAACGGGAACAAAGAGCCGGTATATAAACGTCCCAAGTTCTATGCCGTACAGCATGTTACGAGCGTGTTCTCTTCGGATCTTGAACCGAAGGAGGGAGTGAAGGTGGAATGTGCCGGCACGAGAGAGGTAACCTGCATAGGTGTCGGTCGCAAAGGCGAAGCCGTGGGATGCCTGCTCTGGCTGTCAGGTGCCCGTCCTTCGGATACTCTGGACAGATTGTGTATGGATGTCAGGCTGAAGGGATTGAATCTCAAGGACCCTGTCTATGTAGATCTGCTCACAGGTTATATCCACGAAATATCGGCCTTGAAGACAACTGACGGATTCAAGGACCTCCCACTCTGGGACAGCCCCGTCCTTATCATTGAACGCAACGCTATCTGATTTATTGTTCTGATGAAACGAATTGTATCCCCATATTTCTGGTAATCATTGGGATGATGGCTTGCCGTCACAATGTAATCAGCTATCAGGAAGCTGAAGGGTATAAGCTTGTATGCCAAACCAAAGGCCCCACGCTGGATGCCTACGAAGACTGGAGGCTCCCTGCCGGGGAGCGCGGTTTAGCCCGTGTCGTTAGAAGGTTGCGGTGTCGGGATGCGACCCTACGCGCGTTTCCGGAAGGCCGGCTATTGCGGTCATCTCTTCAGCATTCAGAGTGAAATCAAGGAAATTGAGATTCTCTCGGATGCGCTCGGTGTGAACTGATTTTACCAACGGCAGCACTCCGTTCTGAACGCAGAACCGCAGCAGCACGTGGGCGACGCTTTTACCGTGGGCGGCGGCGATTCCGGCAAGCGTCGCATCTTCCAGCAGGCGTCCCCTTCCCAGCGGGCTCCATGCTTCCACCAGTATTCCTTGCTCCTTGCAGAGCGCAACCGTCTCTTCTTGAAGCAGTCCCGGATGGTATTCAATCTGGTCCACCGCCGGGGCGATATTTGCCGCCGCAAGGATTGGCGCCATGTGTGAAGGATAGAAATTGCTCAGACCTATGTTGCGTACAAGCCCCTCGTCCACCAGGCGTTCCATAGCGCTCCAGGTATCCAGATTGATGCCGGTGGCTTTGCTGCCGAACTGGAGCTCGTTGGCAGGCCAGTGGATCAGGTAGAGATCCAGATAATCCATTCCAAGGTCCTGCAGGCTCTTTTCGCAGGCACGAAGAGTGTTGTCGTAGCCGCGTTCGGTGTTCCAGAGTTTGCTGGTTATGAACAACTCTCCGCGGGGCTTCCCCGCCTGCCTTACACCCTCTCCTACAGAGCGTTCATTGCCATAGACGGCCGCAGTGTCTATGTGGGTATAACCAGCGAGAATCGCCTCGCGGACCGCATCCACGCAAACGTCCCCGTCAGGGGTCTTGAAAGTGCCGAATCCCGGGCAAGGGATGGCATAACCGTTATTTAACTCCATAATTATAATTTTTTAAGCCAGTCCCGGAAGATTAAATCTGTTATTTGTTTCTTATTCCCGTTATCCGATATATAATTTCCTTTTTTTAATGCGATGGCAGCGGTTTGCGATGAACTGGCTCCGCCTAACCCATACTTTTGAAGGAATGCCTGCGAAGTTACCATTGCCCCTTCCTTGTCTTCTCTGGCTATAGCCAACAACAGTTGTTTTTGTTTCGACGAGAAACGGGAAAACAGTTCTTGATAGGAAAACGCCTGTTGGGCTATGATGGCTTCGTATATGCTATCAAAAGCTTCTATAGATATGGTTCCCCCCTTATCTGTCTGTGCATAAGCCTCATTCATCATCAACTGATTGTACCAGGTGACGCCATCAAAATAATCGTAGCATTTCTCAATTAACGCCTCCTCGATATCTCTTTCACCAGAATGGAACATTTTCAATGCAAAATCCTTATACACATCCCGGTCGATCACATTTATAGTCATCATTACTGCACTATTGTAAAATGGTTTGTCTGGTGATTTAAAAATATTGTTCATCGAATGCCCAATGCTCCCAGTGAAAAGAAATACGATGTTCTTGCACTTTTGAAATGCTGTTCGAAGGTATGCCTCCGCATTCTTTTCCTGGAAATCACGTATTTTTTGAAACTCATCAATTGCAACTATAGAGGGTTTCTTCATGCCGTCAATTATAGATAATATCTCTTCCAGAGTTTTCTCGGGTTGGACAATGTCCCCCATCCCTATCGAAAGGGAGTACGTTGATGTTAACTCGTTGTACGCGATTTTTGGTTGAACAGATTTGAGCCCTCTTAAAATTTTGTCTTGTATGCCTGGTGCCTTGGAATTGGAGAATACCTCTTTTGCAAACAAGGAAGTCATTTCCTTAAGACTTCCGGCCGGGTAAATATCCACAAGAAAAGTGTTAAAGGCGTTTTTTATCTCATCTTGTTCGAAGCAATGGCGAATAAGCCCGGTTTTGCCCAAACGTCGCTTTGCGAATAGTGCAACATTCCTTCCGTTCAGAATGTGCTTACATAGTTGTGTGGTCTCGTTTTCCCTGTCGCAGAAATACTGTTTAGGGACAAAAGGAGTGAGAATAAACGGATTACGAGTATTTTTCATAATAATACGCTATTTAACGTTATGCAAATTTACATAATTATTTAAAATCTTCAAAACCACAACTAAAAAAGGCAATACAAATAATCAAAAAAAACGTTATCTTTGACTGATATACCGTCTGATAAGAACCAAATGCTGATACAGCGTCTTATACTTAAGCGCGCCGCCAAAGCCTGGCGGAAGGCTTCCGGTGCCGCTGTTCCCACCATCTGCGTGGGCAATATCACCGTGGGCGGCACCGGAAAGACCCCGCATACGGAGATGATACTGCGCATGCTGCAGGACAGCGACCGTTGGGAGAACACTGATTTGGCGGTGCTCTCGCGCGGCTACAAACGCAAGAGCAAAGGGTTCCAGCTGGTGCAGACGGACAGCACCGCCGCATTTAGCGGGGATGAACCCCTGCAGATCAAGCGCAAGTTCCCGGCCGTCACGGTTGCGGTGGACAAGAACCGGGTGGAAGGATGCGCCAGGCTGGTTGAGGCCGGAGCCGGCATCATCGTCTTGGATGACGCATTTCAGTACAAGAAACTTCACGCCAGCCTGAACATGGTGCTGGTAGATTGGAAACGTCCCATCTTCGAGGATAAACTTCTCCCTTTCGGCCGGCTCCGCGACCTTCCTTCCCGCATACACGACGCCGACCTGGTGATAGTGACCAAATGCCCCCACGAATTTGATCCGGAAGACAGGGATGAATGGAGGGAGAAGTTGCAACTCGCTGCTGACAAACCCTTGTATTTCACCACTTTGGATTACGATGTCCCGGTTCCTGTTTTTCCTGAGGAGGCAGATATGCGCTATACCTATTCCAAGACCGCTATCCTGTTTACCGGCATTGCGGACGATAGCCAGTTGAAGGCACATTTGAGCGATACATACAAGATAGTCGAGGTGCTCAAGTTCCCCGACCATCACGCCTACTCTAAGGTGGATATGTGGCAGATTGCCGCAGCGGTGCGCAAATATCCCACAGCCGCACTCCTGACAACAGAAAAGGACGCTGCCCGCGTGCTCGACTGCAAGAAGATAGATGATATCCTCCGGGGGCGCTTGTTTGCCGTGCCGGTCAAAGTTGCCTTCGTGGAAGAAGCAGACAAGGAATCTTTGGATGAAAAACTGGTGAACCTCGTATAAGATATGCTCCGATGAAGAAGATTGTATTCTTGTTACTCCTACTGAACGTATGTTTGGCTTGTGATAGAAAAAAATACGATATCTATCTCCTTATTGGACAGTCGAATATGGCCGGGCGGGGAGAAGTGTTGCCGGAAGATTTCACCCCGATCACGGGAGTTTATCTGCTGAATTCCAACGGAGACATAGTGCAAGCAAGTGCACCGCTGAACCAGTACTCCACCATCCGCAAGAAAATGTCCATGCAGGGTTACAGCCTCGGTCTTTCCTTCGCAGAGACCATGCATTGCCAAAACGGTCGTCCGGTGCTGCTGGTTGTGAACGCTCGTGGTGGATCTCGTCTGGAGCAGTGGGAAAAGGGCAGCGGCGGATATCTTTTCAGCAAAAATGACGGGGACGATGAAGCCCTCTGGGGAACTGAGATGCCATCTTTTTACGATGAAGCTATCCGCCGGACCTTGCAGGCATGTAAATACGGAAAACTAAAGGCGATTCTATGGCATCAGGGTGAGAGTGATTACATCCCAGGCAGGGCGGAGACCTACACAGAACGCTTCTCCGGATTTGTTGCAAACCTGCGCTCAGCCCTTGGGAGAGTGCCCATAGTTGTCGGGGAAGTCAACTACGCCTACAAAGGTGCATCAATAATCAACCCCATACTTCGGCTGACTGCGGAGCAAATCCCGGACTGCATCTGTGTGAGTGCAGAAGGATGCCCTGCGAAAGCCGATAGCACACATTTCAACCGCGCAGGCTGCATCTTGCTTGGCCAGCGCTATGCCGAAGCCCTGTATTGATAAGTCTAGAATATGAAAACAATCCGCATATTCCTGATTTCAGCTGCTATCCTGTCAGTTTCCGTGCCGTTGCATGCAGCCACCGCTTCAAAAAAAAACGTAAAAGCGAATAAAATCTACCACAAAGGCTGGATAGACTTCAACAAGAACGGCATCAAGGATGTTTATGAGGATCCGCGGGCTCCGCTGGATGCCCGCATCGAAGACCTTTTGGGGCAGATGACGCTTGAAGAGAAGACCTGCCAGATGGCGACTCTTTACGGCTACCGCCGGGTGCTGCAGGACCAACTGCCCACCCCGGAGTGGAAAAACAAAATATGGAAAGACGGCATCGGTGCCATCGACGAGCACCTTAACTCTTTTGTTGGATGGGGAACACCACCCAGCACGGAAAGCCCCTATATCTGGCCGGCATCCAAACACGGCTGGGCTCTGAACGAGGTACAGCGTTTCTTTGTCGAGGAAACCCGCCTCGGCATCCCCACCGACTTCACCAACGAGGGAATACGCGGGGTGGAATCCTACAAAGCTACCAACTTCCCCACTCAGTTGGGACTGGGACACACGTGGGACCGCAATCTTATCCGGCAGGTGGGATACATTACTGGCCGGGAAGGACGGCTGATGGGCTACACAAATGTGTATGCCCCTATTCTCGATGTCGGACGCGACCAGCGCTGGGGCCGCTACGAAGAGATTTACGGCGAAGATCCCTATCTGGTTGCCGAGCTTGGCATCCAGATGGTGCGCGGCCTCCAGACCGACTACCAGGTGGCCTCCACGGCCAAGCATTATGCCATCTATTCCAACGGCAAAGGCGCCCGCGAAGGAATGGCCAGGTGCGACCCCCACGAAACCCCGCATGAAGTGGAAAACATTCACATGTATCCCTGGAAAGAGGTGATCCGTCGGGGCGGGCTGCTGGGTGCCATGAGCTCCTACAACGATTACGACGGCGAGCCAATTCAGGGCAGCAAATACTGGCTCTACGATCGCTTACGCGGGGATTTCGGCTTCCGCGGATATGTGGTATCCGACTCCGATGCTGTGGAATATCTTCATCTCAAGCATCACACATCCGCCGATATGAAGGAGTCGGTGCGTCAGAGCGTTGAGGCGGGCCTGAACATACGCTGCACCTTCCGCAGCCCGGACAGTTACATCCTTCCCATCCGTGAACTCGTGAACGAAGGCGCGCTGTCCATCGAGACCGTGGACGAGCGCGTGCGTGACATACTACGCGTAAAGTTTATGGTAGGCCTGTTTGATCATCCCTACACCAGCGAGGCGGATATGAAGGAGGCCGACAGGGTAGTGAACGGGACGGAAAACAACGAGGTGGCTCTGCGCGCTTCCCTGGAGTCGCTGGTGTTGCTCAAAAACGACGGTCTGCTGCCGTTGGATGTCGGGAAACTCCATAAAGTTGCCGTGCTTGGTCCGAATGCTAATGAAGATGGCTACGCCCATGTGCACTACGGCCCGCAGGCCACCGAATCCGTGACTGTTTATGAGGGACTGCGCAAAGCCCTCGAGGGTAAGGCGGAAGTGGTTTATGCGAAGGGCTGTGACCATGTGGATTCGCAGTGGCCGGATTCTGAAATATATGGATATGTGCCCACAGATGAGGAATCTGCCGGAATCGCCGAGGCTGTCCGTACTGCCAGGGATGCCGATGTGGCGGTGGTCGTGGTTGGGGGCAATCTTCGTACTTGCGGAGAGAACCGTTCCCGCACCAGCCTCGACCTTCCTCCCGTGCAGGAACTCCTGCTCAAGGAAGTGCACAAGGCAGGGATACCGCTTGTCGTGGTAATGATAAACGGCCGGCCCCTCAGCGTGAACTGGGCCGACCGCAACGCGAACGCCATCCTCGAAGCCTGGTATCCCGGAGCTCACGGGGGAACCGCCGTTGCTCAGGTGCTGCTGGGCGAATACAATCCAGGCGGCAAACTTACCGTCACCTTCCCTCGAACCGTCGGGCAGATTCCGTTCAATTTCCCCTTTAAGCCCAATTCTCAGGTGGACGGATATGTCGGGGTTGGACCGGAAGGCAAGAAAACTCGTGCTGCAGGGGCTCTGTACGACTTTGGCTACGGGCTCAGTTATACGACATTCGAATATTCCGACATGCAACTGTCGTCATCCCGCATAATGCCGGGCGACAGCCTCACAGTGTCCTGCGTAATCAAGAACACCGGTTCCCGCAAGGGAGATGAGATTGCCCAGTTATATATCCATGACCTTGTGAGTTCCATTACGGTTTACGACAGGATGCTTCGTGGATTCGAGCGGATTACCCTGGAGCCTGGAGAAAGCAGGAAAGTGGAGTTTAAACTCGGCCCGGAAGACTTTACCATGCTCGACAGGAATCTTAAGCCGGTAATCGAGCCGGGGCTCTTTGAAATTTACATCGGGGCTTCTTCCGTGGACCTCAGACTGGGGGACATGCTTACCATGCAGGACCCTGCCGATCCGCTCAAGACGTTCAGCACGGGTAATGCCGCTCTTGCCGGAGTGCTCCCCATAACGCTTAACGCAGGTGAGGAGGTAACCTTCAGCCTTAAACCGAACGTGGCTTTCAAGAAGTTCGATCTGCAGTGGAGGATGGATACCAATTGCAAATACAAGGTGCAGCTGAACCTCGGCGGAGGCCAGTTCCAGACTCTGTTGGAGATGAGCGCAACCGGCGGTTCACAGAAACCACGTTTCAGCGGAGACTATAAAGCCAGCGACCTCCGGATCCTGGTGACCGAAGGCCGCGGTACGATTACAGACTTTGACTGTCTGGCGCTGTAGAGCCTCTACACTGTAAGGATTTCCTTTTCCTTGGCTGCTACGATCTCGTCGACGTTCTTCACGAACTTGTCGGTGACTTTCTGCACCTCGCCTTCGCCTTCCTTCTCGGTATCCTCGCTCATGCCCTCGTTCTTCTGGGCTTTCTTGAGGAGTTCCATCGCATCGCGGCGGGCGTTGCGCACCACCACCTTGGCCTGCTCGCCGGCGGCCTTGGCCTTCTTGACAAGGTCTTTGCGGCGCTCTTCGGTGAGGGCGGGCACCACGCAGCGGATTATCTCACCGTTGTTCTGGGGGGTGAACCCGAGGTTGGCGTCGAGGATGGCCTTCTCGATTACGGGAATCATATTGCGCTCCCAGGGCTGGATGGCCAGGGTGCGGGCGTCGGGAGTGGTGACGGATGCAACCTGCATCAGCGGGGTGGGGGTGCCGTAGTAGCTGACAGTCACGCCGTTGAAGATGGCGGGGCTGGCCTTGCCTACGCGGTAGGTCTTGAGGTCTTCTTCAAGGAAGAGAACGGCTTCCTGCATTTTTTCTTCAGCGCCGTTCAGGATTTCTTTTGCTCTGTCGGTTAACATATCTTTTGTTGTTTTATTCAGTTAGATTCCTTCGCTTCGCTCGGAATGACAGTTTTGCATGAGTTATGCATGAGTTATGCATGAGTTATGCATGCACTACAGTGCCGATCTTTTCGCCCTGGAGCACCCGGAGCAGGCCGCCGGGGGCGTTGATGTCGAACACCACGATGGGCACAGGACCCTGCTCGCAGAGGGCGAAAGCGGTCTGGTCCATCACTTTCAAATGGCGTACCAGAGCCTCCTGGAAGGTGAGTTCATCGTACTTGACTGCGGTGGGATCCTTTTCGGGATCGGCGGTGTAGACGCCGTCTACGCGGGTGCCTTTCAGCACTGCGTCCGCGCCGATTTCGAGGGCGCGCAGGGCTGCTCCGGTGTCGGTGGAGAAATAGGGGTTGCCGGTTCCTCCCGATATCAGCGCCACGCCACCTTTTTCCAGCACTTCGACAGCATTGTCGCGGGTGTAAAGCTGTGCGAGCGGGGCCATCTGTGTGGCGGTAAACACTTCTGCCTTGATGCCTTCGGAACGCAGAGCGCTGCACAGGGCGAGGGAGTTGATCACCGTGGCGAGCATGCCCATGCGGTCTCCGGTCACGCGGTCGTAGCCTTTGCCCATGCCCTGGATGCCGCGGAAGATGTTGCCGCCGCCGTTCACTATGGCTATCTGGTATCCGGCTCTGACGGCCGTGGCTATCTCTTTTGCGAATTTGGAAAGGCTCGCTTCGTCGAGGCCTTTTCCGGCAGGGCCGCCGAGGCTCTCGCCGCTGAGTTTAAGGAGAACTCTTTTGTACATTAGCTTTACTGTTTGTTTGCGGGAAACAAAAATATCGGAAAATTCGCAAACTTGCAAGAAATGCAGTATATTTGCAGACCAAATAGTACCAAATCAGATGTTTATTTTCAATTCATCCATCGGAAAGAAATTCATACAGTCCATCAGCGGCGCTTTCCTCATCCTGTTCCTGCTTCTGCACGGCACCATCAACTTCTTCTCGGTGATCGATACCTTCACCGGCAAGTTCGGCGCACCCGACGGGCTCTTCCAGCTCGGTTGCGACTTCATGGCCCTCCCCATCGTCACCATCATGGTGCCGGTGCTCGCACTGGGATTCGTGGTGCATGTCGGATACGGCTGCTGGCTCACGTTCCAGAACCTCGCCGCCCGCGGAGGAATCAAGCGCTATGAGGTTTCCAGCAAGGCTGCCACCGACAGCTGGAGCGCACGCAATATGTTTGTCCTCGGAATCCTCATCCTCGGTGCCCTCGGGCTCCACCTTATGGATTTCTGGGCACACATGCAGCTTCAGGAATTCATGGGCAACGAAGCCGAGAATCCTTACACGCTGCTCACTACCACCTTCGGCCCCTGGTGGCTTACCGCCCTGTACCTGCTTTGGTTCGTGGCCGTATGGTTCCATCTCTGCCACGGATTCTGGAGCATGTTCCAGACCATAGGCTGGAGCGGACAGAAGTGGATGAAGCGCCTCAAGGTCATCGGAATAATCGTCGCGACGCTCATATTCCTGATCTTCGCAGCGGTTGCCGTGAATGCATTTATCCAGGCTAATTTCCTGATGGCATAGGCGGTATTTTGATTTTATCAAATATTTTTCTAACTTTGCGGCCCCTTATTTTTAAGGGATCGCAATTTTTTTAAGTATAACTATTAAAGATCAAGACAGTGGACACACTAAGTTACAAGACAGTCTCGCTTAACAAAGCAACTGTAGACAAGCAGTGGGTTGTCATTGACGCGACGGATCTCGCTCTTGGTCGTCTTGCATCCAGGGTTGCTCTTGTCCTCCGCGGCAAGACCAAGCCCGGCTTCACTCCCAACGTGGACTGCGGTGACAATGTCATCGTCATCAACGCAGAGAAAGTCGCCCTCACCGGCAAGAAGATGACCGACCGCGTTTACACCCGTTACACGGGCTATCCGGGCGGACAGCGCTTCACCACTCCCAAGGAGATCCTCGCAAAGAGGCCCGAGGAGCTTGTGAGGAGAGCAGTAAAGGGTATGCTCCCCAAGACCCGTCTTGGCGATAAGATCCTCCACAACCTGCACATCTATGCAGGCCCCGAGCATCCTCACCAGGCACAGAACCCTAAAACAATCAAGTTGAACGAAATCTAAAAGTCGCAAATGGAACAGACACACGCCCTTGGAAGACGTAAAGCAGCTGTAGCTCGCGTTTATCTGGCAGCAGGTGCTGGCAACGTAACCGTCAACGACCGTCCCCTGGAGAACTTCTTCCCTCAGGACAGCCTGCGTTACATTGTCAACCAGCCGTTTGCAGTGACCGAAACCGAAGGCAAGTTCGACGTTAAGGTTAACGTCGTCGGCGGTGGCACCAAAGGCCAGGCCGAAGCCATCCGTCTCGGTATTGCACGCGCCCTCTGCGAGATCGACAAGGAAGCATATCGTCCGGCTCTCAAGGCAGCAGGTTTCCTCACCCGCGATGCTCGCGAGGTAGAGCGCAAGAAACCCGGCCAGCCCGGAGCACGTCGCCGCTTCCAGTTTAGCAAGCGTTAATATTATCGCTGTTTTACTTTCGCACAGATGCTGTTTAAACCCTCCCAGGATAGTTGCAGCACTGCGGAAAAGGCCGGGGACCGGCAAGGCCGCTACCCTGTCCTTGAAGAAAAGAGGCCCGCACAGCGGGAAAAACAAAACAAAAAAAGAAACAAAACAAAATGTCACGTACAAATTTCCAAGAACTGCTTGATGCAGGCGTTCACTTCGGACATCTCGCCCGCAAGTGGAACCCTAAAATGGCTCCGTACATCTTCGATCAGAAGAACGGCATCCATATCATCGACCTGCACAAGACCGTCGTCAAGATAGACGAGGCGGCAGAGGAGATGAAGATCCTGGCCAAGAGCGGCCGCAAGATCCTCTTCGTTGCCACCAAGAAACAGGCCAAGGATATCGTATCCGAGAAGGCCGCAGCCGTCGGCATGCCCTATGTAACCGAGCGTTGGGCCGGCGGTATGCTTACCAACTTCCCCACCATCCGCAAAGCCGTCAAGAAGATGAGCACCATCGACAAGATGAAAGAGGATGGCACCTTCGAGAAGCTCGCAAAGCGTGAGCGTCTCCAGATCGACCGCCAGCGCGCTAAGCTCGAGATCAACCTCGGCTCCATCCGCGACATGAGCCGCCTCCCCGCCGCTCTCTTCGTGGTCGACATCCAGAAAGAGGCCAACGCCGTCAAGGAAGCCAATCGTCTGAATATCCCGGTATTCGCAATGGTTGATACTTGTTGCGATCCCACCCCCGTTGATTATGTGATTCCGGCGAACGACGATGCAGCAAAGAGCGTGGAATGCGTTCTCACCGCTCTTTGCGCAGCTATCCAGGAAGGTCTCGACGAGCGCAAGCTCGAAAAGGACAAGGAAGTTGAGGCAGCTCCCGCAGAGGAAGCCGCAGCTCCCAAGGCCGAAAAGACCCTGCGCAGCCGCCGCACCAAGAAGGCTGAGGCCGCTCCCGCAGAAGAGGCAGCTGCTCCTGCAGCAGAGCCCGCTCCTGTCATTCCGAGCGAAGCGAAGGAATCTGAAGTTGAACAAAACTAATCCCTCAAAGTTATGGCAAACATTACCGCAGCAGACGTAATGAAATTACGTAAGATGACCTCCGCCGGCATGATGGATTGCAAGAAGGCTCTCGAAGAGGCTGAAGGCGATTTCCAGAAGGCTGCCGACATCATCCGTGAAAAGGGTAAGCTCGTAGCTGCCAAGCGTGCAGACCGCGAGACTTCCGAAGGCGCAGTGAAGGCCCGCATCCAGGGTGGCAAGGGTATCCTTGTATGCCTGGGCTGCGAGACCGACTTCGTTTCCCGTAACTCCGACTTCCAGGGCCTCGCCGACGCCATCGCCGACGTGGCTATCGCCAAGTTCCCCGCCGACAAGGAAGCTCTCCTCGCATGCGAGCTGCCCGACGGAACAACCGTAGAGAAGGCTATCGAGATCCAGACCGGCAAGTCCGGCGAGAAGACCGTCATCGCCTACTACGCACCCGTCGAGGCTCCCTTCGTGGCCCAGTACATCCACACTCTCACCGGCAAACTCGGTGCACTCGTGGGATTCAACAAGGAAGTTCCCGCCGACCTCGCAAAGGGTGTCGTCATGCAGGTTGCTTCCATGAGCCCCGTTGCTATTTCCGAGGCTGACTGCCCCAAGGAGGTCGTGGAGAACGAGCTCAAGGTCGCCGTTGAGAAGACCAAGGAAGAGCAGGTTCAGAAGGCCGTCGAGGCCGCTCTGAAGAAGGCCGGTATCAATCCCGCCCTTGTGAACTCCGAGGAGCACATCGAGAGCAACATCGCAAAGAAGTGGCTCACCGCCGAGCAGGCCGACCAGGCTCGCGAGATCATCAAGACCGTCGGCGCCGAGAAGGCTGCCAACCTGAACGAGCAGATGATCCAGAACATCGCGAAGGGCCGTCTTGCCAAGTTCTTCAAGGAGAACACCCTCGAGGCTCAGGAATATCAGATGGGAGATGGCAAACAGTCCGTCAAGGAAGCCATCGCCGCCGTCGATAAGGAAGCCAAGGTGGTTGTCTTCAAGAAGTTCAACCTCAACGACTAAACGTCATTTCCGGGCAACCGGGAATCCTGAAGAGGCTGGCTCTCAAGGGCCGGCCTCTTTTATTTATATTATTTGTATCTTTGCACTACCAACACTAAAACTTCTGATAGAAATGAGACGATGCATTTTCTCTCTGATTCTGTCGGCTGCTGCGCTGTTCGCCCTGGTCTCCTGTGGAGAAAAGGGGCCTGAAGGCGGATCGACAGACGTTCAGGTAGAGCTCAGATCCGGCATCACCGCACCCAATGCGGCTGGAGACGAGGTTTACGACTTTCTCAAAGCAGGAAACGTCGGGTTCGCGACCAACGCCGGAGACCGCGGCGAGGTGGCAATGTCGCTCAAGTCGCAGGCGCTGGGCGGCAAATGCGAGGTAATGAGGGCCGCCACCAAGCTCTGGTGCTACAGCGGCGGCGCAAGCGGTGAAGTCCAGACTTTCTCGGTGCCGAGCGTATCCGCCGGCCTGGACGGCATGGTATTCTGCACCGAAACCATCAGCCTGGAGGGCGACGAGCCCTGCTCGGGCGCCATCAGGCCCCTCACCTCGGGTGTGGTTCTGGAACTGATGGATTCCCATGGGAAGTGGACCGGCAAGGCCGTGAGTTCGGTCACGATGAAGGCCTCCGCCGGCAAGTCCCTGGCGGGAGATATCACCCTCTGCCTGAAGGAATCCCGCGTGGGAGAGCTCAAGAATGCATCCGACACCATATCGTTCACCTGCACCGAAAGCACGAAGGTGGGTACCGCGAGCCTGTCCGCCGTGGTGCTGCCCTGCGCTTTCACCGGCAGCATCGACATAGTGGCCGACGGTTTTACCGCCACCCTCACCATAGACCAGCCGCTGTATCTGCAGGCGGGCTATGTCAAGCATATCCAGGTGGATATGGCTATGGCGGAGGTCGAGGCCGAAGTGATCAAGCACTTCCCCTACCGCCTCGCCATCATGGGAGACTCCATCTCCACCTTCGACGGCATAATCCCTGCGAGCCACCGTCCTTACTATCCTACTACGAACGCCGTATGTGCGGACGTGGATGACTGGAAGAAGACCTACTGGGGCCACCTGATCAACGATTACTGGCACTGCGAACTGGATGTCAACACGTCCTGGAGCGGCAGTTGCGTCGCCGATGGGGATCCGGCCAACAACCGCACCCCGTTCGTGAAGCGCATGGACCAGTTCAAGAATCCGGATACCATAATCCTCTTCGGCGGCACCAACGACTGCCAGGCAAGCCGGCAGATAGCGCTCGGTTCGTTCGATTTCGACTCCCCGCTGGAATCCCTCAACAAGTACGCCCGCTTCCGCGAGGCCTACATATGGGTGATCCGCACTCTCCAGGAGAAGTTCCCGGAGGCCCAGATTATCTGCATCGTGGGCAACCACATAGAAGGTGAGTACGGCAATTCCGTCAAGACCATCGCAGACCACTTCGGCCTGCCGGTCGTCGATTTCCGGAATGACACCCAGGTGACCATCTACACCGAACTGCACCCCAACGCCGCGGGCCACGCCCACATGGCGGAACGTATTTACAATGAAACCCTCAGCCTGTTCCAATAAGATATGAAATACCGTATTCTCGTATGTCTCGCGCTGGCCGCAGCGGTCTTCGCCTGCAATAAACCCGAAGAGGAACAGTTAATCGACATGCCTTCCTTCGGCGCTGACCCCGTGCCAAGCCCCGAAGACGGCAATGGCTACGTTACCATCAGCATCCCCGCCGCCGAAGGCCTCGCATGGGCCGCAGGCGACCAGATAAGCGTGCAGGGCGCTTCCGCCACGGAAACCTATACCCTCATCCCCGGATCGTCGTCCGTCAAGGGCACGTTCCGCGGCAAGGAGGTGGCCGGCACAAGCTTCAACATCCTAATCCCCGGCCCCCAGACTTCCTACGAGGCCATGGCCGCGAAGGATTATTCCCAGCAGACCCAGGCGAAGAACGGGGACAAGTCCCACATCGCGCAGCTGTATGCCCTGAAGGGCGTGACCACGCTGTCGGACGTCACCCTTTCTTCCGAGTGGGCTGCCGCGAACGGCGGGCAGTTCCTCAAGACGGGAGTGATGACTCTCGACATCCAGGCCCCCTCCGCCATGCAGACGGTATCCTCGCTGGAGGTCGAATCTTCCGTGGCGGCGTTCGGGAAGTACACGCTCATCCTTCCCGCCTTGGACATGGCAGCCCTCAGCCACAAGATAAAGGCCTACATCAACCTACCCTGGAGCACCCCTGTGCCCGCTGCGGGAGATGTTATCACCATCACCCTGAACGGCGACAAGACCGCCACCAAGGCCGCCACCCTCACCGCTGAAAACGCGGGAGCTTTGGTCAGCATCTCGCTGGACGGCAAGGAATGGCAGGGAGACGGCCTCGTGATCGCTGGCAACGGCACCAAGGACGCCCCCTACCTCATCGCCTCGGCGGACGACCTGGTCTGCATGAAGGACATGCTTGTGGAGGATGCCTCCGGCCCGGTGTACTTCCGGATGACGGCCGACGTGGACATGTCCGGTAATGACTGGACCCCGCTCGTGACCCAGAACAAGGTGTTCCCGCTCGATTTCGACGGCAACGGCCACAAGATATCCAACCTGAAAGTCAGCGGGGAAGCCAATTTCCCGAGCTTCGTCGGCGTGCTCGCCGGATCGGTTCATGATGTCACCTTCGATAAACCCGTGATTGCAACCACCGCAGCCAGCGAAACCGGCGTGGTGTGCGGATGGGCCGGACGTTCCGCTGGCGACATCACCGCCAGCATAATCAATGTGACGGTTACCGGCGCGTCCATAACCCTTCCCGCCTCGGCTCCCGTGGGCATGATCGCCGGCCAGGGCATGAAGGTCACCATCAGGAACTGCCATGCCACCGGCAACATCGAGGGGGCTGTAACCTGCTCCGGAGGCATCCTGGGCAACATTGCCCTGAGCGATGACGGCTCCATCATAGAGGGCTGCTCCTTCACCGGCAACATCAACATGCCCGCTGCGGGCGACTACAACGGCGGCATCGTGGGTGCCATACGCAAGGGAGCCCAGAACATCACCATCAGCGGCTGCCGGGCAGAGGCTGACATCACTTCCGGCACTTCGAAGGGATACATCGGCGGCATCCTGGGTGCCAACTGGAACGGCAACGGCGCCGTAACCATCGAGAAGTGCTCCTACAAGGGCACCATCAAGACCATAGCTACCGGCAACGGCGGATCCGGCCTCGGAGGCATATGCGGCTACACCCAGGCCATCACCATCCGCAACTGCAAGTCCGAGGGCACTATCACTCAGTGCAACTACGGCATTGGCGGCATCGCAGGCACGGTTTTCCAGAACTGCACCTTCGAGAACTGCATCTCCACCATGACGCTCTACAGCCGTCACGGAACCGGCGGAATCGCGGGCCGTGCGGACAACAACGCCAATGCGTCCGACGCCACCACCGGTTACAACAACGCATTCATCAAGTGCATAGCGTGGAACGATTCCATCAAGTCCCGCCTTTCCATCGGCTCCGGCAACCTGTCGGACGGCGCCGTCGTGGGCAAGTGCGTCAGCAAGAACATCCACCAGGGATGCGTCTACCGCCCCGATATGGTCTTCGAGTGCTATGCCGACACTGCATACAACGTGCTCTTCGACCAGGCGGACAACGATGCCTCCGGTGCTCTGGAGATTCCCACGTCGCTCGGGCAGTACTACTGGCCGTACCACGGCAAGGCCGCGGCCGCTGGCAAGACTGCGTCCGACGTGGCCAGGGACCTCGGATGGGATACCACCATCTGGGATCTCAGCGGAAATGTTCCGGTCTTGAAATAAGGGCTAACGCTTCTTGATCGCAAGTTTCCAGACTGCGAGGCAGTACGGAACCAACAGGATGGTGCCTATTCCCATAAGCGGGATAGGCGCCATTTTTGTATGCGAGAGCGCGGTATATCCCGCGAATATGATCATCGCGAAGGCAAAGAAGCCCAGGATCATGCGCATATCATATTTGATGGGATATTTCTTCTGGCCGATGAAGTAGCTCAACAGCATCGCAGTGGCGTAGCCGGCAAAGCCGCCCCAGGCGCAGGCCATATAGCCCCAGCGGGGGATTCCGAAGATGTTTACCGCCACCATCACCAATGCGCCTATGGCGCTCATGACCGCGCCCCATAGAGTCTGGTCACTGAGCTTGTACCAGAAGGAGAGGTTGAAGTATATGCCCATAAAGATCTCTGCCATCATAACTATCGGCACCACCGCCATTCCGGCGCGGTAATCGCCGCCTATAATCAGCTGGATAAGAGGCAGATAAATCACTACGGCGAGGAATGCAAGCAAGGTGAAGATGACGAAGTATTTCATTCCGTCCGCCAGGGTTTCGGGGCTGTTCTTGTCCCGGCTGCCGCTGAAGACTATGGGCTCGTAGGCATAGCGGAAGGCCTGCGTCAGCAGGGCCATTATCATCGCTATCTTCACGCAGGCGCCGTAGATGCCGAGTTGGACCATCCCCTCCGGGCTCTTGTCTACCAGAGGATATAATATCTTGTCTGCCACCTGGTTGAACACGCCCACCAGACTCAGGATCAGCAGCGGCCAGCTGTATGTCAGCAGACGCTTCGCCAGGCTTCCGTCGAATCCGTAGGTGATGCCCTTCATTTCTTTGATGAATCCGAAGGTCACCAGGCCTGTGCAGATCAGGTTCGCGAAGAATACCAGCCCCACGCCATAGTTGTACTTTACGAAGATTTCCATCAGTTCAGGATGTGCCGCGCCCATCTTTGGAAGCACCAGGAAGATGAAAAGATTGAGAAGTATGTTGGGGATGATGAATGCGAACTTCAGCATCATGAACTTCACCGGCCGTTTCTGCTGCCGCAGACGGCTGAACATTATGGCTTGGAAGGCATCCAGGGCCACGATGGCGACCATGCATCCTATGTATTCCGGGTGCTCGGCGTATCCCATGGCACCGGCGATAGGCTGAAGGAAGATCATTACCAGCGCGAAGAACAGCAACGCTACTCCACCGACCATTCTCAGTATGGTGCTGTACACCAGTTTCTCATCCTCCCCGTCCTTATTGCAGAAACGGAAGAGGGTGGTCTCCATGCCGAAAGTGAGGAGGGCCAGCAGCAGAGCGGTGTAGGCATACAGGTTCGTAACGATCCCGTAACCCCCGCTCTCCGCCATGATCACGCGGGTATAGACGGGCACGAGCAGATAGTTGAGGAATCTGCCCACTATGCTGCTGAGGCCGTAGATGGCCGTATCTTTCGCGAGGGATTTGAGGTTCATGCTACTGTATCTTTATTACCACTAAAACGGGAAGATGGTCGGAGGCCTCTTTCACATCTCCTTTCTTGAAACTGACAGGCACCTTGGCATCCAAAACCGTAACCCTGCCGGCGGAGCGCTTGTGGACCATTATATAATCTATGCATTTGCTTGGTTTCGCCGCGCTGAAAGTGAATGCATCGGGGGAGATGATGGCCCATTCTTCCTTCATCTGCATGATGGTTTCGCTCTGGGGCAGGGCGTTGAAATCCCCGCAGAGGATGACAGGCTTCGAGGAAGTGCCGTAATGAGTTTCCACCCAAGAGTTAATAGTTTCTGCCTGAGCGTGTTGAGCCTCTGCGGACTTGTGGTCGAGATGGGTGGAGCAGAATACGAAACGCTCGAATTCGCAGACCGCCAGTGCGCGCTGTTCGGAACCGTCACCCTTCGGCAGGGTGACCCTGTACTGCCTCACTATCTTAAGGTCCGGAGAGGATGCTATGCCTATGCCGTATTTGCCTCCCCTATAGGCCATGGCGGGGGCGAAGGTGCAGTTCCATTTTCCCATGGCGTCGCAGAAATCCTTCAGCTGGTACTCGGGATGCCTGGTGGTGCAACTGTCCAGTTCGTTCATCGAAACTGCGCAAACGCCGAGCTCGTTCATCATGGCAGCAACCATGGATGTGGAATTGAATTCGCTCTTAAAGAATCCGCCTACGTTATAATGTGCGAGCCGGATGGCATCCTTGTCCAGAACGGATGGGGCGGGGAGCCCATTGGCGTTCTTGGGTCCGCATGAGGTGAAGATGAGGGCGAGGAAAGCCAGGTACAGATAATTTGATATTCTGAACATCATATTCGCAAAGGTAAGGAAAAAAGTGATTATATTTGCACACCACATGAACGTAGAAGCACTCTTCAGGCAGTATTATCCCCGACTCCGGAATTACGCGTCCCGGTTTGTCGGAAATGCGTTCGTGGCCGACGATATCGTTCAGGAATGCTTTGTAAAACTTTACGAGCGCAGATTCCGGGTCAAAGATGTGTCGCCGGCCGCCCTACTGTTCGTGATGGTGCGCAATTCCTGCCTCAATTATGTCAAGCGCAAGGCTCTAGTTGAAACAGGCAATCCCTTCCTTGTAGCTGCGGATCTGACCCCGGAAGACGACCTTATGTATGAAGAGCTTCGTCTGGAGATAAACAGGGTGATGGCGAAACTCCCTCCCAAATGCCGCGAGGTGTTCCAGATGAGCCGTTTCGAAGGGCTGAAGGTGCGGGAGATAGCGGACAGGACGAACACTTCCACCCAGAACGTGGAGAAGCATATCGCCCGTGCCCTGGAAGTGTTCTCGCGCCACTTTGCCGGGCTTGACATATCCGCAGGAGGTCTGGTCTGAAAAAAAATAGAGATTTTTTCTTTTTCGAAGGTTGGTTTTTGACCGGCCTTTTTGTTTATAGTATGTATTTACGCGCATAATACTAGAACAGTGACCGACTTTAAGCAAGCAGCCTTCGACTACTTTCGTGGAGAAATATCCCCGGAAAGGGAGCGTGAACTGTATGCATGGGTGAAATCCTGCGACAGCAACCTGATGATTCTACACGGATGGGAGGAGGAATGGAAAACTTCTGAACAACCCGGATTAAACGACAAATGGACCCGCATTCTCGGGCGCGTGGCAGCCAGGGAGACCCTGGAAGAAGGTGTTATCCACACTAAAAGGAGAAATACATTCTGGTGGTATGCCGTTAGCGCAGCTGCAGCTGTGGCAATCGTGCTGGTATTCGCTCTCCGCCCCACACCGATGCAACTTTATGCGATGGAAGCTCCTGCGGGTGAAAAATGCCGGGTATTCCTCCCGGACAGCTCGGTCGTATGGCTGAATTCCGGTTCGAGAATAAGTTTCGACGAATCTTTTAACGTCAAAAGCCGCAATGTAACTCTTGTGGGTGAAGGTTATTTTGATGTCACCCACAACGACAAGAAACCTTTCGTGGTTAACTGCGGCCAGGTCACCGTGCTGGTAAAGGGCACCAAGTTCAATGTTTCTGCGTACGAGGAAGACAGATTCGTTGAAACCAGCGTGACCGATGGACATGTGGTATTCTCTCACGGCCCGGCTCACCTGGACCTCTATAAAGGGCAGTCCGCCCGATTCGACATGCTTTCGCGCAGGTTCTCACGCTCGACCGAAGATCCCTCCGATGCTTCCGGATGGACCGAAAGCCGCTTCGTCTATAACAATATCAATCTCTCGGCACTCGCGGAGAAGCTTTCCCGCACGTATGCCGTGAAGTTCCATTTCAACACTACGGAGTATCTCGACAAGGAATTCAGTATTTCGCTCCGCAACAACGAAACTCTCCCCGAAGTCCTAAAGGCGCTGGAACAGATGATTCCGGTGCGCACCAGGATTGAGGGTCAGGACGTATATATCGACAAAAAGTAACAAACCAATATATTTCAACCAATAATTTAATCATTCATGAAACTGCAACACAAAACAGGACTTATCGTTCTTCTGCTCTTGATTGTGAGTTTCGCTGCTGGCGCCCAGACGGTGACCGGCAAGTGGACTAACCAGAGCACGAAAACGGTTCTCAAGGAAATCGAGGCCCAGACCGGGCTCTCTATTTTCTATCGTTCCGACGAAGTGAATGAAAATGCCCAGGTGACGGCGGAGTTCAAGAACGCCCCCGTTGACAAGGCGCTTCAATCCCTTCTCGGGAAAGACATTGCGGTGACCATCAACGGAAAGATGATCGTTCTGTCCAAGAACGATGACAAAGGTGCCAAAGATGGCATAATCCGTGGCAAGGTCATTGATTCGACCGGCGAACCGGTTCCCGGTGCCGGCGTGTTCATTAAAGGAACCACGAAAGGGGTTTCCACCGATCTGGACGGAAACTATTCCATCGCTGCCACCCCCGGGAACGTGCTGACGGTATCGTCTCTCGGCTATAAGGGGACAGAAGTGACGGTAGGACGTGCGTCGCTCATCAACATCACTCTTGAGAATGATAACGAGCTGCTGAGCGAATCCGTCGTGGTCGGTTACGGTACCACCAAGAAAGCCAACCTTACCGGTGCGGTGTCTGTTGTCAAAGCTGAGTCCATCAAGGACCGTTCCGCCCTTGATGTCGCCCATATGCTTCAGGGAACCGTGCCCGGCCTGAATGTCACATCCTCATCCGGCCGTCCCGGCCAGGCCGCTACGCTGAACATCCGAGGCTGGAACTCCATCAACGGAGGCAGCCCGCTGGTTCTGGTCGACGGTGTCGAGGGAGACCTGCAGTACATCAACCCTGTCGATGTCGAGTCTGTATCCGTCATCAAGGATGCCGCCGCTGCGGCCATCTACGGTGCAAAGGGTTCCGCAGGTGTCATCCTGGTCACCACCAAGAGCGGCAGCAAGGAAAAGGGTGGCAAGGCTACCGTTACCTATAGCGGCCGCTACGGCTACACCGCCCCTACCGCTTCCACCGACTGGGAAACCCGCGGTTATTACAGCGTTTACCTCAGCAACCTCTTCATGAAGGCATATAATGGTAGCAATCTCTACGACTATTCGGACGCCGACATGCTGGAACTCTGGGCCCGCCGTAACGACAAGGTGGAGAATCCCGAGCGCCCCTGGGTGGTTATTACCCAGGACCAGAGCGGCAAGGACGTATATAACTACTATGCCAACACCGACTGGTGGCATGTTCTCTACAAAGACAATAAACCCACCACCAGCCACACCATTACGGCCAGTGGCGCCACCGACAATGTGAACTACCTCATCTCTGCCGGATATGTGTACGAGCAGGGTATGTTCAATATCAATCCGGACCACTACGATCGCTACAACCTGCGCGCAAAGGTGGGATTCGATGTCAACAAGTGGCTCAAGATCGGCAACAACTTCAGCTATTTCAACAGTGCCTACTTCTATCCGGGCCGCGGAGGCATCAACAACTCCCTCTACGGCGCATCGGCGCATGCTCCGGCCAGTTTCCCGGCCTATAACCCCGACGGAACCGTGCTGTATGCCACGAAGTACAACAACAATACTATCATGGACGGTCTCATGATGGCTCTCAACAACGGAGACAACAACACGGACCGAATCGACAACATCAGCAACACTTTCGATGTTACCATAACTCCTATGAAGGGCTTGACCATCAAGGGAGACTTTACTTATGCATTCAAGCTTGTCCGCTATACGAACCGCACCATGCCCGGAGAGTATTCGAAGGATCCCGGTGTCATCGTAACCCAGAGTTCAGGCGCCGCATTCGAGAATAAACTCTCCGAAACAGCAGATGTGCATAAATACAAGGCTGCGAACCTTTATGGAACATACGAGCACAGCTGGAATTCCGGTTTCAACTTGAAGGCTATGGCCGGTGTCAACTACGAAACCAAGCACATCAAGGATCTGGATGCCATCGGTTACGACCTGTACTCTTACGAACTGAACGACCTCAACCTCACGGGCGCCGATGCCGACGGCAACAAGCGCATGGAGGTGGCTGGCGGCCAGAACGAATACAAGACAGCCGGTTACTTCGCACGTATCAACTACGACTACAAGGGCAGATACCTGCTTGAGACCAATGTCCGTTACGACGGTTCGTCCCGCTTCCTTCGCGGCAGCCGCTGGGTTTTGTCCCCGTCTGTCTCCCTGGGTTGGAGGATTAGCGAAGAGCCCTTCTTCCAGCCTCTCAAGAGTTGGTGGGACAATGCCAAGATCCGTGCTTCTTTCGGTCAGCTTGGCAACCAGCAGATGAGCGAGTACTATCCTTCCATCCGCACCATTTCCACAGGTTCCCAGTCCTCGTATCTGCTGGGCGGTCCCAAGCCCGCGCTCGCCAGCATTTCGGCTCCGGTATCATCCGGCCTTACATGGGAACGTTCCATCCAGAAGAACATTGGTGTTGACATGACCTTCCTGAAGGGACGCCTCGATCTTTCTGCCGAAGCTTATATCCGCGACACCAAAGACATGCTCACCGCCGGCGAGGTTCTCCCCGCCACCTACGGCTACAGCAGCGCTCCTAAGGAAAATGTCGCAGACCTCCGCACTAAGGGTTGGGAATTCAACCTTGGATGGAAAGATTCATTCAAGCTTGCAGGCAAACCGTTCCATTACAATGTCAGCGTGCTGCTGAGTGACTATGTGTCTCACATCACCCGCTTCAACAACCCCGACAAACTCTTCGCAAAGAATTACTGGGAAGGCATGCGGTACGGCGACATCTGGGGTTACCATATTGTCGGTCTATTCGCTTCGGATGAAGCTGCCGCCGACTGGATGTCCAAAGTGGACCAGTCCAAGGTGAACAGCATCATCAATGCAAGTACTGGCAACATCAACCCTGTCACCGGCGCTCCCGGTGTACGTGCCGGCGACCTTCAGTTCGCAGATCTGGACGGCAACGGCAAGATCGACAAGGGCAATGAAAAGGTAGGTGACAGCGGTGACTGGCAGGTCATAGGCAACAGCGAGCCTCGCTACAACTTCGGCGTCAACCTGGGAGCTTCCTGGGCTGGATTCGACCTGGCCGTGTTCTTCCAGGGAATCGGACATATGGACTGGTATCCTCAATATGAAGTGCGTCAGTTCTGGAGCCTCTACGCCCGTCCTTTCGCAACGTTCATTCCCCGGGACTTCCAGAATATGTACTGGACCGAGGAGAACCCCAATGCCTACTTCCCGCGTCCCCGCGGATATGTGGCAGGCGTGAACACAAGCCGCGAGCTTTCTTCGACCAACGACCGTTATCTGCAGAATATCGGCTACCTCCGTCTGAAGAACCTCACGGTCGGCTATACTCTTCCCGAAAAGATTACCCGCAAGGTTGGCATTGACCGCCTGCGCTTCTACTTCACGGGCGAAGATCTCTTTTACTGGGCACCCGGCCTTCACTGCGATTACATCGACCCTGAAATGGCCCAGACCAATGGCAACCTGCGCATTTATCCCTGGCAGAAGACCATTATGTTTGGTGTAGACATAACCCTTTAATTGAATGTGCCTTATGAAAAAGATAGCATATATCCTGCTTCCCATCCTGGCCGGTTTTGTATTTGCCGGTTGTGACGATTTACTGGACGCAGTTCCCAAGGACCGCATGTCCCCGGACACCTTCTTCAAGACAGAGAAAGAGCTTCAGGCTTTCAGCATGAACCTTTATACCATGCTGCCCGGAGCCGGTTCTCTCTTTATGGAAGATTCCGACACTTATATCCAGATGGGTCTTACCGATGAACTGAAAGGCACCCGTCAGGTGCCCGCATCCGGCAGTGGCTGGAGCTGGGGAGACCTGCGCAACGCGAACACCATGTTGGATTATCTTCCCAACTGTCCCGATGCCGCAGTGCGGGCGAAGTATGAGGGTTTGGCCCGATTCTTCCGCGCGTACTTCTATTTTACCAAGGTAAAGCGTTTCGGCGATGTGCCGTGGTACGATAAACCTGTGGGTTCGGCCGATACCGATGCCCTCAACCGCCCGCGCGATTCTCGCGAATTCATCCTCGGCAAGATGATTGAAGACATTGATTTCGCAATCGAGAACCTGCCTTCCACCAAGAGCGCATACGAGATCACCAAGTGGACCGCCATGGCCCTCAAATCCCGTTTCTTGCTGTTCGAAGGCACCTTCCGCAAGTACCACACCGAGTTCGATTACGGTACCGGTGCCCACGACTGGAAATGGTATCTCGACGAGTGCGCCGCAGTGTCGGAAGAGTTCATGGCCAACAGCGGTTACACACTGCACACGGCTGGCGGAGCCAACAAGGCCTATTACGCCCTGTTCACCACGCCTAACGCTACCGACAATATGGACGAGGTTATCCTTGCTAGGGATTACAATGTGGCCTACAGCATTACCCATAGTGCCAATAACACCATGCAGTCTGCCACCATGGGTCGTCACGGTATGACCCGCAAGCTGGTGGCAAGCTACCTGATGGCCGACGGTACCCGTTTCACCGACAAGGCCGGCTGGGAAACCATGGACTTTATGACGGAGACCCAGAATCGCGATCCCCGTCTTGCCCAGAGCATCCGTACACCCGGTTACACCCGCGTTGGAGACAATACCCCCTGCCCGCCGAACTTTGTGTTCTGCCTCACCGGATACCATCCCATTAAGTATGTTATGGAAGCCGACAAGGACATATACAATGGTTCGGATGTGGACCTCATCATCATGCGCGCCGCTGAAGTTCTTTTGAATTTCGCCGAAGCGAAGGCAGAGGCTGCCACCCTTACCCAGACGGATCTCGACAAGAGTATCAACCGTCTCCGCGATCGTGTTGGAATGCCTCATCTCAATATGGCCACCGCCAATGCCAACCCTGATCCTTATCTTACCAATGCGGAATGGGGTGGTTATCAGAATGTGACTGGCGCCAACAAGGGCGTAATTCTGGAAATCCGCCGCGAACGTGCCGTGGAGCTGGCCCAGGAGGGCTTCCGCTACTACGATATCATCCGTTGGAAAGAAGGCAAGATTTTCGAGAAGCAATACTACGGAATGTATTTCCCCGGTGCCGGAGAGTATGACCTCAATGGCGACAGCATTCCCGATGTGCTGCTCTATACCGGTGACAGCGCTCCTGCAAGCACCGCTCCCGCCCAGTACAAAGTCGGCAGCTCCGACTTCATCCTGAGCAACGGCACATCCGGCAACGTCAACCCTTACAAGGGATTGGCCTGCAAGTGGAACGACGCCCGCGACTACCTGTATCCCCTTCCTACCGACGAGATCAAACTCACCGGCGGCATTCTTACCCAGAATCCCGGATGGGGAGACTAGCTTTAACTTTCTAACATGGAATTATATATGAAAAAGATAGTATCCTATATGCTGATGATGGCCATTGCGGCATTTGCAATGTCTTGCGAGGGCCTGAATGAAGGCGAACAGGGGAAGGGCAATACCGAACCGAGTATGAAAGGCGTTTTCTACGCCGACATTCCCGGGACGAAGGACCTTGTCGAGATAGCCCCCGGCGCCAGCAAATCCTACACTCTGAAGGCCTGCGCTTATCAGAACAATGTAACGGACGTGGTTATGAACTTCTCTTTCAAGGCCGATCCCGATGCCGTTGCAACTTACAATCAGGCCAACAAGACCTCTTATGAGATGTGCCCCGGCTCCGCCTTTGAGTTCGTGACCAACGAAGTTATGATTCCCCGTTATGGAAAAGCTTCGACCACGGCCAAGATTAAAGTGAGCGCATCCGGACTGGAGCAGGGCAAGACATACATCCTGCCCATTACATTGGATAAGGCGAAACAGACCGAGAATTGGGAAGTTGCCGATACTCTGGCAGCCTTTGTGATCTTCAAGATGAGCAATGTGGACCCCAACGCTCCCGGAACAGAGAATAATCCTTATGAAATCGCTTCTGTAGATGAACTTAAGGCCATGAAGTCCAAATTGGTTGAGGGTACCATGGTGTACTTCACCCTGGAGAAAGACCTTGATATGACGGGCGTAACCGATTGGGAACCTGTCAATTCCCTGGCCTACCCCTTCAACATGGACGGAAAGGGTCATACCATTTCCAATTTCACCGGAACCACCAGCCTGTTTGGCTATGTGGTGGGTAAACTCAGCAATCTGAACGTTACGAACGCTCAGATTAACAATGCTTCAGGCGCAATCGGTATCCTGGCCTCTACTGGTGGTGCGCAGGACAATCCGGTTGAGGTTGAGCACGTGAACGTGAGCGGCAAGATTAACAATACTGCCGCACACGGAACTGGCGGACTGTTCGGTATTATCATCAATGCCACCATCAACGCCTGCTCGGCCGATGTCACCCTTGTTTCTACCAAGTACGATTCCGGCGGCATTTATGGTTATGACAATTCGGAAGCCCCGAAATTCAGCACGGTTTCCAATTGTTGGACTGCCGGTGATATCACCGGAAACCGAATGGTGGGCGGTATCGCAGGAAATGCTGCCAATAATTCTGCTGTCAGCCCGGTAGTCATCAAGAATTGCTACTCCACCGCCAAGGTGCATGCCCAGTTTAAGTATGGCGGCATTGTTGGAGACGCTGCTCAGGGCCAGAAGACCGGAGAAGGCCTGGATATTAAGAACCATGTCGAAAAGTGCATTGCCTGGAATGAATCTATTTATTCCGACGTAGCCGATGCCTCTGTACACTACAGTGCAGGTGCCGTGGTAGGCTTCACCTCTGTCAAGAACTACCTTTCAGACTGCTATCGCAGAGCCGACCTGGACTTTTCCGACTGCCCGGGTAACACCTTCAATGTACTCTTCGATCAGGAGAATTCTACTCCGGAATCCCCGCTGAAGCAAGTGGCTCAGAGTACCGGTGGTACCAACTACAACTTCCCGTACCACGGCAAGGCTGCCGCTGCCGGTGCTACTGCATCCCAGGTGGCAAAAGCCCTTGGTTGGGATGAGGACATCTGGGATCTGTCCGGTGCTCTTCCGTTCTTCAAGGGCGGTGATGCTCCTGTTATTATCGTGGATGACAATGCCAACGGCCAGTTGCCCGATTTTGGCGATCATGAGTTCTTTAACTAATAAACACGCTCAGGTATGAAAACAATGAAATATATAGTAGCAATGCTTGCCGGCGCAGTCGTACTGGCTTCTTGTGCCAAGGAAGCGGGTAATGAGTTGTCGGCTCCGCAGGACCTGATTACCATCAAGGCCGGGCTGCCTGAGGATGTTACCACCAAGGCAGGTGCTCATGTGGGCTTCTCCTGGTACTGGAATGAAGGTGATAAGATTGCCGTCACCGGTGCCGAGGCGACTGAAACTTATAAAATCAAGGACGGCTTCTCGGGCAAGATTGCCGAGTTTGTGGGTAAACCCGTAAAGGGAGAAAGTTTTACCATCGCTTATCCTGTCGATGCCGCAACGGCCGACTGGAGCAATCAGACGCAGAAAGGCAACAACTCGTATGACCATCTGAAATATGCCGCCCAACTCTCCGATGTGGACGACTACCTCACCTTCTCCTTCAACCCGGATTGGGCTGCCGAGCACAAGGGTACACTTAAGCAGATTGGTGTAATGAAGATGGTCATCGCCCTTCCCGATACGGTGAGTGCCGTGAACGGTGTTTCCATTACAGCCGAAGATGCCATTTTCTACAAGGGCAACGGTGACGCCAAGGTCAACAAGCTGGAACTGACTGTGACCGACGCCACGCCGGACGCAAAGCACATGTTCACCGCATGGTTCATCACGTCCTGGAACGAAGTGACCGTACCTGCCGGCACCGTCCTCACCGTGGGTGTAAAGACCAAGTTGGGCTCCATCGAAAAGGATGTCACCTTTACCGAAGAGTCGGTCCTGATGTCCGGCAAGGTGAACATATTCAACGTTGACGCTACCGGTTGGATGCTGCCCAGCCACTATGCTTCCGGTAAGGGTACAGCTGAAAAGCCTTGGGTGATCATGACCCCTGAACAGATCCAGTATATGGGGGACGACCTTGTTGCTGGCGAATGCCGCTACTTCAAGCTTGGCGCCAATATAGATATGACTGGAATTGAATGGATTCAGCTCAACCCTGATTCTCCTTTCGACAAGCAGATTGATTTCGATGGTGACAATCATACCATCTCCAACCTCACCTGCAGCAATTCCGTTAAGGATTACACCAGCTTCTTCGGTGTTCTTTACGGCAAGTGCAAGAACGTCAAGTTCGTCAATGCCACAATCAACACGGATAAGAAGGGAGCCGGTATCCTGGGCGGCTATGGCGGAACTTCGGGCAAGCCTTGCGAAGTGACAAACGTCCATGTTCAGGGAACCATCACCAGCACGGCCGGTACGAATGTGGGTGGACTCTTCGGCACAGCCCGCGAATGCACCATCACCAATTGCTCGGCGGATGTGGTAATCAGCACAAAGGGTCAGATGGTAGGCGGTCTCATCGGCGCTGACGCCGGTTTGGGTGTCACCATCACCAATTGCTGGACAGCAGGATCCGTCATTTCCACCGCCTCTATAGTTGGTGGTATTTGCGGAGACCTGGTAGCTACGGGCAGTTCCATCATCAACTGCTACTCTACTGCCACGGTAAGTACCCAGTTCATTTTCGGTGGTATTGTAGGACGTGCCTGCGCCGGTGCGAAGACCAACGCCAGCAACTGCAACGGCAAGACTCCCAACAACCATATCGAAAGATGTATTGCCTGGAATGATCTCCTGAAGTCTGATTTCATTACGGAAGCGACTCCTGCCGAGCACTATAGCAGCGGTGCCATTATCGGTGGAACGGCCGTGAAGAACTATCTGGTGGATTGCATCCGCAAGCCCGACCTTACCTTCATCGACTGCCCCAAAAATACAGAACTTGGCACTTATCTCATGTTCGACCAGGAGAATGCCAATCCCGATACTCCTATGGTTAAGGGTGCTGGCACCTATGCCTTCGCATATCACGGCAAGGCTGCCGGTGCCGGCAAGACCCTCTGCCAGGTTGCTCAGGATCTGGGTTGGAGCACAGAGGTTTGGGACTTCAGCGGAGCTACTCCTAAAATCAAATAAAGAATGAAACTGAACAGATTCATTTTATTGGCGGTCCTCATGCCCCTGCTCCTCAATGGATGCGGGGGCAAGGAGCCCGTCAATGAACTTCCGCCACCGGTATTTGGCAACGAAGACGATCCGCCAAGCGGTGAGGATGAAAGTGGTGGTTCCGGTGTAGAGGTTACCCCCCTTGGTGAAGGTTGGACGGCCAAGAGCATAGAGGAAGGTATAATCTATTATGCCTTTAACGGAACGGACGAAATATCCGGCAGGCACCAGGAGGTGTTTGCCGTGGATATCGACCTGAACAATCCTGCATACCAGATCAAATATGCATATGAGAAACCCAGGATCGTTACGTCCGCTGCGTTCAAGAAGTACAATGCCATCGCCGCCATCAATGCCAACTACGAGCCGGGGTCCATCTACTTCCGCCTGAACGGAACAGAGGTTTACGATCTGCCGAATTCCACCATCGGGGACACGGGTGTCCCCAACTGGAAGAGCGAAGCCGCTTTTGCCATTACCGGCGAGCGAAGCGTGAAATTCCTCTGGGCCGGTTCGCAGAAGAAAGGCGAAGTAACGGTTCCTCAGCAGAAAGCCTACTACCAGGGCCTTTCCACGACAGAGTATCCCAGCTTCATGTCCAGTGCGCCCATGCTTATCAACAATTTTGAAAAGGTGGGTGAAAACTTCTGCGACTATACCATATCTTCCACCGCGGCTGGCAAGTTGAATTCGGAGGATCCTGACAGGCACCAGCGTACTCTGCACCCCCGCACGGCCGTAGCGCTTACGGAGAAGAATCATCTGATTCTCTTTGTCGTGGACGGCCGTATCAAGAGTGCGGGTATGAGCGCCCGTCAACTCACCCGTTTCCTGGTGAAGTGGTTCAATCCGCAGTACGCCCTGAATCTGGACGGAGGCGGATCTACCACCATGTGTGTGAAGGGTGAGGGAGATCCTTCCACTCATGTGGTTAACTATCCATGCAGTGAAAACAGTAATTACGATCACACTGGTGAACGTTCCAGGGACATATTCGTAATGGTAGTCAAGAAATAAAGGATGAGAATACGACTATTCCTGATACTTGCCATCGCAGGGGTTGTCTTTTCGACAGCCTCCTGCGGCGACAAGGAGGGTCCGACCAATGATATTTCGCCGGAACAGAAGGACCCGACTGCTGCCCACAGCGGCCCTAAAGCAGTTTTTATCGGAGACAGCATTACCTGGCAGTGGGGCTTGGTCAACCGCACGTTGAAAGAGAGCCAGCAGGTAATTATTTCCACCAATCCTATGCCCGCCTGGATGAGTATCTCCGGCAACAGCGTGGTCATTACCTGGCATGCTTCTTTCTTCACTAAGAATGACTATGTAGACAAGGGTGTCAGCGCCGAAAATACAACCCAGATGCTGGAACGCTACCAGAAGGATGTGCTTTCGCAGGATCCCTGGTGCGTAGTAATCATGGGAGGCACCAACGACCTCGCCCAGGGCGTGTCCAAGGAAGCCATACTGAAGAATATATCTTCCATGGCCGAGCAGGCTGCCGCAAAGAACATGGAGGTGATTCTGTGCTCTGTGACACCCTGCAATGATGCATACTCACGCCTGTCGGCTCCAAATACCAAGGGAGATCATATTTTACGGCTGAACAACATGATCAAGGCGTATGCGGCCGAGAAGGGCTTTACCTATTGCGATTATCATCCCGCACTCGTGGCCGCTGATGGCCTGGCCCTGAAAGAGGCCTACTGGCTCTATGACCACCTGCATCCCAACCCGGACGCCTACACCGTGATGGAAGGAATAATCAAGCCGATAATCGATAGCCTGATTAAATGAAACTGTCCCGCATAACGACCCTGTTCCTGCTGCTTGTATGCAGCCTGCACCTGTCCGCCAATCCTAAACCGGGTAACGGCTGGACGGTCACGCCCATAGCCGAGGGCATCACTTATTATACCTTCTCCGGCATCGACGAAGTTTCCGGGGTGGCGCAGCAGGTGTTCGTGGTCGACCTGGACCTGTGCAATCCCAAGTATGCGTTCAGGTTCACGTATTCCGATCCCCTGGCCATCACCTCGGACGTATTCGCCCGCAACAACGCCATTGTGGCGATGAACGCCACCTATGAGCCTACTTCCGTAGCGATCAAAGTGAACGGGACAATGTACCACAATATGGCCAAGAATACGGTCTTCGATGAGCCTGTGCCCAATTGGAAGAGCGAGGCGGCCATCTGCACCGACGGATTCCGGGATGTACGGATCTCCTTCGACGGCAAGGGCAAAAGCATCAAGGAACAGCGGGCATTCTACGCTTCCATGCCGGATCTGAACATCTTCACCAGCTCTCCCATGCTTGTGGATGATTTCGACCCTGTCGGAGCCCGTTTTGTGGATCCCTCCCTTACTTCGGAAGACCTGAAGCAGCTGCATTATGAGAGTCCGGCCCGCCATCAGGGCGTCCGGCACCCCCGCTCTGCCGTTGCCAAGACGCAGGACGATCATCTGATCCTTCTTGCGGTGGATGGCCGCAGGGCCGGGATAGGCGAAGGTATGACCGCAAAGGAGCTCACCCTCTTCCTGGTCAAGTGGTTTAACCCGCAGTATGCCCTGAACATGGACGGCGGCGGATCTACTTCCATGGCCGTCCGCGGCCAGGGAGACCCTAACACCCACATAGTCAACTATCCTACCGACAACAAGCGGAAGTACGACCATGCCGGCGAGCGTTCTGTTCCTACCCACTTCATCATCGTGGAGCTTCCCCAGACACAGGAGGAGCCTTCTAAAGTGCGGGAGAACATACGCGAAGAAATACGCTCCAATCCGGCTCTTGCAAACGGTGAAGACCTTGTCTATGACCTGAAACCCAAAGCTTCCGCAAAGGCACCGAAGGGCTACGAGCCCATCTTCATCGAGCACTACGGACGCCATGGATCCCGTTATGCATATACAGCTAAAACCTATACCCTTCCCCTTGAGATGCTTCGCGCCGGCGCCAAGTCGGGCAATCTGACCGCGTACGGCGAGAAGCTCTACAAGGAACTGGATGCCTTCTGGCAGAAGGCCCAGTATCAGGTCGGGGACCTCACGCCCCTCGGGTGGAAACAGCACTCGGAAATCGCCCGCACCATGGTGAAATCCTTCCCCGGTGCATTCGGAAAGGGCAGCAGCGTAGATGCCTGCTCTTCCGCTTCGGTGCGTTCCATCCTGAGTATGTCCGCAGCCTGCACCAGCATCGCCCGCGAGGCGCCCAAGGCTGATGTGTACGAACATCAGGGCACCCTGGACATCCAGGCCACCCGCCCAAACATGGGAAAGAATCCCTTCCGCTACAAGGGCCCCGATACCATGTTCCCCTACCGGGAGAGCCCCGAGCAGTTCTTTACCCGCCGCTTCAAGGGCGTGAACGACGTGCTCGGCCGTCTGTTCAAGGATCCCGTGGAGGGCCTTGGCAAGCGCAACGCCTACGAAACCTTCTTCTACCTCTATATGTTCGTTGCCGGCATGAACAGCCTGCCGGAAGAGGAACGCATGGACGTGGGTGGAATCTTCACCTCGGAAGAGTTCGCAACTATTTGGGAAATAGATAATTACGAGCGCTACCGCGAGTACCTGCCCTATCGCACGTCCTGCTGCTCGATAGTGGACGACATGATTGCCAAGGCAGATGAGCGCCTGGTCTCCCGCAAACGCGGAGCCGACCTCCGTTTCGGCCACGACCACGTGGTGCTTTCGCTGCTGATGATAATGGATCTGGAAGGTTTCGGATTCATGCCCGCCAAGGCAGATGACCTGGCAAAGTCGTTCCAGAGTTTCCGTTCCCCCATGGCCGCAAACATACAGTTCGTGTTCTATGCACCCAAGAAGGGCAAAGCCGGAGACGTACTGGTGAAAGTGCTGCTGAACGGCGAAGAAGCCTCGCTTGGCAGCCTTAAGCCGGTCGATGGACCATATTATGAATGGACTGCTGTTAAAGATTATCTTGCAAAGCGCACATCGTTGTTCGTAACGCGGTAATTCCCGGATTTATTGCGTATCTTTAACAAAAATTTCGCGCAGATATGTTCAGGAAACCGTTTTTGCTATTATTGATTCCGGCGTTATGCCTTTGCACGCCAAGTAGGAATAATGATCCGTCTCCCATTTCCGAATGGCAGGCAGAGTGGATAGGCGCGCCATGGGAGGGGGATGATTTCGTCCCCGAGGCGGAACATCCTACCCCGGAATTCGCAAAAACCATCAGCCTGGATTCCAGGCCGGAGAGTGCCACAATGTACATCTGCGGCCTCGGAATGTTCGAGGCTGCCATCAATGGCAATCGCGTCGGGGAAGACTACTACGTGCCAAACAACACCATGTACGGCCATCGCCAGCCCGGCTATGTGTACAACATAAAGGTCTTCGACGAGCACTTCAAGAACTTCCGGGTGATGTATCTGGCCTACGACGTCACCGACCTCCTCAAGAAAGGCGAAAACACCATAGGGGTAACCCTGGGCAACGGCTGGTATGCCGGCTGGCGCAAGGGGAACGTCTCTCCATTCGGCACCCCGAGACTGCTCTGCCAGATAGAGCTAAAGATGAAGGATGGCAGCACGCAGACCATCTGCACCGATCCAACCTGGCAGGTTTGCAAGAGCCCCATCCTCTATAATAACATCTATAGCGGAGAAGCCTATGATGCCCGCCTGGAGGCCACCAAGGAGTGGCAACCGGCCATCGTCCGCAAGGCCCCGGAGGGCGCACTCGAGCTGCAGCAAGGCCTTGCAGACCGAATCATGGAGGTTCTTGAGCCTAAGAGCATCACCAGGCAGGAAGACGGCTCCTACGAAGTGGACTTCGGCGACTACATCACCGGCCGCGTGCATCTCTATGGCATCAAGGCTCCCGAGGGCACTGAGATCGAACTCCTGCACCCTATCGATCCGGAAGACTCCGGCAATAACTGGGTTAAACGCTCCTGGAATGGGGATTACAAATACATCTGCAAGGGCTCCGGAAGCGAAAGCTACGCCCCTTCCTTCAACTGGTACAGCTTCCGCAAGGTGGTGGTGAAGGGATGGCCGGGCGAACTCAAGGCGAAGAACCTGCGCGCGGAGGCTATCTATACCGACATCCGCACCACCGGTCGCTTCGAGTGCTCCAACCCCCTGATTAACAGGGTGAACCACCTCTTCTGGCGCACCCAGACGGATAACATGCATATGGGAGTGGCCTCCGACTGCCCCCACCGCGAGAAGGGCGCCTACACCGGCGACGGCCAGGTGGCCTGTGTGGCTGTGATGGAGAACTTCGACGCCGACAAATTCTACCGCAAGTGGCTCCGGGACATGGCCGACTGCCAGGATACCCTGAGCGGATATGTGCCCAACACCGCCCCCTTCCATCCTGGATGCGGCGGCGGAGTGGCCTGGGGCGCAGCCATCAATATCATCCCCTGGGAACATTACCGCCATTATGCAGATAAGTCGGTGCTGGAGGAGCACTACGATGCCATGCAGAAGCAGTTCGCCTTCATGGAGAGCTGGCGTACGGAAGAAGGCATCATGAACATGCAGATGCCCCGCGGTGCGGAGAAACCCCAGTACTGGATGAACCTGGGCGACTGGTGCCCGGCCTACAATCTTCCGGAGGACCGCCTGGTTCACACCTACTTCCTCTGGAAGTGCGCCCGCTTCATGGCCTGTGCCGCATCCGTGCTCGGCAAGACGGATGATGCCGCCCGTTACGATGCGCTGGCGCAGGATGTCTGGACCGCCTTCCACAAAGTGTTCTTCAATCCCGAAACCGCCTCCTATGGCGACAACAACGGCTCCAACGTATTTGCCCTCCATATGGGCGTGCCGGAAGAAAACCGGGAGGCAGTCGTGGAGACACTTCGTAAAGAGATAGAGGCCAACGGCGGCCACATCAACACCGGCATTTTCGGCACCCAGATATTCTTCGACGTGCTCTGCGACAACGGCCTGTCCGAACTCGCATACCAGGTGCTTACGCAGAAGGAATGCCCCGGCTACGGCTGGTGGGTGGAGCAGGGCGCCGACACCATGTGGGAATACTGGGACGGCAAGAAATCCCGCAATCATCCCATGTTCGGAGGGGGCCTCACATGGCTCTACACCCGCGTGGCGGGCCTGCGCATCGACGACAGCGAACCCGGCTACAAGCACATGATTGTGCGCCCCACCCCCATGGGAGACCTCAGCTGGGCATCCTACGAGACCGAAACCCCTCAGGGCAGGGCGGCCGTCCGCTGGGACATCCGCGGAGGCAGGTTCATCCTCAAAGTCACCGTGTCAGAAGGTTCGCACGCTACGGTCTACCTCCCCGGCTCCAACGAGGGTATAGAGGCTGGCCCGGGCAAACACCGCTTTACTGAAAAATTCTAAACTATGACCATACTGTTCTCTCTGCTTCTGCTGATTACCACCGTCACTGGTGGCAGCACTCCCGATTGCATAATCCCTAAAGTGGCGTCCTACACCACCGCCACAGGGAAAAGCGCCGGAAGCATAACGCTAGATAAAGAAAAGGATTTTGCCCTTTCCGACGCCGACCTGGCGGCCATCAAGTTCAAGATCGGCCCCAAGGAACTGAAGGGCAAACCCGATGGCGCCTACACGCTCATCATCAACAAAAAGGGGATAAGCGTATCCGCCGCCGGCGAGGCCGGAAAGTTCTATGCCCTGCAGTCTCTCATCCAGATGCGAAACGCCGATCCGGAGGGCCGCGTGGCCTTCTGCCGCATCGACGACGCACCGCGCTTCCGCCACCGCGGGCTGATGTTTGATCTGGTGCGCCACTTCCAGAGTAAGGACTTTATCCTCAAGCAGATAGATGCCATGGCCCTGGTAAAGATGAGCCGCCTGCAGCTGCATCTTACCGACAACGAGGCCTGGCGCGTCAAGCTGGACTGCGCCCCGGAAATGGCCTCCGTCGCTGCCTTCGGCGATGCCTGGTTCTTCCACAATTTCTTGTCCGGAAAGGCCCAGAAATACGGCAGCGAACCTGCCGGATATGTGCATGGCACCGTCTATGACGACGGACATGTCTACGGCGGCTATCTCACCAAGGATGACCTTCGGGAAATCGTCGCGTATGCGGCGGAACGCCAGATAGAGGTTATCCCCGAAATCGAGCTTCCCGGCCACAACAGGGTGCTGCTGAGCGTGCATCCGGAATACTACTGCGACGGCAAACACCCGGCCAACAACGTTATCTGCGCTGGACGCGAGGATGTCTTCGCTTTCTTCGAGAAGGTGCTGGAAGAGGTGATGGAAATCTTCCCTTCGAAGTATATCCACATAGGTGGAGACGAGGCCTCCAAAGCCAACTGGGTGCTCTGCAGCCGCTGCAAACAGAGGATGGCCGCTGAGGGCCTGAAGGATGAATTCGAGCTGCAGAGCTACATCATCCGCCGCGCTGAGAAGTTCATCAACGCACATGGCAAGCGCCTGATAGGCTGGGACGAGATACTGGAAGGCGGCCTTTCCGAGAATGCCACCGTCATGAGCTGGCGCGGGGTCGCCGGAGGCATCAAGGCCAACAGCATGGGGCACGACGTCATCATGACCCCCAATACCTATTATTATCTGGATTATGGCCAGGACGCCCCCTACAAGGAGCCCATGGCGTTCAGGCCCTATCTTGCCATAGAATCCGTCTACAACTACGACCCGGAAGAGGGAATCAGCTCGCTGGAGCATCTGCTGGGCGTGCAGGGCAACCTCTGGGGAGAATGCGTGCTCGAGCCCTGGCACTTCGAATACATGCTCTATCCCCGCGCTTTCGCGGTTGCCGAAACCGGATGGAGCCCTGCCGGCAGCAAGGATTACGCATCCTTCCGCGAACGCGCGATCGCGCTGGGTAAGTGGCTGAAAGACAGGGACTACACCCTATTCAACCTTGAGACCGAGGTCGGCGACCGTCCTGAGGCCGCCGTGGAAATTCCCCGCATTACCCAGAAAGCCAAGGCCGGCATCAGCATAGACAACGGCGCTTCCCGGGATGCATCCATCCTTGTGGACGGTCGCCTTGGCGGATGGAACGTGGCCGACAGGAAGGTATGGAACGAGGTGCGCGGCAAGAGCGTTACGATTGATATAGACCTGGGAGAAAAGTACAACATTAGCTACCTGGGCGCCGAGTTCGCAGACTATAACCTGCGCCGCATCCGCATGCCGGAAGACGTGCAGTTTTCGGTTTCTTCCGATGGTAAGAACTATACTCCGGTGAGCGTTCCGCAGCCCAGGCTGCATCCGGAGCGCACTCATTTCCAGATAATTACTGTTGGCGGAACCGTCGAATTGAAAGCTGTGAAATACGTGCGGCTGACCTACAATACCGGCAAGAGAAAGGTTACCGTGGACATCAGCGAGGTGATTATCAACGGCCGGCCCCGTAACGAAAACCGGGAGAAGGACTGGGCGAATTTCTCCCGTTATTCCGAAGACAACAAGAAAGTGAAAAACAGGCCGGTAGCCGTTCTGTTCGGCGATTCCATCACTCAGAACTGGGCCAAATTCGATAACCAGTGGCTGCGGGACCATGGATTCATAGGCCGAGGCATCAGCGGGCAGACTACCAGCGAGATGCTGGTGCGCTTCCGCTCCGATGTAATTGAGTTGCAGCCCGAATATGTGGCAATCCTGGCGGGCATCAACGACATCGCCCACAACAACGGCATCATCAAGGTGGAGAATATCTTCAAGAACCTGGTGTCGATGGTGGAACTTGCAAAGCTTCACGGCATCAAACCCATTATGTGCACCCTTGTGCCCGCTAAAGAGATAGGCTGGTACAAGCAGGTGGGCGATCCCCGTCCGGCAATTGACAGCCTGAACACCCTCATCCGCAGCTATGCCCTGGCCAACGGCATCCCTCTGGCAGATTATCATACCGCCCTTAAGACTGAAGATGGTGCTCTCAGGCCGGAATACGCCGGCGATGCCGTGCATCCCAATGTCGCCGGCACTAAGGTGATGGAAGAAGTGTTACTGAAATTGATGGATAATTAATATATTTGCATACTATACATTAACCAATTATGAGTTTTTTTGATTTCTTCAAAGCCAGTGGTCCTGCGGCGGTGAAAGTGCCGGAAGAAAAGGTCGATAAGACCTACAAGCGCCTGCGCTTCCAGGCTTTCATGGCCGGCACCTTCGGCTATGCCCTTTATTATGTATGCCGCCTCTCGATGGGCGTGATGAAGCAGCCGCTCATTGATGCGGGCCTGCTCAACGCCACCCAGCTGGGTATCATCGGCGCGTGCCTCTACTGGGCGTATGCCATCGGTAAACTGATAAACGGCTTCCTGGCCGACAGTTCCAACATCAAGCGTTTCATGGCCGCCGGCCTCGTGGTGTCCGTTCTCATGAACTTCACCATGGGCATCCTCGGCGTTACCGCCCTCAAGGGAGGCATCGCCAACTCGGCCCTGTTCGTGCTGTTCGCCTGCTGCTGGGCCGTGAACGGATGGAGCCAGAGCATGGGAGCCCCGCCTGCAATCATCGCGCTCTCGCGCTGGTATCCGCTCCGCATACGAGGCACATACTACGGCTTCTTCAGCTCATCCCATAATATAGGAGAAGGCCTGTCATTCGTGTTCGTGGGTATGCTGGTGGCCACCTCGGATGGAAGTGGGGCTTTTTTGGCGCAGCCCTCGCAGGCGTGCTGGGCATCCTCATCATCATCTTCTTCCTGCACGATTCCACCGAGGCAAAAGGACTTCCTCCTGTGGAGGTACTGGCCGGTGAGGCGGAGCAGAAGGATGATATGACGCCCGAGCAGAAGCGTGCTCAGACCAAGCGCATGCAGGCCGCCGTGGTCAAGAACCCCGGCGTGTGGATCCTTGCAATCGCGAGCGCCTTCATGTACATGAGCCGCTACGCCATCAACGAGTGGGGCACCATCTTCCTGCAGGAGGCCAAGGGCTACGACCTGGCCGGCGCTGCCACCATCATCGGCATCAATCCTATCTTCGGCATCATAGGTACGGTGGTTTCCGGATGGCTGTCCGATGCCGTGTTCAAGGGCGACCGTAAGTATCCTGCATTCGTGGCCGGTATAATCGAGGCTATCGCGCTGGCGCTGTTCCTGTTCGGAGGTGCTTCCAAGTGGATCAACGTGCTGGCGATGGTGCTGTTCGGCGTAGCCATCGGCGTACTGATCAGCTTCCTCGGAGGCCTCATGGCGGTGGATCTCGTTCCCCGTCAGGCAACCGGTGCCGCCCTTGGTATCGTGGGTATGGCATCCTACGCCGCAGCTGGTCTGCAGAACGTGATCACCGGTCTGCTGCTGGACGGACACATCGTGGAAGGCGCAAACGGAGTCATGGTTCACGACTATACCTATGTGAGCTGGTTCTGGCTCGGAGCCGCCATTATTTCCTTCATGCTGCCGGTACTCAACTGGCGCCGTAAACAACAGGTAATAGAATGAAAAAGTATATAGTATATGCCCTATGCGCCGCTGTGGTCCTGCTGATCGCAGCCGCCTGCGGTAACAAGAAAAAAGCTGAGGCAGCTGCCGAAGAGCAGGCTGCCGCTGAAGCGGAACAAGTTAAACAAGACTCTATCAAAGTGGAAAAGAAACTGTCCGACCTGGCCGAAGAGCCCGTCTTCGACATTGTGACCAACTACGGCACGATCAAGATCAAATTGTATAAAGATACGCCTTTGCATAAAGCCAATTTCGCAAAGCTGGCGCTTTCCGGCTTCTACGACGGATTGCTGTTCCACCGCGTGATCAACGGCTTTATGATCCAGGGTGGAGACCCTTTGACGAAGGATCCGGCGAACGCCGCCAAGTTCGGAACGGGAGGCCCCGGTTATACGATTCCTGCGGAGATTCTGCCTGAGCATCACCATAGGAAGGGTGCTCTTGCAGCTGCCCGCCGCGGAGATGCGGCCAATCCCATGAAGGAATCCTCCGGCTCACAGTTCTATATCGTGCAGAACGAGCAGACCTGCGCGCAGCTGGATGGTGCCTACACGGTGTTCGGTGAAACCATTGAGGGATTGGATGTTATCGATAAGATCGCGGCCGTGGAAACCGATCCCCGCGACCGTCCTCTCGCCCAGGTTAAGATTGTTAAGATTAAAGCCGAATAATTTTTTCGTGCCCGCACACATTTGGCACGATATTGGCAATTGAATTTAACCGAATAGTTTTTTCATAGGTTAAATTTTAGGTTAGAATTGCGAACGCCCCCCGATTCACATCGGAGGGCGTTCTAGTTACAGGCTGAGCCCGTAACTGGAAAGTTTCTCTTCAACAGTAGCAATCCTGCCCTTGGCACCCTCGTGCCCCTGGGCCGCAGCCTTGCGGTAGGAGGCCAGGGCCTTCCCGTATATCTGCTTCCTGTAGCCGCTGACGTTGAGTTTGTCGCGTCTCCCGGACACATTCAGCAGACCGCTGTCTGCCAGTTCTTCGAGTTCGGTTCCTGCCTGGTAGAGCTGCTCGGCAAGGTCCTTCACGGCGTTACGAAGCGCGCGTTCCTGCGCAGCGATGAGGGAGCCCTGCTGCGTTATGGTATCCTTTTGGGTCTTGATGGTCTGCTCTCTTGCGGCTATCTCGACCTTGAGGTTGGTTATTTGCTTCTCCTGGTTGGCTACCGTAGTGCGGAGTTCCTTTATGGTCGATACGGCGAGGGCGAGTTCCTTGTTGGCCTTGCGTGCCTGGTTCGCTTCTTTCTCGAGGCGGTTGATGCGGGCCTTCAGGGATTCGAGGTTTCTCTGGGCCTGCTCGGCCTGGGTCCTCTGCGACGCACCCGTCTCAACGTTGAGCTGTATGGATGATGTCTCCCGGCTGATGGCCGCGAGACCTGCGAGGATGGAACCGAGTTCCTTGTTCTGACGGGCAAAGTTCTCCTGCGCCTCCTGGAGGGAGCTGCGCAGCATGGCGTTCTCCTGTTCCGAAGCTTCGAGTGCTTCACGCTTCACCAGGGCGGGTTTTCCGTTGGTGCATGAAAGAAGGGTTATGGCTGCCGCCAGGATCGCGGCGATTCTTATTTGTAAAGTACGCATGTCGTTTCGTCGTATAGGTTGATAGTAATGGTCACGGTACCGACCGAGGGGCGGTAGACAGCCGAAGCTGACACCCACCCGTCGCTTGTCAAAGCTCCATCGGAGCCCAGGGTAAAGGAATAATCCTTCGGAGCGTAGCTGCTGCGGATGGTTAGGGTATATCCGTCCGGGGCGACGGCTATCTCGCCGGTTTGTTGCGGCATGCCCTCGCAGGTTACGGTATATATGCCGGGGAGATGCTCTTGAAGGGCCGTATCGATAGGAACGGTCTCCAGGAAAGCGTTCTTGTGCCAGTCTGCGATGAGGTATACCATCAGCGCGCCGATGGTCAGGGCCACACCGACTATTACCGCTATGAGGATTTCTTTGCGGGGTTTCCTCCTCTCCAGAGGGGCGTATTCTTCGGGCTGCGCATCGGCCTGTTTCTCGCCGGTGTCGTAGCTGGGCTCCTCCCTTTCATACCCTTTTTCCGGATCTCTCAGACAGTCATACGCTTCCTTGACAAGACGGAACTGCTTCTCGAATTCCTCCCGGTTTTCCTCCCCTTCGGTCGCGTGATGGTCGGGATGGAAGGCATGCGACATTTTGTTGAATGCATGCCGGATTTCATCCTGAGTGGCATTAGGACTGACGTGAAGGATGTCGTAGTAATTGTGGGTCGGTTTGGCCATTGATTATCAGTATTGTTACAACGGCCGGTAGTTATACCCGAAGGCATCCATTACCTTGAAATGATAGGCCTGCATCTTGCGCACCAGATTGTCGTAGTTGCGGTTAGCAGGAATCGTCCACTGCACTTCGCTGAGAGCCTGCAGGCGTGGAATCACCATGAAGTACAGCTGGTCTTCGTTGCGGATGTATTCGGTCCAGACGTTGCCCTGCACACCGAGTATGTGTGCTGCGGAGGCATCGTCGAAGCCATCCAGGGGTTCGTAGCTATAGAGGTTCTTTGCATCGTACACCTTGCCCTTCTTGGGATATCCGGCTCCGGCCAGTTCATCCTTCTCGGTTGTGCCCTGCTTGTAGTCGAGGTAGCAGTAGGTCGTGGGAGACATGATCACGTCGAAACCCAGGCCTGCGGCCTTGATGCCACCGGTGGTGCCGCGCCAGCTCATAACCGTCGCGCCCTCGGCCAGCTCGCCTTCCAGGATCTCGTCCCAGCCGATGATCTTGCGGCCCTTGGCAGCCAGGTAGTCCTGCACGCGCTTGGTCACGTAGTTCTGCAGTTTCTGCCCGCGGGTGCCTTTATCGTCGGACACCAGGCCCAGCTCATCCATCTTGGCCGTGCAGGCCGGGCACCTGTCCCACTCCTTCTTCGGGCACTCGTCCCCGCCGATGTGGATGTACTCGCTCGGGAAGAGGTCGCAGATCTCGTCCAGCACGTCGAAGAGGAACTCGAAGGTCTTCTCCTTGCCCACGCAGAGCACCTGGTCGGAGACCCCCCAGCGCGTCCACACCTGGTAGGGGCCGCCGGTGCAGCCGAGCCATGGGTAGGAGGCCATTGCGGCCAGCATGTGGCCGGGAAGGTCGAGTTCGGGGATGACGATTATACCGAGCTTGCCTGCATACTCCACTATCTCTTTCACCTGCTCCTGGGTGTAGTATCCGCCGTAGCGCTTGCCGTCGTTTTTGCCTCGCTCGTAGGTCTGCTGGGTGCCGCTGCGGAACGCGCCGATCTCGGTCAGCAGGGGATACTTCTTTATCTCCAGGCGCCAGCCCTGGTCTTCGGTCAGATGCCAGTGGAAGCGGTTGAGCTTGTACATGGCCATCACGTCCAGCAGGCGCTTGACCTGGTCCACGCTGTAGAAATGCCTCGCGCAGTCGAGCTCGAGCCCGCGGTAGCTGAAGCGGGGCTTGTCTTGGATTGTGCAGCAGGGGATGGGAAGTTTGTCCTTAATCTGCCTGGCAGCGTAAACATCTACCGGCAGCATCTGGCGGAAGGTGGCGATGGCGTAGAGGAAGCCGTTTGTGTCGGATGCTGTCACCTTCATCGCATGCGTGCCCACCTCTATCTTGTATTCTTCGGGTGCGAGGGTGGGATCCTTCAGGAAGAAAATGCCCTTCAGCGACTCGATGGGGGTGCCATAGTTGACTCCGGTCGCCGCCGCCAGGCTGTTCACCTTGCCGGTGCAGATGTATATGTCGTCCGCCAGTTTGGCGATGGCTTCCACCGTCGGTTTGGTGAGGAAGGAATCATAGTTGAAGTTGGCGCCCTTCACCTTGAATTCGCCCTTGCCGAAGCTGACGCTCTGGGGTTCGGGGATGATGTTGAGCACGAGATCCGTCTTTTTCGCTTCCAGGCCGAGGCCCAGGAGTAGGCTGATTGCGATGATGGCTAATTTTTTCATATTCAATAGATTAATAATCCTGTTATGCCTCCTGCCACTATCAGCAGGATGGGGTTGACTTTGAAGAAGAACGAGGCGACGAAGCTCGCGCCGAGGATCACCCACGCCGTCCAGTCGCCGAAGTTTTCGGTGATTACGCTGATTCCGGTCGTGCTCACATGGAACATGAGTATCAGCGCTGCGGCACCTATAAGGCCGGCTACAGCGGGGCGCAGACCCGTCATCACGTCGCTGAATAGGGAAGTGGTGTGGTATTTATTGTAGAGTGTGATGATTCCGTAGAAGATGATGAACGACGGCAGCACGAGCGCGAAGGTCGCGAGTGCGGATCCGGCCACCCCGGCCACTTCGTAGCCGGTATAGGTTGCGCAGTTCACTCCGATGGGCCCGGGGGTGCACTGCGAGATGGCCACGATATCCGTGAACTGCGCTTCGGTAAGCCATCCGAACTTGGTGACCACCTGCGTCTGTATCAGCGACAGCATCGCGGCCCCGCCTCCGAAGGTGAAGAGCCCGATCACGAAGAAGGTGGCGAACAGCTGAAGGTAGATCATCGCTGCGTGCGCGCCTCCTTCGCGAAGCTGATGGCCACCGCCACGACGATGGTTACCAATATAATATATACGGGAGAGATCTTCAGCACTGCCACGGCCACCAGCGAGGCCAGCAGGATCAGCCAGGCCCACCACTTGCGGCAGCCCTTCCTGGCCAGGTTGATGGCCGGCACGAGGATGAGCCCCACCGCCACCGGCCGTATGCCGCGGAAGATCTTCTGCATCGTTGGGTTATCCTTGATGCCGGCGAAGAGCATGGCTATGAGGAGGATGATGACGAAGGACGGCAGGACCGCACCCAGGCTGGCGGCAATGGCCCCTCTGATACCCCTGAGGCGGTATCCGGAGTAGATGGCCATGTTCACGGCCAGGATGCCGGGGGCGCTCTGCGCGAGCACGATTATGTCCGGCATGTCCTCTTCGGAGATCCAGTCCTTACGGCGCATTTCGGCCTCGATCAGGGGAATCATTGCATAGCCTCCGCCTATGGTGAAGGCGCCTATCTTGGCAAAGACGGCGAAGATGCTCCACAGTGAAACCCCGTTATTGTTCATAGCTCACGAAAATAGCAAAAAAAATGCAAAAAAAGTTTGGAGGTATGGGAAAAGTTCGTATCTTTGCAGCCCGTTTCGGAAAAAGGATTTTCTAAACGGATTTAGTTCCTTGAAAATATTGGAAGAACAAGTACAAGCAAGTACCGAGAACAAAAAATAGATCGAGAGCGTCAATTTCTTTACGAAATTGTTATAAAGAGCGTCGGGAATCAAGCTTAGTAAAATAAGAATATACAAAGAAGAGTTTGATC
>JAFRSW010000005.1 GCA_017427385.1 Bacteroidales bacterium
CAGGATACAACTCGTAGGCTCATTATGCAAAAGGCACGCCGTCGCCCTTTCGGGCTCCGACCGCTTGTAAACGAACGGTTTCAGGTTCTATTTCACTCCCCTGTTCGGGGTGCTTCCCACCTTTCCCTCACGGTACTGGTCCACTATCGGTCTTCCGATCATATTTAGCCTTGCGGCGTGGTCGCCGCAGATTCAGACAGGATTCCACGTGTCCCGCCCTACTCAGGTGGCACTCCCTGAACGACCCCCTTACCCGTACGGGGCTTTCACCCTCTACGGCGCATATTTCCATCTGCTTCTGGTTCGGTATCGTCCGCTTTGAATGCTCCTACAACCCCGGCACGTCCGTAAACGCACCGGTTTAGGCTCTTCCCGTTTCGATCGCCACTACTCCGGGAATCGATGTTTCTTTCTTTTCCTATGGGTACTAAGATGTTTCAGTTCCCCACGTACCCACCACGATCGCTCGTGGTGACAGGCCTTCAGCCTGCCGGGTTCCCCCATTCGGACATGCGCGGATCAATTCCTGTTTGCGGATCCCCGCGCCTTTTCGCAGCTTACCACGTCCTTCTTCGGTATCGGAAGCCTAGGCATCCTCCGTTCGCTCTTGTTCTCTTTCTCGTGAATACTTAGTTTTCTATGAAATTGTAGTCTTACCTCTAGCAACTCGAAAAAACTCGAATTTCTACTCTCAGACTTAATCTCTTTTTCTTTTCTTTACCTCTTTGTGTCTTTCAATATTGTCAATGAACTGTGCCGTTTTCTCAAACGGGCTGCAAAGATACACACTTTTTCGAAACCTGCAAACTTATTTTTGATTTTTTTTTGTTTTTACGCGGCAAACATATACTATTTAAGTTTAGGCAGACCATTAGGTTTTTCTTATGGCCAAAAATAATATACCTTTGTATGCCGACGGATAATATATGAAATGAAAGATACCGACAAAAGGATTACCAAAGTATGGACTGACGATGTGCGGGTTTATGCTCGCACAGAAGATGGATTGACTGCCAGTTATTCTTTCGATTCTTGGCCAAGGCTTAAGAATGCAACTCCTCAACAAAGGAATGATTTCTTTCTGTCTTTCTCTGGTATCCATTGGCCACAAATCGATGAGGATTTGAGTTTTACTGGGATGTTCATCGCCTCCGGTCTATGCGACGGGGACGCCCCAGAAGACTCTTTTTATTATCTGAATACGAAATAGTCATGAGAAACGAACTGGACATAATCGCCGAAAAGAACTACGCCCGCGAAGAATGAACTAAAAGGCATCCTTTTAAGGAAGCTAAAGCCGCGGCAGGAGACCTGTCGCGGCTTTATGTTAGATTGACCTTCTACGGTTGATCTGGTTAATATTCCCAGAGTTCAACTCCGCGGAATTCAAGGTATTTGTTGGAACCATCAGTTTCGGTCACATTGTATGCAAGCCTGTAGAAACATCCGGCCCACGAAGTGGCATTTTCTTTCTGGAATGTGCAGGTCTTGGGTGCTTCCTGCGTCCCCGCTATAGGTGTAGAAGTAAGCGTAGCAATAGGATTGGTTCCGTTTGCTGCATCATCAGCGGTACTATGCACGGTCAAAGTGAAGGAGTTTATGGTAATATTCATTCTGGAATGCGAAACCACAACCTTGGAAATATTTTCAGGAATCGCCGTCTTTGAATAAATAACGCGGTTAACCGCGGAAAGGCTCTTACCTCCAAGGCGCCATCCGGCATAAGAACCAGAGTTACTAACGCCGGTAACGTTCCATGTAACACCATTAATCAAGATATCACAATTGCCGGCATATGCGCCATTTGAGCCTAAGTTATTGCCCGCGGATGCCAGGAAGAAATAATACGCTAACCCACCCTTGGCCTGGGTGATATTCAGAGTATAAGACTTGGTAGCAACCTCGGCGGTTGTTGAAACTGTTACAGTGTAGGCCTTGGTGTTCGCCGTATCATTGTTTTGAGGAACTGTAAGGGTTAAAACAGTATTGCCGGTGCCGGATGTTTTATTCAAGGATGCACCTTCTCCTGTTACTGATGCCGTCCAGTCAACATTGCCGAACACGTAAACCTGCACTTCCTGCTCTTTGTAAGTAATATAATCTTTACCATCAGGCAGTGCTGCCTTGAAATGGGGACTCGCCGGTTTGTCGAGACGATATAGCTTGACAGCCTGCTGGGTAGTGCCTGCACCATAAGCGGTGAACAATTTACTACTCGCATTGAAACGAATCAAACCTCTTCCTGTTGACGGGATGTCTGCAAACATAATTGCAGCGTTCTCCCAAGTGGTCGCGTCTACCGTGACGTTTCCTATGGAAATCGCCCAACTTGCGCTATTATCAACAGTGGCTTTAGTCTGCAATATATTAGTTCCGGAGGATGCGGGATTTCCTGCATAAAGATATCCGTCGGCACTATCAGTACCTACGGTGGTCCTGAAGGCATAATGGCCTGGGATTATGCCGTCTTCCAGTTGGAGTATTTCGACAGCACCCGTCGGGTCAGTCAATTCATCCGCCGTCTTGGAGACTCCGGCAGCTGCACGGTTGTTGGAGTTCTGTGTGGACCCAAGCGCATAAGCCTGGTCAACACCGGCAGCTGCAATTATCACCTTGTCGCCAACATTAAGCTGGCTGGTGGATGTGACAGCCGTATATACCACAGGGGTAACGATGGGCACGCCTTCCATATCTACGGTGAACTTTGCTATCTTACCACGGGTAAGGTTTGCACTTGCGGGCATATTGACATCCTTTGTGAATGTGCCTTGGTCTGTTGAAACCGTGATTGTCAACTTGCCGCTGGAAAGATCGACCGGGGCCAGTGCGCACCAGACATCACTCAAAGAAGAAGTGGTAATGGCAATGGTATTGACAGGAGCGTAAGCTTCAAAATTACCGGTTTCCAGATAATAGCGGAAACGGCCGGCAATGGGACTGGCTTCGTTGGTGATATTGACGGCCTGAACCGTAGCGCCGCCGAGATTGACATTGGTGAATGTAAGGTGCAGATAAGCGGATAGATGCTCGAAAGTCAAATTGACGGGATTCGGAATCTCGGTGAGTTCTCCGGTATCAGCAAACAAGACCTGGGCGGCAGGGTCAGGAGATGTCGCAGTTGGAGTCTGCCCGGAAGTAATCTCCACTCCTACATATTTATTAGTTTCGCTGCGTGTCTTGAAAGCAGCGGCAGGGCTCACGAAGAAAAACTGATAAGTTGCCGCTGTGGCAAATGTTCCGCTAAAGCGTGCGCCTGTCCCACCGTTGACGGGAGTCACGGAGATAAATTCCGCACCAACGGGATCTGAATAGTTGAGAGAAGGGCAAACTTTATCTCCATCCTGCCAGAGGACGGGATACTTATTAGCGTTTTTTTCTCCGAAAACGGTTTTAGTCGTGTTGGAACTGGTAGTAAAGTATACCGTGCAGGTTTCGCCGGAAACATCGATCTTGGACTCTTCCTTGGCGCAGGAAGAAAGGATAAGGGCCGCGGCAAAAGCGGCGAAAATCATAATCTTTTTCATCGCATGTCGCATTTTAAGAAACAATCCATTCCACTTCTTCGGCGTCCTCGATAAGGGCATTCGGGACTTCTACGGAGCCGGTTAGCACTGAGTGTGCAAAATCACATGAAACAACATCCACTGATGGTGGTACATAAGTAGTTTTAATGCTTTTCTTCATAATAACTGCAGTTTTAATTTCGGCGATATCCACAAAGATAACCTTTTTTCAACAGATTATTTGTATTTTCGCACCACTATGAGCAAAAAGATCAACCCTAATTCACCGCAGGTGACCCCGTACTCCGTCACGCTGGGACTCATCATGACCATTCTCTTTTCCGCGGCAGCGGCATATCTGGGCCTCAAGGTGGGCCAGGTGTTCGAGGCGGCCATCCCCATAGCAATCCTCGCCGTAGGCATCTCGGGTGCTCTCGGGCGCAAGGATTCGCTGGGCGAGAACGTCATCATCCAGAGCATCGGGGCCTGCAGCGGCGTCATCGTCGCGGGAGCGATCTTCACCCTCCCGGCCATCTACATACTGGGCCTCGACGTGAGCTTCACGCACATGTTCCTCAGCAGCCTGCTGGGCGGCGTGCTCGGCATCCTCTTCCTCATCCCCTTCCGCAAGTACTTCGTGAAGGAGATGGACGGGCAGTATCCCTTCCCGGAGGCGACTGCGACCACGCAGGTGCTGGCGAGCGGCGAGAGCGGCGGCAAGGGCGCGAAAACCCTGGCCGTGGCCGGCCTGATAGGAGGTCTGTACGACTTCGCCATCGCCACCTTCGGCGCGTGGGGCGAGACCATCTCCACCGCATTCTTGCGCGTAGGACACGTGGTCGCAGACAAGGCCAAGGTGGTGCTCAAGCTCAACACCGGGGCGGCTGTGCTCGGCCTCGGCTACATCATCGGATTCAAATACAGCCTCATCATCTGCCTCGGCAGCCTGCTGGTGTGGCTGATCATCATCCCTGGCTTCAACCTCTTCTGGGGCGGCCAGGTGCTGGATTTCATGGGCAGCGGCATCGCCCAGACCATTGGGCAGATGAGCGCGGATGAGATCTTCCGCACGTACGCGCGACATATAGGTATAGGCGGCATCGCCACCGCCGGCATCATCGGAATCATCCGCAACGCCGGTGTCATCAAGAGCGCTATGGGCCTGGCAGTCAGCGAGTTCTCCAAGAAGAGCGCGGGCGCGGCCAAGCCGGAGGAATCCGACAGGGATATCAAGATGAAGACCGTGGTGACAGGGATAGTGCTGGCGCTGCTGGCCGTGTTCGCATTCTTCGCCTTCGGCGGAGTGGTAGATAACGTCTGGCAGGCACTGGTAGGCCTGCTGATAGTGGCTGTCATCTCCTTCCTGTTCACCACCGTGGCGGCCAACGCCATCGCCATCGTGGGTAGCAACCCGGTCAGCGGAATGACCATCATGACCCTGATAATCACCGCGTTGGTGCTGGTGGCGGTTGGCCTGAAGGGCAACGCCGGAATGGTGGCGGCCATGGTGATAGGCGGAGTGGTCTGCACGGCCCTCAGCATGGCAGGCGGCTTCATCACCGACCTCAAGATAGGATACAATCTCGGCACCACCCCTGCCAAGCAGGAGAGCTGGAAGTTCCTCGGCACGCTGGTGGCCGCCGCGACCGTGGGCGGAGTGATGCTGGTGCTGAACAAGACCTACGGATTCGTGGGTGAAGGCGCCCTGGTGGCCCCGCAGGCGAATGCGATGGCGGCTGTGATTCAGCCGATGATGAACGGTGGAAGCGCGCCCTGGCTGCTCTACGGCATCGGCGCCGCGATCGCCATCCTCCTCACCGTATTCAAAGTGCCCGCCCTGGCCTTCTGCCTGGGAATGTTCATCCCGCTGGACCTCAACCTGCCCCTGCTGGTGGGCGGTGCGATCAGCTGGTATGTGAGCAGCCGCAGCAAGGACGAGGCTGTGAATTCCGCGCGCCAGGAAAAGGGCACGCTGATCGCCTCCGGCTTCATCGCCGGCGGCGCGCTGATGGGGGTAGTTTCGGCGATTCTCAAATTCGCAGGTGTGGATTGGTTCCTGAGCGGATGGAACAACGCCGCCGGGCATCTGGCCTCCGGCGCGGAAGCCATCGCCATCATCCCCTTCCTGCTGCTGGTGGTTTATATGATCAGGGCTAGTTTGAAGAAGTAGACAGGAAGCCTTGCAGGATGTTGAGAATCACCTGCGAGGCTTTTTCCATACTTTCCAGCGGCACCCACTCGAACTTGCCGTGGAAGTTCAGGCCGCCGGCAAAGATGTTGGGGCAAGGGAGGCCGCGGAACGAGAGGTTCGCGCCGTCGGTGCCGCCGCGTATGGGTTGCACCTTGGGAGTGACGCCCGCATCGGCGATAGCCTTCATCGCGATCTCGATTATCTGATAGTGGGGTTCCACCTGCTCACGCATGTTGTAGTACTGGTCTTTCAGCACCAGAGTGGCCGTGCCGGCGCCGTAACGGGAGTTGATGAAGTCCACACACTCCTGCATCACCGCTTTCTTCTTCTCGAAGAGCTCCCGTGAGTGGTCGCGGATGATATAAGCGATGTCCGCCTCCTCGACACTTCCCTTGATGGAAATCAGATGGAAGAAGCCCTCGTAGTCCTGCGTGTGCTCGGGGCGCTGGTCCGCCGGCAGCAGGGAATTCAGCTCCTGGGCTATCAAGATGGCATTGCGCATCTTGCCTTTGGCGTAGCCGGGGTGCACGTTGCAGCCCTGGATATGAATCTTGGCGGATGCGGCATTGAAGTTCTCGAACTCCAGTTCGCCAACCTCGCCGCCGTCCATGGTGTAGGCGTATGTGGCATCGAACTTCGCCACGTCGAACTTCACCACTCCGCGGCCTATCTCCTCGTCGGGCGTGAAGCCTATGCGGATGGGGCCGTGCTTGAATTCAGGATGGGCCATGATGTACTGCACCGCGTCCATTATCTCGGCAACGCCGGCCTTGTCGTCCGCTCCCAGGAGGGTGGTGCCGTCGGTGGTGATGATGGTTTCGCCCTTATGGGCCAGGAGTTCGGGGAATTCAGATGTCTTGAGCGCCAGTCCCGGCACGCCCTTGAGGGGGATGTCCGAGCCGTCGTAATCCTTTATTATCTGGGCTTTTACATTCTCGCCGGAGGCATCCGGAGCCGTGTCCACATGGGCGATGAAGCCCACTGCGGGCACATCCTTCTCCACATTGGAGGGGATGCGGCCCATAACGTAGCCGTATTCGTCGAGGGTAGCCTCTACGCCAAGGTCATTCAGTTCCTTCGTCAGGAGACGAAGCAGGTTCAACTGTTTTTTCGAGGAGGGCTGGCTCTCCGATTCCTCGTTGCTCTGGGTGTCCACTTGAATGTACCTCAGGAATCTGTCCAGGATCTTTTCCATCTGTATCGTAAATTGGTTTATCTGTATACTCTACCCCGTCAATTACGGTGGTAGTCGGTTCTTTCGCCGGCTTCTTGGCACGTTGTTTGGCCTCACGGCGGGCTTCGCGTTCCTTCTGGCGCTCGTACTTCTTGCGATAGCGCTCCACGTAGCGTTCCAACTTCCGCTGGTCTATCTCCTGCTGCCTCAGGTACTTCTGACGCGCCTTCTCTTCGCGGGCGGCCTTCTTTTCCAGCTTCTTCTGCTCCTTCACAGCGGCCTTCGCCGCATCAATGGAATCCGCCACAGCCCAGCGGGCATCACGGGCGGCCATCCTGGCCTGATACACGGAATCGCGGGCCGCCTGCTTGGCCTTCTGCTGCTGGCGACGGATCTCATACTTGCTCGGCACCCGCGGCGCAGGCGGTGCGATGGAATCGTTCTGCACGCCCAGGGAATCCCGAAGGGCGAGGGTGTCCTTCACCCCCAGGGTGTCCCGGATGGCCAACGAATCCCGCACAAACACGGAATCGCGTGCCGACAGAGAATCGGAAGGCTCCTTCGCTTCGCTCGGGATGACAGGGGTGTCGGGGGATTCCTTCACTTCGTTCGGAATGACAGGGAGTTCCTCGTTCCGGACTACGTTCTTCGGTTTGTTCTTAGCGGCGGCGAGGGCGGCGTAGACCTTCTTCATGTAGCCCGGGAAATAGATATCCGTCTGCTTGAAAGTAGCTTTCGGCCGCGCATCGTATGTCTTCCGTTCGGATATCCGGACGGTAAGGTCCGTAATGTCCTCCTTACCCTTCGGCTGCAGGTCCGGCTGCCAGTTGAACCCCTTCATCTTCCGCTCCTCCTCCTTAAACTGCGCCAGCGGATAGGCGTCGTTCTTGGGCGCGTCGAAGTAGAGTATGGTCTGCAACTCCCCATTCTGGAAATAGGCCGAAAGCATCTTGGAATCCACCTTGTTCACGGTGCCGTAGTCCTCCTTCTCCTTCAGGTAGAAGATGGCATTCGCCCCTCCGAGCGCATCGAAACGCCGGAGAGCGGCGGTGGTATCGAAATAGGCCATCACCTCCGTGGCCCGTATCTGGTCGAAGAGCGTGGGGGTTTCCTGCGTTATGATGAAGGCGTTGGACATGAGGCTGGCCCGGTCGATGCCGGCGGATGTCACCAGCACGCCTATGCTGTCGGCGGTGTACTGGCGGTTGCCGTCGTTCCAGACTATGGGATCGATGTAGAAGCGGGCGATGCTGTCCAGCTCGTTGAAACGCATGGAGTCGCACGCCACCTGTATGTCCTTGCGGTAGATCTTGACGCCACTCACGGCCATCGCAAAGCCCACGCGTGACGTGTCCGGAGGCGGGATGGCGGCCAGGGAGTCAGCTATGTGGATGGAATCCGCACGCGCCCTGGCAATGCTGTCCACCGCCGCTTTCGCAATGCTGTCGGCAGGGCTCAAAGGTTCCTGGGGTTCTTCCGGTTCAGCAGGTTCCTGCACTTCGCGCGGAATGACAGGGGGTTCTACCACGGCTTCCTCCTTTCCACCAGGACTCTTGCCGCCGGAGCCTTTGCCGCCGCGGCCGGCAAGAAGCGGATTACTCTCCGCATTCTCCTCCTTGGCCTTCCGGGCCGCCTCCTCGGCAGCCTTTTTGGCCTTCGCCCGGTATTCAGACACAGGATCGCTGAATATCTCTTCCAGGCGCGACTTGGCAGACGCCTCCACGCCTTCCGGGATATCGCACTTGCGCACCGTGTAGTAGACCAGCCGGTCTCCACCGATATAGATAGTGTCGATCTTGGTGCGCTGGCGGCCGTCCTCGCCGGTTATCTTGTCTTCCGTCCGCAGGGCCACCGCGGCTTCACGGCGCAGGGTCACCTGACGGATGGAATCCTCGTAGAAAAGCTCATTGGACAGGGCGAAGGCGTTTCTGGTGGTATCCTGCACCTGCACATGGCCCTGCATCAGCACGTTGTTGGGGGTGCGATAGTAGTAGAGAGAGTCGCACCAGGCCTCCTGCTCCTTGCTCATCGCATGCACCGCCCCATTGAAGAAGAAGGTCTCCTCCAGTCGCTCGTACCAGCCGCTGTCGGCCGAGAGCATATTGTCTTCCTTCCAGAAATCTATCCTGTTCGGGAATATCGCGCGGCTGACCTTAGATTCGTAGTTGATGCGGCTGCTGCGGATGAACACGGAATCCGTGAACATGTTCACGTTGTTCTGGAACTTGAAATACCCGAGCTTGGCATCGTATGATCCGTCCGAACTCTCGATTATCTGGCCGTCCTTGTCCTTCATCGAAGCTCCTTTGGAGAAGTACGCCAGGGAGTCTTTTGTGTTGTAGTCAAGATAGTGGGTGCGTAGGGTGTTGTGTTCCTTGTCTTCCAGCTGGACCAGCGTACCACGGGCCTGGATAAGATCCTGGTCGATGAGGTAATCCATCTTGTCCGAAGTGAGGATGGTACCTTCCTGCACCACTCGCACGTTGCCCCATGCATTGATGATGCGGGTATCCACATTCCAAAGGGCCGTATCGCAGATGAAATAGGTGTTGTTATGGAAGAAGGTGGCGTCAATGGTCTTACGGTAATTGGTGCCGTCTTTCTCCATGAGTTCCAGGGACTTGGCTTTGATAAGGCGCACCAGGCTGTCTTTCTGCTCAGACTTTTTCTGGGCAGAGACGCCGGTGCACACCAGAAGTGCGAGGGCTAGGGCGATTATTTTCTGACCTTTGCCTTCCATCCTTCGCGGGAGAAGTCGCAATCCCCGAAAATAGGATCGATTATGATGTATGTCTCCGCTATCTTCTTGTCGATGAACTGATCGATAGCCTCCATCTGCTTGCTGTTCTGCACAACGTTCAGCAGCTCGGTGTAGTCGTTCTCGAAGGTCGCGGTGTGCGAAGGAACGATCTTGTCGAGCCTGATGATCTTGTAGACCAGGTTGCCGTCGCGGCCTTCATTGTCGCGGGAGGCGATGGGCTCGGAAATCTCTCCGGGCTGCAGGTCCTTCACAGCGGCATAGTCTTCAGGCTTGATCTGATCTATCTCGAAGTAGGCGCTGCCGGTATTTGGATCGGCCATCTGGCCTCCGTTGGTGCGGGTGGCAGGGTCTTCGGAGCGATAGAATGCGATGGTCTCGAACTTGGTCTCGCCCTTCTCGATCACGGTCTTGAGGGAGTCCAGCATCTTGAAAGCCTTCTCCTGATCCTCCTCGGTGTACTTGGGCTTGAGCAGGATGTGGCGGGCGTTGAACATATCGCCTTTCTTTTCAATCACCTGGATGATGTGGAAGCCGTCCGGCGTCTCCACTATCTGAGAGATGGAGCCGGGCTTCAGCGACATGGCCGCATCCGAGAAGGCGGGCCAGAAGATGTCCCGGGAGGCCATTCCGAGCTCGCCGCCCTTGCGGGAACTGCCCGGGTCCTCGGAGTAGAGGCGCGCCAGGGTGGAGAACTTCTCTCCGTTCATGATGCGCTCGCGGAGCGCCAGCAGCCTCTGTTTGCACTCCATCTTGGCCTTCTCCCTATCCGGGTACAGGCATATCTGGCTCATCTTGTATTTGATGGGGATGACGGGGAGTTTGTCCACGTCGGCGGTGTCGAGATACTGCTTCACGTCCCACGGAGTGATCTCCGGGATGCTCTTGGCGATCTCGCCCTGCTCCTGCTGTATGAGGCTGTTATCCTGGAACTGCTGCTTCCAGTCCTTGCGGAGCTGGTAGAGGCTCTTGCCGAAGTATGCCTCTGTCTGTTCGTCGCCTCCTAGGGCGGTGCGCACGCGCGCCATCTGCTCATTGAGGCTTGCTTCCACCATGTCCTGGTTGACGGTCAGGGAGTCCAGACGCGCCTGCATGAGGAAAAGCTTGCTCTGCATCATGTTCTCCAGAAGGCGGCAGCGGGTGGCCCTGTCGGATACTCCCTGCCCCTGGGCGCGCATCATCTGGATTTCGTTTTCGAGATCGGATACGGTGATGAGTTCATTGCCGACCACGGCGATGCTCTTATCGATGGTCTTGTAGCGCTGTGCTCCCGCAGGAATCATGCAGAGGAGGACGGCGATAGCTGCTATTGTGTGTTTAATTTTCATTCTTGTAGATGATGAAATCTTTCTTGTCCTGCGCGTTCTTTAGCAAGTCTTGTTCCAAATTCTTCAGCAGTTCGCGTTTTCTTTCGCTGAGGATGTTGTCCCGTATGGAACTTTCGCAGTATTCCATGGGCGCCTGCCCCTTGCTCTGTATGGAAAAGACGTAGGCCGCGCGGGTCTCTCCGCGGTCTTCGTAATTGAAGATGATATATCTGTCTTTAAGCTTGGAAATCATTGTAGACCAGTCTGTTCCGAACTCGCGGGCGAGCACGGCGGCATCCATCCAGCGGTCCGAACTGTCGAAGTAGCGGGGGGCGGACACGTAGGTGAGGGAGTCCAGATCCTTGAGGGCCTGACCGCCCTCGGAGGGGAGCTTGGCGAGGATCTCGTCGTAGTTCGGGGAATCCGTCATGATATCCACGAAGCGCACTTTCAGGATGGGACGTGCGAGTTCCAGGGAGGCGGCGTGCGCCTTGTAGTACTCTTCCAGCTGCTGCTGGGTGATGAGGGTGTCGAGGCGGTCGTTGATGTAACGCTGCTCGTAGCGGTAGCGCAGGAGCGAACGGCGGTAGGCCTCCAGCTCCTTGTCCACGTTCTTCTCTTCTTTGGAGAGGCGGGCCTCCGCAGTTTTGAGGTAGAGGTGCTCGGTTGCCCAGGAGTTGATGTACTGGAGGGCGATGGCGGTGGAATCTTCCGGGGACGTGCCGGCGGGGATGTAGCTCCTGAGTTCGGAGAGATAGAGGCGCTCGCCGCCCACCCTGGCGACCACCTGGTCGTCGTGCACGAGGGAGTTTATTATGTTGCAGCCGCAGAGGAGTGCGCAGGCTGCTGAAAGTGCCAGTGTCCGTAATGTCATAGCTTACAAAGGTAAGCAATTCTGCGTCAAAAAAAAAGCGCCGGACTCCTCCGACGCTTCCAGTGCTTACAAGCTGTGCCTATTCTGCCTTGGGGGCTGCTTTCTTTGCAGGAGCCTTCTTGGCGGCAGGTTTCTTCTCTGCAGCAGGCTTCTCCGCCTTGGGAGCGGCTTTCTTTGCTGCGGGCTTCTTCTCTGCCTTGGGGGCCTCCTCAGCCTTGGGTTCCGCCTTCTTTGCAGGAGCCTTCTTGGCAGCGGGCTTCTTTTCCTCCTTGGCTTCAGCCTTGGCCTCGGCCTTCTTGGAAACAGCTTCGCTCAGCTTGGTATAGAGGGCGTCGGTGCGCTCCAGGATCTCCTTGCGGAGATTGTTGAAATAAGCCTTCTTGGAACCCTCGACCTTGACGGTCACTTTGTCGCGGAGTTCGTTGTAGAGGTCAATTGCATCCTCCATAAGGTCGGCGATGACCTTGTCGTCGGACTTGGGGTTCACTGCAGCACAAACGGTGCAGTCTTCGATAAAGGCGCTGAGAACGTAGTCGATGTCCTTTTTAATGTCTCTGAGATTCATACTGGTTTGAATTAATTCGGTGCAAAGATAGTGAATTAATTTGAATTAAAATACATGGGGCTGTCTTTGATGGGGACGGCCTTTATTTCACCCTCGCCGAGGTGGCCGATGATGCGGCGGACATGGAGGATGTTGCGGCCGTAGTAGTCCTTTTCGCCGGGCACCAGGGAATTGATGCGCACCAGCTGGGATGCGTGGATGATCTTGCGATTGCCGATGCAGATGGCCACGTGGCCCACGGAAGTATCTCCAAAGAACACCAGGTCGCCCTTCTGCATCTGGTCTACGGGGATTTCGATGCCGCACTTCACCTGCTGCGAGGCGTCACGCGGCAGCAGGATGCCGTTCATGAAGTAGCAGAATCCCGTGAGGCCGCTGCAGTCGAAATGCCCCGGGGACATCCCCGCCCACATGTAGGGGCAGCCAAGATAGGTTTTGGCGAGGGCTATGATCTGGTCTATCTTGGTTTCGTCCGCCTCCGCGGCCTCTGCCTCCGCCCATTTCCGGAAGTCCACCATCCCCTGCGCCGGCGTGTCCGTCTTCACCATATTGCCCATCAGCAGATTCTGCTCTGGGATATTCTGAATGCAGATGTATTTGGGCGCTTTCAGGTATTTTTCCGCCTCCTTGCGGGTCATGGGCTTCAGCGTAGCGCCATAGAGCTTGGTCTCTTTCTGCTCCTTCGGACTGAGCTCGCGGGTCGGCGCCAGCGCCAGTTCGTTCACCCATCCTTCGTAAGGCTCGGGAGTCTTGATCCGCGCCCAGTAGCCCTTCCGCTCCAGCACCTGCACCAGCGTGCCCATCCGCGTCTGGCTCACGCATTCGCTTCCATATCGCGGTTCCGCCCTCATGAACGCATCGCTCACGTTTACCACCGCCCACTGGGTGCCGTCATCGGCGGCAACCTTCTTTGTCTGACCGAAGCATGCCACAAGGCCTGCGCACAATGCGAGTGCCAGGGTGAGCGTTCCTAGTAATTTCTTGTTTATCGTCATGTAACAAAGGTAGGGAAAAATCAGCAATTTATTATATTTGTATTCGATGAAACTGATCGCCGCCATATTGCTCCTCGCCGCCACGCTCCCGACGAACGTGCAAAAGACAGTCGCGCAACTCGACGCGAAGGGCGGCAAACTCGAACATAGCGTCTGGGGCATCCTGGCGGTCAATTTCAAGGGCGACACCCTCGCGCAGCTCAACCAGGGCCGCTGCATGGTACCCGCCAGCAACATGAAACTCATCACCACGGCCGGGGCCTACCTCAAACTCGGCCGGGGCTACACGTTCAAGACACAGCTCGCCACCGACGGCGAAATCCGGGACACCACCCTCTTCGGCAACCTCTACGTAATCGGCGGCGGCGACCCGCTGATCGGCAACCTTTTCACCTATCTCCCCAAGGAGGACATCCCCTTCGGTAAATGGCGCAAGGTGCTGGAAGACAAGGGTATACGACGGATAGAGGGAGATATCGTGGGCGACGGCAGCTACTTCAGCGGCGAGCGCAGGCACACGGACTGGAGTACGGAGGATGAGCGCAGCAAGGACGGGGTGGTGCCGGCGGGGCTGACCTGGCGCGGCAAGATGGGGGACAGTATTCCCGATGGCCCTCTCGCCGCCGCGACGCATTTCCGCCGCTGGCTGGTTGCTAACGGCATCGTAGTAACCGGCGGGGCGGGTGAGAACACCGTGGATTCGCTAACGACACTGGGCATCGCGCAGTCAGCTAGCCTCAACCACATCGCCACCATCGCCAACCACCAGTCCGACAACTTCTGCGCGGAGACACTGCTGAAAGCCATCGGCAAGGCGAACAACGGCAGCGACGACTACGACACCGCCACAGCGGCCCTCCACAGGGCCCTCTCCCCCATCGGCCTGGCAGGCCCCAGCGCCGGGATGCGCTTCGCGGATGGAAGCGGCCTCTCGCGTAAGAACTACGTCTCCCCCGAATTCCTCGTGCGCCTGCTCACCGGCATGGCCAAAACCGGCGTCTATAAAGATTACCTGGGCTCCCTGCCCCGCCCCGGCCGCAAGGACGGCACCCTCCAGACCCGTCTTCCCAAGGCCCCGGCGGCGGTGAAGAACCGCATCTACATGAAGAGCGGCAGCATGAACGGAGTGCGTTGCTTCAGCGGATACATCCTCCCCTCCGACGGCGACACCCGCAAGACAATCGCCTTCAGCATAATGGTAAACAATTTCGTCGGCAAGCAATCGGAACTCGCACCCGTGCTCGACAACCTCATCCTCGAATTAGCAAACGAAAACTGATATGAAACGCATCCTCCTCGCGGCACTGGCCGCAATGCTTCTGATCCCCGGCGCGAACGCGCAGAAACCCCTGTCTTTCAATAAGGTAGAGATCAAGGGCACGGCAGACGAAATGGTCGCCGCCCTCGCGAAGAAGGGCTTCAAGTACGAAGAAACCAACGACGGCGTGCCGCTCGTCATAGGCAAGTTCGCCGGCTACTCCGACGTGGAGGTGAACATCATCCCCGGAGCGGACAGCACCGTCTGCGCCATCCGCGCGGAAATCCCTCCGAGGCTCTCGTGGGTGAAGCTGGAAAACGACTACTCCGGGCTCAAGGCAATGCTCACCAAGCAGTACGGCAAGCCGGTGGAAGAGGTGGAAGAGTTCAAGGACGGCCCCTTCGAGGAGAGCTCCGGCAAGCTGGTCAGCCTCATCAAGAACAACTGCACCTACCGCACCGTTTACAAAGCCCCCGAAGGCAAAGTGACCCTGATGCTAAAGCACCAGGGCCCCATCTGCTTTGCCTGTGTCCTCTACGAAAACCTATAGGGATTCTATCCAGGCCTTCATCTCCGGCACCTTCGCAAGTGCACTCTTGAACAGCGCCCACTGGTTGCGGGTGCGGTCCATGTTGTGCGTGGGATACTTGATCTTGTAGTAGGTGTCCCCGTTGATGTAGTCTGCGAAGAAGCGGACGCACTGCATGTAGGGGAAGAGGCAGGCCGCGAACGGCAGCATCTCCCGTTCCAGCGGGGTCAGGAAGACCTTGGCGGACTCGATGTAGCCCTTGCTGAAGGCCTTGAATATCTCCATGTTGAATCCCACCTTGGCGGTGTCGGGATCATCTTCCGCCACGAAATTGGCGGCCGTGCGCAGGAAATCGCCGAAGTCTGAGAAGACGAAACTGGGCATGACGGTGTCCAGGTCGATGACGCAGAGCACGTTGCCATCCTTGTCGAACATCATATTGTTGACCTTGGTGTCGCAGTGGCAGATGCGCTTGGGGAGTTTACCCTCGCGGAACAGGCGCTCGGCCTTCGTCATCTCCTCCTCATATTTATGTATCTCCTCTACCAGGGCCTTGACCTCGGGATCCGCCATCCGCCCGGCCTTGTCGGCGGCAACCGCCTCGCGAAGCTGGCGTGCGCGCAGTTCCATGTTGTGGAAGTCGGGGATGGTCTCGCCGAGGGTGTCCGGGATGTCTGCGAGCTGGGCCTCAAAGCGGCCGAATGCCTTGCCGGCGTAGTAGGAATATTCGGGGGTGACGGCCTCGAAGGTGAGGGCATCCGGGATGAACACAGAGATGCGCCAGTAGGTTTCGCCGTCGGTCCAGTAGGTCTTGGGGGAATCCTTCAGGGACACGAAGCGGAGCACCTTGCGGTCGAGATCGGCCTCGCCGGCGGCCTCCAGCTTGGCGCGGATGTGGCGGGTGACCGCCTCGATGTTGTGCTGGAGGAGTTCCACGTCCTGGAAGATGGCGTTGTTGATGCGCTGGAGCACATAGTCTTCCGGCCCGTCCGCGGAAACCTTAAAAGTATCGTTGATGAGTCCGTTGCCGAGGGGCTTTACCTCTTTGATATTACCCTTGATGGCGAATTTGCATGCGATGGCTGCGAGTTCCTGCTGAGTTTTCATTTGATAAGGCTATTAGTTCTGCGAAGATAGTTATTTTTCGTATATTTGCCGTAATGCAAACCCATATTGTCATGAGGAAATTGTTCGTTTTATCCCTTCTTCTGCTGGCCTGCCTGTCGGCATTCGCCGAGCCCGGCGCCAGGAAAGAGGAGCGCAGAGCCCAGAAGGATTCCATCAAGGCGGCCGAAATGATAGGTGCGCACCGCAAGGGCACAAAGATTAAACTGGACGGCATAGTGCTGGCTCCTGAGCAGCAGGCCCTGCTGCTTTCGGATATCGACGGCATCGATTACAACAAAGACTGGGCAGGTTTTGCCAAACAGAGGCGTCTCGGCAACGGCCTCACCATCGGCGGATCGGTGTTCGTGGGTGTGGGTGCGGCAGCCGAGGTGGTCGCCCTGGGATATGTGGTGGTTGGAGCGCTGGTGGCCGTGCTGACGGTGGGCCAGGCGGATATGAACGAAGTGATGAAACCGGCCGGTTACTTTGCGGCCGGGGGAATGGCTTCCGCAGCCGTAGGAGCCGGATTGATGGCTTTCGGCATCCCCATCCGCGTGAAGGCGGACAAGAAGATGAAAACCACCTGCGAGGGCTACAACAACGCCACCGAAAGGGTTGAGAAAGAGATTATTTTCGGAGGAACCAACTCCGGTGTGGGCATCGCTTTTAACTTCTAGAATATGAGAAGATTATCGATAGTAGTAATACTGCTCTGCTCGGCTCTGTTCACCGCCGGAGCTCAGGACTTCAGCAAGTACCCGAACCCCGAGTTCGCGAAGATGATTTCGGAGAAGCCGTGGATTGCAAACCTCAACGCCTGCCCCTACGAGATGGCTGTGCAGCCCGGGCCACAGACCAAGGCGCCCCACGGCTATAAACCCTTCTATATCAGCCACTACGGCCGCCACGGCTCGCGTTCCGGCTGGGACCAGGACAAGTACAAGAACATAATCTCCACCCTCGGCGCAGCCAAGGAGGCGGGCATCCTCACCGCTAGCGGGGATTCCCTCCTGAACGAGGTCACCCTGGTGAAAGAGGCCACAAACAAGATGGACGGGCGCCTCACCGTGCGCGGGCAGAGGGAGCACCGGGCCATCGCCAACCGCATGTACAAGAACTTCCGCCGGGTGTTCCGCCGCGGCAGCAAGAACGTGCGCGTGCTCAGCAGCACCGTGCCCCGCTGCCTCGTGAGCATGGCCGCGTTCACCAACCAGCTGAGCGAGCTGGACTACCGCCTCAGCATAGTGATGGACTGCGGAGAGGAGATCCAGAAGGAGATCAGCAACGACTCCGCTCCCGAGGACAGGGCGGCCCGCCACCACATCACCGACTCCCTGCGGCACTCCATGCCGGTGGATTATTCCGGGATGATGAGCCTGCTGTTCACCGACACTACCACCGCAAAGCAGTTCGTGCCGGTGCCCAGATATCTGGCGAGGGACATCTTCGGAGTCGGGCGCATCTGCCGCTCCTTCGACTTCGATTTCAACATGTTCCGCTTCCTGCCCTTCGATGCAGTGTACTACTGGGCTGAATACAATAACGTGTCGATGTACCTCGGGCAGTGCAACTCCGTGCCCTTCGGCGACAACCGCATGGCCCGCACGAAGCCTTTGGTAGACCTGGTGGTCCGCCAGGCGGATGAGGCCGTCGCCACGGGAGATGTGGCCGCAGACCTCCGCTTCGGGCACGACTATCCGCTGATGGCCCTGTGCAGCTATCTAGGTGTGGTTGGCGCTGCGGAGCGATATGATGTGGAGGGTGCCCGCCAGCACTACATTTCCACGCTGGTGGCACCGTTCGCCGGCAACCTGCAGATTGTTTTCTACCGTTCCCGAAAGGCGGATAAGCCAGTGCTGGTGAAGCTCCTTCTGAACGAGAACGAGGTGCGGCTGATGGATTTGGAGCCCGTGCAGGGGCCTTATTACAGCTGGGAAGCGCTGCGCGAGAAAATTTCTCGATAATATTTTTGCAATTTAGCAAAAGAATTGTACCTTTGCAGTCCGCTTTGCGAAGCGGACACCTATTGAGATGTGGTGTAATGGTAGCACTACAGATTCTGGCTCTGTCAGTGAGGGTTCGAATCCTTCCATCTCAACAAAATCAGCGCGAGCTGATTTTTTATTACCTTGGCGGGGTAGCTCAGCTGGTTAGAGCGTCGGATTCATAATCCGGAGGTCGTGGGATCGTGACCCACTCCCGCTACCAAAGCTGCCAGCTTTGGTAGCTTTTTTTAGGGGCGCTGCCCCTAAAGTACCCCGCGGCTCCCGGGCTAGTATGTCCTCAGGTCAAGCCTTCGGACACGCCCTCCGCCGGCGTTCTGCAGAACGCATGAAACATTCGTCAATACAATATATATTCCCGAACTGCCCTGCGAGGCGGTTTTTCTTTTATATGGGGTGGGGATTATCAAGGTTATATTCTGCTTTTCGGATAATGGTAACGGCATTCGGCCACTATTCCCAAAATATGGCTGACCCGTAGAGATTTTGCGGGTTTTCCTCGACGGGTAGGGCAAAAAATGGCCGACCTGTAGAGGTTTTGCGGGAAAACTTCGACGGGTGCTGTTAAAAAACACCCGACAGGGCGGTGTTTTCCTTTTATTCGTATATTTGCTGATATGAAACAACTAACCATCTTTACGGCCGCGGTAGCGATTGCGCTGCTGGCCGCTTGCAAAAGTACAAATAATCAGAATAATAGCGATATGAACAGCAAAGAAACCCTTCAGGAGGTGGCCGGGCGCAAGAATTTCGGCGCGAGCCACGCTCTTATGACAACGCCCCAGCCTTGCGTAATGATTGCAACCTGGGACAAGGACCACACCCCGGACGTGATGATGGCCGCCTGGGCCGGGCAGTACGACCACAACCAGATCGTGGTGTCGTTGTCCAAGCACAAAACCACTGAAAATCTGGAACTTACCGGCGCCTTCACCGTGTCGTTCGCAGACATCCGCACCGTGGCCGAATCGGACTACCTCGGCATAGTGAGCGGCAACAACGTGCCGGATAAGGTGGCAAAAGTGGGATTCACCGTCACCCCCAGCCCCAACGTGGACGCACCCATCATCAATGAGTATCCCCTCACCCTCGAGTGCAAGGTAGTGAGTTGGAAAGACGGCATCCTCGTGGGAGAGGTTGTGAATATGAGTGCGGATGAAAGCATCCTCACGGATGGAAAAGTGGATCTTGCCAAACTGCAGCCCATAGTATTCGACGCGGCCGGCATGTGCTACCGCGCCATCGGCGAAGTCGTAGGCGGCGCATGGAATGCCGGCAAGAAGTACATCGTCAAATAAGCAACAGTCTGCGAAGCAAATGCATCCTGGCCCATCTTGGGGCGACCTGCGGAATCATCCGGCTCTTTGGAGTATTTGAACATATCCGGTAGGAGCGCACACTGACATCAATTCCTAGCTCATGCATCGAGGCGACAAAACGGTCCTCGAAGTCAGCCTCTACAATACGGCGTGCAAAGTTTAGGTTAAGACGCCCTTCATAACTCACGCATCCCACCGCTCCCGGGCGGATCTTGGGACGTCCGAGTATAAAATCGACATCTTTTACATAGTGTCTCATTTCTTCCGGAAGGTCGATAACGCCGATGTTGGACATGGTTTGAGAGCAATACAGGTCGCCCTTATGGGTTTTGATATAATTGATTACAGGCTTTTTGATGAAGAGTGGGATACGCCTGATGGCGGGATTGTCTTCGAGCGCGACATTGCCGGCGACCCGGGTTGTAAGTCGGCCCGGCTGTGCAAAGATCTGTTTCTGACGTTTCACCTCTTCCAGTATGTCGCCGAATGAAAGGTCTCCGTCGCGGACATCGATCCCAAGGTGCACGTACGAAGAGAAATTACGAAGCGTAACACTCCCGAAGATGGGTCTCAGGTTAACAGGGACCTCGATCTTCATGGATGTCAGCTTTGAGTCCGGATCCTTCGCGCGCCTCACTTCCTGAAGGGACTTGAGCATCGTTGCGGTGATGAACTCCGTTACCGTACAGCCCATTTCCTTTGTCTTCTGCCGGATCTGGTCTATGGGGATGGAAACACGTACTCCGTCATGGACGTCGTGCCTGCCGATGGTTCCCTTAAGATGATAGGCCCGGGTTTCTTTGTCGAGTTCCCCCTTTATGCCAGAGAAGTGGTCGAAACTGTCCTCCATTTCAGAATAGCTGGGGTCCTGTTCCGGATCCAGTATCCATCCCGACGACGGGATCTGCGCCCCGTAACGCATGCGAAGATATTCTGCAGTAAGGCTGAGCAGGAAGGTCATCGCCCCATAGCCATCAGTCAGGACGTGGAACACATCGAGGACTATTTCGTTGCCCTGGGCAGACACTTTAAAAAGGAAACCTCCGTTTTTGCGGAAGTCAAAAAGCTCCATACCACCGGCGGAGCTGAGCACTGGTTTGTTCTCCAGGCGTCGGAGTATCCACCAGAAAAATCCCTTGTCCAGCCCGTAGCAGAAACTGGGGAAACGGGTGGCGGTCTTCTCAAGAGCCTGGCCGAGTATATCTTTTGAAATGTCTTCGTTCAGGGCGACAGACATCCTGAAAGTAGTGGCATACCGTTTTGTGCGGCAGGCCGGATATATGAGGGAGGCATTATCGAGCCTTGTCCAGGTTGGAGGCATCATATCGTTCATGCTTTTTGTACCGCAAAGGTAAGCCCTTGAACGCAAGCCCAAAAGCATTGTACACCGGTGTATCGATTTTGTGATTAAAATCCCCAAATAGTGACAATATGCCCGATTCTTGTGACGAAAATAAAATATGCTTATCTTTGTCACAACGAAATTTGTGACCAGAATGAGAGGATATCCAAAAGCATTTGTCAAGTTCATGCCCGTTTTCGTTTATGCTCTGGTGCTGCCGGCATTCTATCTGCTGAGCATCCTATGGTATGAGCCCACGCGCATGCACGAAATGCTCTGCGCCGGGGGCGAGCATCTGTTCACACTGAACATTTCCATTACCGCGGCCATAATCCTGGTAGTCATGTTATTCAGCAGACTGCTGCTCTGGCTGTTGCGAAAACATCTCAACATGAACATGGGGTGGTTTTCCCTGTGGTGCGTCGGCGAAACGGTGCTTGCATCTGCTTTTACCGCCTTGTATCTGGTTTTGATGGGGCATGGGGAGGACGGCAGTTTCTTTGCATATTTCGGCCGCTGCATAGCCATGCTGGGGTCGCTGTTCATCTATCCCTATCTTATCCTTACCCTTGCATATTGCCTCAACGATGCCCAAAGCGGCGCTCCTGCCGAAAGCGGGGACAGGCTTAAGTTCTACGACCTCCGGCATCAGCTTCGCTTTATCACTTCAGCATCCTCGGTGCTATACATTGAGGCCAGCGAAAACTATATAATCGTCAACTACGAAGAAAACGGCATTAAAAAGAAATGCCAGATCCGCAACACCATGAAGAGTGTTGAGCCTCTGTGCGAAACCGCCGGCTTTGTGCGGACGCACCGCAGTTACATAGTGAATCCCGCACACATCAAGCTGATACGCCGAAGTGAGGGTGGATACTATTTTGCAGATCTTGGCACCGGCGACGAAGAAGGAATCCCGGTTTCCAGAAAATATTACGACAGCATCACCTCCGTGCTCTAGCACAAGTTGGTTTGTTCTCAATATACCAACTCCGCACTAATTATGATCAATCGCTATATAAGGTGTAATCTCTCCGAAATACACAACACCCGAATAATTGTTTGTACCATAAGAAGCGAACGTGTCTGTTATGACCACTCGAAGATAGCGTAGTTCGTCGTAACATCTAGGATAAGATTTTGGATCAAATCTGAAATCGTTCCCCGAATTGTAAACTTGTATATCTTCAGCCGTTATCACACCAACCGAACCATCGGGCGCATATCCGGAAGGTTTTTGTTGTTCGAATTTCCCCAAGCAGAACCAACTATCATCGAATTGATGCTCATTGTCTGCGTTCTGTAAACCACTAGGGTTCATACTGCCCCAAAATTCAAATAACCTGGGATTCCCTCCCCCATAGGCCATATAACCTATTCGTGGAAGAGTATGTATGCTAGACAATGCAACAACCTGACCAAGGTCAATAGTCAACCACCCGGGGACTTGTCCTTGCTTACTTGCAAAAAAGTGAGGTACAGAAGACAAGCCAGAACCATCCCATAAAGCTTCTATTGGATAATTCTTACTATTTGATGTCATCGTGTCATCGGCAAGAGCGGCATTTTTAAAAAGTGTCGGGTCCAATTTACAGCACATGTAATCAGTACGGATCTTATATTTTAGCGTATCAGTGCGATTACCATAGTTATCTTCCAGGCATATACCATAAACAGTTTCACCTATCGGTAAGTCAACATATATTTGTTTTAGATAAAACTGTTTCTTCTCATACTGATCCCAAACAATATCTTTGGCTGGCAGATCCAACACATTCGCCGATTCGGCTCTCAAAATAATCGCGTTAATTGTGTAATTGATTTCTTCAATTTTTTCTCTATTGATGCTTATTCCTGTTTTTGTTGGTTCAACTGAGATATTTACATCGTTAATCCAAGGTTGTCTTGTTTTAAATGATTTCAAGCCCCCCAAATACTCTTGACTATTGTTGAAAATAACATAAGCTTGATAATAATAGTCAGTATTTGGCTTAAGACCTGTAGCCTTGAATGGAGTGCTGTATTTTGATTCTGGGGTCGCGGTTTCGCCAAACATAATACCATATTCGATCGAGTCATATTCAACGCCTTCAACATTAAGTTCGGCATCCAAAGCTGCACTTAAACAAGTAATGTGCGTCGCTTCCAGAGTTTGGATAAAATCCTGGGCAACACTTGTAGAAAAAGACAATGTGTCGCCCAAATACATATCCCCATCAATATTGAGGAAAGCGCAATAGTAGTATTGAGTACTTGCCTGTAGATTGTTGAGTTTTACTGTCAGTTTCTCGCTATTACTACAATTAATCTTTGTTTCGAGATTATTTCTAACGACACCCATCAAAAAACCAGTGACAATCCCACTGTAAGGAATATCCTGCATATTGATATAGCCATTTAACCTGGCATCAAAAAAATGAACAGAGTCAGCAGGCATTGTCTTAAGCATGGTATCTAAAGACCGAGTTTCAAATGTATATACTTCGCTGGTCCATACCTTGTTATCGATATTGGTATATAATCGACAATAATAGGAAGTTGAAGGCTCTAGATTCGATAATTGTATTTCAAATGAGCCTGTTTGCTTAATAGTTTCCGCCTTAATAAACTTCGAACTAACAACCGGGACATCTTTCTCCGTGGATAATATGATACCTGCCTCATTATTTGTTGGATCATCTAATCCATCAATAACCCCAGTAATAACAGCAGATATGCAAGTAACATGAGAGCTATCAATAGTCGCAACCAAGTTTTCTCCTATCGGTATTTGGTCACATCCGCAAAGAATAATAATACAAAGAGAAAGATTTGTGAATAAACGTTTCATGACAACTATTAAAGGGTATTATATAGTTAATCCTGGAAGGAATACCCGGAGTCGGCATGTGTCTGGAGATTGGCTGAGTAAAGGCCGATCTTGCGACGGATGCGGGCTACGGTGACATCGACCGTTTGGTTGGTGACTATCACGTCGTTGGGCCAGACGGCATCCAGCAGTTCCTGGCATGAGAACACGCGGCCGCGATTCTCCAGGAACAGCTTCAGCAGCTCATATTCGGTCTTCGCGAAGGTAACCGGTTCGCCATCCACCGAAATCTCCCGGGCATCGGTGTCTATCTGTATTCCACGGAAGCGGATTCCGTTGCGCACGGCTCCCAGGCGGGCCTCGACCACATTAATGATATAGTCTCCCGTCTTTTCGTACTCAGCCACCAGGTCGGAGAACACAGTTCCGTTATCGTAACCATACACATGGTTATCCAGATTCTCCACATTCTGCTGTTTGAGCATATTGCGGCAAGCGTTGATGCGGCGTTCAACATCTTCTGAAAGAGAGATGTCGTAGTCTTCCTTACGGCCTGCCAGCAGGGTGTTCATCCGCGTAAGCGCCTCATCTACAAGGGTGAATATCTTCTGTAATCCACCCTCCTGCCACTCGGTGAAGACGATTTTGTTCTCCCGCTTGCGGCGGATGATGCGGGCAAGGTTGAAGCAACTGTCGCCTATGGATTCCAGTTCGCTGATCTGGCGGATCATAGCGCGGTTCTTCTCTTTGGTTTCATCGGACAGATGGGCTTCTCCCACCTCCCCGATGTAGCGGCCGATCTCGTTTTCCATGCGGTCGCTGAACTCCTCGGCCTTCCGGATCCGCTCGAAGAGCTTGTCGAAGGCCTGATCATCCACAGTGGCATAGAGCTCTTGCACCTGGCCGAACATGCGCTGCATCTTCTCTCCGAACACAACTATCTCCTTCTGCGCCTGCAGCACGGAGATTTCCGGGGTCTTCATGAGACCGCCGCGGATGAATTGCAGGCGGAATTCCTCTTCTTCCTCAGTCTGTTTGGGCTTGATGATGGTGCACACAAGCTTCTCTATCTGGGGGATAAACCAGATGAGGACAGCGGTGTTCACCACGTTGAAGGCTGTATGGAAGGCCGCCAGGGCGAAAGAAAGCTGCACCGGACTCTGGCTTTCGGCGGTCGGATCCATCCCCACGATGCCACAGACCATGCGCACGAAGGGGAAGAACAGGGCCAGCACCCACAGTACGCCGAACACATTGAAGAGCAGGTGCGCCATTGCCGTCCGGCGGGCCTGAGTATTGGCGGACATGGCCGCGAGGTTGGCGGTCACCGTGGTGCCGATGTTCTCCCCCATAACGAGGGCTATGCCCTGGAAGATGGTAATGGCGCCGGTAGAACAGAGCACCATCGTGATGGCCATCAGCGCAGCGGACGACTGCACGAGGGCTGTCAGTACGGAACCGATGAGGAGGAACAGCAGGATAGTGCCGTAGTTGGTCTTGAAGCTGGCGAAGAAGTTTACGACGGCCGGCTTGCTGGCGAGATCCATCTCCACACCCGTGGCCTTCAGCATACCCAGGGCGAAGAGCAGGAAACTCAGTCCGAACAAGAAATCGCCCACATAGCGGTGTTTGCCGGTTTGTATGAGGATGATGGCCACCAGGAATACCGGCCAGACCACGTTGGCTATGTTGAAGGAGAAACCGGCAGACATGATCCAGGCGCTCATGGTGGTACCGATATTGGCGCCCATGATTATGGAGATGGCCTGGGAGAGGGTGAGGAGGGCCGCATTCACGAAGGATACCGTCATGACGGTAGTTGCGGCGGAAGACTGGACGGCGACCGTCACCAGGGCGCCGGTGGCCACACCGGAGAAGCGGTTGGTGGTCATTGCGCCAAGGAGGTGTCGCAGCTGGGGACCCGCCATCTTCTGGAGGGCCTCACTCATCACCTTCATTCCATATATCAAGAGGGCTATAGAGCCCAGAAGTTTCAAGATAATCAACATCGGTTTTCTTTTTTACAAATTTAAAAAATAATAATCACTTTACGGGAATATTTTTTAATTTTGCATTGTGGACATTGAGCCACAATGTTTTAACCGGTTAAATTTATAAAGTTTATTGCCTTATGAAGAAGATTTATGTCATTCTCGCAGTTGTTGCTCTTCTGAGCTTCACCGCATGCGGAAACAAGAAGGCCAAGGAAGCCACCGCAGAGCCCGCCGCTCAGGAAGTTGTTACTGAAAAGAGCGCTCAGGACGAAGTCAAGGACGCCGTCAAGGACGCAGCAGTCGACGTGGCAAAGACCGGCATCAACGCTGGTGCTGAGGCCATCAAGAACGAGATCAAGAAGTAATTTTACTTATTTGATTCTGACACCCTCTCGGGATAGTTCCGGGAGGGTATTTTTATGCCCCTCGGCGTCGACCCAGCCGAGGCAGTCCTCGAGAACGGTGACTTTGAAACCGGCTTTCAGGAGGTCTTCAGCCGTGTTGCGGACACAATATTCGGTTGCGATACCTACCACGTAAACCACCTCTGTACCAAGAAGCTGCAGCACCTCCGCCAGGCTCTGGCCGGCGGCGTTGCGGCCTTCGAATCCGGAATACTGCTCAACCGCAGGATTGCATCCTTTATTGAAAGTAAGCTCTTCGGTCACGAAAGGCTTCAGGTCGTCGTGGATCTCGCCGCCACGCGTTCCGGCCACGCAGTGAGGGGGCCAGGGGCCGCCCTGCTCAACGAACGAGCAATGGTTTGCGGGATGGTGATCACAGATAAAAAGAACGGGTATTCTGCCTTTGTTGCGTTCAAGAAGGGCCTTTGTGGCAGCTACGGCTTCCAGGGAATGCCCGCAGGCAAGGGATCCGCCGGTAAGAAAATCGTAAAGTTCATCAACGACAACGATTGCTTTTTCCATAGTTTAGTCTTTAAGAATTGTAACAACGGCCCATACTTCACATCCTTCCCCGCGGCCTACAAACCCGAGGCGCTCGGTGGTGGTGGCCTTTACACTCACTGCATCCACGTTTACGCCGAGGATGGGCGCCAGCACGGAGCGCATCGCATCGATATGAGGGCGGAGTTTCGGGGCCTGAAGGGCGATGGTGATGTCGGCGTTGCCGACCTTCCAGCCATCTGCGGATAACATTTTTATGACCCGGGCGAGAAGCCTCTTGCTGTCAGCGCCCTTCCATTCGGAAGAATTGTCCGGGAAGTGCAGGCCGATGTCGCCAAGCGCAGCGGCCCCGAGCAGGGCATCACAAAGCGCGTGGATGGCCACATCTCCGTCCGAGTGGGCCACGAAGCCTTTGTCCGAGGGGATCTGAATGCCGCCTAGCCACATCGGCAGGCCATCCGCGATGGCATGAACGTCGTATCCTTGTCCGATTCGTATTGTCATAGTGCAAAAATACAATAAATTCGGGAGATTCCTTCGCTTCGCTCGGAATGACAAGAAAATTACTAAATTTGTAGACTATGGGATTTTTCAACTTTTTTGGCGATAACGAGCATCGGGTCTTCGACTACAAACCGATGTATTACGATAAGGAGAAAGAGGAACGCATGCGCAGGTTCAAGGCCGTGGACGGCAGCATGGATGCCGACAAGAAAGACGGCGAATACGTGCCCGGCAGCTATCTGCACGGGGCGTTCCGCGACGGAGCCTACCAGCACACCCGCAACCGCATGAAGGGCGTGCAGACCATAATCGGCATAGTGACCCTGTTGCTGATAGCCGCGGTGCTGTACTTTATCGCCAAATTCTATTCGATGCTGTAATGGGAAAACTTAAGGTACTTCCGGCAAACATTGCCAACATGATAGCCGCCGGCGAGGTGGTGCAGCGGCCCGCATCCGTAGTCAAGGAACTGATGGAGAATGCGATAGACGCGGGCGCCACCCAGATCGACGTGGTTGTGAAGGATGCCGGCCGCACCAGCATCCAGGTGATAGACAACGGCTCCGGCATGAGCCCGGCCGACGCAGTTCTCTGCTTCGAGAGGCACGCCACTTCCAAGATCGCGGAGGCGGAAGACCTCCAGCACATCACCAGCTACGGCTTCCGCGGAGAGGCCCTGGCCAGCATCGCTGCCGTGGCGGAAGTCACCCTCAAGACCCGCCGCGTGCAGGATGACACCGGCACCCAGGTTACAATTTCCGACCCCAACGCCGTCAAGACCAGCTCGGTAGCCGCACCCACCGGCAGCAACTTCCTGGTGCGGAATCTGTTCTACAACACCCCCGCCCGCCGCAAGTTCCTCAAGAGCGACAACATCGAGCTCAAGCATATAGTGGAAGAGTTCACGCGAGTGGCACTCACCTGCCCCGAGGCAGGGTTCTCCCTGAATTCCAACGGGCGGGACATCTTCCGCCTGCGCCCGGCCAAGTCCCTGAAATTCAGGGTGCTGGACCTGCTGGGCTCCAACGTGACCGGGGACCTTGTGGATATTACCGCCGAGACTTCCCTGGTGCGGGTGCGCGGCTTCCTCGCCCGTCCTGACACCGCCCGCAAGACTGTAGCCAACCAGTTCTTCTTCGTGAACGGCCGTTATTTCCGCAGCAGCTACATGCACAAGGCCGTGATGAAGGCCTACGAGGAGTATCTGCCCGAAGGTTACACTCCATCCTACTTCATCTGGCTGGAAGTGGACCCTGAGGCCGTAGACGTGAACATTCACCCTACCAAGGCCGAGGTAAAGTTCGAGGAGGACGCGGTCATCTTCCAGACCATCTACGCTTGCGTTAAGGAAACATTGGGCAAGAATGCCTTCGGCGAGGGTTTGGATTTTGATACGGAGGGCCGCGTGGAGATGCCCCAGATGGGGTCGGCCTTCGACGAGTATCGTGGGCCGGCGTCATCCGCGCCCGCGCCGCCGTTGGACCCGGACTACAATCCCTTCGCTTCGCCAGATTCCTTCGCTTCACCAGATTCCTTCGCTTCGCTCGGAATGACAGGAGTGTCATCCCGAACCCGCGAAGCGGGTGAAGGGATCCCCTCCTATCGCAACCCGGCCGCAAGCGCTGGATACGGGGCGCTGTTCGAACAGAACCAGGCCGCGCAGGCCAAAGCACTGATAGTCAAGGGCAAATACATCATCGCCCCGTCCGCATCCGGCGTTCTGCTGGTCCACATACGCCGCGCCTGGGAACGCATCCTATACGAACGCAGCCTCAAAGCCCTCTCGAAGAACGTTCCAGTCACCCAGACCGCCCTCTTTCCCGTACAGGTTCAGGTGGGCGCCTCGGCAAGGCTCCTGTTCGACGAAAACGCCGCCATGCTCGCCTCGGTCGGCTTCGACATCAGCCCCTTCGGCACCGACACCGTTGTGGTAAACGGAGTGCCAGAAGGCTATTCCTGTGAGCCCGGCAAGGTACAGCAGATGGTGCAGGACCTTCTCCTGATCCTTTCGGACGAGACGTCCGGCGTGCCCGAGGTGGTGCGCGCGGCCCTGGCCTCCAAGTTCGCCACCCTCGGCAGCGTGAACGCCGAGCCGCCCCGCAATGCCCTTGAGGCACAGCAACTTATAGATTCGCTCTTTGCCTGCGAGAATGCCGAGCTGACCGCCACCGGCAAGAAGATCACCGCGGTGATGAGCACAGACGATTTAGAAAAAAGATTCCAGTAATGCCATACGTTCAAGATGACAACCGCCGGCAGCTGCCGATGACCATGCACCTGATAATCATCAATGTGATAGTTTATCTGGCCACCAAGGTGAACCCGCAGTTCATGTATGAGAACTTTTCGCTGTTCTACCCCACTACACCGTGGTTCAAGTTCTGGCAGCCGCTCAGTTATATGTTCATGCACGGAGGATTCTGGCACATATTCTTCAATATGTACTCCCTCTACATCTTCGGCAAGGCGGTGGAGCAGATAATCGGGAAGCAGAGATTCACCATCCTCTATTTTGCGGCGGGTTTTGCCGCAGCTGCCACCCAGCTGGGCGTGCAGGCCCTGGATACCGCCATCCAGAATGTTCCCACCGTGGGCGCATCCGGATGCATATATGGAGTCATCATCGCTTTCGCAATGATCTTCCCGGAAGCCCGGCTGACGCTGATCTTCCCTCCCGTTACCCTTTCCGCCAAATGGATGGCCATCATCTTCATTGGCATCGAACTCTTCACCGGCATCACCGGGACCCAGGCCGGTGTGGCGCATTTCGCGCATCTGGGCGGCGCCCTGATAGGCTGGCTGCTCATCTGGTGGTGGTACAAACGTAAGAAGAATAACAATCATTCATATGTCCATTATTGATACCGCCCTGGCCGAAGCGCTTGAGGTTTTGAAACGCGGAGGCGTGATTCTGTATCCTACTGATACCGTCTGGGGCATCGGATGCGATGCCACCAACGAGGCGGCAGTGGCCCGCGTGTTCGAGATCAAGCGTCGCAGTGAGGCCAAGTCGCTGGTGCTCCTGGCCTGCGACCTGGACATGGTTGCCAAGCACATCAAGGTAATCCCCCCTATCGCCATTGACCTGGTGGAGGTGAACGATGCCCCCATGACCATCATCTACCCGGGTGCCCAGTATCTGGCTCCGAACGCGGTGGCGGAAGATGGAAGCGTGGGCATCCGCATCCCCCTTAACGAATTCTGTGTCAAGCTGGTACGCAAACTGCGCAGGCCGCTGGTATCTACCTCCGCAAACATCTCCGGCGAGCCCACCCCTTCGTGCTTTGTGGAGATCAGTCCGGAGATAGTGGAGGCCGTCGATTATGTGGTGCCTGCCGCGCTCGAGCGTGAATCCACCGGCCGCGCTTCGCAGATAATCAAGCTCGGACTCCGGGGAGAAGTCGAAATAATTCGTCCGTAATGGAACTGTTCTACGCATATAAAGTCGGCGGCGGCTACGCCTATCTGGATTCGGAGGAGTCCTACCACTGCGTGCGCGTGCTGAGGCATATCGCCGGGGATTCCCTGAACATCATCGACGGGCACGGCACCCTCCTGCACTGCACCCTGAAAGATGCATCCCTCAGCGCCGCCGTGGCCACCATCGTTTCGGAAGAGCCCGGATGGGGCGGACATCCTTATTATCTGCGCATGGCCGTGTGCCCAACGAAGAACATGGACCGCTATGAGTGGTTCGTGGAGAAGGCGACGGAACTTGGTGTGGATGAGATAGTTCCGGTGATCGGCGAGCATTCGGAGAGGCGCAAGGTGCGCGAGGACCGTCTGCAGAAGATTGCGCTTTCGGCGGCGAAGCAGAGTTTGAAGGGTGCGGTGCCTGTCATCGCGCCGGCAGTAAACCTGCTGGACTATCTTGGAAGGCTGCCAGGAAACGGTTTGAAGTTTATCGCATATTGCTCCGACGACGTCTCGCCGCGCGGCTCGATAGTCGATGCGCTACTCACGGCAGCTGATCCCACCGCGGCAATCACCATCCTGATCGGCCCGGAGGGCGATTTTTCACAGGGCGAGGTTCAGGCCGCGATCCGCGCCGGTTTCGAACCCGTGCACCTCGGCCCCAGCCGCCTCCGCACCGAAACCGCCGCCCTCACCGCCGTCGAATCCGTCTACCTCGCCCTCGCCTGCAACAACGCCTACGACAGTTCATCCTTATGAGAATCCGTCTCATACTTTTATCCTTACTGCTCTCGGCCTGTAGCCAGAGCCACTACGTGCAGTTCGGGGGCTACGCGCAGGGGGGCGTGTGGAGCGTGAAGGCTAATATCAAGGGCGTGAAGGCGCGGCCGGCCGAGATCCAGAAGGGCATCGAGGCCATCCTGGAAGAAATCGACACTACCCTCTCGGGATACAACAAACGCTCGCAGCTAAGCCGCTACAATGCCGGGGAGCCTGTCCAACTCAGCCCGATGTTCCTGGAAGTTAAACAGGCGGCGGACAAATTCAAGGAGGAAACCGGCGGCGCCCTGAACTGCGCCGCGGGGCCGCTCTACGATATCTGGGGTTTTGGCTTCAAGACCGACTCGCTGCCATCCGACGAACTCGTCCGCCAGACTCTGGCCGATTGCGGAATTACAGTTTGTTCCGAAAAACAGCCTAAAACGGGAACAAACCAACAACCGAAGTTAAATTTCAACGCCATAGCTCAAGGCTACAGCTGCGACAAGGTGGCCGCGTACCTTTACAGCCTCGGCATAAAAGACATGCTGGTCGACATCGGCGAGATCTTCTGCGATGGCCTCAACCCGTCGGGAAAACCCTGGCGCGTGGGCATCGACAAGCCGGAGGACGGCAACAACAGCCCGGGGGCCAAAATGGAAGGCATCTGGGAATCCAACGGCGGCCCGCAGGGCGTCGTCACATCCGGCAACTACCGTAAATTCTACATCAAGGACGGAGTCAAATACTCCCACACCATCGACCCCCGAACCGGATATCCGGTGCAGCATAAGCTCCTGAGTGCCACAGTCATAGCTCCCACGGCGATAGAGGCGGATGCATACGCCACCTACTGCATGGTGATAGGAACGGAAAAGGCGCAAGAGTTCATACTCTCGCGCCCTGACCTTGAAGCATGCCTGATCTCGGAGGAAATCTGGACGTCCCCGGGATTCAAGCTGCAGTAATCTACTTTTTGCGGGTCATTTCATACCTTATAGATCCGTTCGCGTCTTCATAGTTGAACAACGCCTTGTCTCCATCCACATCGAACCCAAACTTGATAGGACTGGAGAAAATGACATGGTCTGCAGAGGTGGGGCCGGGCCAATCATTGAAAAGATTGCTGATTGAAGTGGCTTTCTCCGGTTCCTCTCCACCGACATATCTGGTCAAACAGCCACCGCTCTTGTAAGTGATTGTGACAGTTCCATCATTGTAGGTATAGTCCCCTTTGTAACGGACACCCCATGCGGTGATGATCATGTCGGCTTTACCGCCCTTGAGTTCAAGATACAACCTGGTGGCCTGGCCGCCATTCTCGTAGCAGAACCACTGCCCTTCTTCGGAAGCGCCATTTTCCTTGTTGCAACCTGCGAACAGAACCATAATGGCCGCAGCTGCTAAAACAAATAATTTTTTCATATTAAGAATTAATTGATGTTTCTCTGCCCCAAATATAAACAATCCGCCCCAATATACAAAAGGGCGGATTGAAAAACTATCAAAAAGGTTGAAAATCAAGGAGTATACTCCAGGATGTCCGAAGGCTGGCAATCCAACTCGCGGCACAGGGCCTCCAGCGTGGAGATGCGCAGAGCTTTAACTTTGCCGGTCTTGAGGATCGACATATTGGATGGGGTTATGCCGATCCGCGTGGCCAGCTCGCCGGAACTCATTTTCCGGCGGGCCAGCATCACGTCTATGTTGATCATTATCGGCATAACTACTTCTCCTCTGCTGCAGGCTGATCTTCAGGATTAACCTTCTTGCCAAGATAATCCGGCAGGTCCATGCCTGCCATCTTGAACAGGTCGCTGAGCGGAGGCACGCTTCCCATCAGACCGGAGACGAAGTTTGCGGTCGCGGTCTTCCCGTTCACGGAAGAACCACCGTCCCAAACGGTCACCTTGTCGATGTTGATGCCCTTCACAGCCTCGACCTGGGTCTTCACGAGCTCAGGCAGCTTGTCGGCGATCATCATCATTACAGCCTTCTGGGCATCGCCCTCGGCGGCACCGACCAACTGGTTGAAACCCTGTGCCTGCTTGGTCAGGATCTCGAACACACCGCGGGCCTGTGCATCCATCTTCGCATAGATGGCGTCAGCCTCACCCTTTGCCTTGCGGCGGATCTGCTCGGCTTCAGCCTCTGCATCGATGATGGCCTTCTCCTTCTCGATCTGGGCGGCGACCACCACGTTTGCCTGCTGGGTTGCCTTTTCGCGCTCGGCACGTGCAAGCTCAGCGTCACGCTCGCTCTGGTATGCCTCCTCGAGGGCCTTTGCGGCCTGCACCTTTTCGGCGGCGACTGCGACTCTAGTGGCCTCAGCGGTCTTCTGGCGGCGCAGGGCGTCGGAGTTCGCGATCTCGATCTTCGCGTTGTTTTCACCCTTCACGGCGTCCGCATCGGCGGCAGCCACGTTCACACGGGTGTCCTTATCGGCGATAGCCTTACCGGTTTCACCGTAACGGTTCTGCTCAGCCACGCTCTTCTTTGCGTCGTTGATGGCCTTCGCGGCAGCCTCCTTACCGAGGGCCTCGATGTAGCCGGATTCGTCCCGGATATCGGTGACGTTCACGTTGATGAGCTTCAGGCCGATCTTGCGGAGTTCAGCCTCCACGTTGGTGGAAACGTTCGCAAGGAACTTGTCGCGGTCGGCGTTGATTTCCTCGATATCCATCGTTGCGATGACCAGACGCAGCTGACCGAAGAGGATATCGGTGGCGATGCCCTGGATGGCGCTGGTGGTGAGCCCGAGCAAGCGCTCTGCAGCGTTGGTCATGTTCTCAGGCTCGGTGCTGATACCCACGGTGAAGCGGCAGGGGACGTCCACGCGGATGTTCTGCTTCGAAAGGGCGTTGGTGAGGTTGCACTCGATACTGATGGGGGTCAGGTCGAGGAATGCATAATTCTGGAACACGGGCCAGATGAATGCTGCGCCACCGTGCACGCACTTGGAGGAACCGTGGCGGCCGGTCTTACCGTAGATGACAAGGATCTTGTCTGAAGGGCAGCGCTTGTAGCGCTTCAGGATGGCCGAAATCGTGATGAAGATGACGGCGACGATGATCAGGATTACGTAGATTTCCATATCGTTATACAATTAAAGAGTTTAATTCTTCTACCAGGAGAGTGCTGTCGTTGATGACCTCCACGACCTTGATGGGCGTGCCGGTCTTGATGGTATCGCCATCGGTGAGAGCGATGTACTCGCGCACGGCGTTGGCGATGGTGATCTGCACCTTGCCTTCGCCCGAGCGCTCACCGGGGATGGTGAGATAGACCTTGCCGGTGCAGCCTACCGCAGCCTCGTTAACATCGATGTTGCCGCTCTGCTGCATGCTCGCGAGGAGTTTGAAAAGATACATCACGATAGCCACCAGGGCTATACCCACGAGGGCCGAGATGATGATGAGGACCGCCTTCGAATGCACGCTGTCCTTCAACAGGATGGCCGTCCATCCGAAACCGAGGATAAAGTTCACGAAGTTGCGGAAGGTGTAGAGATTGATGCCTCCGTCAAGATCCCCGCCCATGTCGGAAGGATCCACGTCGAAGTCGGTAGCTCCATCCACATCCGCACCTAAGAAGGTAAGGATGCTCTGGATGATGAATACGAGCGTCGCGGTGAGGGTGATGCCCCAGAGGATCTTGCTCAAAACGCTAAGTGATGCCCACCATGTAATCATATACCTATATAAATTAAAATTTGCAGAAAACCTGTTTCTTCGTTGTTTTCTGCAAATTTATAAAATTTTATTGAATTGCAATAATTTTTTACTAAAATTTCAAATTTTTTTATTGTGGACGTTTTTTGCTATCTTTGTACCCATGAAACCACTCCACGGCAACATGAAAATGGCTGACCTCATTGAGGTCAATTACCATCTTCTGGCGGTGCTCACGCGCTTCGGGATAGAGGGGGGATTCGGGGAGAAGACGGTGCGGGACATCTGCGAGAAGAACCATCTGGATACCGACACCTTCCTCCTCATCTGCAACGTCTATACGCACAAAGACCATGAGCCCTCCGAGGAGATACTGCGCGACGGGCATATCGACGACATCCTCCGCTACCTCCACCAGAGCCACGACTACTACATGAGCAACGCCCTGGTGCTGCTGGCATCCACAATCGAGGACCTCATCAAGCCTTGCTCGGACACTCAGAAGAAGGTGATCTGGCAGTTTTTCGCGGAGTACAAGGCGGAGCTGGAGAAGCACTTCGCCTACGAGGAAGGAGAGGTCATCCCCTACGTGCAGAAGCTGCTGCTCGGCAAGCGCGATCCTCACTACAGCATCGACCGATTCGAGGAGAACCATTCCAATATCGAGGAGAAACTATCCGACCTCAAGAGCCTGATACTCAAGAGCTTACCGGCTACCTGCGACGACCGTCTGCGCGTGCGGCTCCTCAACTACATCTTCGCCCTCCAGAGCGACCTCGACTCCCACACCGCCATCGAAGACAACATCCTGGTGCCGATGGTGCGGCTGATAGAGAACCCCCTCAGCCATACCCGGACGGAGAAGCAGGATGCCTCCGCCGGCGGCGAGGAGCGGGACGAACTGTCCGACAGGGAGATAGAGATTCTGGTGAGCGTGGCGCAGGGGCTCCTCAACAAGGAGATAGCCGACCGGCACAACATCAGCATCAACACCGTCATCACCCACCGCAAGAACATCACCCGCAAGACCGGCATCAAGACCGTCGCCGGCCTCACCGTGTATGCCATTCTCAATGGCTACGTGGATATCAATTCTGTAAAATAGCGCTCCGGCACTTTTCCCGAAGACAGGGGAAAAAATATTTGTTTTTGTCGCAAGTTCAGCCTATATTTGCGACAAAACGGACTATCTTATGGACAGCGTTGAAAAGAAAATCGAGCGTATCGTAAAGGCCGGAGGGGAAGGCAAGGTGTACTTCCCGTCAGACTTTTTCGACTGTGGCACGGAGAAAGCCGTGTCCAAGGCCCTCCAGCGCCTGGTGGCGTCGGAGGTGCTTATGAGGATGAATCGAGGACTTTATTGCTCCCCCACTGAAAGCCATTGGGGGATGGGGAAGCTTTCCGCCAGCGCCGAAGAAGTGCTGCAGGCCTATGCCGAAAGGGACGGTTTCAAATACGGCCCCTGCCCCGGAATGGCCCAGAACGCCCTCGGGCTGTCGGACCAGGTGGTGATGAACCCCGTCTACAGCACAGATGGCCCCACTCGCAGGATCCCTTACGCAAAAAAGCGCAGGCCCATTGTGCTCTACCACGTTCCGCCAAAAGTTTTCAACTACAAATCCGAGATCATTATGCTCACCGTTATCGCCCTCAACGACATAGGCAAGAACGATCTCTGGCAGTTCGACCTCGACCGCATGCAGGACATCTACCGGCAGATACCCTACAGCGAAATCCGCAACGATCTCAAGAACACCCCTTCCTGGATCAGGAGCTTAATACTAGGTTTTTATGGCAACGCAGCATAATATTGATTTCTGGGCGTATTCAGACGAACAGAAGACAGACGTCTATAATGAAATCCACAAAGAAATGAAGGTCGACCCCAAGGCGGCCGAGAAGGACTGGTGGGTCAGCCACGTCATCAAGGCCGTCTTCGAGCTGCGCTGCGCGGACGCCCTCACATTCAAGGGCGGCACCTCCCTCAGTAAGGCCTGGGGCATCACAGAACGCTTCTCCGAAGATGTCGACATCTCCATCGACAAATCCTTCTTCGGCCTCAGCGGCGAAACGCGCTCCGCCCGGGACCGCATCCGCAAACTCAGCAGGAAGTACATCCACGACGAGGTGATGGGGGAATTGTCATCCATCCTGTATGTGCTGGGCGCCTGGCAGGCCGAGATGGTCTTCAAGACCAGGGATGATTCCGATGCCGACCCTACCGTCCTCCTCATCCCCTACCACAGCGTCCTGCCCGTGCATCCATATATAAAAGAAGTGGTGAAGGTGGAGTTCAGCTGCCGCAATCCGCGCGAGCCCCTGGAGCCCCGGCAGATAGTCCCGTTTGCGGCCGAGCTGTCGCCGATGATAGATTTTCCGGAGACACTCGTACCCACCGTCACCCCCGTCCGGACCTTCCTGGAGAAGGTTTTCCTGCTTCACGAAGAGTTCCAGAAAGATCATCCCAGGCACCGGAGGATGTCCCGGCATCTCTACGACCTCTACCGGCTGGATCAGGCCGGATACGCCGACAAGGCAATGGCCGATCCGGACCTCTACCGCACCCTGGTGGAGCACCGGAAAGTCTTCAACGCCATCCGGGGAATCGACTACTCCAACCATACGCCGGATAAGCTGGCCATCCTGCCCAGCGGGGACCAGTTGCCGCTATGGGAAGCCGACTACCAGGTGATGCAGGACCAGTATATTTATGGGGATGCCCCCTCTTTCGGGGAATTGATGAAAGCCATAACCGGCGTGCAGGACCGTCTGCACGGGATGAAACTATAGGGAATATTCGCAGCCGCAGAAGGTCTGGTTGTAGAAGCTCTGCTCGCGGATGATTTCACCGCGGCGGGGCTGGAGTCCGCCCTTGCGCCAGTTGCGCCCCCACCATTGGACTTTTGCGGTTGTGCCATTATGGCTCTCTGCCGAAGCCTTGGCCAGCGACTCTTCAGCCTTGGCCGCCAGCCCTTCCACCACCATGGCGCAGGCCCTGCGGCCGGCTTCATCCACCTGTTCCAGACTTTTCCAGCGGGAGGACGCGAGTGTGGTAGTGAGGGTGCCGAAGCCGTTTTCGGCGGCATAGCGCGCAGCGCGCATCAGCCGGAAGGCGAAGCATTCCAAGCATCGCGGGCCCCTCTCGGGGGCATCCTCCCGGCCCCTGGCCACCTGCTCCGTCCACGCCGCATGGTCGTAGTCGTCATCTATCACTTCTATTCCAAAAAGCCCGGCGTAGCGCAGGATTTCCCCCCGGCGCTTCTCGTATTCTTCCTTATCGTATATGTTGGAATTGCTCCAGAAGATGGCCATCTCCTCCCCCGGATTGCGCCCCGCGGCCCTGTACGCCTCCATCAGGGCCTCCACGATGGCCCCGGAACACGGCGCACAGCACGAATGCAGCAGCAAGCGCCCCTTCGGCAACTCTGACGGATTCAACAACATAGTGCAAATATAGCAAAACCGCCAGTGTACCTGTTAAGAAAAACCGCATTTTCTCTACAGGTACCCCCTTTTTACCCCCCACCCGTAGAGAAAACCTGGCAAAATCTCGACGGGTCGGCCATTTTTAGGCCTACCTGTAGAGAAAATGGCCGAAAAACTCTACAGGTCCTTCACATAATCCCGGCGACCTTCTTAAAAATATATGACCTTCCCCGAAAAACGGCAAAAATGGGGAAGGTACCAGGTATTAACCCCATACCTTCCCCAATAAGGAGCATAATTGGGGAAGGTGCCACAGAAAACCATATTACCTTCCCCAAATAAAGACAAAATCAAGGAAGGTCCAAAAGGGAAAGTCCGAGTTGTGCAGTTTTTTACTAAATTTGTAGAACAATCGAACCGATATGAAAAAAACTGTTTTGGTGTCCGGCGGGGCCGGATTCATTGGAAGCCACGTGACCGTGGAACTCGTTCAGGCAGGGTACGACGTGCTCATAGCCGACAATTTCAGCAATTGCGACGAAACCAACTATAAAGGCGTCTGCGCCATCCTGGGCAGGCAGATGCCCCTCGTGAAGATGGACTTCTGCGACGCTGCCGCCGCCGACAAACTCTTCAGCGAGAACAAGATAGACGCGGTCATCCACTTCGCCGCCTTCAAGGCCGTAGGCGAATCTGTGGCCAAGCCCCTCATGTACTACAAGAACAATCTCGAGTCGTTCATGAACGTGCTGGAGGCCGCGCAGGCACACGGCTGCACCAACGTGCTCTTCTCATCTTCCGCAACCGTCTACGGCGAGCCCGACGTGGTGCCCGTCACCGAGCAGAGCCCCCGCAAGCCCGCCACATCCCCCTACGGCAACACCAAGCAGATGTGCGAGGACATCCTCCAGGACAGCGTCCGCGCCAGCGAAGGCAAGCTTCACGGCATACTCCTCCGCTACTTCAACCCCATCGGAGCGCATCCCAGCGCCCTCATCGGCGAACTCCCCCGCGGCGTGCCCAACAACCTGGTGCCTTTCATTACCCAGACCGCCATCGGCAAGCGCGAGTGCCTGAGCATCTTCGGGAACGACTATCCTACCGAAGACGGCACCTGCAAGCGGGACTACATCGACATCGTGGACCTCGCCAAGGCCCACGTGTATGCCGTGCGCCGCATGCTGGACGGCAAGATGAAGCAGGGATGCGAGGTCTTCAATGTGGGCACCGGCCGCCCCGTGAGCGTGCTGGAGCTCGTGAACGCGTTCGAGAAGGTGAACGGCCTCAAACTCAACTGGAAGTTCGCACCCCGCCGCGCCGGAGACGTGACCGCCATCTGGGCAGATCCCACCCTGGCCAATGAGGAGCTGGGCTGGAAGGCCGAACGCAGCGTGGAAGAGACGCTGGCGGCCGCCTGGGCCTGGGAGAAACGCCTGGCAGGGAAGTAGATTCCTTCGCTGCGCTCGGAATGACAGGGAGGATTGCATGACAGGAAGGACACCATGACTATAGGCCTGATATCTGACACCCACGGAGTGTTCAGCCCCGGGTTCCGGGAGTTCCTGGAGCCCGTAGATGAACTCTGGCACGCAGGCGACTGGGGCGGAGACGACGCTTTCCTCCAGAGTATCAAGGACTTCAAGCCCGTCGTAGGGGTGTATGGCAACTGCGACGGCTTCCCGGCGCGCTACGATTTCCCGGAATTCCAGTGCTTCGAGCGCGAGGGCCTGAAGATACTTATGACCCACATCGGCGGATATCCCGGCCACTACAATCCCGTGGCCAGGCGCGTAATCATGGAAGAGAAGCCGGGGCTTTTCGTGTGCGGGCATTCCCACATCCTGAAGGTGCAGTGGGATGAGCAGTATAACATGCTGACGATGAACCCGGGCGCGGCCGGCCTGCAGGGATGGCAGGTGGTGCGCACCGCCCTCCGCTTCAAGATCGAAGGGGGCGCGGTCAAAGGTCTGGAAGTCTTCGAATTACCCCGGCAGTAGCAGGACACGCAACCGGCCCTAGGCCAGTCCCGGGCGGCAGGGCTTGCCGGTATCCCGGCGATGCTTGAAGTAGAGTTCCTCTGTGGCGAGGGCCATCTTGGTAACCGCAAAATCGCAGTCGTGCGGGTAGATGTACCAGGTATCGGTCAGGGTATTCAGGTCTACGCAGTCCCCGTATTTCCCCAGATACTCATACTCGATGTGACAGGAGTAGAGCGACGGCACCGGGATCTCCATCTCGAAGGGATCCCCGTCCACATCCGTGCCGTGCACGTGGAAACCGCTGCCGTCCTGCACCATCGTGCCCTCCCCCAGGTGGATGAAGCGCTTGGCGTTAGGTAGTGAGTAGACCTTGACGGGCAGGGTGCCGGTGGAATACCGGCCTTCCTCCACCTCCTTCCGGACGTTCGCGCGCTCCCACTCGTACCAGTCGGGGATGTGGGAGAACTCTGTCTCGCCCTCCAGCGCGCGCAGTTCGCCCAGTTCGGTCATCTCCCAGCGCTTGCCGCAATGGGTGCAGAAGAGCTCGCTCCCCTCGCTGGCCATCTTGTACTCGGTGCCGCAATGAGGGCACTGGTAGAGCACCTTGTGGAGGCCTTCCGCCCGCTTGGGATAGGGAGTGCGGATGCCACGCTCCTTCTGCCAGGCAAAGTCGTCGTACTGGAAGGCGGCCACGATGCGGTCGTTGATCTCGTCTACGCTGGCCTCGCGGATCTGCTCGCGGGTGAAGAGGAGGGAGTACTCCGCCTCGGTGGGCTTCACTCCGCGCTCGTGCAGGTTCCAGAAGGGGGAATTGACGTGATGCCCGTGGCAGATGAGGGTCGCCACCGGCACATCCATCATCTTACAGAGTTTTCCGAGAGATGCGGGCAGAACCGCGGTGGTGCCGCAAAGCGAATAGCGGGCTTCGGGATAGACTACCGCTATATCTTTGTTGTCCAGCACTTTGCGCAGCTGGCGCACCAGCACGGTATCGGAGGTGAACTTGCGCTTGCAGATGCATCCCACATTGCGCAGCAGCCATTCCCGGCCGATAAACCCGTCGATTGCCACCACGTAGTTGGCCCGGCGCGGATAGATTATCTGCGTCGCCACTTTGAAGTCCATGAAGGCGTTGTGGTTGCAAAGCAGGATAAACGGCGGCTCGAGGCCCTCAGTGCCGATTTTGGTGATCTTAGGCCTATGCGCCATTACGGCCGGCCAGCTCAGGAGTTTGGTAATGGGTTTCAGGTACCACTGCGTGCGGATCGGGTCGCGCGCCATGTCGAAACGCGGGAATGTTTTCTTCATCGGGTTCAGGTATTACACTATCAGCCTGCAAGATAGCAAAATTCTGCCAAAGTGCAAAAAAGGCTCTTTGTGCAAGGGGAAAAACAAAAGAGACAAGTTCTTGCGAACCTGTCTCCTTGTGCGGTAGGTGAGAGTCGAACTCACACACCCCAACGGGCACTACCCCCTCAAAGTAGCGTGTCTACCATTTCACCACTACCGCGATTTGGGACTGCAAAAATAGAGATAATTCCGGAAAACGCAAAATTTTCCGAAAAAATATTTACCTTTGCAGTCCCTTACGAGTTGAGGGATACACATTTATTAACTTTTAAACAGATTTACAATGGCTGTTAAAATTCGTCTCCAGCGCCACGGAAAGAAGAATTTCGCATTCTTCGACATTGTTGTGGCCGACACCCGCGCCCCTCGTGACGGACGCTTCATCGAGCAGATCGGTTCTTACAATCCCAACACCAATCCTGCTACCATCGTTCTTCAGGCAGACCGTGCACTCGCATGGCTCAATGTAGGTGCTGAACCTACCCTCGTCTGCCGCCGCATCCTCTCCTACGAAGGAATCCTCCTCCGCAAGCACCTCAATGGTGGTATCGCGAAGGGTGCCCTGACCCAGGAGCAGGCCGATGCAAAGTGGAACGCCTGGAAGGCAGAGCGTGACGCTAAGATCGCTGCCAAGAAGTCTAGCCTTGCCAACGCCGCCATCGAAGCAAAGAAGGCTGCAAAGGCAGAGGAGACCAAGGTGAAAGAGGCACGTGCAGAGGCTATCGCAAAGAAGGCCGCCGAACTCGCCGCAAAGCAGGCTGAGCCCGTGGCCGAAGAGGCTCCCGCCGAGGAGGCCGTCGAAGCACCTGCCGAGGAAGCATAATGCTCCCAATTGCCAAAGTCGTCAAATCTTTCGGCACCGACGGAGGGCTGCTTTTGAGCGGCAACGTCGATCTGGAAACTTTGGACTTCAAGGAACCTGTATTCATCGAATTCGATGGACTGCAGGTTCCTTTCTTTATTCTTGACTGCGAGCCCCGCGGCGGAAAGACGGTGGTGCACCTGAACGACGTCCATAACCTGGAGGATGCCGAAGAGATGGTCGGCCGCACCATCTATGCCGATGTGGAGATGGAGGAGGATGACGAACCGGATTTCACCGGCTGGACCATCCTCGACCACGGCACCAGGATCGGCACCTGCACAGGCATCGAACCCATCCCCGGCAACCCCTGCCTCTATGTGAAGCTCGCCGACGGCCGCGAACCCCTCATCCCCCTGCACGAAGACTTCGTCGCCGGCATCGACGAATCCTCCCGCACCCTCTCCCTGGATCTACCGGAAGGGTTGTACTAGTTTTACTAAACGTTTATAAACGTGTTTTCAAAAACTAGAACTTGAACTCCGCACCGATCTTGACGGCAAAGTTGGGGGTCTTGAGGCGGCTCAAAACCTTCTGGCGCAGGGTGGGGCCTTCTACGGGAAGGCCGGTGGTGGGGTCGATGACGGGTTTGACGGGTTTGCCGGTGGGGTCTTCGACCACGATATAGCGGGCATCGCGGTAAGTGCCACGCCAGTAGCAGTCCACGCGGATGAACTTCAGGATATTGGATATACCCGCGCCGAATTCAACGTAGGGCAGTTTCCCAAGCGACGATGTGCCGTTCGGGAAGAGCATGGGGGCCTGCATATCCGCCACGCTTACCTTGGCAAGATTGCCGTTGTTGGTATCTGAAAGCGAGCCCCAGACCGCACGGACGGATACTTCCTCACGCCATCCCAGCTTGCGGATCAGTGGAATCTTTCCGAAGAAAAATCCGTTGAAGCAATGATTCCAGAACACGGTAAACCATTCGTCCGACGCAAATTCCATGAACTCCATGCAAGCGAACGAGAAACGATTGAGCAGATAGGTACTGTTCCCCTCGTGGAAGTGCAGCAGCGGATAGGGCACATGCCCGTATATCTTGCCGGCGTTCATATATATCTTGGACGTGCCGAACGGGGGCACGCGAGGGCTCCAGCGCAGGGTGAATTCCGGGCGGAGATAACTGAAATCTCCTTCCCGAAGACCTTCCGGCGAGCCCGCAAGCGAGAAGGTGACCGACGGATATTCAGAATAGACGTACTGCTTCTTGAACAGCCCGCGGTTCACCGTCTCATCTTTCGAAAAACGCAGGGCCACATAGAACTCGTTCGCCGCCACGCTGTGGATCTTGGTGGAGTCGGGGGCGTAGAAGGATACCTGGCGGATCTCCGGCAGCCATCCGGCCTCGTTGGGATAGAAACGCTTGAAGTTGAAGCCTATCTCGCCGTTCACCCGTGTGGAGAATTCGTGCGCGTAGCTGCCGGCAAACGACGACATCATGCAGAGCTTGTTGTTGTAGCTGCCACCGAAAATGGTGGCGAGGATGTTGCCTTCGCCTATGGAGTTTGCCGCTGCGCTGCCCATCTGGTAGACGTCGTACTTTGCCGAGAGAGTGAGCTTTCGCTCGGGGATGCGGCCGAAGAGGTGTTCCCAGGTGGCCCCGCCTTTCAAGGTCTTGTCCCGGGTGCCGTAGGCCCCGTAGACGGTGAAGCGGTCGGCGAGGCTGAATTCCTTGGAAGTGCGCATGCCGAATTGCGGCCTCAACCCCTCTAAAGCATTGAAACTAAGCAGCTTGAAGTATGGCCCAAAGCCAATCTTACCCACCTCGTAATAACCGTTGATAGCAGTATAGACTATCTCGTAGAGGCTCTTGTAGAAGGGCACGGTCTGGATCTTCTCCACCATATCGTATATCTCCTGCTCCTTCGCCGAAAGTGGTTCCGGACGGGCCTCAGCCCAGTAGGAATCGTCCTTCTTGCTGGCACCCTCATCCACGCGCACCATCCCCATGCCGGAATTCAGTTTCTCGCCGAGTTCGAAGCGGACCTTGGAATATCGCATATCCTTCTTTCCGATGAAGGACAGCATCTTGGAAGAATCCCGGAGCGACATCGACAGGTCCACGTACAACTTGTCCGACTTGTAGAACCATGTGGAATCCGGCATGCGTTCATACTCCGAATCCAGCACAAGGTCCCTGAGCCAGTTCACATTGGTGGTATTCTTCATGTTGGCGTGGATGCTCCGCAGGGCGAAGTCCTCGCAGTCTATGCGCATCTCTCCGTCGAATGCCGGGGTAGAAACCAACTGCTTGGGATGATAGCGCACAAGCAGGGTCTTACGCCCATCAACCTTCAGTGTATCAATGATATAGTAGTTATAGTAGAGAAGGCCGGTTTCCGAAATTGGGGACGGGAACTGCACGTCGAAGGCATTGATGAAGGGCCGGTAGAAGTTGATCTTGAGATGAAGCGAGCCGGTGAACTGGCTGAGCATGTTGTTGCCGTCCGGGTTGAGCCCGGAGATGCGGTTTGCAAGCACTGTTTCGGTGTTGAACTCCGGGTCGCTGCGGTGCTTGCGCTCTGCCACCGTCTCGGAAATCATCACCGGCAGATAGGGCACGCCGGACACCGCGGAGGTGTCGATGTAGTCGAACACAAAGCCGAACTCCTTGCGGAAGCGCTTGCCGTCCAGCTGCTCTGCCGGGTGCGTAAGGTCCAGCTCCATCTTGTTGTAGACCTCGCACTCATACTGCTGGTGTGCATCAGGGTCGTTGGTGGAGCGATGCTTCTGGATATTGGCCAGAAGTTCCCGGGCTTTCTTGTTGTCTGCTCGCACCCTGGCCCCGGTGAGGCGGTTGTCGGTCAGGGGCAGCACGAAGTTTATCTCGTTGAACGTGCCGTAATTGACCATCGCCATGCGGGTATCGTAACCCAGCAGCTGGGCTGCCAGCACGACGCACTGTGGATCGCGGGTTTCGATGTTGTAGTAACCCTCGAGATCGGTTGTGATGCCAACGGTAGTACCCTTGAAATAGACGCCGACAAAGGGGATTCCCTCGCCGTTTTCGTCGGTGACCCGACCGCGTACCTTGGTAGTCTGCGCTCCGCAGATAAACGGAATGGCCAGCAGCAGACACGCTACAAGGTATTTTAGTCTAGGTCTCATGATGCGAATTTAGACATTCGCGGGGAATAAAGCAAATACGGCCGAGCCGGAGCCGGACATTGCGGCGTAGAGGGCGCCGCGGCGGTAGAAGTCTTCTTTGAGGGCGGAGATTTCGGGGTGCGCGGGGAAGACGCTGCGTTCAAAGTCGTTGACGAGGCGGCCGGGCCAGGAGGACACCGGCAGGTGCAGTACTTCGCGCAGGGATTCCTTCGCTTCGCTCGGAATGACAGCAGCACTGTCATCCCGAACCTGCGCAGCAGGTGAAGGGATCCCCTTGTCAATCCCGGCATAAGCCTCCTTGGTGCTGACAGCAACCCCTTCAGGGACAGCAACTTCTATGCGGTAGGCAGAGAGGTCGATATCGAACGCCTCCAGCACATCGCCGCGGCCGGAGACGAACATGGGGCGGTTGTAGATGAAGAAGGGGCAGTCGGAGCCGAGGCGGGCGGCGAGGGCCGCGAGGGCATCATCTGAAAGGCCAAGGCCGAACAACTCAGACAGAGCGCGGAGGGCGAAGGCGCCGTCTGCGGAACCGCCACCGAGACCGGCCCCCACGGGGGAATTCTTGGTCAGGCGGATGCGCACAGGGCCTATCCCGAACTCATCCCGCACAAGCCTCCAGGCGCGGGCGGTCAGGTCCTCCGAAGGATCCCATCCGCGGTAGCAGGGGCCGCCGATCTCGATTCCGAACTCGGCCGCAGGCTCCACGCAAAGCTCGTCCCGGAAGCCATCCCAGGGGATGAAAAGGCTCTCCAACTCATGGTAGCCGTCCGGGCGCTTTCCCAGCACCCGCAGCCCCAGATTCAGCTTCACGTTGGGATAGACCGTCATAGGCGCGAGAGGATCTGCTCCTGCATCTCGGCCGGCAGATGCGCGATTACCGGGGATACGAAGGATATCATCTGCATCTTGCGGGCCTCCTTTTCGGGGATGCCGCGGCTGCGCAGATAGAAGAGTTCATCCGGATTCAGGTAGCCGGTAGTGGCTCCGTGCGAGCACTTTACGTCATCGGCATATATCTCCAGCTGGGGATGGGTCTCAGCCACGGCCCCCTCGGAGAGGAGGATGGAACGGTTTTCCTGGTAGGCCTCCGTCTTCTGGGCATCCGGGGCCACGTACACCAGGCCGTCGAACTCGGCGCGTGCGGTGCCGCCAACTATGCCGCGGAAGGTCTGGCGCGAGAACGCACCTCCCACCATGTGGCGAACGGTGATGTCGAACTTCACCTGCTCGCTGTGGGGGCAGAGGTACAGCCCGAATATCTCCAACACCACCCCGGGCTTGCCTATCTTGATTTCGAACGGGATTTCTGCGCTGACGCCGGGCATCACGATGAACGTGAGGCGGAGATGTTCGTTCTCCTCCAGCGTCAGGCGCTTCGGCACCTCGTCGATTCCTACCCGGTATATCCTATCCATTTATGCTATCGAATCCTTGGTTTTCAATCTGGTCCGCCAGCTCCATGCCGCCGGTGGCGATGATGCGGCCGTCCTTCAGCACGTGAACCACGTCCGGGGTCACCAGCTCCAGCAGATGCCTGTAATGGGTGATGATGATGGCGGATTTTTCGGGGCTGCGGAGGGCGTTCACGCCGTCCGCCACTATCTTGAGAGCGTCCACGTCGAGGCCGCTGTCGGTTTCGTCCAGGATGCTGAAAACAGGGTCCAGCATCGCCATCTGGAATATCTCGTTACGCTTCTTCTCCCCACCGCTGAAGCCCACGTTCACCTCGCGCTTGGCGAATTCTCCCTTCATCTTCACGAAGGCCATCTTCTCCTTCAGGAGCTTGAGGAACTGCGCGGGGGCCATCTCCAACTCGCCCTTCGCCTTGCGGCGTGCGTTCACGGCCGCCTTCATGAAGTTGGTGATGCTCACGCCGGGGATCTCGATGGGGTACTGGAACGAGAGGAAGATGCCGGCCCAGGAGCGCTCTTCCGGGCTCATCGCCAGCAGGTCCTGCCCGGCAAAAGTGATGCTGCCGCCCGTCACGGTGTAGTCCGGACGCCCCGCCAGCACCGCGCTGAGGGTGCTCTTCCCCGCCCCGTTGGGGCCCATCACCGCGTGCACCTCGCCGGGCTTTATGGTAAGATTGATGCCGTGGAGAATCTCCTTCCCCTCGATGCCGGCATAAAGGTCGCGTATTTCAAGTAGATTATCCATTATCCTATAGATCCTTCCAAATTGACTGAGAGTAGTTTCTGGGCTTCGACCGCGAATTCCATGGGGAGGCGGCTGAGGACCTCGCGGGCGTATCCGCCGACGATGAGGCCGACCGCGTCTTCGGGGCTGATGCCGCGCTGGTTGCAGTAGAAGAGTTGGTCTTCGCTGATGCGGGAGGTGGTGGCCTCATGCTCCACGATGGCGCTGGGATTGGAGTTGCGTATCACCGGGAAGGTGTGCGCGCCGCAGGTGCTGCCGATCAGGAGGCTGTCGCACTGGCTGTGGTTGCGGGCGTTCTGCGCGCCGGGATTCATCCGCACGAGCCCCCTGTAGGAGTTCTCGCTATGGCCGGCGGAGATGCCCTTGGAGACGATGCGGCTGCGGGTGTTCCGGCCGATGTGGATCATCTTGGTGCCTGTATCCGCCTGCTGATAGTTGTTTGTCAGGGCCACGGAATAGAACTCGCTGGTGGAATTGTCCCCCATCAGGACGGTGGAGGGATACTTCCAGGTGATGGCGGAGCCGGTCTCGACCTGGGTCCAGCTGAGATGGGAGTTTTCGCCGCGGCAGAGACCGCGCTTGGTAACGAGGTTGAGGATGCCGCCGCGGCCCTGGGAATCGCCGGGATACCAGTTCTGGACGGTGCTGTATCGCACGTCCGCATCCTTCTCCACTATTATCTCCACCACCGCCGCGTGCAGCTGGTTCTCATCCCTCATCGGGGCGGTGCAGCCCTCCATATAGCTGACGGATGCGCCCTCGTCGGCGATGATGAGCGTGCGCTCGAACTGGCCGGTGCCGCTGGCGTTGATGCGGAAGTAGCTGCTGAGGTCCATCGGGCAGTGCACGCCCTTGGGGATATAGCAGAAGGACCCGTCGGAGAAGACCGCCGAGTTGAGCGCGGCGTAGAAATTGTCGCCTACCGGGACCACGCTTGCGAGGTACTTGCGCACAAGGTCCGGGTGCTCTTTTACCGCCTCGGAGAAGCTGCAGAAGATGATGCCTTTCTCCGCCAGGGTCTTGCGGAAGGTGGTGCTGACGGAAACGCTGTCGAAGACGGCGTCCACCGCCACGGTGTCCTTGGGCTTCACGCCCGCCAGGACTTCGCGCTCACCCACCGGGATGCCGAGTTTATCGAAAGTCTCCTGGAGGGCGGGATCAATCTCTTTCGGGCGGTCCTTGTCGCTCTTGGGGGCGGCGTAGTAGATTATATCCTGAAAATCGATTTCCGGCAGGCGGCTGAGATGGCCCCACTTGGGCGGGGCCATGGTTTTCCACTTCCGGAAGGCGTCCAGCCGGAACGCCAACATCCACTCCGGCTCATCCTTCTTGGCCGAGATGAGACGGATGATGTCTTCGTTCAGGCCCTTGGGGACAAACTCCTGCTCTATATCTGTTACGAAACCCTCGCTATATTCCTTCTCTACCGCTGCCGCGAGGATGCTCTTATCTTCTGACATACTTGTGCAAAGATAGTAATTAAATATTATCTTTGCGTTTATATGAATACATTCGGACAATACTTCAAAGTTTCCATCTTCGGCGAGAGCCACGGGCCGGCGATCGGCGTAGTGCTGGACGGGGTGCCGGAGAATATTCCGCTTGCTGAAGCGGATTTCGAAGAAGATATCGCAAGGCGCGCTCCCGGTGCGGTGGGCACGACTCCCAGGCGCGAGGCGGACAAGCCCAAGATCCTGAGCGGGGTCTACGAGGGCTACACCACCGGCGCCCCCATCACCATAGTTTTCTGGAATTCCAACGTGCAGAGCCAGGACTACGAGCAGTTCGCATCCGTCCCCAGGCCAGGGCACGCGGATTTCGTGGCGAACGTGAAGTATAATTTCGCGAACGACCCGCGCGGCGGCGGGCATTTCTCCGGCCGTCTGACCCTTCCCATAGTGGCGGCGGGCGTAGTGGCCAAGAAAGTTCTGAATGCGGAATATGGCACCGAGGAGGCCCCGCAGAAGTTGGACGTGGACATCCGCGCCAGGCTTGTGGAGCTCGGCGGCGAGGCGGATTCCTCCAAATGGGAGGGGATGCTTAAGGCCGTAACGGCTGAGGGGGATTCCCTCGGCGGCATAGTAGAATGCACGGTCACCGGCCTCGGCGTGGGAGTTGGCGATCCTTTCTGGGATTCGGTGGAGAGCTGCATCTCGCACGCGATTTTCGCCATCCCCGGAGTGCGCGGCATAGAGTTCGGCGACGGATTCGCGGCTGCGCGGATGAAGGGTTCCGAGCATAACGATCCCTTCGGGCCGGACGGGCCGGTGAAGAACGGCGCAGGCGGCATCAACGGCGGGCTCACCAACGGCGCGCCCATCGTCTTCCGCGTAGCATTCAAACCCACTTCCAGCATAGCCAAACCCCAGGCCACCTGGGATTTCGAGAAGAAGAAGGAGACGGTTCTCCAGGTCCGCGGCCGCCACGACGCCTGCTTCGCCCAACGCACCCCGGTCATAGTCGAAGCCATGGCCGCCATCGTTCTGGCAGATCTGCTGTAGTTTTTCTGGCGCTATTTTGCGGCTGGCGCATAAGTACTTAAATTGCAGGAAGATACTATAAGTGCCTCTACAGAGCTGACTGTAGAGGCGTATCTATGATTATTCTGATTATTAAACGATTAGCTGCCGGCAAACATAAATCTCAAAAAATACCCACTGTCGTACCCCCGGATCTTTTTGCAAGTATTCTTACCTTCTTGCAAAAAATGCCAACCCAAATTAAACTCGGTCATATTTATCAAAGAACTGTTGACGGCTTTCTTCTGTTTTACACGATTCCGGATTTTCTGGTGTTCTTTTCAATAGTCTGCGTATGTTCCAAAAGGCATAGAGTCAAACTCCTCGGCATCTGCCCGATGTTCGACCACACCCACCTGCTCGCAAAAGTATCCGAAAGAAAGGAGGTTAGCGGTTTTGTTCAGGAATACAGTTCGCTATATGCCAGAGAATTTAATAAAAGCATAGGCGAAGAGGGCTCGGTCTTCCGCCGAAACTTCGGTTTTGCGCCCAAAATTGGGATGAAAAGTGTAAAAAATGCCTGCTCGTATCTATACAATAATCCCGGGGAGAAGAAACTGTGCCAAAAAGCGGAAGAATACAGATGGGCTTTTCTTGCATATGCGGTAAGTGATCATCCTTTTTCCGAGAAGATTTCCTTAAAAAATGCGTCCAGACCGCTCCGAAGAGCCTTGAAAAAAGTGGACTATTATGCTTCCAGAGACATCTATCTCCGGCACGAATGGTTGGAAGATATGTTTGAACCATTATCCGCAAAAGAAAAGAATCAACTCATTGATTATATAATAGTTGCATATAATGTGATAGACTATTGCGAGTTGATTTCCTATTACGAATCATACGAAAAAGCGTGTCTGGCATTTGCCTCCAACCAAGGTAGCGAACACGATATTCAAGAGGAATTTGTGCCGGGAAGCCACAAACCATATTATATAATACCAAATCTATTGGTCAAACAGTATGGTATCAAGAAAGTAAAGGACGTCTTTCGCCTGCCATTAAAAGATAGGATGGAGCTTTATTATTATCTGATAGCGGATACGCGCATCCCGGAATGGCAACTTAAAAAGTATTTTCGTCTGAAAACGAATAACGCCATTGGCGCGTAAGTGCTTGAATTGTAGGGCGAGTTTTCGCCGCTGGCGCACAAGTGATTGAATTCCAGGAAGATGCCGGAAACGCCTCTACAGTCAGCTCTGTAGAGGCGTTTCCAGTAATTTGATGTTTATCAGCCAATTACGCGCCAGCCAGCCATCTATACCTCCCAAGCGCCGCCGGGGGCGAAGACGCTGGCGACCAGGGGGTCGTAGAAGCGGCCGCGCTTGGCGAGGTCCAGCACGTTGTAGCGCCAGCGCATCAACTGCACGATGGGGAACATCGCGCGTATATCCTCGCGGGTGATGCCAATGTGCTCGGGTTCATAGGGTGCGCCCGCAATCCTGAAGGCTTCCTTCATCTTGTCGAAACTCCAGATCTGCCCGGCGATGCGCTCGCGAAGCGCCGGCCAGTTGTCCCGCACGGCAGTCAGTTCGCGCCGGACTCCTTCGGCATCTGCATATTTCTTGGTGATATTCTCATACCCCAGTTTCGGCGCAGGGAAATCTTTGAATATCTCCAACGAACGCGCTTGCTCCTCCGCCAGCGAAGGCCAGGCGGCCACGCACGCGTCGATATCCAACGAAGAAAGGTCGTATTTGACGAATTCCTCCAGCACCGCGCACATGGTCAGGGTGCCGATTGCCACCTGGAACCCGTGCGAAACGAACTTGCCCTTGTAGCGGTGATGGGTCATGTCCAGGATGTGGGAGAAGAGGTGGTCGCAGCAGGATGCCGGACGGCTGGAACGCGCGGCCTGCATCGCGAAGCCGCTCAGGATCAGTCCCTCGAACAGATCGGCCACGGCCTTGGGCTCTCCGGCAGCAACACCGGCAGGGTTGGCCAGGAGATCGTCCAGGCAGTCCTGCAGAACATGCCAGGCGGCCGGCTGTATCGGCTCGGCGTCCACGATATCCGCAATCATCCACTCCGCGCCGGCAGGCACCTTGGCCGCCAGATCGGCATATCCCGCGGCGGTCATCGGCTTCGGAGCGGCCGCGATCACGTCCACATCCGCCACCACGGCAACGGGCGCAGGGCACTCGAAGGTCTGCTTGGCGTTCTGGTAGGTGATGGATGCGCCGAAGGAGGTGTATCCGTCCACCGAGGCGGCCGTGGGCACGGTCAGATAGCTTTGCTGATGGTGATGCGAGCAGAGTTTGCATAGGTCGTTGATGGTGCCGGACCCCACCGAAACCGCGATTGCGCCAGTGCCGTCCAGCACGCGGTCCAGAGTCTCGATATGGTCCCAGTCGGCATGGAATTCATCCTCCTCGAACAGGAACTTCTGCACCGAAACTCCGGACGCCTGAAGGGCCTCGAAGACCTCTGCACCGGCAACCCGCCAGGTGTTTTTATCTGCCACAACGATGGCCTCGCGGCCGGGGAAATACTCTTTGAACAATACGGGCACGCGCCCGAGTATGCCTTGCCCAAGTTCGAAGGCTTTGGTGTCGGTGGCCACCTTGAGGGCCGCTGCAATTCTTTCTTCTGAAGTCATATAAGTATAGATTGTCCCACAAATTTAGCAAATCGGCCTTGTTTTTGTGTTATCTGGATAGTAATTTTGTAGGACTATGAAGAAGATTTTTGCTGTTTTGCTCGCATCCCTCGCCGTGCTGACCGCCGGCGCGCAGGCGCTTCCGACCAAGTTTGAAGTTAAGATCAAGGCCAAAGACCATGTGCAGGGGATGGCCATAGACACCGCCGCCCGCTGCTTCTACCTGTCGTTCACCACAAGCCTGGTGAAGACGGACTATGAGGGCAACGTGCTGGCCAGCATCGACTCCATCTTCGGCCACCTCGGAGCGATGACTTTCGACGCGGCCTCCCGAAAACTCTATGCCTCGCTGGAGTGCAAAGACGACGTGATAGGCCAGGGCATAGCCAAGCACTTGGGAAAGGAGGCCGTCTCCCAGGACCTGTCCAAGTTTTATATAATGGTGTTTGATGTGGACGGAGGACAGGCCCGGCCCGGTGCCGGAAATCCCGTGATCGCCGGCCAGTGGGAGGTCTCCGAGGCCATCAACGACTACAAAGTGCGCTACGGCTGCTCCGGCATTGACGGGGTGACCATCGCTCCGCAGATAGGGAAGAAAAAGGGCAAACCGCGCCTCTATGTGGCATACGGAGTTTACGGGGATATCTCCCGCCGCGACAACGACCACCAGATCCTGCTGGAATACAAGCTGGACGCCTTCAAGCCCGGTGTGACGGCGCCGAAGGCATCCGCCAAATACTTCGTCTTCACCGGCAACACCACCTGGGGCGTGCAGAACCTGTGCTACGATTCCAAGACCGGGTGCATCTTCATGGCGTGTTATTCGGGCAAGAAGCCGGAGTTCCCGAATTTCAGCCTGTTCGCCGTTCCGGTGGCGCAGAAGCCGGTTAAGAAGGTGCTGCGCGGATTGGAAGATGACGGCGAGCATCTGTCCCTGGCGCTATGGCAACAGGGGCTGCTCGGTTCAGTTAAGGGAGTTCGCGGCTGGCGCTTCTCCGATGCCTCCACCGGCGTCTGCACCCTGGGCGATGGTACCTGGTTCGTATCTACCCCGCTGAAACTCCGCGGCAAGATGCAGACCGCTACCGTCCGCCAGATCCATTGGAAAGGCGGCCCGCAGGAGAATCCGTTTGAATAGCTGTAACATTTCTCCCGTGCAGTGCAGCAGTCTGTTTGAGCAATGACGCGTAACCTGCTGATACATAACGCACTACCAGAAACGCCTCTACTGAACCGACTGTAGAGGCGTTTTCAGCTTTTTCCTAATACTTAGGCACTTACGCGCCATCGCTAGTCGAACATCTCCCAGAATCCGGGGAAGGATTTGGCGACGCAGGCGGTGTCGTCGATGGCGATGGGTTCCGAGGCGCCGAAGGAGGCGATCTTCAGGGCCATGGCCATGCGGTGGTCGCCGCGGGAAGTGAAGGCGCCGCCGCGAAGCAGCCGGCCGTTCAGCAGGCGGGAAGTCAGGGTCTCACCCACGATATGAAGGTCGTCCCCAACCACAGAAGCCTCCACGCCCAGCCCGGAAAGCATCTCCAGAATAGCCTCACAGCGGTTGCTCTCTTTCCCGACCAGTCGTCCAACCCCGGAAATCACGCTCTCGCCGGCACAGAACGCGGCCAGCACGGAGACTATCGGGAAGATGTCCGGGGCGTTGTTCAGGTCTGCAGCGAAAGCCTCCAGGGGTGCCCGGGACACGCACACGGCTTCGTCCAGTTCAGACACGACCGCTCCGGCCTCGACCAGAATATCGGCTATGGTGAGATCCGCCTGCAGCGAGGATGTATCCAGCCCGGAGACCTCGGCCTTCCCATACAGGGCGCCGGCCACCAGGAAGGGCGCCGCGCTGCTCCAATCTCCCTCGATGTCGAAGTCCGCAGCATGGTACTTCTGCCCGCCGCGTATCTTGAAGGTCACGCCCGTGCATCCGCTCCAATCCTGCTCCTCGATCATCTTCTCATCCCCCTCCATCTCGGAAGAAATCTTGATGCCGAAGCGCTTGAGCACGTCGCAGGTGATGAACATGTAGGGGATACTCTTGGGGTCGGTGACGATGAGGGTGGATGGCTTGTCGAAGAGCGGCAGGGCGGTCAGCAGGCCGGAGATCAGCTGCGAGCCGTCCTTTCCGGAGATCTCCGCCACGCCGGGGATGATGCGGCCGTCCACGCGCATGGGGACGGTGCTTTCGCGCACTATCACCCCGAACGAGGCCATGATATCGCTCACCCCCTTCAGAGGGCGTCGGGTGAGGGTTTTTTCGCCGGTGATGGTGACGGGGCAATCGTTGATCGTGGCCATCAGAGGGATCATCAGGCGGGTCAGAAGCCCGGATTCGCCGGTGTGAAGGGTTTCCAGATTGGTGTGCGCTCCGCCGATGCCGTCGATAGTCAGCGTGCTGCCGTCCACGCGGACCTTGGCACCAAGGGCACGGGCGACTGCCAGGGCGGATTCGCTGTCGTCGCAGGGGGAATATCCGCGGAGATGACTGCGCCCGTCTGCCAGGGCGGCGGCGATGATGGCCCGCTGCGCGAAGCTCTTGGATGCGGGCATCTGCAGGCTATTGCGGAAGAATCCGCGCCAGTCGCCGTAGACCTCACGGTGCATGGTGAGATAGTCGATCTGCCCGGGGGCAGTGGCTTCTTCGGGGAGGCAGGCGTAGCTGAAAGGTGCGCCGGCTTTCAGGCACTCGATGCGGGTTTCGCGGCCGGCATCGCCCATTGCAAAGGCGACGAGCGGATGACCTGTCTGTGGGGGCTCTGCCCCCAAAACCCCCGCGGCTCCCGGACTACCGACATCGCTCGCTTTGCGAGCTCCGTCCCGTCCTCCGCCGTGCGCACTGAGGTGCGCATTGAACCCGCCCGCATCATACAACGCCATGACCCGTTTTACATCATCTTCCGAATGGGCGGTGACGACGATTTTAGCGATATCGGCACCATAGCGATAGCAGCGGTCGCGCAGCTGCTGCAGATATTCCAGGTCCGGAGTGCCGGAGTAGTCGTGGAAAGAGCGGATGATTTCGGTGCCGCACTCCTCGCAAGCCAAGCGGAATCGCTTGCTGAAGCCAGCATCCGCCTCAACCTCCAGGTCCGCGAACCGGGCACCGGCGCGGATGGCAACGCCCAGTCGGCGTTCCGCCTCTTTAGCCCCGACCTCAACAATCCGACACGTCGCAATCAGCGGCGTGTCGGTGTTGGCGAATAGGTCTTCTATCTCTTCGTCCGAGAGATCGCAGCGGTCCAGGCGGATCTCCGCCATTTCTATCCACGGATCATCCAGGATGGCCAGGATCTCGTCGTATGTCTTATTCTGTATGCTGGTGCAGATCATATCTTTGCATTATTTCGGTGCAAAGATAGTAAAAACACCCTCTTTTTAGAAATTCAGCGTGTATATTGCCCCACGCTTGTTATCGACGGTCGTTGTCAGAGTCTTCCGCGCAATCTCGATACTGTCTCCGTTCAGCATATAAGCATCCGAAGAGTCGTAACCGTACAAGTAAAGCGTGGAACTGCTACTGAAGTCGTTGGAAATGCTGGGCAAATATGGATAATACATGATAAGTTGCCTTGCATCAAGGTCGTAATTTACTTCAATCCCAGAATATCGTTCTGGAGTGTAGTTCCCATCCCATGATCCACCTAAACCAAGCCCGATTGCTGTTCCGGATTTTGTATTCCCTCCAGATACAATTACCATTGAATTTGAATTCCTCAAGCCATAGGTTATACCGGTATGAAAGCAATTGTCGGTACTACTTGCCACGCGTACTGCATATAGCTTCTTGCCTGCCCAGTCTTCCCGCAGGGTAGCGGTAATTTTCAGAATAGAGAAATAGTTTTTCAGTGAAACCGATGACAGCGCGCCAGCCGTTATGGTTCCGAATCCCATCATAAGACAGTCGTCTAAATGTCGCAAGTTGTTACCTTTGCCACTTCTCGCCATTATCCTGTTAAATAGACTTACACCCACTTCCAGGTACGTAGTTCCCTGTGAAATGGAAACAATGCTTCCGCTTCCATGTTTCACCGATTGATAAGGCTCTGACGCTGTTTGGGTAACGGCCGGATAGATTACATAGTAATATGCTCCAGGAGTCCCGGTTATTGTACCAGTAAATGTTGCGCTGGTTTTGCCGTTCCCACTGGAAAGCGTCAGGTTGTCGATAGTTTGAAGTGTGCTGGAACTTTCAGTGGCATCGTATGTTACCAATGTTAGTTGATCTCCTTCTTTCCAAGTGCACTTCAATGCGGAACCATCAACGCCATAACTTGTCTTAGTGTCTTCATCGCTCCCTTCAAGACTCACGGTAAGAGTAATTTCGTGGGTCTCCGTATCGATTTTGTTTTTATCCTTTACAGGATTATCCATTTTATTGCACGCTGCAAGGCATACCAGTGCAGATGCCAAGATAATAAGTGTCTTTTTCATAATTCTTTCCTCCTTTTTAGATTAATTCTCCTCCGTCTTCAAAACCGGGGGCAGGAACTGAATCAAAAGATGATCCCACTAACAAATCGCAGAGTTTTCCTGCTGGTCCAATACTAATCACCTCTATTTCAGGTGAAGAATAAAATTGTTTTTTGTTCATAATTATTGATTGTTTAAGGTTGTTACTTGAAGATTACCGGGCGAATGGGTTGATAGGCAGCATTCGGGTAATAAACGCTCCAGCTACTGATGGTTTCGTGAGCGGACAGACAATAGTACCTGCCGCTGGACTTATAGTATTCGGAAGTCCAATACTGCCCATCGGGGATGAAAATGGTTGTGCCTTCATATCCGGGGATGGATGATGTGACTGTGTTGCCGTTGGTTGCCCTGGATGTATCCCAGACAATGGAGATGAACGGCGTGGAAGGCACATCTCCCCATAAGATGTCCAAATGGCTGACTCCCGGGATCCTCCAGTCGCCACCCCAGTTTTTGGTCGCGGCATCGTAGCTGGCATTTCCACCGATGTCCATAGTCGACCCGGGCCTGTAGTAATTAGTGGAAGGAGACGGATTCACGTCACCCCAGTAATAGGTATCTCCCAACACATCTATTGCAGATGCCCCGAGATTCCGGTCAGCGAAATAAAGTTTCTTCCCGTCTACCACGAGACCGAGGTCAACCATGGTGTGCCCGTTTGCATCCGGCGCAGCCTTGACCTCCGCCCAGGAGGTGCCTGCTACGGAGAACTCTCCCATATCGTAGATCTTCCCCCGTGCCGGCGTGAAGGAGTTGCCGCTTCCACGCACATACACCTTCCCATCCGTCGCAACGAAACTGAGGTCGAAGCCTTCCGGCATCTCCATGGGATAAACGCAGATGTAGTAGTCCTTTCCAGCCTCTATGTTGCCTGTCAGGATGATAGAGGTGGAATTCGAAGCAAGATTGTATGCGGGGGCCGCCTCCAATACCGGGGCTCCGCCATTCCACTCAAATTCCGCCTGCCCGCTTATCCTCACAAACATACCATCGGGCTGCCTTGCAGTCAGATAAATCTGCTTGCAGTCGAACTGGGGCGTCACTTTGAGCAGGGCAACGAGGGGCTTGAAAGAAAAGTCCCCCAGCGTTGCGCTGTGCGCAAGCATAAGGAAACAGTTCCTGTCGAAAGACCCTTCGGTTGCCGCCTGGTATGCATTCAGTTTGCAATAGTAATAATCCTTGCTATTCGCATAAGCCACGAATGCATCTATTCGTTCCTGAAATGGATACAGGGCCGTCCATCCTTCACTGCAAGCGGAGTAGATGCCGGTGGCATCCCCCGTGAACTGCGCGGTTGCGCTCAGACTGCCGGAAGAAAGGCTGAACGGCACGTTCGAGTCAGGAGCATAAACCCCTATCCTGTCGGTCGCCGACCAGATCAGCTGCATCTTGTTCGCAGCGGAACCGGTTGTGAGTTGGACTTTTGTGTCGCCGGAGCCATCCGCCGTGGCAGTAATGGTTATATACCCATCCGGCAGCGGAACAATATCTTCTGCTGGTGTGGATTCTATTTTGGAGCAGGCCAATGAAAATGCCCCGAAGGCCAGAATAATCAATGCTTTTTTCATAACAGATCCTCCTACCATACAAATGTTTCTACATCCATCTCCTGCAGCGCCTCCTCGGTTTGGAGAAGGTTACTGGTGCAGATTACCCCTTCGCTTTTGAAGGAAAACACGAGCGCCTCCGGGCTTTCGTAATGGTTTTTCACTTTCATAGACCTATAATGTTTATATTTTCAGCATTTCGTGTGCGGTGAGCCGGTTCACCTTGTCCCGCAGATACTCGTTCTCTTCCTGCAACTGTTTCATCTCGGCACGGTGTTCCTCTTCGGATCTGCGAAGAAGCCACCCGGCTCCTATCAGCACAACCAAAAACAAAAGGACTATTAGTGCCAGATACATTCTCATAACTGATGTGTGCAAAAATGGGTTATAGGCGTCACTTTTGAATAATGATTTTTCAGTAATTTGCACTGCTGAGGCCATAATTTGGCCACAATCTCGATTACTTACATCACAAAATCTGCAAAGAAAAAGAAGAAACTTTTCCTTTTCTATGTAAAATTTTCTATCTTTGCAATCAAACTACACATTGTATGTATCAGAAGAATCCCCTTATTCAATTTGCCGGAATACCCGTTTCAGGAGCAGCGCTGAAGTCCTGCTTTTCTTCGCTGGCCCATCCGGAAAAGAAGATTCAGGCTCTTGAACAAAGCGGGGAACTTATACGGCTTAAGAGAAATCTCTACATAGTCAATAGGGACCTTTCCGGAAAACCAACCGACAAAGGCCTTTGCGCCAACCATATTTACGGCCCTTCATACGTATCTCTTCACTGGGCACTCCGTTACTATGGCATGATTCCGGAAAGGGTCTACACTATAACTTCTGCAACCACAAAGCGCTCCCGCACATTTCAAACACCTGTGGGTCGTTATGCCTATTTTCAGGTGCCCGACAAATACTTCCCTATAGGAATAGAAAGCAAGGAAGATGGTGATGTGCATTATCTTATAGCCAGCAGGGAAAAGGCCCTGTGCGATCTGATTTTGCACGATAATTATGTGCCGAATCAGTCCATAAAGTCCCTGATTGCTTATCTCGAGGAAGATATGAGGCTGGATATGGACGTGGTATCGGAACTTGACACCAATATCATAGAGCAGTGCGCCAGAATTGGCAGAAAGACTCAGATTTTTGAATACCTGATTAAAATAATCAAGCAATGACCACTTACGAATCTATGTTGGCAAAGTATAGCCAACAGGGCGGAGGAGTTGTTCCTCCTAATGCCGAGCAGGAGATCTGCCAGAAAATCGCACTTGCCGGCCTATGCCGTGGCGGTTTCTTCGACCATGCCGCCTTCTATGGCGGCACCTGCCTGAGGCTTTTCCACGGATTGCCCAGATTCTCGGAAGACCTCGACTTTTCCCTCATCGAAAAACGGGATGATATCCATCTCGAGAATTATTTCGATGCCATTCGTGAAGAGTTCAAAATCGCAGGGTTCGAAGTAATCATAAACAAAAAGGAAAAGAAGATGTTCGGCCGTGTGGAGTCTGCTTTCCTGAAAGAAAACACCGAGGCCTACGACATCAAATTCCAGACAAAGAAAACCGTCAAGGTCAAGATTGAGTTAGATACAGACCCTCCTCTTCTTTTCAACACTGAGCAGAAGGTTCTCCTTGATCCGTATTCATTCATGGCACGTTGTGTCACCCTGCCGGACCTGTTCGCCGGCAAGATGCACGCTCTTGTATATAGGGCGTGGAAAAGGCGCGTAAAGGGGCGGGACTGGTTTGACTTCGAGTGGTATGTACGCAACGAAGTCCCGCTGGATTTCAAGCATCTTCAAGCCAGAATCAAAGAATTCAATGGCGAGGATGTCAGCTTGGATGATTTCAAGAATATGTTGCGGCAGAAACTGGCCACCACAGATATTGAAGCTGTCAAGGAGGATGTTATTTATTACATTGACAGTCAGACACTTCGCCAGCTGGACTTCTGGTCCAACGACTATTTCCTGCAGCTGGCAGACCATATGAACATAATCAACGGATGATGATAATGAGATTGATGTATTACGCGGTGTTGGCCGTGGTTATGGCGGAAAGCCTGATCGTGCAGGCCGGCAAGGATGTATCGTCCCAGAAGTACGATGCGGCGATGGAGAAGGCGCTGATGGCGCTGGAGCAATCGGAGGGGCAGCCCCGGATAAAGGTACAGGCCCTGCAGACAATCGTCGGCATTGATATCATGACCAGCCGCGATGCGGATGCCTGGGGGAAGGCCCTGGAGGCCGAGACCATCGCCAGGAAACATGGGCTCGACAAGGAGCTGGCCGGCATACTCATCTCCAAGGCCAAGCTCTGCTCCTACGCCGAAATCTCCCCCGAAACGGGGCGCAACGACGAGGGGCTGGAGTATGCAAACGAGGCCCTGCGGATTGCAGAAACCATAAAGGAGCCCGAGCTGGAGGCGGAAGCGTGCTTTGTCATTGGCTCCCTCTACATCAACAAGAACCGCTGGAGCGACCCCATCGACCAGGGCATCTACCGCACGGCCGGGGAGTGGCTGGACCGCGGGCAGGCGATTGCCGACACCCACAACATCGAACGCCTCCGCCGGAACGGTGTCCTCTTCCGTTCGCGCTGGTTCCAGCAGGGGGACCGGAATGAGGAGGCGCTTGCCTACTTCTCCAACGCCCGCGAGGCCCTTCCGGAAGATGACCATCTGATGGCGAGTGCCCTGGACGACCGCCTGGTGCGGCTCCACACCCGTACCGGGGATGCCCAGGCAGCCCTGGATGCCCACGACGATTATGTGCGGGAGATCACCCGCTACATGAACCAGAAATCGGATGAGACCCTACAGGAGATGGAAACCCGCTTCGAGGTGCAGGAGAAAGAGCGTAAGCTAGAGCGGCGCGGCTATCAGATTACCCTTCTCCTGATGCTGGTGCTGCTGGCGGCTGCCATCATAGTGATAGCCGTGAACCACATCCGGCGTGTGCGCCGCCGCAACGACGAGCTCAAGCGCATCAACGACACCAAGGAGCAGCTGATAGAGATTCTTTCCAAAGACCTGCGGAACCCGGCGCAGGCATACAGGTCCGACCTGGAAAAGCTGTCGGAGGATGCCGCCACGCTCGATTCCGGCCAGATCCGCGAGCGCTGCCGCAAGATCGCGGAGAGCGCCCAGTCTATGAACGAAGATGTGGCCAGATACGTGGGCGACCTGCTGATAGAGCGGGGACGCCGGATCGCAGACCTAGGCCTCTCCAAGCGCGAGATAGAGATCATCCGCCTGAGTTCGGAAGGCCTCACCGCAGCCCAGATCGCAGATAAACTGTTCCTCAGCGTCCACACTGTCAACACCCATCGCCAGCGCATCTACGCCAAGATGGATGTGAAGAATGTCTCAGATATGCTTCACGCAGCCAGCGAGCTGGGGATAATCTAGTAGCTGAACACGTAGTCGTAGTCGGCTCCGCCGGCACCGATGCGGAAGGTGTGGACCTCGCGGGTGGCGGGCTTGACGGCGACGACGTCGATGCAGAGGGTTTCCTTATAATCGAAGAATGCGTGGCGGTTGGTGGGCAGCATCAGGTCCGGAACGACCCAGCCGTAACCCTGGGAGACGAAGTAGTTCACACCCTTGTAGTTGATGTAGTCGTTGGTGTGGCTGTCCCCAGTGACCATCGCCACGATAGTGCGCTTCTGCGCATACTCCGACAGCATATCCATGATGGCATTGTTCTGGGTATCCGTCAGCTCAACGGGTTTACTGATAGTCCAGCGGCCCATGGGATGCGGCATGTAGTGTGCCAGCACTATGATATTGGTGGCGGGGTCCGTAGCCTCGAGCAGGTCGCCAAGCCAGGCAAGTTCCTCATTTCCATAAAGATAGTAGGCCTCACCCTGGGTACGGGTGGTGCAGCTGTTAAGGAACACGATGCGGAAGTTCTTCTCGGGGATATCGTAGTAGCCATAGGTCCTTTCGGGAGTCAGATGGAGATTGCCTCCCGCACGCTTCTCCCAGGGCTTCTGGAAGAAATCCTGCAGCTCCTGCTCGGTATGAAGGCGCCCCTCACCGGCATCCCAGTCGTGGTTGCCGGGAGCATAGAGCCAGATGCCGTCGTACTTGTCCATCTGGGCGCGGACGTTGTCGAGGATCCACTTCGAATATTTGGCATCCACGGTTGCGGGATAGGCGTTCAGGCCGATGTCCCCGAGGTTCACCATGAAGTCGGCGTCGAACTGATTTGCGGCGACGGTTGCATAGCCTATGTGCTTGTAGCTGAAGCGGCCGCAGGTGTGAACGTCGGTAAGGATGGGATAAACCAGCACCTCGTCATCCCCCTTCCAGGCTGCAAAGCGCTTGTAGGCCTCCTTTACCTGGGGTTTCACGAAGGCATGCTTGCTGGTGGCGCGGTCTTCCCTGTAAAGATGGGTGTCGTCGAGCTCCCTCTCCTTGATGGTGGGCGTCGAATAACGGAACACCATCGACTGGCTCTTATCGTAGTCGAACCATTCCACTTTTATGGCGTGTTTACCCTTTTTGAGCACCTTGACTGCCTTCTCCTCGATAGGGCCGCGGGCGCCGTCGCTGTTGATCAACATCTCTCCGTCGACGTAGAGCTTGCTGCCATCGTCGGTGGTCAGGACAAAGGTATATTCCTCTTCTGTCTTGACTTTAAGCTCCGTTTCGAAAACGGCGCAGAAGTGGTTCTTGGTGTCGTCTATGCCTTCCAGGTCCAGATTGGCCTTCACACCCACGACAGCGGGTTCGCCGAGGGTGGAAAAATCCGGAAGATGCCTTTCCGGCCAGTCGTACCAGATTTTGTAAGAGACTTTGGGAGTGGCGGTGCAGCCGGCAAGGAGAGCGGCCGCAACAAAAGCGATAGATAGTTTCTTCAGCATAGTGTTACTTTATTTCCTCAGACGGGCCACGGCATGTTCGAGGCTCTCGGAGGGTTCTATAATGTTATAATCTTTCCAATAATCGGGGTCCAGGAATTCGGCGGCGCGGTCATCCAGGATGTCGCTGGGGCGGAAGACTTCACTCTTGGCTATGGGCACTGCAGGCTCAATCACATCCGTCACCACAAGTTCGTTGACCGCGGTATAGTTGGTAGCCACGAGCCTCTTCTTCCAATCGCAGCGGAAAGTCATGGACGAGCGGAAATAATCCATCCTCGCTAGTCCTCCCTGCTGGCGGTAGCTGATGGTTACGGTGAGTTCCTTGGGGGTGAAACGGAGGGTGAAAGGTTTCCGCATCAGCATCATGCGAGTGGCCTTGGCGGTATCCGACATATCCAGCGACAGCTCTATCCTGCTGAATGCCAGGGTCTCCCGGTCGATGTAGAGCTTGCCGTAGTAGAGGGCGTACTCCGCCTCCCCATCCGGCTCGAAACTGATCACAAACTGCAACCTGTCGGCGATGTATTCGGGGGATTCCAATGTGAACCGGTAGAGTTTCAGATCCGTCCGGTTGAAGATGATATCCCTGTTCTTGACGGCATCGAAAGTGGCCGCGAGCGTCGGCCCTCCCATCATCCTCACGCTGAGCGTGTCCCCCTTCCGCTGACTCATGATGACGCGGCTTTTCTCCAGGGCCGTGCGGTCCAAACCGACGCCGGACAGGTAATAGGGATTCTTGTAAACCCTCGAAACCGCCTCATTCACAGAGATATAGCGCTGGCGTTTCTGGAGAGTTTCCCGGTAGAAGCAACGCAGGAGCTCCGGCTTGGAAGGGTAGTTATCCGAGATGCGTTTCACCGCCTCCTCCACTATCTCCAGCGGGTCTCCGGTCACGATCGACGCCTCCTTCAGGGGATAGGCGATGGGGGTCATCTTCACGGATACCTCCCCCTGCCCTACCCGCTTGCGGGCATCCCGGTAGCCGATGCGGGAGAAGCGGAGCTCGGAGATAGGCCTGTCGGCCTTGATGATGAAACTGCCGTCCGCGTTGGTGACAGTGGCGTAGTTCTGCTCGGGCACCAGCACGCTGACCGCCGCCACCGGCCTGCCACTGGAGGCATCCGCGACCGATCCGCGAACGACATACTCCAACCCACCCTGGGCGGAAAGTGCCCAGGATGAAAGAGTTAACAGTATGGCTGTCAGCAGCCGGCGCATATCAATGCAAATATACCCATTTTCCGGGAAATCACTATCTTTGCCATAGCTGTTATTCCAAGGTTATGAAAAGGCTTGTCATTTTCTTAGTTACGATACTGACCGGGTTTGGGGTTTATGCCCAGACGCCCGGATTCACTTTCGCACTGGACGAGGTGGAAAAACCGGAAAAGGGATTATATGGCCTTCGCACGGGTGATAATATTGCAAAGACTCTTCATTTGCCCGATGTATTTGACCCACATTTCCCTGAAATACTGGCAAACAGTTTCAAAGACGAGCCGAATCTCCATGATATAGGCGAAGATGTGCTTTTCCAGATGCTGGTGAAGGCCTGGTGCCAGCACCGCCCCGTTGTGCTCACTCCGGACGCAATCTGGATGGTGATTTCGCAGGGATTCAGCCATTACGTGAACAAGAATCCCGAAAAAGTGCGGAATAAACTGGTGTCGCACGAAGGGGAAATGCTTCTTAAGGTGAAAACTAACGACCTTTTGAGCAGCCAGGCAGATTGGGAAGGAACGATTGGCAAGTTCGTCTCTGAAATCGGGAAATATACAAACAATAAGATATCTGAAACCCTTGTGGCGGACTTTTCCACTACCGGGGTCAACGAACGCATCGCCTCGGAAATCACCCTTATGGACGTGGTGAAGCCGTATTTTAAGTACGAGGCATTTTATGTGGTTTGCGGCATCCCTTCCATCACCCTTACCGGCACTCCAAAGGATTGGAAAATGGTGCTCGCCAAAACGAAGGCGCTACGCCGTTTCGGGCTGGACTGGTGGGTGAACGACCTGGAACCTATCCTGGAAGAATTCATCAATGCGTCCAAAGGGCGTCCCGACTATTGGTTCTGGAAAGATATAGTCTGCAAAACGCGTCCCCGGACGGTCCAGGGGCCTTCCTGCGCCAGGCACTCCCCTCCCGTCACCAGGGTGGATGGATGGTTCCTGAAGTTCTTCCCCTTCGATAATAACGGCCGCACTCCGGAAGAAGTCCCCATCACGAAGACTATGCTCTCCGAAACGGTTTGCGTACCTTTTACTTTTGCCCGAGTGGATGAGCGCATGGAGCCCATTGACTCCACCAGGATGGAGCTGGTGGCCGGCATTGTAGCCGTGAAGGAGGATACGGCCACATTTGCACTTACACCCCATATCGGGTGGCTGGTGCGGAAGCCCTACCAGAAATAATCAGAACCTGTAACCCACGCCGATTCGGCCGCCGAAGTAGTTCATGCCGACTCCGGCCTCGACCATGCCAAATACCCTTTTGCCAAACTCGACACCGATAGGGTTGAGCTGGGCGTCGAAGGTGAGATCCAGAGAGTCTCCTCCGACCGCAAGCAGCACGCCGGCTTCAAGGGAACCGTAGAGCGTGAAAGTAGGACGGGAAAGATAGTTGCAGCGGCCTACCGCGTTCACCGGCACGAAGTTAAGATACGACGATGAATGGACGGCACGGGTGTCCTTGTCCACGACGTTCCACACGCATCCAGCGTAGCCCGTACTCAGGCCGGCCGACCAGCGGGAATTGAAGTTATAAAGGATATCGATGCCGACATAGGGAGGGATTTCGATGTCGAGAGTCTCGTTGTTATCCTCGTTGGCACTCACGGCTATGCCCACGGCGATGGCACCGAAGAGCGAAGCGATTGTGGGCACTGTGGGTAGGAGCCCTGCCGAGCCCCTGACGGTCCATTTCTGTTCCACGGGTTCCTGAGCGAACACCGGCACTGCCAGTGCAATCAGGAGGATTGCGGTTATCAGTTTTTTCATCTCTTTATAGATTTGTTCTCCAAAGATACAAATTTTGCATATCTTCGCGAAATGAAACGGGTTATTATGCTGTTCGCAGCCCTGCTGCTGGCGGTTTCTGCCCTGGGGCAGAACAGGATCCATTTTGGCATAGATGCCACCGCGGACTGCTTTGGGGCTCCGGGTATCTCGGAGGCGGATTTGAATTCGACTTTTTCGGCAGATATCTCGGCTGCATGAAATATCAGATCGGCCCGGCCTGCGACCATTTGGACTTCCGCCTTTTCTACAAGCCCTACCAGGGAGACCTCGGTGTCGGGGTAGGGTATTACTTCTAGGGGAGGGTATAAGTGATTATTAATCTGTATATTTGCAACAAAACAGAAGATAATGCTCGATTCCAGATCAGTTATTCTTACGTTCTTTGTGGCGCTTGTTTCGGCATGTGCGCCTATGGAAGAGCAGCCTACGGAAGAACGGGCGAAGGAAGAGATAGAACCGACAGCCATAACCCTGAATAATCATGAGTTAACATTAGCGAGAGGATCAAGCGAAACGCTGACTTATTCTTTCTCTCCAGAAGAATCTGTTGAACTTCCCGTTTCGTGGCATAGTTCAGATACGAGCATCGTGAAGGTCGCGGATGGAATAGTGTATGGAATCAAAAAAGGGCAAGCAGATGTTATTGTTGAATCCGGAGAACTGTCAGACGACTGCGTGGTCACTGTTGTGGTCATCCCATCCGAAATCATATTGAACACTAATTCCCTGGCCCTGTATTTAGGAGGGACGGCGACGTTAGATGCCAGCGTTCTTCCTATCGATGTAGAAGATACTGTGGTATGGACATCCTCGAATAGCCAAGTCGTTTCGGTTGATGAATCCGGCGTTGTCAGGGCTTTGAGCGAAGGCAAAGCTATTATAACTGCGACTTGCGGAGAAATATCTTCATCCTGCAGTGTCACTGCCTCCTCCCCGTTATCAATGGAAGCGCTGGAAAATGGCATTATCACAATCAACAATCCATTAAGAAGGACCTATAGCTATAGCATCAATGGTGCACAGCATACAAGCCGCGACAGTACATTGATCGAAATCAAGGTTGTTTCCGGAGATGTGGTTGCTTTATTTGGCAGCGCAAACTCAACCGCTGCTACCGCTGGCAAATACACAAATATTCAGTGTTCGTCGCCATGCTACATTTTTGGCAATGTCATGAGCCTGTATCATCCCGACAACCTAACAGGTGCCGAAGAAATCTACGAGCCCTATGCTTTTTATGGGTTATTCAAAAACAACTCAAATATATATAACCATCCTGAAAAGGATTTGGTGCTATCGGCAAAAGTGATGAAATCCTTTTGTTATGCATGGATGTTTTATGGTTGCACTGGTTTGACGTCAGCTCCGGAATTACCCGCAACCGGTCTGGCAGACCACTGTTATTTAGAGATGTTTGAGCGATGCACCGCCCTTGAAGAAGCCCCAGAATTGCCCGCGGTAGATTTAGCAGAAAGCTGTTATTCATACATGTTCTCATATTGCAGTGCACTGAAATCACCCCCGGTACTTCATGCTGTGAATCTTGAGAAGAACTGTTGCTCTCATATGTTCCAGTGGTGCACCAGTTTGTCGTCAGCTCCAGCTCTTACGGCAACAAAGATGATGCAGGCCAGCTATCAAAGCATGTTCTATGCTTGTACTTCATTAACATCAGCCCCGGAACTTCCGGCAACGGAGTTGGCTCAAAGTTGTTATAATTCAATGTTCTACGCGTGTACAAGCTTGACAGACGCTCCTGCTTTGCCAGCCACCAATCTCGCCCCTGGTTGCTATGCCGAGATGTTTGCAGAATGCACCGGGCTAACAACAGCTCCCGCCCTCCCCGCTACCACGTTAGCGAAATCCTGCTATGCGACCATGTTTAGATACTGTATCAATTTGAGCACAGCTCCTGTTCTCCCTGCTAAAGAACTGAAACCAAACTGTTATTATAATATGTTTAGTTCCTGCGAACGATTGAATTATATCAAGGCGCTGTTCACGAGTGAACCAAGCTTTGACACCACCGGTTACTGGGTTGAAGGAGTATCATCCTCCGGCACATTTGTAATGAACAAAACGGCCTCGTGGGATGTTCGTGGTGTTCACGGAATTCCTGTCGGTTGGGATGTCAATACGGCAACTGAATAAATTTGTGCATAGGCTTCTAGAGGGATGTCCCCAGCGACTTGCTGATACGCATTATTTGGGGAAGGTGGAATTTCAGGGCCCACACCTTCACCATTAAAAGTGCTTTCCAAGGGCTTGAGAGGCCATTTCGGCGGGGAAGGTGTCAGGGGTAAAATTCCACCTTCCCCAAACAAGGCAGTCGAAGACTGGGCATGAAAAAAGGCGTCGCGGGAAAGCGATGCCTTTTCTTGTGCCCAGAGCGGGAATCGAACCCGCACGTCTTTAAGGGACACTGGATTTTGAGTCCAGCGCGTCTACCAATTCCGCCATCCGGGCAGGATGGAGTCGGCACGGAGGCCGGGGGCGGAGCCGGCACTGAGGCCGGGGCTCGCGTTTGGAGTGGCAAAGGTAAGAAAAAAATTCGTAACTTGCAGAGGATATGAAAGAACTGGCTGCTGAACTCAGGAAATACAAGCAGGTCTATGTGGTCTGCGACCGGAATGTAGAGGACTTTGCCCGGAAAATCGCCGCCCTTCAGGCAGGCGCCCGTACCGCGCAACGGGGCACGGACGGCCCCCTTTCCCAGATCGACAACCTTCTGGCCATCACGGCCGATGAGGCCCACAAGACCATCGATACGGTGATGGATATCTGCCGCTGGCTTTGCGACTGCGGGGCTAACCGGGATGCGCTGGTGCTGGCGGTGGGCGGCGGGGTCACCACCGACATGGCCGGGTTCGCGGCATCCATCTACAAGCGCGGTATCCGCTACGCCAACATCCCCACCACCCTCCTTTCCATGGTGGATGCTGGCATAGGCGGGAAGACGGGGGTGAACCTGGATGGATACAAGAACCTCCTTGGAGTCATCCGCCAGCCGGAGTTCACGGCCATCTTCCCGGAAGTGCTGGAAACTCTGCCGGAGCGCGAACTCCGCAGCGGCCTGGCCGAGATGCTGAAGACTTTCATCATCAAGAACCCGCGCAACGCTTACGAAACAGCGGTACGCCTGTTCTCGGCAGGTTCCTTCGCTTCGCTCGGAATGACAGAAAAAGAGAAGTTGGCCGAGCTTATCCAGCTGGCAGCCGGAATAAAGCAAGATATCGTTGAAAAAGACGAGTTCGAGAGCGGACTCCGGCGCAAACTCAACCTTGGTCACACATGGGCACACGCCATCGAATGGTGGCAGAAAGGTTCCTTCGCTGGCGCTCGGAATGACAGAAGATTCGCTCGGAATGACAGAAGATTCGCTCGGAATGACACTCCGTTCACCCACGGTGAGGCGGTTGCAATAGGAATGGTGCAGGCGGCGAAGTACGCGGAGCGCCACGGCCTCGCAGAGGAGCCGGGCCTGGCAGATCGCATCGCAAAAGACCTCAAGGCCTGCGGCCTGCCGACCGCACTCCCCTGCCCGGCAGAAGAACTCCTCCCGGCCATCCTCAAGGATAAAAAAACATACGGCAGCAAGATAAAACTCGTGCTGCCGCTCAGGATTGGGAAAGTCGCAGTAAAGACCGTTCCGTCAGAAAGTATAGCCGAAGCCTAGCTTCATAATGGCCCAGGCTGTGCCGTATCCGATCTCGCAGTGCATGTTCCACTTGTTGATCGTGTAGCACAGGCCGAAAGGAGAGAACTGGTAGCTGAAACCGAAGTTGCTGTTCGTAATCGTATCCCCCTCGAAAGTCTCGGAGAAGCGCCGGTAGCGCAGGCCTCCTGCCATGATGGAATACAGCATTATATCGTTGCTCCTCAGGTAATAGAACCTCACTTCCGGCAGGATGTGGATGATGTGTTCCTTCTCCGTAAGGAGGCTGGGACCGCCGTTCAGGTTGTTCCAGGCATAGTTCCAGAAAGCACCGAGGAAGAAGCCCACGGGGGCCTCGTTCATGATGCATCCGGCTTCCATGGAGAATGTGGGAAGGATGGTCGGCTTCGACTCATAGTGGCTGCCGTTCACCTCGGACTGACGCTGCACGTCAACGATTTCCGAACTGCCACCCATGCCGGCACGGTCGTACGCGCCGACAGAGGCTCCAATGCTGTACTGCCATGTCTGTGCAGCCACGGTGACGCCAGCGAAGGCCAGGGCGATAATCAAGAACATCTTTTTCATCACTCACCCTCCTTTATTCTATACAGACGCATGAAACCATGACGGACGGCATACTTGTCGCCTTTCGTATTCTGTCCGTCCAGCTCGAACTGGGCCTCAACGGTCTTGCTCCCAACACCTATCTTCAGGAAGGTCACCCATCCGGTCAGGGGGACATCCTCCCCGGAAATAGTGGTCAGCGTCGCCTTGTAGGTGCCGCTGCCGATGCTGTACTGCTGGCCGGTGGCGAACGGAGTGGTATCCGTAAGGCTGAACGATAACCCAAAGTTGGTCTTGTCCAGCAGATGCATCATCTCCACATGGGTTCCGAAAGAATTCGCCCCATCTTCGAAAGAGCAGTTGGCGTAAACTTTCCCGGGAGTGCCGGACATCACGCATTTCTGCCCGTTGATATTGGCACGAACACCATCACCGCCCTCGAACGGATCCATATTCGCGATGCAGGATGAGACTGCGAACAGGGCGATGGCGGATGCCAGATATTTGATTATCCTTTTCATATTCATTAAATCCCTAAATCAGAGAACCTTGCATTCGACCGAGCAGACATTGCTCTCGGCATCCCAGGAATCGCGGGCGACCAGGGAGACGGTGTAGTCGCCGGGGGCGAGCTTGAGCTCCTGCCGCCAGGTCTTCTTCATCTGGGAAGTCTGCGGCACGCGGTAGAAATCTGTCAGTATCTTCTTGGTGCAGACGGTGCTGTCGCCGGCCGCGACCGTCAGGTAGTAGGTGTGCACGAACTCATCGTCGGTGCCGGCAGGCCAGGTGGCGATGGCTCCGCCGGATACAACCTTCACCTTCAGGCCCTTGATCGAGGGGGCCTTGTTGGCGGCGGCCAGACGCTTGTGGTCGTACTTCCGGAGATGCCCACCGTCCTCCGCCGGGTGCCTGAACACCCAGGGCGTGCCGATGGTGGTCTGGTTGTAAAAGTCCATCCGCACGGCGCGCATGTTGCCCTTGTTGTCGAACTGCAGCAGCAGGCCCTGGGAGAAGTCGTCCTTATCCTTCATCACGGTGAGGCCGGCCATCTCCTCATAGCCGCCGTTGTCGATGGCCATGTAGCGGGTGGACGCCGTGCCCATCACGGTGAAGGCGCCCTGCCAGACGCTGCGCGGATCGTTCAAAGGAAAATGCAGATGCCCGCCGAACACCACCGCCTGGGGATATTTGGAAAGCGTTTCCGTCAGCACCTTGGTGCTCCAGTAGCCGTTTCCCTTGGGGTAGACGTCGTCCAGAAAACTTCCGTAAATAGTGCCGTAGATCATGGCGTGGGTGATGACAATCACGTATTTGTCCGGATCCTTCTCGGTGATGGCCTTGAGGTTCTCGTCCAGCCACTTGATGCTCTCTTCGGGATAGATGACCGGATTGCGGCCGTCCGGGGTGACGGCCAGGATGTGGCAGCCGCCTATAACATAATGCCTGCACTCGAACTCCTCGGCCATGCGCTGATCACCGACTTCCGCCGTGTAGAAATCGGGCCCCAGGCGCTGGGGGAACTGCTTGGCTTCCTTATAGGTTTCGGTGGTCCATTCCTTCCAGATGTCGTGGTTGCCGACTGTGTAGGCCAGAGGCACTTCGCGTGGGCTGAAAACGCTTTCGTATAAACGTTTCCAATCGTTTATCTCGGGATACTTTTTGGCGTTCCAGGCGGGGCTGTCCACCAGGTCGCCCACCACAACCACGCCGTCCAGGCCGCCGAAACGGGCGGCATAATCGCGCTCCTGGATCAGGGCGCTGCGGAACTTGTAGCCGGGTACACCATTGTATCCGTTCACATGTGTGTCGCTGATGACGGCCAGGTTGACCACGACTTTCTTTTCGTTGAAGTCCTTCGCTGTCAGGGCACTCCCGGCCAGCAGGACCGCTAAAAAAATGCAGAGTCTACGCATTTTTGAACAGGGCTTTTACGAGGGCCGGAACATCGGCCACCTTGACGATCTTTATCTCTTTGGGCAGCTGCTCTCCGAGCGGAGTGAAACTGCTGACATATATGCGCTTGAAGCCCAGGCGGGCGGCCTCGCCGATACGGCGGTCCGTGTTCGCGACGGGGCGGATCTCCCCGCTGAGCCCGACTTCGCCGGCGAAGCAGGAGTCCCCGGGGAGGGAGTAGTCGAAGTTAGAGGAGAGCACCGCCGCGATCACGGCAAGGTCGGCGGCGGGGTCGCTGACCTTGAGGCCGCCCGCCATGTTCAGGAAGACGTCCTTGGCGCTCAGGTGGAAGCCTGCGCGCTTCTCCAGCACGGCCAGCAGCATGTTCAGGCGACGGGTGTCGAAGCCGGTGGCGGAGCGCTGAGCGGTGCCGTACACCGCAGAAGAAACCAGGGCCTGAACCTCGAAGAGGAGGGGCCTGGTGCCATCGAGCGTAGCGCAGATGGCCGCTCCGCTGAGGCCCGCCTCATGCATGGGAATCAGCATCTCGGAAGGATTCGCCACCTCCCGGAGGCCGGTGCCGGTCATCTCGAAAACGGCTATCTCGGAGGTGGATCCGAAACGGTTCTTGATGCTGCGGAGTATCCTGTAGGCACCGCGGTTCTCGCCTTCGAACTGCAGCACCACGTCCACTATGTGCTCGAGTATCTTGGGGCCGGCGATGTAGCCGTCCTTGGTGATGTGGCCTATGAGGATGATGGGAATACCGCTCTCCTTGGCAAAGCGGAGCAGCATCGCGGCCACTTCCTTTATCTGGCTGACGCTTCCGGGGGTGGATTCGACGGTCTCGGTGAACATGGTCTGCACCGAATCCACTATCATCAGTTCCGGCTTTATCGCCTCCGCCTCCTCCAGAATCGATTCCATCCGCGTCTCGGTGAAAATCGTCGTCGATTCATCGGATAACGCCGTAGAGGCAGGGGTGCCCGAAACCGCAAGCAACCGGTCCGCACGCATCTTCACCTGACGCGCACTCTCTTCGCCCGTAACATACAGCGTACGCAACCCCGAAACCAGCGGAATCTGCAGACTCAGCGTAGACTTTCCGATACCCGGCTCGCCGCCGATCAGCACCAGCGAACCCGGCACGATACCGCCTCCAAGAAGACGGTCCAACTCGGGCATGCCGAGCTGAAAGCGCGGCTCCTTGCTGCGGTCTATCTCTTTCAGCTTCAACGGCTTCCTTCCGCTGCCGGAAACCCCCTTGGCTCCCTTGCCGGAAGCCTTCTTCTCCACCGGGGCCTCCACCATCGTGTTCCACTCTCCGCACGCCGGGCAACGCCCCATCCACTTGGGGCTTTCATTGCCGCAATTCGTGCAATACCATAAACTCTTCACCGTTGCCATACTCCTGTTTCTTTGTTTACAAATTTAATATTTATTTGTTATCTTTGACAAGAAATAACCACATAACCATGGCACTGAAACAACTTCTACTGGGAGATGAAGCTTTGGCGCTGGGCGCATTGCACGCCGGTCTGAGCGGAGTCTACGCCTACCCCGGAACTCCGTCGACGGAAATCACGGAATTCATCCAGTCTCATCCTTTAACCAAAGAACGCAATATCCACTGCAAGTGGAGCACAAACGAAAAAACCGCGATGGAGGCCGCCCTGGGCATGTCCTTCGCCGGGAAGCGCACCCTCGTGTGCATGAAGCACGTGGGGATGAACGTCTGCGCAGACCCGTTCATGGGTTCTGCAACTACGGGCGCCAACGGCGGCCTGGTGGTTGCCGCATGCGACGATCCATCCATGCACAGCTCGCAGAACGAGCAGGATTCCCGCTTCTGGGGCACCTTCGCCCTGGTTCCGGTATTCGAGCCCTCGAACCAGCAGGAGGCGTACGAGATGGCGAAGGAGGCCTTCGACTACTCCGAAAAACGGGACATCCCCGTGCTGATGCGGATGACCACGCGCCTGTCGCATTCCCGCGCCAACGTCACCAGCATCGACGACACCCAGGCCCGCATCCCCAACGAAATGCATTTCCCGAAGAATGAGATACAGTGGTGCACCCTGCCGGTGAACGCCCGCAAGCGTTACGCCCAGCTCACCAAAGACTATGCGGTCTTCGAAGAGGATGCCGTCCATTCCCGCTTCAACCGCTTCGAGGATGGCCCCGACAAGAGCCTCGGCATCATCGCCTGCGGCATAGCCTACAACTATCTGCAGGAGAACTTCCCGGACGGCTGCCCGTATCCCGTACTCAAGATATCGCAGTATCCATACCCCAAGGAACTTATTCTCAAACTGGCGGCACAGTGCAAGAAGATTCTGGTGCTCGAAGAAGGCCAGCCCCTGCTGGAAGAGCGCCTGAAGGGCATCCTGCCGCACGACAACGAGATCTGCGGCCGACTCGACGGCAGTCTCCCCCGCACAGGAGAACTCTCCCCGGATCCGGTCAGGAAGGCCCTCGGCCTGCCCGCCAGGGAAGGCTGCGCCAAATCCGATGTTCCTGCACCCCGTCCGCCGGCACTCTGCATGGGCTGCGGCCACAGGGACCTGTTCACCGCCATCAACGCCGTCATGAAGGAGTACCCCACCGGCAAGGCCTTCAGCGACATCGGCTGCTACACCCTCGGCTGGCTGCCCCCGTTCCAATCCTTCACCACCTGCGTTGAGATGGGTGCGTCCATCACTATGGCACACGGCTCCGCATTCAGCGGGGTTTGGCCCGCGGTGGCCGTCATCGGCGACTCCACCTTCACCCATAGCGGAATGACCGGCCTGCTGGACGCCGTCAACGAGAACTCCGACATCCTCGTCTGCATCTCCGACAACCTCACCACCGGCATGACCGGAGGGCAGGATTCCGCCGGCACGGGCCGCCTGGAAGCCATCTGCGAAGGCCTCGGAGTGGATCCGGCACATATACGCACCATCGTTCCCCTCCCCGCCAACTATCCCGAGATGGAACGCATCATCAAGGAAGAGATAGAATATCACGGGGTATCCGTCATCATCAGCAGGCGCGAATGCCTCCAAACCCTCAAAAGACACGCGAAGAAATGAAAAGTGATATTATTCTTGCCGGCGTAGGAGGACAAGGAATCCTCTCCATCGCCACGGTCATCGGGTCCGCCGCACTTGAGCAGGGCCTCAACCTGAAGCAGGCGGAAGTGCACGGCATGAGCCAGAGGGGCGGAGACGTGCAGTCGCACCTGCGCCTCAGCGACGCCCCCGTCCATTCCGACCTCATTCCCCTCGGCGGGGCCGACATAATCATTTCCATGGAGCCTATGGAGGCCCTCCGCTACCTGCCTTTCCTGGCCAAGGACGGATGGATCATCACCAACACCGTCCCCCTCAAGAACATCCCCAACTATCCGGAAATGAAGGAGATAGAGGATGCCCTCGGAAAGGTGAAGAACGTGGTGGCGATAGACGCAGAGGCCGCAGCCAGGGCCGTGATGTCCCCGCGCAGCGCAAACATGGTACTGCTGGGAGCCTGCGCAGGAGTGCTGCAGATACTCGACCCGGAGAAGCTGCGCGACGGCATACGCCGTATCTTCGGCCGCAAAGGCGAGGCAATCGTGGAAGCTAACATCAAGGCGTTCGATGCCGGAAGAGAACTGTCAAAGAAGTAGATATGCGAGAGTGGATTTCTGAAGAAATACTGCAGGCGAAACTTCGTGAGATGGGGATAGACGACATCTCCCGCACCACCATACGCCAGTGTTCGATGATAGGAAGCGCTCTGGAGGCGGAGAGCGGAGAGGCATTCTCCCATCTGGAATTCGGGGTGCCGGGCATCCCCGCCTGCCCCATAGGCATCGAAGCCCAGAAGAAGGCCCTGGATTCCGGCGTGCCGTCCATCTACCCTTCGGTGCAGGGCATCCCTGAACTCAAGACCAACGCCGCGCGCTTCATAAAGGCTTTCATCGACATAGACATCGACCCCAAGGGGATAGTGCCGACGGTAGGTTCGATGCAGGCCAGCATGACCAGTATCCTGGAATGCTCCCAGCTGCAGCCGGGAAAGGATACCATCCTCTACATATGCCCAGGTTTCTCGGCACACGGCCGCCAGCCGGACATCCTGGGAATCAAAAACCTCACCTTCGATATATATGAATATCGGGCTGAGAAGCTGCGGGACAAGCTGGAATCCTATTTCAAGCAGGGCAACATAGCGGCCATCCTCTATTCCAACCCCAACAACCCGGCATGGATATGCCTGACGGAGGAGGAGTTGCAGATAATTGGCGAACTGGCCACCAAATATGACGTGATTGTGCTGGAAGACATCGCCTACCTGTGCATGGACTTCCGGAAGGATCTCTCCGTGCCGTTCCAGCCCCCGTTCCAGAGCACCGTTGCCCGATATACCGACAACTACGTGATAATGCTGTCGGGGTCCAAGATATTCAGCTACGCGGGCGAACGCATCGCCGTGGTCTGCATTTCCGATAAGCTATACCAGCGCGAGTATCCGGAACTCAAAAAGAAGTGGGGCATCGCCAAGTTCGGGGACAACTTCATCCTCAACTACCTGTATGTCAACACTTCAGGTGCATCGCACTCCGCACAGTACGCTCTGTCAGCCATGTTCGAGGCCTCCGTTGACGGACGCTACAACTTCGTGAAGGAGCTCCGGAACTACGGCCTGCGCGCCCACCGCTCCCGCGAGATCTTCGACGCCAACGGCTTCCATCTCGTGTACGACAAGGACATGGAGCAGACCATCAGCGACGGCTTCTTCTACACGGTCGGGTACAAGAACCTCAGCAACCGCGAGTTGCTGGAAGCCCTGCTGCGCTGCGGCATCATCGCCATACCGTTGAACACCACCGGAAGCGGCCAGAGCGGCATCCGGGTATGCGTGTCCCGCCTGCTTTCAGACGAAGATTTCCGCCTGCTGGACGAACACCTGAAACTGTTTGTAAAACTTGTAAACCAATGAAATACGTAACTGCCGACGAAGCCGTGAAGCTTGTGCGCAGCGGCGACACCATCTGCTGCCAGGGAGGCGCATCCGTGCCCGTTCTCCTGCAGGAAGCCCTGGCCAGGCGCCACGCCGAACTGCGGGATGTCACCATCACTTCCGGATTCAACGTGCACAAGGACCCGGCTCCATTCTGCAAACCCGAATACAAGGATTCCTTCCTGGTGAACAGCATATTCCTGAGCGCTGACCAGCGCGCCCACGTGGCTGCCGGATATGGTTCCATGACTCCCGCATTCCTGGGTGAAGTTCCCGGCATGTTCCGCCGCGGGGAGTTCCCGGTGGACGTGGCCTTCATCACCTGCTCCATGCCGGACGAGAACGGCTACTGCAGTTTCGGTATCTCCGCCGACATCGCCGTGGCGGCCGCCGAGGTCGCCCGCGTGGTCATCGCCGAGGTCAGTCCCAACATCCCCTACCTCTACGGGGACTGCATGATTCACGAGAGCAAGATCAGCGCGGCAGTGCTCTGCGACGTGGCCCCCTTCGCCATGACCTTTGGGGAGCCGACACCGATAGAGGCCGCCATCGGTGCCAACGTCGCCTCAGAAATCCCGGACGGGGCCTGCCTGCAGATAGGCGTGGGAGGCATCCCCAACGCGGTGCTCAACGGCATCAAGAACCACAAGCACCTCGGCCTGCACACGGAGGCCATGACCGACGGCGTGATACGCCTGATGAAGGAAGGCGTGATCGACAACAGCCTGAAGAAGGTGAAACCGGGCATCAGCGTCGCCGCCCTCGCCATTGGCTCGAAGGAAATGTACGAGTACATCGACCACAACCACAGCATGGAGTTCTTCGACGTGGCCTACACCAACAACCCCTTCCTGATAGCCCAGAACCCGAAGGCCTGCGCCATCAATTCGGCCATAGAGATAGACCTTACCGGGCAGATATGCGCGGATTCCATAGGCACCACCATCTTCTCCAGCGTGGGCGGGCAGCACGACTTCATGTACGGATGCTCCCTTTCAGAGGGCGGCAGGACCTTCATAGCGATGCCTTCCCGCACGGCCAAGGGCAAGGCCAAGATAGTACCCACGCTCACCCCTGGGGCCGGAGTGGTCACCACCCGCTTCCAGACTCAGTACGTTGCCACCGAGCACGGAATAGTGTACCTTCGCGGGAAATCTCTGGCCGAGCGTGCCAGGCTCCTTATTTCGATAGCGCATCCCGATGACAGAGAAGCGCTCGAAAGGGCGGCTTTCGAGCGCTTCGGATACAGTTTCCAGCGTTTGGGCTAGACCTCCTTTATGATATCCATACCCATCCTGATGGCTTCTTCGTTCATCGGGATGAGGTGATGGTGCCTTTCGGGGAGGGTCTTGCGCAAGGCCTTCAGCACGCTTTCCACACTCACGATAGGGTGGATCTTGAGCAGGCCGCCCAGGATCATCATGTTGAAAACTTTGATCATGTTCATCTCCGCCGCCTTGTCCATGGCGTCTATCCTGTAGACGTGGATGTCCTTGCGGGTGGGAGGCGTGTTGATGCCGTAGCCGTCGTAGATGAGGCTGCCGCCGGGCTTCACCTTGCTCTCGAACTTCTCGAGCGAGGGCTGGTTAAGCACGATGGCCGTATCGTATGAACTCAGGATGGGGGACGAAACGGGCTCGTCGCTCACGATGACGGTCACGTTGGCGGTGCCGCCGCGCTGCTCCGGGCCGTATGCCGGCATCCAGGTTACTTCCTTGTCTTCCATCAGGCCGGAATAGGCCAGGATCTTGCCCATCGAGAGGACTCCCTGTCCTCCGAATCCGGATATGATAATCTCGTGTGTCATAACTCTTTACCTTTATCTTTAAGATCTCCGAGAGGGTAGAAGGGAATCATGTTCTCTTCCATCCACTTGTTGGCCTTGTCCGGGCTCATGCGCCAGTTGGTGTTGCAGGTGGAAACTATTTCCACGAGGTTGGAGCCCTTGCCCTGCATGGAATACTCGAACGCCTTGCGGATAGCCTTCTTGGCTTTGAGGATGGAAGGCACGTTCTGCACGCTCTGGCGGGTCACATAGCAGGTTCCTTCGAGCTGGGCGGCGATATCTGCCATCTTGAGGGGGTATCCGTGAAGCTTGGGATCGCGGCCGTAGGGGCAGGTGACGGTCTTCATGCCAATCAGCGTGGTCGGGGCCATCTGGCCGCCGGTCATTCCGTAGATGGCGTTGTTGATGAAGATGATGGTGATGTTCTCGCCGCGGTTCAGCGCATGGATGGTTTCTCCTGTGCCGATGCATGCGAGGTCGCCGTCTCCCTGGTAGGTAAACACCAGGCGGTCCGGCCAGAGGCGCTTCACCGCGGAGGCTAATGCCGGGGCACGGCCGTGGGCGGCTTCCTGCCAGTCTACATCTATATACTTATAAGCGAACACTGCGCATCCCACGGGGGAGATGGCTATGGTCTTGTCTGCCATGCCCATTTCGGCGATGACTTCCGACACGAGCTTGTGGACCACTCCGTGACTGCAGCCCGGGCAGTAGTGCATGGGAACATCGTTCAGCAGTTCCGGTTTCTTGTATACCAGATTCTCTTTCTGGATTATTTCTTCTCTTGTCATAGGGCGCAGCTGTTAAAGGGTCATTTTCTTGATTTCGTCCAGCACCTCTTCCGGCTCGGGGATGATGCCGCCGAGGCGGCCGTACCACTTGACGGGAACGTTGCATTCCACCGCGAGGCGGATATCCTCCACCATCTGGCCGGCATTGATCTCCAGCGAAAGGATTCCCTTCACCTTCTTGCCGAGTTTGGCGATTACCTTGGAAGGGAAAGGCCAGAGGGTGATGGGACGCAGGAGGCCTACCTTGATGCCCTGCTCGCGGGCGATGGCGATGACCTTCTTGGCGATGCGGGCAGCACTGCCGAAGGCCACGATCAGGTATTCCGCGTCTTCGGTCTTGTACTCCTCGTAGCGGACTTCCTTCTCCTCGATCACGCGGTACTTTGCCTGGATGCGGAGGTTGTTCTGCTCCATCTCCTCGGAACGGAGTTCGAGGGATGTGATGATGTTGGGCTTGCGCATGCCGATGCGGCCGGTGGTGGCCCAGGGGCACTCCTTGGCTATCTCCTCTTCCGTGCGGCGGGGCTTGAAAGGAGGAAGCACGACTTTCTCCATCATCTGCCCGATGGCACCGTCGGAAAGGATCATCGCAGGGTTGCGGTAGCGGAAAGCCAGCTCAAAGGCCAGGTCCACGAAATCCGCCATCTCCTGCACCGATGCCGGGGCAAGGGTGATGAGGCGATAATCGCCGTGGCCGCCGCCCTTGACGGTCTGGAAGTAGTCCGCCTGGCTGGGCTGGATGGTTCCGAGGCCGGGGCCTCCGCGGGAAACGTTCACGATGAGGGCAGGGAGTTCTGCTCCCGCCATGTAGGAAATGCCTTCCTGCATCAGGGAGATGCCAGGGGAGGATGAGGAGGTCATGACCTTCTTGCCGGTGGCGGCGCCGCCGTAGACCATGTTGATGGATGCCACTTCGCTCTCTGCCTGCAGCACCACCATGCCGGTGGTCTCCCAAGGCTTCTCCGCGGCCAGGGTCTCGAGGACCTCGGACTGGGGAGTGATAGGATAGCCGAAGTATCCGTCGCAGCCGCAGCGGATGGCGGCATGGGCAATGGCTTCATTGCCTTTCATAAGGGTGATTTCTTTTTCAGCCATGACTATTCCTCCTTTTTACGGTAAACGGTGATACAGCCATCCGGGCAGACTATCGCACAGGATGTGCATCCCGTGCAGCTGTCCTCCAGTACGGCCTCAGCATAGTTGTAGCCCTTCTGGTTCACGTTTTTGGTGGTGAGGGCCAGGACGTGCAGCGGACAGGCGACCACGCAAAGGCCACAGCCTTTGCAGCGTTCGACGTCCACCACTGTCGCTCCTTTCATTTTAGCCATAAAAGTGTTATTGTTTATTGGTTGTACATATCTTTATTGTAGAAGTCCAGAATCTCGTTCGCTATGTCCAGGGCCTGCTGCGCGGGGCTTTCCGGGTTCAGGTGGATGGCCTCCAGGTAGTTGTTCATGGCCATCTGCCAGTTGCCTTTTTTCCGCCAAGCGTTGCCGAGGAGATAGAAAAGGGTGTCGTCCATGATGCCTCCGCCCGCACGGTATTCCTCCATCAGGGCAATGGCCTCATCGGCCTTGCTGGCATCCAGGAGATCCTTGACCCTGTCCTTCATCACTTAGGCTCGTTCACGAACATGCACCAGCCGTAGGTGTCTTCCTCCATACCCTTCTGAATGCCGATGATGCGGTCGTACAGTTTCCTACTGATGGGGCCGCACTCGTCCAGGTACTTATATTCACGGGTAATGGTGCCGCTCTCCAGGGTAACCTTGTCGTCTATGCGGCTGATTGGCGTGATGACCACGGCCGTGCCGCAGGAGTTAACCTCTTCGAATGTCTCGAGCTCATCGACGAAGATGGTCCGGCGTTCGACCTTCAAGCCGAATTCCTCCGCGACCTTGCGCAGGCTCTTGTTGGTGATGGAAGGCAGCACACTGGGGGAGTTCGGGGTGATGTAGCAGCCGTGTTTGATGGCGAAGAAGTTGGAGGATCCGAACTCTTCGATGTGGGTGTGCGTGGCGCTGTCGAGGAACAGGAGCTCGCGGTACCCCATCTTGTGGGCCAGGTTGTAGGCATGCAGGGACTGTGCGTAGTTGGCGCCGAGCTTGTAGCCGCCGGATCCGTAAGTGGCCGCACGGTCGTAGTTGCGGGAAAGCACCGCGGTGCCGGGCACCAGGATCTTGGCTCCGGAATAGGTACCAACTCCGGAAGCCATCACTGCGAACATCACATCCCTCGAGGAATGGATTCCCAACTGGGGATTGATGCCGAAGAGGACGGGGCGCAGGTAGAGCGATCCGCAACTGTCGGTAGGAGGGAGGAATTCCCAGTTCGCCTGCACGCAGCTAACGCACATGTCGAGGAAGAGTTCCATCGAAGGGGCGGGCATATCCAGGTACTGGGCGCTGCTCTCCATGCGCTTGGCATTCTCGTCCGGGCGGAAGAGGCGCACGCGACCGTCCACGCCGCGGAAGGCCTTCAGGCCCTCGAAGCAGCACGGAGCATAGTGGAACACTCCGGCAAAACAGTGGAGGGAGAAGTTGAAGTTGTCGGTGACTACCGGCTTGCTCCATTTCCCTTCGATGCAGGTGGCGTAAACTATCGCATTCGTGGGGTAATAACTAAATGATCTTTTTGAATAATCGATTTCAGCCATAGTTATAGTTTTAGTCTTCAATTATGTGGTCTTTGTTGTATGTGTGTATCTTGGTTTCCCCGGCCAGGATCATGTATCCGTTCTCTGCCAGGGATTCGAGCTCGTTCTCCCCGGGATACACTCTGACGGGAGCGAGCCATTCCACCTTCTTGGTGATGGCGTCCGTGATTGGCTTGCTGTAGGCAACGCCGCCGGTGAGGATAATCACATCCACCTTGCCGTCCACCACCGCGCCCTGCGCGACGATGTACTTGGCGATGTTCAGCACGAAGGCCTTCAGGAACACGACATAATCCTCCTGACCCTCCTGGGCACGTTCCACCACCACCCTCATATCGTTGGTGCCGAAATACGCCACAGCGCCGCCCTTGCCTATGAGTTTCTTCTTTATCTCCTGCTTGGTGTACTTGCCGCTGAAGCACATGTCGATGAGCGGATAAGGAGGGCAGCATCCGGCCCTTTCGGGCGTGATGGGGCCGTCCCCGCCAAGGCCGTGGGACGTGTCGATGACGCGTCCGTCACGGTGCAGGGAGATCGTTACGCCTCCGCCCATGTGGCAGATAATCGCGGTGGTATCCTCAGCCTTGCGGCCGGTATCCCGCAGGTATCTGCGCATGATGGCGCGGGTGTTGAGGGCGTGGAAAAGGGTCCTGCGGGGGAATTCCGGGATGCCGCCGACGTGGCATTCAGGGAGCATCTCGTCCGCCATGGGAGGATCCGCCACGTATGCGACGCAGGGGCCGAAGGGGCCGTCTTTACCGCGGATGGCGTTAATCTCGCCGGCGATGTTGTCCCCGATCAAAGCAGAAAGATTGCAGGCATGGTTACCTTCGCGGCTGGAAGATAGCACCTCGCGCATGTCGGCGTTCACATTGTAGACGCCGGTGACGCAGGGGGTGAAGAGGCCGCCGCGGCACATCACTATGTCGATGTCCTCCAGGCGTACGCCTATCTCCTTAAGCGCTTTCAGGATGGCTTCCGTGCGCATGCCATCCTGGTCCATCACGTCGGCGAACTTCGATAGCTCCTCGACGGAATGCTCCAGTTTCTTTTCCAGGATGCAGGCTCCGTCCTTGTAGAGAGCGAACTTGGTGGTGATGGATCCAGTGTTTACTACGAGAATGGTTCCTTTTGCCATACCTACTTCACGAAAGCGACCGCCGCCGCGATCGAGTTAAGTTTAACGTCCACGGAATCGGCCCTGGAGGCAAGTACGCACGGCACCTTGGTGCCCACCAGCATGCCGGCCTGCTTCACGCCTTTGATCATCTTGGTGTTGGCCTTCCAGAAAACGTTGCCGGCTTCAATGTTGGGGAACAGCAGGCAGTCGGCGTCTCCCGCCACGGGGCTGGAGAGCTTCTTGATTTCTGCGGACTCCTTGTCGACGGCAACGTCGAGGGCCAGGGGGCCGTCTCCTATGCAGCCGGGGATCTGGCCGCGGTCGCACATCTTGGCGAGCATCGCACCCTCCATGCAGGCGGGCATGGTGTCCAGCATCTGCTCGGAAGCCGCAATGAAGGCGATCTTGGGTTTCTCTGCACCGAAGGCCTTTGCCACGGAAATCAGGTAGCCCGCGATCTTCACCTTCTGGCGGAAATCCGGCAGGGGGACGACTGCCACGTCGCTGACGAACATCAGCTTGTGGTAGTTCGGATTCTCCAGCACTCCCACGTGGGAAAGCAGACCCTTGGCGGGTAGGAGCCCGGTTTCCTTGTTCAGGACGCCGCGGAGGAACTTGTCGGTGGAGCAAAGCCCCTTCATGAGCACGTCGCCCTCTCCATCGTGAACCATCCGGACGGCCTCGGCCACGGCCTTGAGCTCGTCCTTGATGTCCACGACAGTGAAGCGAGAGGCGTCGATCCTGCATTCAGCGCAGGCCCTCAGGATCATGTCTGCGTCTCCCACGAGGGTTACGTCCACGATGCCGAGTTCCAGGGCCCTGTAGGCAGCCTCTATGGTATGGCTGTCCACGGCCCAGGCGGCTATCATCCGCTTGCGAACACCTTTCGCCTGAAGCTCGGCGAAAAGTTCGTTAAACGATTTTATCATTGGTTATCAGTGGTTATTAGTGTATTCTATCGCATCTCCGCAGCCTCTACGGCCTTGAAGTATTTGTAGCTGTTCACCAGCAGTTCGCCGGCCGCATCCTCGTCGAGGACTATGATGCCGTCGGGATGGTTCTGCAGGGCGGACACGGTGTTCTTGTGGGTGATGGGGCCTTCGATGGCCTCTCCGATCGCACGGGCCTTCTTGGGGCCGAGGGCGAGGATAACAACCTCCTTGGCGGAGAGGACGGTCGCAACACCTACGGACATCGCCTGCTTGGGAACGAGATTGATGTCACCGCCGAAGAAGCGGGAATTCACGCGTATGGTATCGTCGGTGAGGGTGACCACGCGGGTACGGCTCTGCAGGGGCGAGAAGGGTTCGTTGAATGCGATGTGGCCGTCTTCGCCGATTCCTCCGAAGAAGAGGTCGAATCCTCCGGCCTCAACAATCTTCTCTTCGTAGGAAGCACATTCGGCCGCAAGGTCGGGAGCGTTGCCATCCAGGATATGGATGTTGGCACGGGGGATGTCGATATGGTCGAAGAGGTTGCGGTACATGAAGCTGTGATAGCTCTCGGGATGGTCTACAGCGATGCCGACATACTCATCCATATTGAAGGTTATAACGTTCTTGAAACTGACTTCGCCAGCCTTGTTCATGCGCACCAGCTCGGCATATACGTCGAGAGGGGTTGAGCCGGTAGGAAGCCCGAGCACGAAGGGCTTCTTGGAAATCTTTGCCTTGGCATTGATAGCCCCGGCAATGCGGTGAGCCACCCACAGGGCGGCATCCTTTGCGTTGTCTCTGATTATGACTTTCATATTCTATAATGTTTTAAATGTTTTAGATTCCTTCGCTTCGCTCGGAATGACAGTTACCGAAGGCGCAGGAATACCTCTATTGCCTGGTATTCAGCCATGCCGAGCTCATCGTAATGCTGGGCAGTGGCCTGGGTGCGGTCTTCGGCGCGCTGCCAGAACTCGCGGGGATCCTCTCCGGGGAAGGGCACTATGTCCTTCTGGGACAGATGCCTGTAGATGGCGTGGCGCTTCTCTATCATCTCGTCCGGGCTGAGCGGAACAGCCATGTCCACACGGGCGAGTTCCCACTCCATCCATGCGCCGCGATAGAGCCAGATATGGCAGTTCGGGATCCAGCTTGCGCCTTCTTCCTTGAGTTCCTCGAAGGCCTCCAGGGCGGCCTCGGTGCACACGCGGTGCGTGCCGTGAGGGTCTGCAAGGTCCCCGGCCATGTAGATCTGGTCCGGCTTGATGCTGTCCATCAGGGCCTTGATGATGTCCACATCGGCCTGGCTGCAGGGGAGCTTGCGTATGCCGCCGCTCTCGTAGAAGGGCAGGTTCAGGAAATGGATATGGTCTTCGCTCATGCCGAATGAATAGTCGGCGGCACGGGCTTCGCTGCGGCGAATGGCGGCCTTGATGTCCAGCAGCGGACGGGGCTCGGGTTCACCGGGGACCTTGGAATCTATCAGCGCCTGAACCTCGGCGGTGCGGTCCCCGTAGCCAAGCTGGCGGGCGGCATCGATATGCTGCATCACCACGGAGTCGTGAACGGCAACGTTGCCGGAGGTCTGGTAGGCCACATGCACGTCGTGCCCCTGATGCACCAGGCGGATCAGGGTTCCTCCCATGGAGATGACGTCATCGTCCGGATGGGGGCTCAGCACCAGCACTTTCTTGGGGAAGGGCTTGGATGCCACGGGGCGGGTGCTGTCGTCGGCGTTGGGCTTTCCGCCGGGCCAGCCCGTGATGGTGTGCTGAAGGTCGTTGAAGACCTGGATGTTGACCTGGTTGAATCCGCCCGCTGTGTCGAGGAGTTCCTCCAGCGAATGCTGAAGGTAGTCTGCCTGCGTGAGCTTGAGGATTGGCTTGTGCACCTGCTGGCAGAGCCAGATGACGGCCTTGCGGCGGAACTTGGGAGTCCATTCGCAGGGGCCTATGCGCCAGGGGGCTATCACGCGGGTGAGCTCGCTTCCGGAGACTTCATCCACGAACATCATCACATTATCGTGATGCTGGAAATAGGTCGCCGGGCAGTCCGAGCCTATCTCTCCCTCAACGATCCTGGCCACGGCAGCGGTCTTGGTCTCGCCCCAGGCCATCAGTATCACGCGCTTGGCGCTCATCATGGTGCTGATGCCCATGGTGATTGCCTCTTTGGGAGTTACGGAGACATCCCCGTTAAAATAACGGGCCTGACGCTTGCGGCTGGGGTAGCTGAGCAGCACGGTGCGGGTGCGGGTACGGTCGGACGATCCGGCTTCGTTGAAACCCACCTGCCCCTGCTCGCCTATGCCGATGATGAGGAGGTCCAGCCCGCGGGCGGCCTTGTCGAAGCGCTCGCAGTAGGCGGCCACATCTTCGTGAGGCACGGTGCCGTTGGGGATGTGGATGTTCTCGGGCTTGATGTCCACGTTGTTCAGCAGTTCGAGGTGCAGGTTTCGGTTGCGGCTCTGCATGTCGGTGGGAGACGAGGGATAGTACTCGTCTATGCTGTACACCTCGACATTCTTGAAAGAGATGCGCCCCTCGCGGTAATAGCGGGAAAGCACCTTATACAAAGAAGCCGGGGTGGCTCCTGTGGTCAGGCCAAGCCTGAAGGTGCCCCCCGGATTCTCCTTTTCGAATTTGTTGAGCGACTCTACGACTATGTCGGCCAATTTACGGCTGCCCTCGGTAGAATCTGCATAAACTTCAGTGAAAATCTTGTCATATCCGTGAAGGATATCTTTCGGAAGATTTTTGGTAATCAGTCCCCCGTCTTCGGGCAGCGTAAAATGTCTCATAGTATGTTAAAGGAGATGAAGTCCAACGGTGAGTCCGGCCATCACGATGGAAACCATGCTCATCAGCTTGATGAGGATGTTCAGCGAAGGGCCTGACGTGTCTTTGAAAGGATCGCCGACCGTGTCGCCGACGACAGTGGCGTGATGGCACTCGGAATTCTTGCCTCCGAAGTGGCCTTCTTCCACGTACTTCTTGGCATTGTCCCAGGCACCGCCGGAGTTAGCCATGAAGATTGCAAGCACGAAGCCTGCTCCCAGGCCGCCGATCAGCAGGCCGAGCACACCTGCCACGCCGAGCACCACACCCGTGATGACAGGAACGACTATCGCAATGATTGAAGGCACCAGCATCTCGTGCTGTGCAGCCTTGGTGGAGATTTCCACGCAGCGCTTGTAGTCCGGGGTGCCCTCTCCGGTGAGGATGCCTTTGATCTCCTTGAACTGGCGGCGGACCTCGATGACCATCTTGCCGGCGGCGCGGCCGACGGCGTTCATGGTGAGGCCGCAGAAGAGGAATGCCATCATTGCTCCGATGAACACGCCAGCCAGCACGGTAGGATTCATGAGGCTGACGTTGAACTCTGCGAGCACGTCGAGTATGGATGCTTCCGCGGCGGCCACTCCGTTGATGAGGGCGTCGGCGGTGCGTCCGATGGCTATCTTGATTTCTTCGATGTAGGATGCGAGCAGGGCGAGTGCGGTGAGGGCTGCGGATCCGATCGCGAAGCCCTTGCCCGTGGCGGCGGTGGTGTTGCCGAGGGCGTCGAGGACGTCGGTGCGCTCACGGACCTCAGGCTCGAGTTCGCTCATCTGGGCGTTGCCGCCTGCATTGTCGGCGATGGGGCCATAGGCATCGGTGGCGAGGGTGATGCCGAGGGTGCTGAGCATACCTACTGCAGCGATGGCCACACCATAGAGGCCATGGCTGAGGTTGGCGGCAGACATGATGTTCTTCACATCGAAGCCGATGGCGAAGAGGTATGCCAGCACGATAGCGCAGACGATTGCGATCACGGGGATGGCGGTGGAGAGCATTCCGAGGCCTACGCCGTTGATGATGACGGTTGCAGGGCCGGTCTGGGATGCCTCGGCAAGCTTCTGGGTGGGCTTGTAGGAGTGAGAAGTGTAGTATTCGGTGGCCTTGCCTATCACCACACCGGCAATGAGGCCGGAGACGACGGAGCAGGAGAAATGCCACCAGTTGTTGTCCTGCACGCCGAAGACCAGGGCGAGGATGCCGAAGGCTGCGACGCCGCTGAGGATGGCGGCCAGATTGGTGCCGAAGCTCATACTCTTGAGCAGCTGGGCCATGCCGGCGTCTTCCTTGGTGCGGACGGTGAAGATGCTGAGAACTGACAGCAGCACCCCCACGGCGGCGATGAGCATAGGGGCCAGGATGGCCTTCATCTGCATCTCGGGGCCTACAGCGTAGAATGCGGATGCACCGAGGGCCATGGTGGAGAGGATGGAGCCGCAGTAGCTCTCGTAGAGGTCTGCGCCCATGCCGGCCACGTCACCCACATTGTCACCTACATTGTCGGCGATGGTAGCGGGGTTGCGGGGGTCGTCTTCCGGAAGGTCGGACTCGACCTTGCCCACGATGTCTGCACCCACGTCAGCGGCCTTGGTGTAGATGC
>JAFRSW010000006.1 GCA_017427385.1 Bacteroidales bacterium
GATATCAGAAAAGCAAATGTGATAACACGAGGAATCGTCAAAGCATTTCGCCAAAGGAGGCGAGGTCCTTCACCACCAGGTCGCCAGGCAGGCAGGCCTCGCGGGCAAGCTCAGGGGTGGTTTCGCCGCTCAGCACCAGCACCGGAAGGGCGCCAGCGCGGCGGCCCATCTCAATGTCGGTGTACACTCGATCCCCTATCATGGCAACCTCATCTTTCTGTAGCCCCAGGCGCTCTTCAAGCTCGAAAAGCATCGTGGGATCGGGCTTTCCGAGCACCACGTCGGCCTTGCGTCCCGTGGCGTGCTCTATACACTTTTGGATGCTTCCGCAGTCCACCAGGACGGTTTCTTCTTCCGTGGGACATACCCTGTCGGGGTTTGTGGCGATGTATGGCACGCCCTTCGAAGCCCACCAGGCCGCCTTGCATAGGCGGGGGTACACGAGGGTAGTGTCGAAGGAGACCACCAAAACGTCGGGCGCTGCGGCATCTTTCTCATCCACAAGGGAATACCCCTTTGAGACGAAGAGTTCCTGCAGGCTCCTGGTACCTAGGACGTAGATGCGCTGTGCGGAAGGGAAATGCCGTCCTATGTACTCCACAACCGTGCGCGACGTGGTCAGCATCTGCTCCTCCGTGCAGGGGATTCCCATGGCCGTCAGTTTGGCAATATAGTCCTTGGGGGATTTCGTGGGATTGTTGGTAAGGAACGAGTAGCCTATTCCCTTTCGGCGGAGAAGTTCCAGGAAATCAAGGGTATAGGGAAAAATGTGGGAGCCCAGGTAGATGGTCCCGTCCATATCCATTACTACGTGGCGGATTCTGCGGGATAAGGCTGAGTGCCTATTCGTGCACATATCCGTCGTCCTTTATATTCCAGAGCGTTGCAATCAGAAGGCCGCCTCCTACGGCGATGCAGGCCATGATGAGGAAGAGGTTACCCCAGAATGCGTCGCCGAACTTGTCGGAAAGGAATCCCACTCCCACGCCGGTGAAGATGGTACTCAGATAGCTGAAGAGGCCTAGGAATCCTGCCGCAGCCGATGCCGCCTTCTTGGTGGCGTTATTGCCTGTTATCACGGCGAAGAGGGCCTGTGGGCCGTAAAGGAAGAAGCCTGCGAGCGCCAGCAGCACCAGCATCACAACCGGGGACGTGCCGTCTGGCAGGAAGTGTATTGCAAGAAGACAAACACCGGTAAGTATCATTTCAATCACGCACATCCTCTGGCCCTTGCTCTTGAAGATATGATCGGTAATCCATCCGGCCGAGAGCATGCCGAGGCAGCCCGCGATCTCAAAGATGCCGATAGTCCAGCCCGCAAGCTGGGGCGAGAGCTGCTGCTCTCCCTGCTGGAGGAACTTGGGACCCCAGTCCAGCACGGCAAAGCGCACTATGTAGAGCATCAGGGCCGTTGTGGACACTATCCACACCACCGGGTTCTTGAACACCTTCTGAAGGACGAACTTTCGGTAGCCTTCGGGGGTGTCGTTGCCGTCGAGTTCCGTCCTGGTATCCGGAAGTTCCGGCAGGCCAACCGAAGATGGAGTATCCCTCAATGTAAGGATAATGAACACCACTCCAGCCGCACCAATCGCCGCAGGAATCCAGAAACACCATTTCCAGCCCATTCCCGCCACGATGGCACCGCACACCACGGAAACAATGGCTGCACCGATGGAGTGCGACATATTCCAGATGCTGAACTTGGTTGCGAGCTCCTTCGGTGGCACCCAGTGTACCATAAGACGGTTGCAGGGACCGAATCCTGCCCCTTGAAAAACATTGTTCAGAATAAGCAGGACCGCCATTATGGTAACCATTCCGTTCACGAAGTCGGGCCCTTCGGCATGCCCGGTGATGAGGTGACTCAGGTCCGCACTCCAGCCGAAGATAAAATTAAGGATGACGCACACGCCTAGACCTATTGCCAGATGCCAGCGGGCGTTGGTGCGGTCGGCCAGGATGCCGTTCAGGAACTTGGACACGCCGTACACCAGTCCCGCAAGGGTGAGGATAATGCCGAAACTTGTATCCTTGATACCGTATTCCACCCCGAGCGCAGGCATCGCGAAGGCGAAGTTCTTGCGCACGAAATAGAATACCGAGTAGCCAATCATCGAGCAGATGATGACTCTCCACTGCCAGTATTTGAAGCTGTGTTTTGTAGTTTTCATAGGGCAAACGGGCCGTCAGGGGCGAATAGTGGTTCGACAATGGTATCGTAGAAGCCGCCGCGCTTTGCAAGGTCCAGGACGTTGTAGCGGTAGCGCATGAGCTGAACTTTCTCGAACATATCGTGGAGCTGCTGGCGGGTAAGGCCAATCTGTTCAGGTTCGCAGGGAGCGCCGGAAGCCTTCAGAAGGGCGTGCATCTTCTCGTAGGAATACACCTGTCCCCGGAGCTTCTCTTTGAACGAGGGCCATTCTACCTTGAGCTTTGTGAGCTGGCGGCGGACTTCATCTCTGTCCTGCCATTTCTTAGTGATTTCTTCGTAGCCGAGGCGGGGTGCCGGGAAGCCTTCGAAGATCTTCAGGGCGCGTTCCTGCTCCTCTTCAAGCGAAGGCCATGCAGCGACACAGGCATCTACATCGAGTCCGGAGAGGTCCAGCTTGAAGAGTTCGTCGAACACCGCGCACATTGTGAGCGTGCCTATTGCCACCTGGAAACCATGGCTTTGAAGTTTGCCTTTGTAGCGATGGGCGGTCATGTCGAGGATGTGACTGAAAAGGTGGTCGCAGCAGGAGGCAGGACGACTCGAGCGTGCCGCCTGCATGGCAAAGCCGCTGAGAGTCAGACCTTCAAACACGTCAGCGATGGAATCGGGGTCGCCTGCCGCAACGGCCTCTGGATCTGCGAGGAAGTCGTCCAGATAGTCCTGCAGCACATGCCAGGCCTCAGGGTGAATGGGCTCCGTGCCCACGAAGTCCGAAATCATCCACTCCGCACCTGCGGGCACCTTGGCTGCGAGGTCGGCGTAGCCGGCAGCTGTCATTTCGGCTGGGGCTGCGGCGATTACGTCGATGTCGGCCACAATCGCCACAGGGGCCGGGCAGGAGAAGGTCTGCTTGGCGCCCTTATATGTGATGGACGCGCCGAACGAAGAGTAACCGTCAACGGAGGCCGCGGTGGGAAGGGTGAGGTACGACTGGCCGTGGTGGTGCGAGGAGAACTTGCAGAGGTCGTTGATGACCCCGGAGCCCACGCTCACCAGCACCGCCTCCGGATTAGCGTCCAATAGGCCGTCCACCAGTTCCACGTACTTCCACTCTGCATGGAATTCTTCCTCCATTATTATGTGCTCCAGCAACGGAATGCCGGCGGCATCGAAAAGACCGTTTACTCTGGCTCCCAGCGCGGGATGGGTATGCACGTCGGAGAGAATCAGCGCGGTGCGCCCCGGAAAATACTTCCGGAACACCTCGGGAGCCTTAGTCGAGACTCCCCTTCCCATAATAAACTCTTTGGTGTCCGTAGAGATGGACAGAGCAAAGCGGATTCTTTCTTCTCTTGTCTTATTCATTGATTATGGTTTTGAGCGAAAAGGCCCAAACTCTGATTTAATGTTGTATTGATAATCGTTGTCGTCAAGCACGTACACCATGTATTCCGTTCCACCGGGAAGGACACGGATTACTATGTGTCCGTTCATGCCGTATGCTTTGGAAAAAACATCCTGAGCTGCCTTCTGCATTTCTTCCGCAATATTTGTAAAGAAGAATTTCATATCCGGATAATCGGACAGAAGCCTCCTCATGGTGGGAAGGTCCGGCTGAATATCACGCACGAAAAAACTCTGGGTCACTACAATAGATGGCTGAAGGATATCCATCTGCTCCTGCTCCATAGTGTGATGGGAAAGATGATGGTCGGCCTTCATGGCATCTATCTGCCTGCCGATAGCACGGGCAACGGGTAGTGCTACCTTGGAATTTCCGCCTGCATCCCCACCGGTGTAGTAGTCGAAATCTCCATAGCTCAGAAGGAAGCAGCAACTGGCACCGTTTTCCTTGACTTGCTTCCCTTCATATGGGTCTATACATTTTTCGCCGTCCCAGACAATTCCCCCGGCGGCATAATTCTTGACCCGGAAGTTCGGGTAACCGCGTGGTTTGTGCCGAAGAACTATCTGGTCATTTCTGCCCGGTTCGAAACGGAGCATCTTTTTCCGTACGCAAGCCGGGAAACGCTTCACAAACGAGGTATAGAAATCCATGTTACTCTTGGCAACGTACCGCTCATCTGAATAATCCGGCCACGACCGGTCTACAAGAGTGCGGAAAGGGATTTCTTCACAAAGCTCTGCAATTGCACTGAAATGATCGATGTGATAATGGGTGACTATAGCATAATCCAGCTTACCCTTCGCCTTCCTTGGCAGGAAATGGCGGATGTAGCGGGCATACACCGTGGATGGACTTGAGAGAGAGTCCGGTTTGGGAGGAACTTTAGGATATTTGGGATTCAGAGCGCTGATATCCCCGGCATCCACCACCATACTGGTTCCATCCGGGAAAATGAAGAACGTGCATTCTCCCCGGCCAGAGTTGATTGCATGGATGTCCAGACAGCCCTCGCTCCAAGGAGAAAGAGGAGTACCTGCAAATGTGTGATTTTCCCCTCCAACCAATATTAGGAAGGCTGGAAGCAGATATTTTAGATATGTCTTCATATCGGACCTCATAGTACGTCAAAAGCAAAGATGTGCGACTCTCCATCGCCCCAGGCGCCTTCAGCTACCAGCCGGACCGCTTTGGTCCGGACTTCCGGGAAGGACACTTTCCTGAGGCGGAGAAAGTTCTCCGTATCGCTGTAAACCGTCTGCCAGGATCCGCAGACAAGGGCCTCGATACGGAATGATTTCACCATCATTGCTGGCATGGATACCCTTTCCGTGGTAGCTTCCAGCTTGCGCATGCGTTTGCTGCGCACTTTGAGATCCGAATCAAAAACGAGCCTTGCTCCGCTGACGGTCACCGGCTTTTTCCATCTGTATTCGAGGCTTTCTCCGGGATGAAGCCAGACACCGTTGTCATTTCCATCATAGTTCCGGTCGATGCCGTTAAGCAGTTGCGCCGGTACTCCTTTGGCCGATCTGGTAAGCTCCGACACGGTGCGCCAGCGGTATGGGAGCATGCAGTCATCGTCTTCCAGCATGTCCTGCAGCTCGGTTATGTATCCGCTCCTGACATCTGCGGGCATAATCCCTTTCTTTACGGCAATGGAGGCAGCAGTGCCCACTGCCTGACCAAGCAGGGCGCAGGTGGACATCACCCTTGTTGCGGACAAGCCCATATGGGTGGCGGAGATATCCCTCCCGGCGAACAACAGATTGGGCACGTTAACCGAATAAAGGCAGTCGAAGGGAATTCCGAAAATGGGGGGTGTGGAATACTCCGTACTGATACTGCCCTTCTTGTGGAAGGCTTCGGGGTCATGGTCGTCCAGTGACCATCCTCCGTATGCCACTACATCTTCGAAATGTCCCCCGGAAAGAACATCGTTCTGGGTAAGAATATGCGGGCCGATGAAGCGGGTGGATTCCCGTTTTCCGGGCAGGGATCCTATCCAGTCCAGATCGTAATTCCGGCAGCGCCCGTCCGGATGGTTCTTCATGTATTCCCATACGCCGTAAGCGATGCGCTTAAGTTCGTACTGGATTTCATTTGCATCGGCAATAGTGTCAAAATTGCCGCCGAATTCTATCCACCAGAAGTTGTTGTCTTCCGGATACAGACGTTTGTAGTTAAAGCGGACTCCCTCCTGGCCGGACTTGGGTGTGGGATAGTTGAAATCCTCGTCCGTGAAATGATATGCCCAGTCGGGCGCCTTGAATGGATGGTATTCCTCGGTTTTGCGAAGTTGAAGGAGAATCGAGTTCCCCATTGTGCGGGAATCCCCTCCTTCCTTGAGGTAATTCTCCCCGAATTCTTCAGGGAACTCCCGGCCACGACGGAATTTGGCTCCGGACAGGCGGAGGATACCATCACCGGTACAATCTGCAAATAATCTGCCCTTGATATTATAGCGTGTGTACGCGTTGGAATTCCATGCCTTAACGGCAGCAATGGTGCCATCGTGGTTCATTTCCACGCCTTCAACTGAAGTATTCAGTAAGAGGGTTATCCCTGGTTCGCTCACCACTGTGGAGTATATGACGTCGTCCCAGAGGGTGTAGCGCTGGAGGGGATTGTAGTAGAAATTTTTAAGTTGAAGTTCCTCCAGGATACCGGTCTCCATATCCTGGTCATTGCGGACTCCTACTATGCCCATGCGCATTTCGCTGGATGCGTTGCCGCCCAGCATCGGACGGTCCTGCACAAGCACGACGGAACATCCGTGCCTCGCCGCCGATACCGCAGCACATACTCCGGCAAGCCCTCCTCCGCATACAACCAGATCGGTTTCCATGGAGACCTCGGTTACCACCTTGGAATTGGCTTCCGTGCACATTTCCCCCGCCGGTGTCAGTCCCTGAGCCTGCGCAATGCAGCAGGACAACGAGACGGCCAGCAGCAAGGGCAGTCGTTTTCGAATCTTAATCATGTTTTCAATGGCAGGTATACGGCCCATATGAGGCAAGAACCTCATATGAGTAATCAGTATCTTTAAGTTTATAAACCATAAACGTTCCGTCGCCCTGTACCCTCACACATAAATGTCCACCTGCATCCTTCAATGATACACCTGAACCGTTGTTTGTTGCAAACACGTCGCCAAACGCATCAGCGGCAGCTACGCATGCATCGTTAGGAGTATTGTTGCCGAAACAACTGACAACAGTTACTTTCGGCTGCAAGATTGCGGCCTGGGTATCTGAGAATGCACTTTCTGCAAAATGGTGGGGAGCCTTCAAGACCTCCACTTTTCCAACTCCGCTGCA
>JAFRSW010000007.1 GCA_017427385.1 Bacteroidales bacterium
ATCTGTCAACTGTTTTTTCTGATAGCGAGGATGTTATCGACGTCTTCGCGGATGAAATATACGAAATTTCCGCGTTTAATCCGAGGAACCTTGTGTTCTTTAAAGACACAGTAGAGGTGATTGCGGGAAAGTCCGTATTTATCAGTGATTTCCGCCATCGTGTAATAGAGGTCTTTCTCCACGTTAAGACCCCTCGCTTCATCCCAGTGGGTCTTGGAGATATAGGTGATGTTGTTCTTCTTCATTTTGGGAATCTTATGCTCCCGGATGAAGTCGCTGATGGACTCAGTACGCATTCCAGTAGCAGTGCGGACCTCGTCGAAGGTGTACCACTCAGTGACGTGCGTATAGTCCTGATTGGAGAACAAGCGATGCATCACGTCCCGGTCATAGAAGCCGAGGGTCCCAATCATGTGGGTCTTGATTCCGCGCTTCTTGAGCACGGAATAGAACCAGCTATAGGTGACATCGTACTTTTCCATTACCTGTTCTCTTGTCATCCATTTGCCCAGATCGTCGCCAGGTCCCTGGATGGGGTTGCTTACATTGTAGTCTTCTGCTCGTTTGGCGGCCACTTTCTCCAAGTCTTCACGGGCAATGCGGACGGTCCGGAGCGAGAAGCGTTTCAGAGGGATGTCGTTCTCCTTGATAATCTTGTACAAGGTGTTCCGCGACATCTGGAGGAGTCGGGCGGCATCTGCAATGGTGAGGAAGTTTTTGTCGAGCAGGGCGAGACGTTCTCGCTCCCGGACATCATCCCCAAGATTCTGAAGCCGTTCATCGCGCAGCTTGTGCTTTTTGCTCAAGTTTGCGCATCTGGGGGAGCAGTAGCGAGTGACTGCGAAGTGGGATTCGAACTGGCATCCGCACTGCTCACAAACTTTGAGGTAGAGTCTCTGCGTGTCCATAGGGGTACTTGCGCAGCATAGTCTACTTTCTGCCGGTTTTCAATGTTCAACGATGTTCAAGGTTGTTCAACGTTGTTCAATCCAACGAAGAGTTGCGCTTGAAGGTCGGTGACCAAGAACCCTTTTGTACCGCAAAGGTACAAATAAGGTACAAATACCGACAAATAAGTTAAGAAATGCATCGAAATTTAACTGTTACACATAAAACCTCTGGACCTGTAACGAGGTGAGTGTCAGTTAGATTCCGATAGTTTCCGTAATTTATTGATAATCAATTACTTCCCGATGCAGAACTTACTGAAGATGCTTCCCAGGACTTCGTCGGGGGCGATTTCACCGAAAATGGAGCCCAATTCGCGGATGGCGGAACGGAGGTCTTCGGCAACGAGGTCGGTGGGGATGCGGGCATCGAGGCCGGAGCGGACTGCGGCGAGGTCGGCGCGGGCACGCGACAGGGCTTCGTAATGGCGGAGGTTGGTGACCAGGGTTGCGTCCTCGGAAAGGCTGGTTGCAGAGTAGCTTTCTAAGATTCTGGAGCGCAAGTCTTCCAGGCCTTCGCCGGTTTTGGCGGATATCCTCAAATCGCATGCAGGGAAGCCGGCCTGATCTTCAGCCACCAGGTCCGCCTTGTTAAACAGCATAATCAAAGTTTGTGCAGGGGAGAGATGCTCCTTGATCAGCGCAGCGGCCTTTCCTGCTTCTTCTGGCGAAGCAGAACCATCCAGGACGCCAAGCACAAGTTCGGCCTTATGCAAGCTCTGCAGGGAGCGTTCTATGCCTATCTTTTCAATAGTATCCGAAGCTTCGCGGATGCCGGCAGTGTCGATGAAACGAAACTGCACGCCACCCAGAGTCAGGACTTCTTCCACAGTATCACGGGTTGTTCCGGGAATGTCGGACACTATGGCGCGATCCTCGCCGAGAAGGGCGTTCAGCAGGGTGCTCTTGCCGGAATTCACCGCACCTACGATTGCAACCGGCACACCGCTCTTGATGGCATTACCGGCGCGGAAGGAATCACAGAGACGCTGAACGTGGGCGCTTGTTTCGTCCAAAAGCGAGCGCAGCCTGCTTCTGTCAGCAAACTCCACTTCTTCCTCGCTGAAATCCAACTCCAGTTCCATAAGGGATGCCAGCTTAACCAGCTGGTCCCTAAGTACTTTCAATTCCGATGAATACTTCCCCCTGAGCTGATTGAAGGCAACCCTGTGGGCAGCCTCTGAACCGGCGGAAATGACATCCGCAACCGCCTCTGCCTGAGCAAGATCCATCTTGCCATTCACGAAAGCACGACGGGTAAACTCTCCGGGCTCCGCACTGCGGGCGCCAGCGGCGATAAGCAATTCAAGAATGCGCGATACGATGTAACCCGATGCGTGGCAGCTTATCTCCACGGAATCCTCCCCGGTATATGAATAGGGAGCACGGAAGATGCTCACCAGCACGTCGTCCACATCCGCTATGCTGCCGAACCTCAGGGTGTATCCCTCCGAAGACACGGCGGTGCCCGTGCGTAAACGCACCACGGCGTCCGCAATCTTCAGGGCATCCGGGCCGCTTATGCGGATAATGGAAATTGCACCGGTTCCCACAGAGGTTGCCGGTGCACAAATCGTATCGTCGAACTTGAACATGCGCTAGTAGGTGTCGTAGTACTTGGCCTCGCGCGGCGTGACCTTGTTCATATTGTCCAGCAGGTCGTCGTTGCTCTTGTACTCGTCCATCAGCTGGAGCATGAAGTTCATTGCCTCGAGAGGATTCATCTCTGCGAGAAGCTTGCGGAGAATCCAGATGCGCTGGGCCTTTTCCTTGGGGAGAAGGAGATCGTCCCGGCGGGTGCCGGAGAGGATCACGTTGACCGCAGGGAAGATGCGGCGGTTGCTGAGGTTCCTGTCCAGCTGGAGCTCCATGTTGCCGGTGCCCTTGAATTCCTCGAAGATGACGTCGTCCATCTTGGAGCCGGTTTCGGTGAGAGCCGTGGCCAGGATGGTGAGGGATCCGCCGCCTTCTATGTTACGGGCTGCGCCGAAGAAGCGCTTGGGCTTCTGGAGGGCGTTGGCGTCCACGCCGCCGGTCAGAACCTTGCCGGATGCGGGCTGAACCGTATTATATGCACGCGCAAGACGCGTGATAGAGTCGAGGAGAATGACCACGTCGTGGCCGCATTCAACGAGCCTGCGTGCCTTTTCCAACACCATGTTGGCAACCTTGACGTGACGCTCGGCGGGTTCGTCGAAGGTGGATGCAACCACCTCGGCCTTTACGCTTCGCTGCATGTCGGTGACCTCTTCGGGGCGCTCGTCGATAAGAAGCACGATTTCGTAAACCTCGGGATGGTTGTCTGCGATTGCATTGGCTATGCTCTTGAGCAGCATGGTCTTACCGGTCTTCGGCTGGGCGACGATGAGGCCGCGCTGGCCCTTTCCTATTGGGGAGAAGAGATCTACGATACGGCAGGACACGTCGTTCATGTGGCCATGGCCGAGAAGGTTGAATTTCTTGTCCGGGAAAAGGGGAGTGAGGAAGTCGAAGGGAACACGGTCCCTGATGAACTGGGGCGAGCGGCCGTTCACGTACTTGACGCGCACGAGAGGGAAGTATTTGTCGCCTTCGCGCGGAGGACGTATCTCACCGGTGACGGTGTCGCCGTTCTTAAGGCCGTTCTGCTTGATCTGCTGCTGGGCCACGTAGATATCGTCGGGGGAGTTCAGATAGTTGTAGTCGGAGGAGCGGAGGAAGCCGTAGCCGTCGGGCATGACCTCCAACACGCCGGTAGCCTCCACGGTGCCCTCATATTCAGGGGCTTTGGGTTTGGGGGGCTGCTGGGGCTGGGGTGCCTTATGAGACTGTGGCTTCAGGAAATCGGCACGAGCCTGGTCCAGATTCTCCTTGGCAAGTTCGCGGGCCTGATCCTTGAGCTTCTCGTCGGCCGTCTTCTCGGCCTTCTCCTCCTTTACGGGCTCTGCAGGCTTCTCTGCTGGCGCAGGGACGGCTTCGGCCTGGGCGGCCTTGGGCTTGCGGCCTCGCTTCTTGGGTGCGGGCTTCTCTGCAGGAACCTCGGCTGTTTCCGCCTTGGGCTCAGGCTTGGGAGCCTCAGCTTTCTTCTCTGCAGTTTCCTTGCGGGGACGGCCTCTTTTTACCGCCGGCTTTTCTTTATCTGGCTTGTGCGATGCTTCCGTGGCTTGCGCATCCAGAATGGCGAAAGCCAGGTCTGCATCTTCAAGATTCTTGATCTTTTTGATGTTAAACTGATTTGCAATGGACTCGAGCTGCTCTCTACTCATCTTATTGAGCTCGAAAAGTGTGTGTGGCATATGTGAAAGTTTAATAAAGCTTCCCGGAGGGGGCATGCTTTGTTTGATATGCAAAGATAAACAATAAAAAGGATAACTGCAAAAAAATCAGTTATCCCAGAAGCTGCTGCTCTTCTTGAAGCGAAGCAGGTCTGCAAGGGCCGCTGCATTGGCCTGGATAAGGAAGCTGTAGGACTGCCAGGTGCCGGTAGGAACCCAGGAAACCGAGATGTTGAAACAGTGCAGGTCGTAAGTCGCACTCATCTGCGTCGTGGTAATCTTCTTGGCCTGTATATCATAACCCGAAGACACATTTATGTTCATCTTGGGAGTCAGACGCAGATTACCGCTGAAACGGACGGTCTGGGTAATGTTCTTCTTGACCTCCAGCATCTTGGCGGTATTGTTGTAAGACCATGTCTGGTTGCAGCTGAAAGTGTAGCTGAAGTTGGCGGACCAGGGAACATTCGGATTGGTATAGTACAGCCAACCGCCGGGGATGTATTCTCCCGTGTATGGATGTGTATATATCCTCTTGTAATAATCTGCGGGGCTGCTGTTGTTTCCTCCTCCGCCACCGCCTGCTTCCTTGCTTCCATCATTGCCTTTCAAGGCTCCCTTGCCGGAAATTGAATAGGAGAGGGAAGCGGAAGCATTAGTGAAACGGGCGAGTCCCTGCTTCATGTTGATAGCCCATTCGTTGTACTTGCGGCCTTTCTGATCCACTGCATAAGGATCGAAATTGGCGCTTGCACTCACACTTACCTTCCCGAACAGGGAGGTGGACATCGACATGCTTATCGTGTTGAGTTTCAACGAGTCTGCAAGGAAATTATAGCCGGAGCGTATGCTCAGCTGGTCTATCAGCTTGACCTTCTTGGACCCCGTGCCCGTAGTATCGGCCAGGTCCCGCATCTTCGCCTCCAGGTTGTTTCCGACAGAGAATGATGCAGTAGCGGACTTGCCGCTTCCGGGCACGCCGTACAGCTGGCCGCTGTAGATGTTGTACTGATGGGTCTGGACCTCATTGTTCTTATCGACATACGTAAGGGTGCGATAGCCATTGGCATAAGTTGCCAGATCCGGGCTGAAGGACATGGAAAGCGAGGGAGAAACCACATGCCTGATGGCCTGCACACGATGGAACTTGCCGAAATTGTACATTCCATACAGCCGGGTGCTCGCGGAAAGCGATCCGGAATAAGTCTGAGTTATGCCAAGATGCGAGAAGGCATCGCTCATCTTCGTCTTGATCGTCTGCGTTTCTTCGTCGTAATACGCATCGTTAGTCCGGAAGAACCAGTTCTGCCCATAGCTCACGGAAGGGGATACGTTTATGTACTTGAAAACGCTGAAACTCGGAAGGCCGATGCTGAAATTATGCGTCATCCCGTTCTGGAACCTGTCGAAGAAGCCATCTTCCATGAACTCGGAGGCCTTGAATCCGATTTTGTTCTGCAGAGTAGTATTGTAGGACAAAGAGAACTTTTCGTAGAACTTTTCTTTTCCCACACGGTGCTTGCGCTTGAAAGGATAGAAGGTCGCTATCGAGAAGGTCAGGTTAGGCAGGGTGAAAGAATAGGAACTGTCCCTGGAGTTCTGGGAATGCAGCGCATTGAGCGACAGGGTAGCCTTGCCTCCGAAACTCTTGGAGAAGGATATGGAAGATGAAGCCTGGTTCTGCAATGCCTCATTGACCGACCTGGAATTATACCTGCTGTTGCCAGGGCTGGAGAAGTTGACGGATGCGCTGAAACTGGTGCCGGGGCGTGCTTTCGAATCCTGGGCATGGCTCCAACGCACACCAAAGTTGGTGCTCTGCATGTAGTCGGCACTGCCTTTTTCTCCCGTGCGGTCGTCAGAATAGGTTAGTGAGAAAGTGCCGTTAAACTTGTAGTTTACCTTGTAACGGGAATTGATATCCACGGCCCAGGAACCCAGAGTAAAATAGTCTCCGGTGGCGGACAGGTCCAGATAATCACCAAAGACGAAATACATTCCAAGGTCTCTCATGTAAAAACCTCGGGCGGTCTCTTCGCCGAAAGTGGGGAACAGAATACCTGTAGCCCTCTTGGGGCGTTTTGGCACGAAACCGAACGGGAGCACCAGGGGATAGACCTTTACGTCTTCGAGCACGAGATATGCAGGGCCGAAAACGATCTTCTGGCTAGGCTCCGTCACAACTTTTGCAGCAGTCAGTTGAAGATAGTAGTGAGGCTCATCGTGGTCGCAGACAGTGTATTTACCATTGGTGATGTTGATGGATTTGTCCGGCATCATCTTGATGTTCTTGCCATGCAGGATGCCGTCATCCTCGGTGGTCACCATGTTCTTGATCTTTGCCTTGCGCGTGTTGAAATTGTAGCGCAATTCCTCCATATTGTAGGTTTTCGGCCCCTCCATCATTACCGGCCGCCCCTTCCATTCCGCTGTGAGTGAATCATATACGCCATAGGCATGCACTGTTCCGGTGCTCACATCATAGTCCATGCGCTCTGCGGTCAGCTGCATATTCTGGTAGGTAACCTTTACATCTCCATAATAGTGGATCAGGCGCTGGCCATTTGAAAAATCTTCTATTACGGAGTCTCTGGCGGCAGAGAATGCCGGAGCCTGGAGGGATGAACTCTTCATCAGCGCTGCAGAGTCGACGCGGAAGAGGGAGTCGGCTATGCGGATGGAATCCCGGCGTGCAAGTTCGAGAGAATCCGGCAGAACAACCTTTTTTTCTGCAATCTGGGAAGAGAATGCCTGTTCCCTGCCGCGTCTGGCGCGCTGGGCATCCATATCGTGGGCAGCGGCAATGAAAAGTATTGCCGTTAGAAACAGGTATTTAATTTTCCTCAATTGCAATTTTTTCCTAAATTTGCAAAATACAAAAATAAGATTTTTTTTCTGAAACACGCAATCTGCATATTCCTTTCTTTGATTCTGGGGCTTATTCCGCTCCGGGCAGAAAGCATCAAACTCCGTACCGTAGTTATAGATGCCGGGCACGGAGGAAAAGATGCAGGCGCGGTAAGTAAAGATAAGAAGACCTACGAAAAGACTTTCACCCTTTCCATCGCCAGTCTTCTTTCCAAAAAAATCAAAGAAGAGTATCCGGACGTAAAGGTCGTAATGACCCGCAGCACCGATAAATTCGTGGAACTGCGCGACCGTGCGGCCATCGCAAACAAGGCCGGGGGACAGCTCTTCATCTCCATCCACATCAATTCTGCATGGTCGACTTCCCCCAACGGCTATTCCGTGCACATCCTCGGGCAGTCCTCCGACAAGAACCGGGACCTGTTTGCGTATAACATGGATGTGGTGAAAAGGGAGAACTCCGTTATCTTGCTGGAAGACAACTATTCCACCAAGTATCAGGGCTTCGATCCGTCGGATGAACAGTCCTATATCTTCATGTCCCTGATGCAGAATGCCCACCTGGAGCAGAGCCTCCTGGCGGCATCCGTCATATCCGAAAAGCTGAAGGGAGGCCCCATCAAGGCCGACCGGGGCATATGGCAGAATCCGTTCTACGTGCTCTGGAAGACGGCCATGCCTGCCGTTCTGGTGGAACTGGGATTCATCTCGAATGCTACGGATCTGGCCATATTGAAGAAGGATGTCAACAGGGAAGAACTTGCCAAGAGGCTGTTCGAAGCATTCAAGGAATACAAGACTATCTACGACGGCAGTCTGGAAATCGATAAAGACGAATCAGCGGCAAAAACCAATGCGCCCGCCAGTCCGGTCCCTGCTGCTGAACCGGCCAAGGAGAACACCCCGGTTGCGGCGGTTCGCTACGGCACCCAGATATTCGCAGCAAGCCGGCTTCTCGATACTTCGGATCCGGCCTTCATGGGCTATGTTCCGGTGGTTGTGAACATCGGCTCTCTCAATAAATATATAATAGGTGTTTCCGAGTCGGAAGAAGAGGCGAGAAAAGCAAACATTTCCATCAAAGATAAGTACCCCGGTTCTTTCATGGTGAAACTCACATCCGATGGCGTAACACGCTTTAAATAAGGGGTTAAGCAATTTAGAAAAATTAAAAAATAAAACGTCCACACAGGGCGTTCATATCATTTTTGGTTAGTTGTAAAGTATTGATAATAAGCGAGTTATATCAATTCGGAAACGTGTCTATATTTCCTTGTATATAAGTCATTAAAAATTAATATGCAATAGTTAAAAAAAAAATTTTTGACTTTTTTTTAACCATTTTTGCACAGTAAAAATCTATGGAAAATATAGGGAATCATATAGACCGTTGGAACAACTGTCTGCAGATCATCTCGCAGATAGTTGAACCCCAGCATTTCGAGACCTGGTTCAAGAAAATCAGGCCGGTTTCCCTTATAGATTCCACGCTGACCGTAGAGGTCCCGTCAGATTTTTTCCGCGAATATCTTGAAGAGTCTTATCTCGATGTTATCAAGAAAACTCTCAAGAGGGTAATAGGTGCCGATGCAAGGCTCAACTACCTGATCCGCCCGGTTAGCAATCAGCAGGCGATGCGCCTGCCCGAAGGCCCCGGCAACCCGCCTGTCAACAGGTCAGTCAATATCAGCAGTTACCAGCCTTCCGGCAATCCCGGACCGTTCGTGTATCCAGGTCTCCAGAAGATCCAGATAGATCCCAGGCTCCTGCCGGTCTACAATTTCGAGAATCTCGTTTCGGGAGACTGCAACAAACTTGCTATTTCCGCCGGGTCCGACATCGCCCGCAATCCGGGCAAGACCCCTTTCAATCCGCTGTTCATTTTCGGTGGCCCCGGCCTGGGCAAGACCCATGTGGCAAACGCCATCGGCCTTGCCATCAAAGAGAAGTATCCGGATCTTGTGGTGCTTTATGTAACCGGCAACGAGTTCAAGACCCAATACATGGATGCCGTGTATGTGCGCAACAAGCTCACCGATTTCCTTGCCTTCTATATGAAAATAGATGTCCTCATCATCGACGACATCCAGGATCTCGTGGGGCAGGGCAACCAGACGGCGTTCTTCAACGTCTTCAACCATCTGCACCAGAACTCCAAGCAACTCATCCTCACATCCGACCGTTCTCCCGCAGAACTCCAGAATTTCGAGGACAGGCTGCTTTCCAGGTTCAAATGGGGGCTTTCGGTCGAACTGACGCATCCCGACTATGAAACCCGCCTTGCAATGCTCAAGGCCCGTGCTTTCAGGGAAGGAATGAACATAGGAGAAGACGTGCTTCAGTATCTGGCTTCCAACATCCAGACAAATTTCCGCGAACTGGAAGGAGCTCTCATTTCCGTGGCTGCCTACTCAGCCCTCTCAAAGGAAGAGAACTCCATCGAGCTTGCTTCGAGGGTGACCCGGAAGATCGTAGGCGAAGACACCAGCAACATCACCATCGACAAGGTGCAGAAGGCTGTATGCGACTACTTCAACATCACCCGCGATGCTCTTCTTTCCATGTCGCGCAAGCGCCAGATAGTGCAGGCACGCCAGATATCCATGTACTTGTGCAGGAACCTTATAACCAATTGCTCGCTGTCTACCATCGGTGCCGAGAGCGGAGGCAAAGATCATGCGACGGTCCTCCACGCCTGCGCGACGGTCACAGACCTTATGGCAACCGACAAGTTCTTTAAGAAGTATGTGAGCGACCTGGAAAAAATCTTACACGTATGACATCCGAATCGGTTTTAGACATTTTCAAGCGGATAACACGCATCCCGCGCGAATCCGGAAAAGAAGCTCCCATGACGGAGTTTCTTTGCGCTTGGGCGGAAGAGCATTCCCTGGAATACAAGAAGGATGCTATCGGCAATGTGCTGATTATCAAACCGGCATCTCCAGGTAAGGAGAATGTGCCGGCCATCGTGCTCCAGGCCCACCAGGACATGGTTTGCGAGAAGAATGCAGGTTTCGATTTCGACTTCGGCAAGGATCCCATCCCATATGAGATCGAGGATGGCTGGATGATAGCTAAGAATACCACACTCGGTGCCGACGACGGCATCGGCGTGGCAGCATGTCTTGCTCTCATGGAGAGTGATACTCCCTGCGGACGCATCGAGAGCCTCTTCACCATCTCCGAAGAAACCGGAATGGACGGAGCCAACGCCCTTGAGGAGGGCTTCTTCACCGGCAAAACCCTCATCAACCTCGATTCCGAAGATGAAGGCCAGCTGTTCATAGGCTGCGCCGGTGGGGAGCATACAGATGCATATTTCCACTATTCCACGGAAAGGATCAAGATGGGCACCAAGGCCATCGAGCTCACGGTCGACGGAGGAATAGGCGGCCATAGCGGGGACGACATCAACAAGCACCGCGCTAATACAGTCAAGATTCTTTCCGATTTCCTGGCCGGAGAACCGGCTTCCGGATTCCAGCTGGTCAGCCTGGTCGGAGGAGGGAAGTCCAACGCCATCGCACGCGAGTGCAAGGCGGTTATCGCCACTAAGGATATAGTTGGAATCTCCGGCCGTTTCGGCGCCTACGGCAACAAGGTTAAGGCAGAATATGCCGAAACCGAACCCGGGCTGGACTTCTCCGTGAATGAGGTCCGGGCCGGCCATAAGGCCATCGATGCCAAGACCACCGCTTTCCTTCTTTCCGCGCTCGCGAAATGCCCTCACGGCATGATAAAGATGAGCCCGGACATCGAGGGGCTCGTGCAGACATCCACCAATCTGGCTGCAGTAAGCATGCCCGAGAAGGGTATTATTAAAGTAGCAACCAGCCAGCGCAGCAGCGTGGTTGCCGAGTTGGATGAATTGGTGGAGCAAGTGGCCGACATCTTCCGTGAGGCGGGCGCCGATGTAGACTGCTACAGCAAGTATCCAGGGTGGAACCCCAACCTTAAATCCCACATCCTGCAGCAGAGCGTGAGGTCGTACCGTAAGCTTTTCAGCCAGGAACCGCTTGTACTGGCGATTCACGCCGGCCTGGAATGCGGGCTCTTCCTCGAGAAATTCCCGGATCTGGACATGATATCCTTCGGTCCTACTCTCCGCGGGGTGCATGCTCCCGGAGAGAAGCTTGAACTGGCCTCGATGGACAAATTCGTTAAACTTCTGGACGACGTGGTATGCAACTTCAAATAGCCCCTTCAATCCTGTCCGCAGATTTTTCCGCGCTTGGGAAAGACATAGAAATGCTTAACGGCTGCGCCGATCTTATCCATCTGGACGTCATGGACGGCACATTCGTGCCTAATATCTCATTTGGTTTTCCGGTCATAGAAGCCGTGAGCAAAATTGCAACCATCCCCATGGACGCACACCTCATGGTGGTGCATCCGGAAAGATGGGTTGGGCGCTGCGCGGAGCTTGGCGTGAAGATGATGAGCTTCCACCAGGAGGCCGCCGGAGACGAAACAGGAGCCATCCTGGCCGATATTCGTGCCCATGGAATGAAGGCAGGCCTCGTGATCAATCCTGATATCCCGGTAGAGAATCTCTTCCCTTACATCGGGCAGGCGGACTACTTCCTGATAATGTCTGTTTTCGCCGGCTTCGGCGGACAGAAATTCATACCGGAAAGCCTGGATAAGATCAAAGCACTCAAGAAAGAATTGGGCAGCAGGGGAAACGATGCGCCCATCGAGGTGGATGGGGGAGTGAATGCAGAGAATGCACAACTTCTGAAAAATACCGGAGCCAGCATTCTGGTAGCCGGGAGTTCAGTCTTCAACGCTGTTGATCCTGCAGAAGCAATCGCTACGCTTCGAGGTGGAACACGTGATTGTTGAACTCCATTTCCAACTCGTTATAGCCGTCGGGGACGCTCAACTGGGCAACCCGGCGGCAAATAATTTTATAGAGACGGAGCAGGGTGGCCTCAAGGTCGTAACGGCGCCCTGTAAGCATGTGAAGCGAAATTGGGTTGGGAAGGGACGGATCGAAACTGGCCTGATTCAGGTTAATCCCGATTCCCACTATGCTGCTGCCAACATTGTGGCCATCCAGGATATTCTCGATAAGCATTCCGCAGATTTTACGGTCTCCCACCCAAATGTCGTTCGGCCACTTGATGCGGGACTCTATCCCTTCCTCCGTCAGGAAATCCCGGATTGAGAGTGTAGCGACATACGTGATGCGCAGAGCATCGGCAACGGCAAGAGCCGGAATGCCGTCCTGCCCGAAACGTATCAGGAGGCTGAATGTGAGGTTCTCGTCCTTGGGGGAAATCCATGTATGCGTGCCCTGACCACGGCCTGCGGTCTGAAACCGCGCTGCTATAACTGACAAATTGGCAAGACCCTCCAGCCCCCTGCGTATGTCGGAATTCGTGGAATCAGTGGTGTCCAGCCATTGTATTGGAAAAGAATCGTATGATTTCTTCGTTTTTGTCATTATATTTGTATGATTAAGCGCAAAGTTACAATTAATATAGCAAATGGCAGATAAAAAGAATAAGAAGAAAGTAATCCGCTTCAATTTTTCTTGGATATACTTCATCCTCATACTTGCTATCGGATATCTATTGTTCAATAACAGCGGTCCCGGACCTCAGAAGGTCGAATGGGCCGGTGTGAAGCAGATGATCCTAGATGGAGACGTGAAGGAGATTCACTTCGTACGTAATGACTACAAGGGGAATGTGACAATCAAGCCCGAAGCGCTCGGCAAGTATTCCGAACTCTTCCCCGGCGGGCAGGTTCCTTCCAAATCTCCTCATTTTACCTTCCTCGTATCCGACAAGTTCGACGCGGAAGTGGAATTCGAGACCTTGAATTCCGAACTCCAGATATCCCAGCCCGAAGCGAATCCGGTAAAGATTATCATGGAGAACGACTCCAAGATGTGGCGCAACATGCTGGATTGGCTCCTTTGGCCTATCCTTCTGATAGTCATGTGGATATGGATGTTCCGCGGCATGGGTAACGCTATGGGCGGAAAGGGCCAAGGTGGCCCCGGAGGCGGTATTTTCAACGTCGGCCGCTCCACTGGAAAGCTTGCGGACAAGAATACGGTCAACGTCACCTTCAAGGATGTCGCAGGCCTCTACGGAGCCAAGGAGGAGGTCATGGAAATAGTGGACTTCCTGAAGAATCCCCAGAAGTATACTGCCCTCGGCGGAAAGATTCCTAAGGGTGCGCTCCTGGTAGGCCCTCCCGGAACCGGCAAGACATTGCTTGCAAAGGCCGTAGCAGGCGAGGCCAACGTTCCCTTCTTCTCCATCAGCGGTTCAGACTTTGTGGAGATGTTCGTAGGCGTGGGTGCGAGCCGCGTACGCGACCTTTTCGCCCAGGCCAAGGAAAAGGCTCCCTGCATAGTGTTCATCGACGAAATAGACGCCGTAGGACGCGCCAGGGGCAAGAATGTCGGCTGGTCTTCCAACGACGAAAGGGAAAATACCCTGAATCAGCTTCTCACGGAGATGGACGGATTCGGCACCAACAGCGGTGTCATCGTGCTTGCTGCCACCAACCGTGCAGACATCCTGGACAAGGCCCTGATGCGTGCCGGCCGTTTCGACCGACAGATCCACGTCGAGCTCCCCGAACTGAAGGAGCGCCAGGAGATCTTCCAGGTGCACCTGCGCGGGCTCAAGCTTGCCAACGACTTCGACATGGAGTTCATGGCCAAGCATACGCCCGGGTTCTCCGGCGCCGACATTGCCAACGTTTGCAACGAGGCGGCCCTGACGGCAGCCCGCAAGAACAAGAAGGCCATAGAGAAGCAGGACTTCCTCGACGCCGTCGACAGGATAGTGGGCGGCCTCGAGCGCAAGAACTCCACCATCATGACACCCGCCGAAAAACGCACTACAGCCTATCACGAGGCCGGTCATGCGGTGGTCGGATGGCTCCTTCCATATGCCGATCCGGTGTTCAAGGTGAGCCTAATCCCCAGAGGACAGGCCCTTGGCCTTACATGGAGCCTTCCCAGCGAAAGGAAGATACTCCCCAAGTCCTGGATGATGGACGAGATGTGCACCCTGATAGGTGGCCGCGTGGCCGAGGAAATCATAAATGGTGAACCGGCATCCGGAGCGCTGAACGATCTCGAGAGGCTCACTAACATAGCCTACAGCATGGTTCAGTTCTACGGCATGAGCGACAAGGTGGGCCAGCTTTCCTTCTACGACTCCACCGGCGCCCGCGGATACGAGATGGTCAAGCCTTACTCCGAGAAGACCGCCGAACTTATGGACAGTGAGGTGAAGGCTCTGGTCGGAGAGGTTCACAAACGCACTCTGAAGATACTCACAGACCACCGTGAGGCATTCGAAAAGGTTGCCGAGATGCTTCTGGACAAGGAAGTCATCTTCGCTGAAGATATAGAGGCCATACTCGGGCCGAAGGTTAAAGCGGAGGAAGCATAATGAAACCTTTTGCCGTCAGAACCATTTCCGGAACAGTCTTCGTGGCAGTCATGCTCACGGGGCTGCTGGTTAATGCGCGTCTGTTTGGCTTGCTGACATCCATTATGGCGTTCGGGATGCTTTATGAGTACATCATCATGCCCCGGAAGGCCGGCTGGAAGGTCACCGGATGGAATGCCGCTGCATACTATACCGTAGGCACGGTTTACATCATCGGTGCCATGGTCGTACTCAATTTCCTGGCTTTCAGCAGCGGCACATTTTCAGGCATCCTGCCTCTGTGCTTCTTCCTCCTGATATGGAGCTCTGATGTGGGCGCATATTGCGTTGGAAGCACACTTGGAAAACGTTTCTGTAGCCGCAAGATGGCTCCGACCATATCTCCCAACAAGACATGGACGGGGTTTTGGGGCGGACTGATTTTCTGCATCGCGGCCGCGGCCATCATGAAAGCCTGCGGCATGCTGGAATTCCCTCTGGTCCATTGCCTTGCATTCGCAGTCCTGGTGGGCTGTGTCGGGATGCTCGGGGATCTCCTTGAATCCGCCTGGAAACGATTCTTTGGCGTAAAGGATTCCGGCAATGTCATTCCCGGGCACGGGGGCATGCTGGACCGTTTCGACAGCTCCCTGGCCGCCATTCCGGTCGGGACTCTTTATCTCTTGATATTTAATCTGATATGAGTTTGCCGAAGTTAGACAAGAACTCCTACGGAACCCTGGCGGTTGTTTTCATGATCGCAGCCGTGTTCATCTTCGTGATGAACAGGTTTGTTGATGTCGCATGGCTGAGATGGACGCTGATAGTCCTGGCATGGCTGTTCTGCATCTGGCAGCTGTTCTTCTTCCGCGTTCCGGACAGGACAGCGGCCGGTAGCGATACCATAGTGAGCTCGGCCGCAGACGGAAAGGTGGTGATCATAGACGAAGTCTTTGAAGATGAGTACCTTAAACGAGACTGCAAGAGGGTGTCCGTCTATATGGACTTCTTCGACGTGCATGCCAATTTCTGGCCTGTTACAGGAGAGGTTACATATTACTGTTATCATCCTGGAAAGCATTTCCTGGCCTTCAAGCCCAAGGCATCCGAAGAGAATGAGCACACCAGCACCTGCATACGCACTGCATCCGGCACGGAAGTGCTCTTCAAGCAGCACGCAGGCACCTTTGCACGCAGGATAGTGAATTACGCGAAACCTGGCCTCAAGGTCAAGGCAGGGGAGCAGTGCGGAATCATAAAGTTCGGATCGAGGATGGATATCTTCCTTCCCCTGGATGCAAATATAAAAGTCAGTCTGGGAGACCTTACGAAGGCCTGCGAGACGGTTATTGCTCAGATTCGATAAGCTCCAGGAGTCTGTCCGGAGCTTCATCTTCAGGAATGTGCCTCAGGACGGGCACATTCTTTTTATATATACTGACCTTGCCGTTCCCTTCTCCAACGTATCCCCAGTCGGCGTCAGCCATCTCGCCAGGGCCGTTCACGATGCAGCCCATCACAGCGATTACCATACCCTTCAGATGGGACGTGCGTGCCTTGACCTTCTCGAAGGCGTCCTGAAGGTTGTACATGGTGCGTCCGCAGCCCGGGCAGGCTATGTATTCGGGCTTATAGAACCTGCGGCGGGACGCCTGCAGGATTTCGTCGGCCAGATATGCATCGAACTCCGCTCCAAGACCGGTATCGAGCTTTATATCGTCTTTCCTGTGCATAAGGAGGGACGGGCCGAAGTCGCATGCGGCATCCAGAATTACGCGTTCCCGTCCCTGGGGCATGCTTATGGACTTTCCGCCGTACCTTTCTGCCAAATATCTTGCTACAGGAATCTCGGCCAGAGGGTCTTCGGTAAGGGAAACGCGGACAGTATTGCCTATGCCCTGTTCCAGAAGGGTAGCAATGCCAACGCAGGATTTGATGCGGCCGCTGTCGCCGTTACCGGCCTCGGTTACCCCGAGGTGCATGGGGAAGACCACCCCGGATTCCTGCATCATCTTATAGAGCAGCTGGTAAGCCTCCACCATCACTATCGTGTTGCTGGACTTCAGGGACACCACAACCTGGTAGAAATCGTTCTCTACACACATCTGCAGCCATTCCATCGCGGCCTTTGCCATGGCCAGGGGAGTGTTGCCGTAAAGATCGGTGATGTATTTGCCCAGAGACCCGTGATTGAGGCCAATGCGGATCGCCGTGCCGTATTCCTTACACACTGCTATCAGCTCGGCGAAACGGGCCTTTGCCGTCTCGTGGTCCGGATGGAAATTGCCGGGATTGATACGCACCTTCTCGACGGTTTTCGCAACTGCTATGGCTGTTTCCGAAGAGAAATGGATGTCTGCCACGAGGGGAGTCAGGATGCCTTCAGAACGCAGCCTGTCCTTAATTTCGGCAATGCACGGGACGTCTTTCATTCCCGGCACCGTAATGCGGATAAGTTCCGCTCCGGCAGCGCTCATAGCCCTGCACTGGGCTACAGTGGCATCTATATCGTATGTGTGGGTATTGCACATCGTCTGAACGACGATATGCCCCGGTTCTCCTATTATCAGGTCTTTACCGATCCTTACTTTCAATGTCTCCATGATCGAGTTCCCATCCGTTGATGACTATATCCTTTGCCTGGCGCTTCAAATCCTTCGACGTGCGTCCGGTCCGTTTTGTCAGCTGGAAATAAACGCCGAACGTCACATTTACATCCAGAGGGTAGGCGAACCGGTAGTAATACTGGTTGTATTTGCTCGGGGAAGAATCCGGAGTGTACAGGCTGGACCAGGAATAACGCAGCAGGGCATTGAAATGGAATTCCCAGGGGCTGAATATGAAACCTATGCCGGCGCCTCCCTGAAGGCCATATTCCGGCTGACGGTCCGTCTCCTTGAAAGCGTTTTCAAGGCCGGCGGTCACGTTGGGCCCGGAGCGGGTGATAGTGCGCCTGTATCCTCCGTACAGACCGGCATTGGCCATGATCTTGAAGTGCAGGGCATCGTAGTGGAAATGTGCCAGGAATGGCACTTCTATCACATCCATAACGGCCTCGGTAGCCCCTTCTATAGTGTATATGGTGCCGGTATCCTTATTCTCCTTGAAACTGTAGCCTTCGTGGCCGTAGGCAATGCCCACCTGATAACCGAAGAAAGGCATATATCCGAACATCTTCAGATAGTGGGTGTAATTCAGGGAGACGTAAAAGGGATTGAACAACCATTCCTGCTTGACGGGCGGATTGAACTGCTGCTGGGACCAGGTCACGCCGCAATTGATACCAAGCAAGTCGTAGTCGTTGATGTCGGCATAGGTCTCAACCGTAACGGTAGTATCCTGAATGTAACGGATGTCGCCGGAACCAAGTTGGGCTCCCTCTACGGCAAAGGTCCCCGGCTCCTGGGCAAGGATGCCAAGAGAGGATACCAGAAGCACGATTATGAGCAAAGCCTTTTTCATCATTCTTTGAACAGTTCTGCAAGATCTATTGTCTGCTCCAGTTCGGCAGACTTCAAAACATCCAGATATTCACTGTCACCGAACTTGACGAAACGCACGGGCTCGGGCTGACGGTGCTGGAGGAGGTCCCCGGTGTCGACAATGGAATTATCGTTGCCGTCGTCCGATACGCGGATGGAATATTTTCCGGCCTTGAGATAGGGGAAAGTCAGGACACAGTCCTTGTCGATGATGTAGGAGCGTATGACCTTCGAGCGTTTCTCGTCCAGAAGGTCTACGATAAACTTCCTGTCGACACCTGTCATTTCTGCATTGAGGATACTGAGAGACTCATCGGTGGGCAGGGAAACCTTGACCTCAGTGCTGTCGCACCAATATCCGTAAATATCCCTGAAAGTACGGTGGGGGACTTTGAGGAAGTACTCGAATCCGGGCTGGAACTTGACTTTGGGACGGATGATGTAGCGGCGCAGATTCAGGGAATCCATCTCCACGGAAATCTCGCCTTTGAATTCCTTCTGCTTGGGATTCACGTAACGGAACCTGAGGGAATCGAAGTTCTCGTAGATAATAGGATACTTGAATTCCATCACAAAACCCTCCTGTTCCACATTCTCCGGCTCTGCCTTGAGCGTGTAGACACAGATCGTATCTTCGTGCTTCAGGTTACGGCGACGGCTCTTGGAATAGTTCTTCTTCACTTCGGGAGCCATCACCAGCTTGATGTGTTCAAGTTCGGGCTTCATGATTCCCAATGAGTCAGTCTTCCTGTAATTGACGAACAGATGTATGGTATCTGGTGCCGGGCGCCTGTCGTTCAGCCAGAGCTCCAGGCTGTCCTGCTGGATGTTGAACTGGGAGATCACCCTGTCTGCAGGATATCCTCCGAACCAGAGGGAATCGATCCAGGCATCAGGTGCCATGAACGTTATATATGCAGAGCGGGGCGAAGTGCGCACCTTGTTGACTATGTACTGCTTGCTGGGATGCTCCCTGAATACCTTAAGCTCGTACTGACTGCGGCGTTCCTGGCAGCCCAGGGTATCGGTCATGTCGTATTTAAGAAGCTCGGGAAGCGTGTCGATCACCTTCCATTCCGGCCTTATGAGTGAGTCTATGAATGCTACGCGATCGACTTCGGGGTTGTAGATATTGTCTCCGCCGGCATCCTTGATCGCATACAGCCTGTAAAGGGTATCCTGAATGAAAGGCAGCACAAAGTAGCCCCAGTCATCAGTCTTTCCGGCCGCATAGGGACGTTTCAGGAATATGGCAGAGTCGGAATGATCCTTATACAACATCACCGTGGCGCCCTTAATGGGAGACAATGTGTTGCAGTCCAGCACCGTGCCGGTAATGAACATGGAATCTATCTGAGTGCCCGTGGTGAAGACATATGTGAAGCCCGGGAACAGGTTGCCCTCATTATTGTCCGCTATGGCGGAGTTTAGGTTGAGCGTATAGGTCGTATTCGGCTCCAGAGCGCTCTCGAACGTGATTTCAAGCTTCTTGCCCACAATCCTGGACTTAGGTTTCTTCTCGAGAGGAGGGGAGAGGAAGATGTCCGTCGCCGTTTTGATCACAACATATTCGTTGAACTCGAAAAGTATCTTTCCCTTTTCCAGGGGGAAGGATGTAACCCCGGGCAGGGGCTTGATATCCACGATGTAGGGAGGGATAGTATCCTTGTCTCCGCCGGACGGTGCCTGGGTGGTGTTGGCACATGACGGCATGAACACCGGTGTCAACAGTGCCAGAAGGGCTATTATGAGGGGGATGTACTTCTTCATTACATATCCGTTCTAACTACATCCTGCACGCCGTCGATCTTCCTGAGGCCCTGGATCATGGCTTCAAGGTTGTTCTTGTCGTGAACCAGCATGTCTATATATCCGTCCATTATGCCGTCTTTTCCGCTCAGGTGTATCTCCCGGATGTTGATTTCCATCGTAAGGGATACAAACTGGCTGATCTTATTTAGGATTCCCATCTTGTCGAAGCCGTGGAGCGACAGCCGCACAGGGAATTCCTCGAAGCCGGAATCGAAACCTTCCACCACAACGAAACGGGAACTGCCATATTCGAGAGCTAGTTTCTCCACTTCCGGACAGGACTTCTTGTGTACAATCACCGTGCCGTCCTCGGCCCTGAATCCTATAACGGGATCGCCGGGAATGGGATTACAGCAAGGGGATATCACATATCCGCCATGGACGGAAGAAGGCCTTGCACCGGCAAAGGTCTCGCGGAACACCTCTGGCCCCAGCAATCCAAGGGCGACGCGGAAGTAAAGCTCGGAAGCATCGTTCAGCATCGTATGGCGGAGCATCTTCTTGAGATTCTCCTTGCTGCGCTCGACTCCCATGACCGAAAGCCTTTCCGCATATATGTCCTTGCCCTTCTCGATGAGGGGACGGCGGCTCTTGCGGAAATACTCGATAACGAGGTTGCGCGCATGCCTGGTCTGAAGGAACTGCAGCCATTCCACTTTCGGATGACCGCTTTCCGCGGTTATTATCTCCACCTGGTCGCCGGCCTTGAGCACCTGCGAGAGGGGAGCGAGCTTCATGTTCACCTTGGCTGCTATGGCCTGGTTGCCGATGTGGGTGTGGATGTTGTATGCGAAATCCAGCACGGTGGAGCCGTACTGTATTGTGCGCTGCTCTCCCTTTGGCGTGAATACCACTATATCGGTGGTAATCATGTCTTTGTGTATGATGTCCAGGAGCTCCAGGGCGTTCACGTCGGAACTCACCAGTATCTCCTGCACCTTCGCCAGCCACTTGTCCATCTCGCTGTCCATCTCGGAGATATAGCCGTTGTTTTTATAGGACCAGTGGGCGGCGATACCCTTTTCGGCAATGTCATCCATCCTCTTGGACCTTATCTGCACTTCCACCCAGAAGCCGGAACGGCTCATAAGAGTGCAGTGCAGGGCCTCGTATCCGTTACTCTTGGGGGAGGTTATCCAGTCCCGGAAGCGGCTCTGCTGGGATGTGTAGAGGCCTATCAGTATGGAATAAATTAGGTATGCCTGCCTGCGTTCGGCCTCCGGATTGGCGGACTGGTCGAACACGATGCGGACGGCATACAGGTCGTATATCTGCTCGAAGGGGACGTTCTTCGTGCGCATCTTGAACCATATGGAATAAGGGGTCTTGATGCGTTTCTTGATGTTGAAGGAGAGGTCTGCCTGCCTGAGGGCGGCCTCGATGGGCTGGATGAACCCGTCGATCTCAGAATCGCGCTCCGCAACGTTCTGGCTGATGCGTTCGGATATCTCCCTGTAGGCATCCGGTTCCTTGAACCTGAGCCAGATGTTCTCCATCTCCGATTTCACCCCATAGAGGCCGAGCCTGTGGGCGAGGGGGATGAAGATGAACATGGTCTCGGAGAGAATCTTGTCCCTCTTGTGCTCGGGCATGAACTCTATGGTGCGGCAGTTGTGCAGTCGGTCGGCAAGTTTGATGAGCACAACGCGGACATCGTCGTTGAGCGTGAGCAGGATCCTTTTAAGGTTCTCTGCCTCAATGCTTTCCGTCGATGATATGGGGCCACGCTTGCGGTCTTCGTTATCCAGCACGGTCTTGATCTTGGTGAGACCGTCCACCAGCAGGGCGATATCGTCCCCGAAGAGGTTACGGATATCGTCGATGGTATAGCTGGTATCCTCCACAACGTCGTGCAACAGTGCGGCGGATATGGACTTATAGCCGAGCCCTATCTCATCTATTACTATCTCCGCGACCTGTATGGGATGAAGCATGTAGGGCTCGCCGGAACGGCGACGAACGTTCCTGTGAGCCTGATTAGCAAAGTCGAAAGCCTTTTTCACCGTGGACAGTTCTTCTTCATCCCGGCAACGCTGGGCCGCGGAAATGAAGAGCTTCTCCCATTCCTTGCGGATGAGATTATAGTCCTTGATGGTGAATTTCGATACGCTGCTCATCTCTTAAGAAGTTTATACTCGTCGAGTTTATAATCGTCAACATGCTGCAGGGCATAGGTCAGCTGAGCGCCGTACATGACTATCTGGAAACTGTAGTTCAGCCAGATGAGGAAGAGAGGAATGGCCGCGATAACTCCATACACGGCATTCAGACGGCTCACGAACATCTGGGTCTCGAGATACAGATACTGGAATGCGCAGAAAACAATTGAGATGAATAACGCAGAAAACAGTGCATATCTGTATTTCACTATGCAGGCGGGGATATACTTGTATGCAGCGGACAGCGTGAACACCACAACGGCATAGAACAACAGCCAGCCAACGAAACGGGAAAGCCGCTCCGCATTCAGGCCGATAAGCGAAACCGCATTTGAATAAAGGGCTATGCCATAGCAGAAGATGATCACGATAAACGGAATCAGGAGCAGCAGGCCGATATAGAAGCCGAAACGCTTGTAGGTCTTGCGGGGGATCTTGCGAATTCCCCATACGTTGTTGAACACCCTTTCCGTCTGGAACATGAGCCATATGATGGTCCACATGAACAGGAGCGCGGAAACTATACCCACGGGGCCGGACTGAGCCGCAGCGATTATGTTGTCCGCTTTCTCGATCGCAATGCTCACAAGATCCAGATTGTTGGGGAGGACCTTTGTGAGAAGCATCTCCAGTTTGTCCGCGATCTGCAAGCCGTTGGAAACGAAGAAGATGAAAGCGGTGAGCGGAATGACGGCAAGTGTGACGAAATAGCTGAGAGCCACACACTGGAATCCCATGCGATGCTCGGCAAAGGAATCGAATGTGATACGTACGAGCTTTATGAAGCGTACAAGATTTCTCCAGGCTCCGGTGGCGAAGTCTGTCTCCATCCCCCAGATCTTGTCTGTAAAGAGTTCCTTTATGTCTTTCCAGGTTACTTTCCTGTCGGTCAACTCATACTTTCTCATCTTCAAAAAAGACTTAACTGTTCAACCTTGTCTTCTGCGGAGGGGGCAGGGGAGCCTCCTTCCGGAATCATCGCGAAGAAAGCCGCCTCATCGACGATGGGCACGCCCAGTTCTTCGCATTTCTTGATTTTCTCCGGGCCGGGTTTTTCGCCGGCAAGCAGGAAAGCGGTCTTGCCGCTGATGCTGCCGGAATTCTTTCCGCCGTTGGCTTCTATCAGGGCTTTCATATCGTCCCGGGAGATGCTGAATGTGCCGGATATGACTATGGTCTTACCGGCAAGGGCATCGGATGCCACGGCAGCGGAACTCTCCACGCCAAAACGCAGGCCATGTGCCTTAAGCCTCTGTATCTCAATCAGATGGCGCTCATCCCGGAAGTAGTCGAATATGCTCTTGGCGCACACATCCCCGACATCCGGAACCTCTTTAAGCTGTTCTTCGGTAGCGGATGCAAGTGTGTCGATGTCCCCGAAATGCCTGGCCACGGTCTTGGCTGTGGTTTCGCCCACATAGCGAATGCCGAGGGCGAACAGGACGCGCTCGAATGGAACGTCCCGGGATTTATCCAGGCTGGCACGGAAGCGGAGGGCGGATTTCTCCCTCCATCCTTCCAGGCTGCTTAGCTGATGAAGCGTGAGGTCATAAAAATCTGCCGGAGTGCGTACCAGGCCCAGACTGAACATCTGGTCGATGGTAGCTTCCCCGGCTAGGATATCCATGGCCTTACGACCGCTGAAATGCAGCAGTTCGCCCTTTATCTGCATGGGGCAGCCGTCGCTGTTGGGGCAGAACCATTTGGCCTCGTCCTCCTGACGCACCAGGGGAGTGCCGCAGTCCGGGCAGGTCTTGGGGAACTCCGGCATCGCAGCGCCCGGGCGGCGTTTGGAGAGCTCGACAGCGGTAATCTTCGGGATAATCTCCCCGCCCTTCTCAACATAGACATAATCGCCCTCGTGGATATCCAGGGCACGGATCTGGTCTTCGTTGACCAGGGTGGCGCGCTTGACCATGGTGCCGGAAAGCAGCACGGGTTCGAGATTGGCCACGGGGGTGATCGCACCGGTGCGGCCTACCTGGTAATCTATGGAAAGGATGGGGGTGAGGGCCTGCTCGGCCTTGAACTTGTATGCTACCGCCCACCTGGGGGACTTGGCGGTGTATCCCAGCTCGCGCTGATAGGCCATCTCGTTTATCTTGATGACAACGCCGTCGGTAGCATAAGGAAGGCTCTTGCGGGCCACGTCCCAGTGGTCGATGAAGGCCTTTATCTCGTCTATGTTCCTGCAGATGCGGCGGTCGTCCGAGACCGGGAGGCCCCAGGATGCCGCTGCACGGAGCGCCTGGTCGTGGGATTCGAAGTCCAGGCTCTGGGCAGGGATATGATAGAGGGTACACCACAGGCCGCGCCTGGCCACTTCTTCCGGATTCAGCAGCTTGAGCGACCCGGATGCCGCATTGCGGGGATTGGCGAAAGGCTGCTCCTCATCCAGCACTCGGAGCTCGTTGAGTTTGTCGAATGCGCTGTATGGCATAAGCACCTCGCCGCGTATCTCAAACTCCTCGGGATAGTCCCCATGGAGCTGATGGGGGATGTTGGAGATGCGTTTGGCGTTCTCCGTCACATCATCCCCGACCACACCATCGCCGCGCGTGAGCGCCTGCACAAGGCGTCCGTGCCTGTAGGTGAGGCAGATGGCGGTGCCGTCGAACTTGAGTTCGCAGCAGTAGGTGAAGGCCGTGCCGAGGGCCTTGTCGGCCCGTGCGGAGAATTCTTCTACCTCCGCGATAGAATAGGTATTGCCGAGGGACAGCATGGGATAGCGGTGGGGCCGCTGCACGAACTCACGCACCAGGTCGCTGCCGACGTGTTGCGTAGGGGAGTCGGTGGAGGCGAATTCAGGAAAATCCGCCTCCAGAGCCTCCAGTTCATGCTCCAGGGAATCGTACTCAAAATCGGAAATCCTGGGGGAATTCTCGACATAATACAGCCGGCGGTTCTCCTCCAGGATCTTCCTAAGTTCCAGGATCCTGCTATGTGCTGCCTCGCGGTCCATTATGGCTTACCAGCCGAGGATCTTCCTGAAGTCGTATTCCTCGGGATTGGGGACATACTTCTTCGCAGCCTCGTAATCGGCAGGGGTGATATAATGGCAGATATGCGCGAAATAGTTCTGGGCGGTGCCTCCGTCGATGTTCACACGGCGCGGAGGAATCTTGCCCTCGGCATTCTGCAGGTCTTTCAGGTAGAGAGGATGGGCCTCGCCTTCGGCATCCACATAAACCATGCATCCGGTCTCGCCCTTGGCGAAGAGCTCGTAGGCTCCCATGGCAAGCTCGGTGCAATAAGTGAGGTCGTATCCGATAGGATCCTGGCAGCGGACGTCGTAGCCGATTTCCACGGGACGGGTCTTGATCTTGAGGCCTATCTTCTTGAATTCCTTGTCGAGGATGTCGTTGAAGAGGACGGCCTTGCTGATCTTGCCGAGCTCGGGGTGCCCGTGCTCATCGTAGGTCATGGTGACGCCGGCATTCTTGATTTCCTGGGGATCGAGGTCGTGGAACACGCCTTCAGCGACCACCACGGTGCCGTAGGGGATTCCGAGGAGCTTGCGCTTGAGGATGGCGGAGATTGCCAGCTTGACTATCTTGTCGAGGTTGATAGCCGTCTTGTTGAACATCTCGGGGATGATGGTCATGGGGCAGTGGGTGGCCTCGCCGATGCCGAGTGCAAGATGGCCGGCGCTGCGGCCCATTGCGCTGATCAGCAGCCAGTTGCCGGAGGTGCGGGCATCTTCGTACACGGTGCGTGCGAGGTGCGCGCCTTCATCCTTCGCGGAGTTGAATCCGAAAGTAGGGGCATTGCCGGGCAGGGGAAGATCGTTGTCGATCGTCTTGGGCACGTGTATGTTGTGGATAGGGTACTGCTTGGCTTCGAGGAACTTGGCGATACGGTTCGCGGTGGATGCGGTATCGTCGCCGCCGACGGTCACGAGGAGTTTGATGTTGTTGTCCTTGAAAAGACCGAGGTTGAAGTTCTTTTCGAAATCCTCGTCCGTGGGTTTGAAACGGCTCATCTGCAGATAGGAACCGCCACGGTTGAAGTATGCGTCAGCCTTGAAGAAGTCGATGTCTTCGGTGCGGGGAGCCTTGCTGAAAAGGCCGGAATAACCGCCGTGAAGGCCGATTACACGATAACCGTTGGAGAGGAAAGTCTTTGCCACAGAGCAAACGACGGTGTTCATGCCCGGAGCAGGGCCGCCGCCACAAAGGATGATTATTGAATCTTTCATAATGATGTAAAAGTGTATTTCCTACTAATTAAACGTACGCAAAGTTAAGAAAAAACAAGGAAACGGCATACACTTTTCTTATCTTTGCAAAAGATATGAAAAAGACAAGCATTCTCCTGGTTCTGATTCTGCTGGCCGCATGGCCTGCGAACGCACAGTTTTTCAAGGAAAAATTCCAGGGTATTCCCGAAAGCAAGGCTCCCGGTTCAAGGCAGGGAGGATTGTCGATGGACGGCTGCATCTTCCAGTTCATGGACGGGGCACCGGCCATAGACGTGTTTTCCATCAAGGACGGCAAATACATCCAGCGCATCCCTCTGGAAGGCCACAAGACCTGGCATTGCAACAATGCCTGCGTTTCGGATATATATCTTGTCAAGGGAGACAGGCTTCCTCTGGTTTACGTAAGCCAGGAGAACAAGAACGAGCATTGCATATGCGCGTTCAGGATATCCGGAAAGAAAGGGGAATACAGCGCCGAACTTGTTCAGAAGATTATCCTTCCGGAACCCGCTGTAATGGGCGTTTGGTATCCCAACCTCGTGCTGGACAATGAGAAAGGGGAATTCTACGTCACAGGCTACAGCCGCGAGAGCTGGAACGATGCCCGCTTCGGGAATGGCCTCCAGCTGCTCCGCTTCAAGCTTCCTGCCGCCGGATACGGCGAAGTGAGCATTTCGGCATCAGACATACTTGCACGCCGCAATTATGCCTTCCGCCTGGCCACACAGGGAGCCGTCATCAGGGACGGAAAGATGTATCAGGTTTACGGCATGGCTGGGGATTCAGCTATAGTCTGCTACGACCTTGAAACCGGGCGCGAACTGTGGTGCATGGACCTGCTGTCCGCAGGCATCCCCAACGAACCGGAGTCCCTTTTCTTTGTGGGTAAAGAGCTCTACTGCGTGGATGTCAAGGGCTTTGTGTACGCATCCCAGGGCTTCAAGGAAACCTTCACCCGCTGAGGTAGCCAGCCCAGTTCCTTTTTCTGCCGGAGATCTTCCGGAATGTTGATCTGCATTTCCGTGCTCTCGCCCGAGAAATTGCAGACCACGAGCACGGCCTCAGCCTTACGTTTGCGGGGGAGGCGCTTATAACGGAGGAAGGCGAAATGCTTCTCAGGATCGAAGCCAAGAAGGACTGAATTGCACCAGCAGAGATCGTAATTGAAACCCTCGGAAAACACGGGGGAGACCAGGTTACCGAACAGCTCCCGATACCTGCATAAAAGATTCATCTCGTCCTGCGTAAGTCCCTTTCCTGTATGTATATAGGAATACAGACTCTTCAGTGGTTCAGGATGGGTCCAATTGAAAATGGAGGTCCTTCCTTCGGCCCCTTCCGAAGCATCGGTTCCCACCTCCTGGCCGGCATAAATCATATAGGATGAGCCGTTGAAAAGGGCCCCAGCGGCAAGGGCCGGGAAGGCCTTTCCGGCATCACCTGCAAACCACGGAGAAGCGAAGCGCTGCTCATCGTGATTCTCCAGGAAATTGAGCATGTTCGGCTGAAGTTCCTGCAGGAACTGCCAGTTGCGGGTAATGTTGCGGGCGGATGCTCCGTTGCAGATGATTGCGCGCAGGTTGTCGTACAGTCCGGACTTGTCGTAGAGGAGGTCGAAGCCAAGTTCCTTGATGTATTTCCTGTAGTTGGACTTGTCGTAGACCTCGCCTATGAAAATCAGTTCGGGATAATCCTTTTTCACCTTGGCTATCAGCCACTTGAAGAATTCCGGAGGCACCATCTCCACCATGTCGCAGCGAAGTCCGTCTATGCCGGTGGCAGCCCAGAAGAGGACAATCTCCAGCATCTTCTTCCGTGTGTCCGGATGGGAATAATCCACCTTGCGGGTGTCCGTCCAGTCGTAGTCGCACCAATCGCATTTGGGAAGATCTTTGCAATCGGGGGAGACGTGGTTGGGAATGTAGTCTATGATTACCTTAAGCCCCGCATTGTGGGTGCGTGCGACGAGTTTCCTAAACTCCACCATCCTGCGTTCCGGCACATCGGCCAGGTAAGGGTTCACATCGTGGTAGTCTTCGATGGAATAGGGGGAGCCGGGATCGCCTTTCACATAAGGGCGGCCGCTTGCGTGACGGATTACGCCCGTGTACCATACTGCACTGACATTCAGCGATTTAAGATAACTGAACGTCTTGGAGTCCCAATCCGAAAACTTGCCCTTGCCCCAGAATCTGGGCAGCACCTGATATATTACTTCCATCTCCTGAATTCAGAAACCACTATGGCCGCCGCAACGGAAACGTTCAGCGACTCGGCGCCCCCTCCGAACGAGGGTATGGTCAGCCTCCTGCTGCAGGCGGAGGAAACAGCTTCGCTTATGCCGTTGGCCTCGTTTCCCATCACTATAAGGCCCTCGGCAGGAAGATCTGCCTTGTAGATATTCTCGCCATTAAGGAAGGTGCCGAGCACTTCGAGGCCGGCGGCGCGGAACTCTGCGCATTTGGCTGCTATATCGCAGTATATCAGCTTCTTACGAAAGATGGCGCCCATCGACGCCTGCACCACTTTAGGGTTATATATCTCCACGCTGTCGGGGGATGCGAAGATGCAATCCACCCCGAACCAGTCGGCCAGGCGGAGTATGGTTCCCATGTTGCCCGGATCCCTCACCGAATCAAGCGCCAGGCACAGGCCGGAGGCCGGATGAGAGGCAGGGGCAGGCATGCGCACCACAGCCAGCACGGGGGAGGGGCTGCTGCATGCACTGATGCGCTCCATGATCGCTTCTCCGACCTCATCCCTGCGGACTGTCATCACTATCTCCAGGCCGGAGTCTTTGGCCTCGGCGACCATTTTTTCTCCTTCCACCGTGAAGAGCCCCAACTCATCCCGGAATTTCTTTTCGCGTAGGGAACGGATAAGCTTGATATCCTTGTTGCTCAGTGTTTCCATCAATGCAAAAATAGCAAATAATTGTTATATTTGTAAGATATGAAGCGAATCCTCATACTGTCTGCGCTGTGTGTGCTGCTCTTTTCCTGCAGCACCACCCGGGTACTCGAAGACGGGCAGTACAAGCTTGAAGGCAATGAGGTCACAATCATAGACGATCCGCTTTTCAACACAAGCGAGGTAAGCAACTACATCCGGCAGAACGAAAGCAGCGGCGGAATCCTTGGTTTCAATCCGCTTTTATACGTGTACAACTGGTCCCGGAAGGACGGTCTCTTTCACAAGATAGGCACGGCTCCCATTGTATATGACGAGGCATCTGTAGGTACGTCCATCACCAACATCACCAACCGGCTGCACTATCTCGGCTACTACAACTGCAAGGTGGACAGCATAACGGTGCGCGGATACAAGACCATCAAGGTGAATTACCTGGTCACGCTGGGAGAAAGATACAAGATAGAGGATATCCAATTCGAAGTCCCTGAATATGAGCCGTTTGCGGCCGACTTCCAGGCCGATACTGCAACCGTCACTTCGCTTCTTAAAGGGAACTGGCTGTCGGAGCAGCTCCTGGAAGGGGAGACGGTGCGCTCGGCCAGCCGCATGAGGAATCTGGGCTATTATTCCCTGAGCAAGAACAATTATTCTTTCGAAGCGGATACCCTTGGCGGCCATACCCTCCTCAAATATAAGGTAAACGAATTCGAGCGCAGCCAGACATCCGCGAGCGCATTGCCGCTTAACAAATACACCATAGGCAAAGTATCCATCAGCCTGCCGAAAGATCTCAAATTCAGGGAATCCGTCCTGAAGGGCCTGAATACTGTCAAGCCCGGGGATGTTTACAGCGAAAGTGCGGTTGCGGCCACTTACAGCAGGCTTTCCGCCATCAAGGTGTTCAGCGGAGTATCTGTCGAGATGACCCAGGCGGACAGCAGCACGGTAGACTGCAGCATCAACCTTTCCCGTTCTCCCGTTCAGGGTTTCAAGGTGAACCTCGAAGGCTCCAGCAACTCTTCCGGGCTGATGGGAATATCTCCCCAGGTAAGCTATTTCCATAAGAACTTTTTCCATGGGGGAGAGTGGCTCAATCTTGGCTTCAACGGAGATTTCCAGTTCAAACTGGACGACGACACCAAGGCAATAGAATATGGTATATCCGCAGGTATGAGTTTCCCCCGTTTCCTGGGTCTGCCATACAGACTGTTCCGCCGTTCTACCGTTCCGAGAACGGAAATCAACCTCGCATTCAACCATCAGAACAGGCCTGAGTATACACGAAATCTGGTGTCTGTGAAATACGGCTATTCGGGTATCACTAAGCATAATGTAAGCTACCAGCTGTTCCCCCTCCAGGTCAATTTCGTCAAGCTCTATGGCCTGGATGCAGCCTTCAGCAAGACCCTGTCCAACAATCCCTACATGAGGTATTCCTATCAGGACCATTTGGATGCCGGCGTAGGTGCATTGCTTTACTACAACTCCAGCACCGAGATCGTGCCCACCGGGGATTATTATTTCCACAGGCTTAGCATGGATGTCTCCGGCAATGTGCTGAGCCTCTTCAAGAAGTTCATGAGCGTCAATTCAGACGGCTCCTATTGCATAGGCGGTTCACCTTTCGCCCAGTACGTAAGAGCCGAGTATTCAGTGGGACGCACATGGCGTGCAGACGAGTCCAATGCTATAGCTACCAGATTCCTGATTGGAGCCGGCTACGCCTACGGCAACTCATCCGCCCTGCCTTTTGAAAAGCAGTTCTATGCCGGAGGTGCGAGCAGCATGCGAGGTTGGCAGGCCAGGGCCCTGGGTCCGGGATTCTCTGCTGGCGACGATGCCTTCATAATCCCCAGCCAGACCGGTGACATCAAACTGGAGATGAGCCTCGAATACCGCTTCAAACTGTTCTGGAAGCTGGAAGGAGCCCTGTTCACAGATGTAGGTAACGTCTGGAACCTCAAGTATGAAAATACCGCTGAAGGCCGTCTGGGGGCATTCCGTCTGAACGATTTCTACAACAGCCTGGCCGCAGACTGGGGCACTGGATTGCGCGTCAATCTGAATTTCATCCTTCTCCGTGTAGATTTCGGCATGAAGGTGTTAGATCCGTCCAGGGATGAGGGTTCACGTGTAATCGGCCCTCGAGGCTGGCTCAAGGGGGCTAACAATGCATTCCATTTCGGAATTGGTTATCCGTTCTGATTATTTAGAATAGTATTTCGGCCAGCAGGCCTGGAGGTATGCCTTGAGGGCATCCTCATGCTTGTTAGGTGCCGGATGATAGAAAACTCTTCCTTCCAGGCCGGCAGGCATGAATTCCTGGTCCACGAAGTGCCCCGGATAATCGTGGGCGTACTTGTATCCGTCCGAATAGCCCAGATCGGCCATAAGCTTGGTGGGCGCGTTGCGCAGATGCAGGGGCACCGCGCGTGTCTTGTCTTCCCTGGCCACCTGCAGGGCCTCCTCCAGCGCCATGTAAGAGGCATTGCTCTTGGGAGATGACGCCAGATACACAGTACACTCGGCAAGGGGAATCCGCGCCTCCGGCATACCTATCTGATTCACTACCTGGAAGGTAGCGTTGGCGAGCAGCAAGGCGTTGGGATTGGCAAGGCCCACATCTTCCGAAGCGCTCAAGCAGAGCCTGCGGGCTATGAAGAGGGGATCCTCGCCTCCGTCCAGCATGCGGGCCAGATAGTATATGGCAGCATTGGGATCCGAGCCGCGAATGCTCTTGATGAAGGCGGAAATGATGTCGTAGTGCATCTCTCCGTCCTTGTCGTATATGGCAACATTCTCATTCAGACATTCGGTAACCGCCTTGTTGTCTATCACCACCTTCTTCTTTCCGGCCTGGGAATCGACAACGAGTTCCAGTATATTCAGGAGCTTGCGGCCGTCTCCGCCGGACTGGCGGAAAAGGGCGTCGGTTTCCTTAATCTCTATCTTACGTTCTTTGAGAAGTTCATCCGTGGCCAGGGCCCTGTCCAGAAGTATCTGCAGGTCAGCCACTTCCAGGCTCTTTAGCACATACACCTGGCAGCGGGACAGAAGGGGAGTGATGACCTCGAAAGAGGGGTTCTCTGTAGTGGCGCCCATCAGCACCACGGTGCCGGCCTCCACGGCCCCGAGAAGGGCATCCTGCTGGGCCTTGTTGAAACGGTGTATCTCGTCGATGAACAGCACCGGTGCGGCATTCTGTGCGAAGATTCCTCCAGCCTTGGCAGCGTCTATGACTTCCCTCACTTCCTTGACGCCGGCACTCACCGCGCTCAGGGTAAAGAATTCTCTTTTACATGTATCGGCGATGATGCGGGCAAGGGTGGTTTTTCCAACACCCGGAGGCCCCCAGAGTATGAAAGAGCTCAGGTTGCCGCTCTCTATCATGTTCCTCAGGATGCAGCCTTTGCCCACAAGGTGCTTCTGCCCCACATAATCGTCGAGAGAATGGGGACGGAGGCGTTCGGGGAGGGGAGGAAGAAGGCCGTTCATTACTTGATCTCCTTTTTATAAGAACGGCGGCGCTTGTGCTGTATGCGTTCGAACGCGCCGAAATGATTGCGGATGCTGTGATTGTCTTCCAGCTCGGCATTGGATTCCGCCCACTTTACGCCCAGCTTCCGGTATTTCTGCACCATGTCGCAGACCACCAGGGCGGTCACGCCGGTATTGCGGACATCGGAGCGGGCACCCATCAGGAGCAGCTCAGCTCCCTCGCTGTGCTTGATGAAGAGGGACTTCAGAAGATGCCACCATCCAAAGGGGAAAATGCGCCCGCGGGACTTGATGAGGGCATCGGCAAGCGAGGGCATGGTGATGCCGAACGCCACGATTTCGCCTTTCTCATTCTCAACGGATGTCAGATACCGGAGGTCGAGGATCTTCAGGTAGAAACCTATATACTTGTCTGCAAGGTTATCGGGCAGCATCGTATACTCGTAAAGATCCTTGTAGGTATCCGTGATGACGGCGAAGAGCTTGGTAGCATAATTCTCTTCACGTATCAGTTTCCTGGTAACCGGACGGACACGGAAGTTGTTCCTCTCGGCCACTATCTTCGAAACTCGGACAAACTTGTCCGGCAACTGGTCGGGGACGAAAATCCTGTATTCCAGCCAGTCTGCATCCTTTTCGAAGCCCAGGGCCTCGATCTGTTTCACATAATAGGGATGATTATAAATGAGAGGCATGGTGCTCTGCTGGTCGAAACCCTCTACCAGCATGCCTTCAGGATCGAAATCCGTATATCCGAGGGGGCCGACTATGTGGGTCATGCCGTGGGCCTTGCCGAACTCCTCGACCTTTGCTATCAACGCTGCGAAAACCTCGGCGTCGTCGATGGCATCGAACCAGCCGAAACGCACCTCGTCGTGCTTCCAATGCTCGTTTGCCCAGCGGTTTATAATCGCCGCGACGCGTCCGACCGGCTCTCCGTCCCTGTAGGCCATATAGAGCTCCTGCTCACAGAAATCAGAGGCAGGATTGGTGGCGGGATTTAGGGTGCCCATCTCGTCGAAAACGAGGTTGGGCACGTAGTATGGGTTATTTTTGTAAAGTTTTTCCGGATAAAGGACGAACTTGCGCAGTTCGCGCCTGTTTGCCGGATTGACGGTCTTTATCTCAATGCTCATTTCAGGTTTGGTTCAATACACAATACTGCGAATTTATATTTTTTTGAAAATAAATCAAAGAATAATTCTTAACTTCGTGAATAAAACCGAACCTGCCGTGAAAGCCCGGATTGGCATTTTTCTCTTCATCACCCTGCTGGCAATGCAGCCCAAAGCATTTGCCGGAGGGTTGTCCGCCGGCATATTCAATTCCTACAAAGGTTTCGGCATAAGCATAGATTACGCAGCCACCCAGGATATCTACAACTCATATAACCTTTATGCGGATGTTTACGGAATGTACAATGGAAAGAGCCGTAATGCCGGCATAAAGCTGGCCTATCTGCATTATAACAAGCTTGCCACCATCGATGCCAAATACGCCCGCTACGACCTCTATCTCGGGCCTGGGGCAAGCACCGGATATGTGCTGGACCATGGCGCCGACAAACGCGGCATCATGCTTACGGCAAACCTTGGTTTAGCCTTCAGGGCATGTTTCAAGATGAATCTGGACCTTGAGGCAGGCATGTGCGCGGAACTGGGTTTCATTTCCGGAGAATCGGAAGGAAAAACAAGGATAAAAATGTATCAGAACGGCCTCATGCAGGCCCTCATACCAACGCTCAAGATAATGTATAACTTCTGATGAAACGGCTGCCCGTCATATTCCTCGTACTGTTCTTCAGCCTGCCGGCCCTTTCCGGCGGAGGGGATTTCCTGAGTCGTCTTCATCCGGGGCTCGAATGGGGGATGTCGCTCACGCCGACATCGTTCCATCACTACAACTATCTCGACGAGTCGATAGGTTTCAGGATCAACGACGAAGGCTGGGACTATCATACCAAACTGAATGCCTTCGTCCTGGGTTCGCTTTCTTTCGGTGTCACCCGGACCTTCAGCGTGGGCATACTTTCCGGCTGGCAGGGAGTGGAGAGAAGCGTCAGGATCATACCGCTGATTACGAGGCTTTCCTTCTTTACGTCCGGTTCGGACGACGACGGCATCTTCGTATATACCGACCTGGGCATCGCCCTGAACCATTTCGCCAAGAAAACCAATTTTTCCCAGATTGGGGGAGGATACCGTCTGATGCTCACCCCCGGATACTCCTTGAACATCCGGATCAGCAGCCGTATCGTTTACGACCGTCCGGACGTGTGGGACCCTATCGAAGAGGATTATATTTCAGAGCGCAATATCAAGCGTAACGACGCCTGGTACTGCGCTCTGAATATCGGATTGTCCCTGGAATTCTAGAACAGGGCGTTAACCTTTGCAATTATCTCATCTGCAGGCAGTTCCGGGCTCAGCACGAGCTCCGGTTCGAGAAGATGGAAGCCCTTTGCCATGGCTGCCAGCGAACCGCCACCGGTGATGTTGAGCATAACCACATCTTCTTTCTTGACCTGTCCTTCACTGACTGCGGTGGAAAGTGCATGTACGGCACATGCAGGGGCGGGGAAGATGTCGTATCCCTCGAGATTACGGAACTGAAGTATCCAGTAGATGATGTCGTCGTTGCTTGCGAGGAAGGAATCTCCGCGACTGTCGACGAGGGCATCATACAGGCCTCCTGCGATGCTATACGGAGGTTTGCGGTTGCTCAGCACCTTTGCGAGTATGCTTTCGGCCTGACGGCGCCCAACTTCGGGCTCGAGAGCCGCCAGTTCCCGTTTCCTGGCCTGCCATGAGTCATGCAGGAGGGTGAAAGGCCTGTTCTGGGCTACGAATATCTTCATCTTTGTGCTGCCGAACCTTCCGTCTTCGATAAGTCGGAGATTGTTCTCCCAGGCCGCGATGGCGCCGGTGCCGGAGCCTACAGCCTGGAAATAGGCGTCAGGAATGCATCCTATGGCCTCTACGGCCGATAGAAGGGTTGTACCCATACCATCGCGTCTGGCGACGTTCTTGGCCCCTCCTTCGGCGAAATAGCGGGGATCCTGGCAGATTTTCTCGCCGAGGGCGATGGCATCGTAGTAGTCCGAGCCGGCAGGGGAGGCGACCAGCTTGACGCAGGGATTCAGCTTGTGCTGGAACCACAGGTCGTGACGGTTGTCGAAGGGGACGCAGATGACGATGGGAATATCGTTGTCTGAGCATACCTGTGCGAAGGCGCGTGCGGTGTTGCCTGCGGACTGCACCACAAGCGTGCGCTTCTCTTTCTTGTCCATGCGGGCGCACACGCTGAAAGCTTCCGTCTCCTTGAATGAACAGGTCTGGAACTTGGCCCCTATCTTGGGATTGTATCCCGAGAAAGTGATATACAGATTATCCAGGCCGAGGAACTTGCCGAGGCCCTTGCTGTGATAGGTGACAGGGGCGCAGGAATGGCGCAGAGTGCGCTGGATGGGCATCCATTCGGCATAACGATACAGGCCCTTGAGATCGTCGCGCGGGGTGAACTTCTTGTTCTCGTAGACAGCCCTTACAAGTGAAGGGGAGGGTGCCTCGGGATCTGCAAGCATCCATCCGCGGTCCTCAAAGATACGGCCGGTGCCGACATTCATAAGTTTATACTTTGTGCCTTGGAATCTCATGGCAGGTCAGGTTTACAGTGTAATGAAGAGTTTTGTGATATATGCTGCGAAGAGCAACAGCAGGAGTGTTGCATCGAAGCGGTCGAGTATATTCTTCTTTCCGGTGTAGATTCCAGTCCAGACGAGGATAATGCTGAGCAGGAGTGCGGCATAGTCGTACATATCCACTCTGGCGAAGCTTGTAGGGGAGATGATTGCCGAAATACCGAGAATGAGGAAAAGGTTGAATACATTTGAACCGAGGATGTTGCCCAGGGCCATCTGGCTGCGTTTCTTTGCCAGTGCCACTATGCTCGTCACGAATTCCGGGAGGGATGTGCCCATGGCAAGCACGGTGATGGCGATGAACTTGTCGCTCACACCTATCATGCGGGCAATATTCTCTGCTGAATGGACGAAGAGCCGGCCGCCCAGGATAAGGCAGACCAGACCGCCGACAATCAACGCAATGGCATAGAACAGGGGGAAATCCTTAGAGGGGGTCTCTTCTTCCTGCTGGGCATCGGTGCGGAAACTGTAGATGATGTAAAGGATGAAAAGAGCCACCAGCACTATGCCTTCCACCCTGCTGAGACCGCCATATTTACCCATGAAAACCACGATGAAAGTGGCCAGGATGGTGATGGGAATATCGCGGAACTTGTTCTGGCGCGTGATGGCGACCGGCACTATCATGGCCGAGACGGCCAGTATCAGGCTGGTGTTGAATATGTTGGAACCAATGATATTGCCGACGGCAATGTCGGAGTTCCGGGCCAGGGCTCCGGTGACGCTTACCACCAGTTCCGGCAGCGAAGTGCCGAAACCTACTATCACCAGGCCTATTACGAATTCACTTATGCCCGTCCTGCGGGCTACGGAAGAAGCGCCGTCGACCAGCACATTAGCCCCGCAAATCACCATTGCGAGGCCCAGAAGCAGGGTTATTATCTGTAGAAACATCGTGTAAAGTTACTTCTTTATTTGCAATTTACAAACATTCTCGACATGCTGCGTATGCGGGAACATGTCAACCGGCTGAACAGCAATTATTTCATATTTTTCCGCCATCATGGCGAGGTCCCTGGCCTGTGAGGCAGGGTTGCAACTCACGTAGACTATGCGCCCGGGAGCAGAGTCCATGATAACCTTGACCACGTCCGGATGCATGCCTGCCCGCGGGGGATCGACTATCATCACGTCCGGGCGGCCGTTTGCCGCTATGAATCCGGGCGTCAGCACATCCTTCATGTCTCCAGCGAAGAAAGTGCAGTTGTCTATCCCGTTGGCCCTGGCATTGATGCGCGCATCTTCTATGGCTTCCGGCACGTATTCAATGCCTATCACCTTCGACGACTTGCGGCTCACGAACTGGGCGATGGTTCCGGTGCCGGTATAGAGGTCGTAGACGACCTCATCTCCCTGAAGGTCAGCGAATTCGCGGGCGACCTTGTAGAGATTGTAGGCCTGGAGGGTATTTGTCTGGTAGAAGGATTTCGGGCCTATCTTGAAGCGCAGGCCTTCCATCTCTTCGTATATGGCTTCATCTCCTTTATAGAGTATGCACTTCTGGTCGGAGATACTGTCGTTCAACTTGGCGTTGATGATGTAGTAGAGGGATGTTATCTGGGGGAATTCGGCCGCCAGGGCATCCAGGAAGGCCTTCCTGCCACGGAAATCACTCGCAAAGCACACTATGACCATGGTCGCCCCGCTTTCCGTGGTGCGGACGAAAACGGTGCGGAATACGCCTCTGTTTTCCCTTATGTTATAGAAGGGTATTCCGTGCTCCAGAGCGTACTTCTTTGCAAACAGGCGTATTGCGTTGGAAGGCTCCGGCTGTAGGAAGCATTCATCCAGGTCCAGAACCTTGTCGAAGAACTTGCCAACATGGAAGCCAAGCCCGCAGCGCTGGGCGTCGGTAAGGCCTTCAGGATCCTCTTCCGGGAGTATCCACCTGCGGTCGGAGGCGGTGAATTCCAGCTTGTTACGATAGAAAACCGTGCGTTCCGAGGGCAGGGTAGGGAGGATTTCCGGCACATCCAGATGCCCTATACGCACCAGCTGGTCGTATACCTGCTGACGCTTGGCCTCGAGTTGCAGCGGATAGGGGAGAGGCTGCCATTTGCATCCTCCGCAAACCCCGAAATGCCTGCAGAAGGGCTCCAGACGGTCTTTCGAAGGCTGTTTGATGGCCAGGATGCTGCCTTCCAGATAGTTTTTCTTCTTTTTGAATATACGGATGTCCACCACGTCGCCAGGCACAGCGAAAGGCACAAAAACCACCTGCCCGTCCGGGCTGTGGGCTATTGCTTTCCCTTCAGCTGCAACCGCCTCTATCATGATGTCTTCCAGAACGATATCTACTTTCTTCCTTGACATATGCTTTTACCAGCCTAAAACCGATTCTTTTGACGAGAATGCCTTGGCCTCGTCTGCGGTCAGATACTTTCCTTTGCTGTTGTGCCCAGTGAGCGCTGCGCCCGATGCATCCTTGCTGCCATACTCCTTCCATCCGGATGTTGCAGTAGGGGAGGCCGGGTTAGGGGAGGGATTCGTGTACCAGCCTGCAGATGCTATCACAGGGGACATATAGCAGTTTATGAAAGTTACATTATCGTATACTTCACTCTGGCCGGCAGAACGTGCCAGATACATGCTTCCGTCTTTCACCCCGGATTTTGCCGTCAGGCGGCAGTTAAGGAACACGAATCCCTTGTCCGAGGCGTTCTGCACGCGTGCCTGCACTATGTATCCGGCCGCAGCCGCACGTATCTCACAGTCTTCGAACAGGCAGGCCTTGGGATATCCCCAGATAAAATCGCAATGGCCTTCTATGAGGCTGTTGTGCACCCATACGCTGCCTTTGCAGAGGAAGGTGTCCTGCAGGGAATGCAGGGCGCAGTTCCCGATGGTCATCTTGTAGCCGCTGTTGAAGTATATGACCTCCGCCTGGCCTTTCTCGCTTCCGAAAGTGTTGCGCAGGGTGAGGTTCTCCAGCACCAGATTATCGCAACTTTCGACAAGTATGACTCCACGGCCTCCGGAAGCGTTGATCTTTGCGCCTATTGTGGGCTTGGCAGTAGTGCTTCCACCGCTGCCTGTCTCGTAACTCTCATTATTGGCGTAGGATATGATACAACTTGGCTTGTCCTCGCCGCGAAGAGTCAGGTTGTTCTTGTCCCGGATGAAGGGCGTTTCGTTGTAAATGCCTGATGCAATGGTGATTACGACTGCGGCATCTTTGCCGAGCGTGCCGGCGTAGCTGATCGCTCCCTGAATGGTGCAGAAATCCGCAGTTCCCTTATAATTGACCTTAAGTTCGGATGAAGATGCCGGTTTTGTCTTGGTTTTGAAGGTAAAATCGCCCTTGGAGATGCCTGGGTGGCCTTTTATCACGTCTTTATCCATGGTCAGATAATATTCTTTATCAAAGTCCAGGACACTATTGTGAAGCTTGATTTCAAGGGCTTTTTCCTTTATACGTAAAGGAGTGTAATGTATTATGCGCCAACGATTTCCGCTTTTAATTGCATCCATGGTGCTGGTGAAAAGCGTCGCATTGGTAATCTGAGCAGAAGGTATCATCTGGCCATCGTCTTCGCGTATGGTGACGCCGGAAAGGTCGGCAAGGTTGATCTCGTCAACAAGCTTATCGGAGGAATCGTAAACGCGTATGGATCCGGAAGAGCCGAGTACGGGAGAGGCCTCGAGACCGATAATTATGGGAGCATCAATGCACTGGCCGGGATTCTCGGGAACGACAGGAGTCTGAGGATCGTCAGGGACTTCGGGATTGTCCGGAGAATCGGAACCGCCGGAGCTGCATGAAAATGCCAGAAGGATTATGGGGAGCAACAGAATCTGAAATCGTTTCATAATTGCGAATATAAGCATTTTTTGCTACTTTTGTATAGATGATCACTTTTGTTACACAATTTATATTATGTTAAGTTGTAGATACTAATCAATCCCCTATACTATGTTATTACCTGTTTTACAAGCCGAAGCCGCTGCCGTCGAAAAATTCACGGCCGACTCCATCCAGGCCAAGACTGCCGAAACTTTGGAGGTAATCAAGAACACCGACACTAACGTCCTTCTAGAGAATCTCGGTCAGCAGGCCCTCCATTTCGGGCTCAAGGTGCTCGCAGCGCTCGCGATCTACATTATCGGCGCATGGATCATCAAGAAAATCATCAAACTCTTAGCTAAAGGACTTGAACGCAAGAAATCAGATGCTGCACTGGCATCGTTCGTTAAGAGCCTTGTTTCAATCGCACTTTGGGTTCTTCTGATTATAATGACCATCGGAGCCCTGGGCGTCAACACCACTTCCCTGGCCGCCCTTCTGGCTGCCGGAGGCATGGCCATAGGCATGGCCCTGAGCGGCACCGTCCAGAACTTCGCAGGCGGCATCATGCTACTGGTCTTCAAGCCCATCAAAGCCGGAGATTTCATTGAAGCTCAAGGCTTTATAGGCACGGTGAGCGAAATCAGCATCACCAGTACCAAGCTCATAACCCTCGACAACAGAGTGGTTTTCATCCCCAACGGAGCTCTCTCAAGCGGCACCATCAACAACTTCTCTGTCAATGACTTACGTCGTGTAGACATCAACGTGAACATAGCCTACGGCAACGACATCGACAAGGCGAAGGAAACCGCCCTGGAGATCATCAAGTCCAACCCCAGCGTGCTGGACTCCTCTACCCCGGGCGCAGCGGATCCTTTCGTGGCCCTGCTCAACTTCAAGGAAAGCACCATCGAACTGGTTACCCGCACATGGGTTAAGGCAGCGGACTATTGGCCCGTATACTTCTGGATAAACGAAAACCTGTATGCCCAACTTCCCAAGAAAGGCATCAATTTCAGTTTCCCTCAGTTGAACGTGAACCTGAAAAACAGCTAGTTCTTCCCTATCAGGCTGAGAAACTCGCTGCGAGTGCGGGAAGAAGCCAGAAATACACCGGAAAAAGCCGACGTCGTGGTAACGGCGTTGGTTTTTTCTACTCCCCTCATGCTCATGCAGGTGTGCATAGCCTCAATGACTACGGCGACGCCAAGAGGATTAAGGGCGTCCTGTATGCAGTCCCGGATCTGCTCGGTAAGCCTTTCCTGCACCTGCAAGCGCCTGGCATAGCATTCCACTACCCTGGCTATCTTGCTGAGACCGGTAATCTTTCCGTCAGGGATATATGCCACGTGAGCCTTGCCAATGAAGGGCATCATGTGATGCTCACAGAGTGAATAAAGTTCGATATCCTTCACCACAACCATGTGCTTGTAATCCTCCTCGAAAAGTGCCGATTTAATGATTTCAGCGCCATCTTCCTCGTATCCCCTGGTAAGGAACTGGAGCGCCTTTGCAACCCTCTCAGGGGTCTTCAGAAGCCCCTCACGGGTATCATCCTCCCCTATCAGGGAAAGAATTGCCTTGACGTGCTCAGCAAGCGTCTCGGTGGTTTCCGGATCGTATTGTTCTATCCTCTTGTATGACATGGTGCAAATATACAAAAAAAGGCAGACACCGGAGCGCCTGCCTTTCAATCTTCCAAGAAGGATTAGTCCTTCTGCACAAGGGTAAGTTCAACAGTGCTGGTGTACTTGTCGCCACCGTTCTCAATGACACCGTTCACATTGAATAAGCAGTAGTCCACACCGTCGACCTTCTGGAAATCAATGGAACCCTCGGCCTTGGCATTGAAGATGTAGTTGCCTTCGCCCTTGAGTTCGTACTGGAACTTCTTGCCGCCCAGGGTGTAAGGGCCGGTGAAAGGATCAGCCTTCGAGAAATTGATGAGGAAAGTACCATTCTGTGTAAAGTTGATATCCTTGACACCATAATCGGCAAGATTGACATTGGGAACATTAACATCGTTCTCCTTGAGGAGTTCGTCAATCTTGGTAAGTTCGAAAGTGCCATTGTTAGGATTGTCGATCTTTATACCTACACCGTCCTTGCCAAGCTTGCCGCCCTTGACGGAAACCACAACACGGTTCACAGCCCATTTACGGCAAAGATTGCCTTCGGTGCTGCCTTCCTGAGGAGCGGGGCTGTTGTCAACAGTCTGAGCAGTAACAGTCTGGGTTTCAGAAGAACCGCCGGAAGCGCTGGTCAGGGTAACCTCGACAGACTTGGTCTTGGCATCAACCTTTACCTTACCAAAGCCTGCTACCTCATATTCACCGGTAGCCTCGTTGAATACATAGGCCTTGATTTCGATAATCTCGTCGCCTGCTGATGCTTTGGTCGAGACAATCTTCTTGGTGATGATGGCATATCCACCTTCGGTGAATTCGATGTCCTTAACAACAGTCTTGGTGTTGGCATCCTGGGAAATGACGACCTGATCAGCCTCCGAAGAGGTGTTGAATTCAACCTTGATGGCCGCTTCTGCAAGCGCCGGGGCCTCGAAAGTAGCTTCTTCTACCTTGGGGCCATTGTCTTCCTTACGGCAGGAGACAAGTGCCATAGTGCCGAATGCGGCAGCTACGAGCAAAATCTTGGAAATAGTTTTCATTTTTATAAAGTGTTGATTATCAATTCAATTAGAAAAGCCTGATTGTCAAACCAAGGCGGATGACGGGCATGAATCCCTTAAGATACGGTAAGTCTCCGGCAGCAGCCTTGTCGAGGAGGTCTTCGAAGGAAGCAATCTTATCTTTATGATCGATAAGGCCGGATGTGAACACCTGGGGCTGACCATCGTAATTGTAACCTACGACTTCGAAACCATTGGTTTGCTGCACGCCCAGGTCGAGATTGAGGTTCAGCCAACTCTTGATGCTTGCAACGCGTCCCCAGCCTATACCATAATACATGCGGAATTTCTCCTGCTTATCTTTCATGTCGAGGTGAAGTACACCCTCTTTATCTGTGCTGATGCGGATCTTGTTGTTTGCCGCATCGTCGTTAAGCTCTATGAAGAGACTTGAAGGATCCTGACCGGGGAAGGCCTGTTCGAGCTGCTTGCTCAGGTCTGCGCTGACGGAAAGGATCTTCGGATCCAGAATGCCGCCGATGCCGATGGTGATGTGGAATCCGCCCTTCTTGGAGAGATAGAGATCCGCCATGACATTGAGGTTTTTGGTAAGGTCTCCCTTGAGAGTTATGTCTTTAAGGGACACTTGCTTGCCGCTGATATTGTACGTTCCGAGATCAGGAATGGTATACTGTAGAGGATAGACCTGATCAGGCACACCTATCGAATAATTACCGCGAAGCTGGAGATGGCCGCCGAGGGGAATACCAACGGTTGCGCTGAGACCATCCATGATGCCGACAGATGCGCCGATTCCAAGATGATTGCAGAAGCCATAGTACTTTTCTTTCTTTACCTTAGGCTCCTTTACTTCCTTTACCTTGGGCTCTTTGACCTTCTTTTCTTTCTTGGCCTTTTTGGCTTCGACAACGGGTTCTTCGGCAGCAGGTTCAACCGGGTCTACGACCACGGTTTCGGGTGCGAGAATGAGAGGAGGATTCTGGGGAACGTCGAATTCCTGAGCAGAAAGACTCGCCGGAACAAGCGCCAGCGAAGCAGCAAAAACTGCGAATGAAAGCTTCTTCATATTGTAAACAATAAAACTTTGTCGTATTTAACAAGTTACAAAGTTATAAAAAAGATGCAAAAAAGCAACAAAACGTGGCATCGCTACGCTTCTTTTTCCTTGGCAACCACAGGATTACCGTAAATGTGCCAGAAAATGTCCCGGAGTTCGTTCTTGTCCAGTTTTTTCTCCGCACGGGAAAGTTTGTGCTCCGTGTATTCGCGGAATTTCTTCAAATCTTCCGGAGTGTACTTGTCCGAATACTTGTCCCCTCCTGTCATCAGGTCGTAACCCATATAGTTGGTTTTCCAGAGTTTGTAGCCGGAGATTATCCGCTCGTCCAGGATACGTCGGATGGCCTGGTAGCGGTCGTTCTTCTCGTACCAGGACGAATGTGTGATTTCCTTGTCTGTAAGCGGCGCTCCGACCGAGAGGTGTATCCCGCCCTTCCACTGCCGGATGCCGGTCAGGATGCTGTGCATATCCTCATCTTCCTTCTTATGATACTCCCCTGTGGTCTGTTTGATGAGGATCTCGCGGGCCTTGCGGTAGTCGCAGGGTTCATATTCATAGGAGATGGACATGGGCACGATGTTGAGTTCCTTGAAGTTGGACTTGAAGTCTCCGGTGCCGCTCATGTCGAACATCTTCAGGAGCCCCTGCTCGGTAACGTCCAGGCCGTTCTTGGTGCGCCCTTCGCGCTGCGCGACCCACACGGAACTCCTGCCGGAGGTGATCTCGGAACGGATGAACCTGGAAAGGATCTGCGAAGACAGGTACACTTCCCTGGCGGAAATGCCACGGATGACTGTGATCATACGGTTTGAGCGGAGAAGGGTCTCCACCACCCCGTTTGCCAGCAGGTTGCTGCCGACGCATATTTCGGTGAGGGGCACATTGTTCAGCATCAGCATCCACTGCGTGAGCGCAGGATCCAAAACAATGTCCCTGTGATTGGAGACGGCCAGGAACTTCCCGTTTATCTTGCGCAGGTTCTCTACCCCCTCGTATGTAAATCCGGAAGAGGAGCGGCCCACAACGACGTTGACGGCTTTCGAGACGATGGAGTACTGGAAGTCGTCTACACCCTTGATGTCCATCAGCATTTTCTTGAGTGTGCCGATGGGGAATTCAGGGAAAATGTACTTGCTGATCACCGGAACGGCGGGATGGCGTGCAAGTTTCTGCAGGGCGGCGACCGCCTCTGCGTCGTTGTATGGCTGTATGTTTTCGAGGTCTTCCATGGTTAATCGCGTCTAAACAATAAAGAACTGTCGCCATAGCTCAGGAACCTGAACCCATGGGACAAGGCAAAGTTATAAATAGTTTTCCAATCTCCGCCCACAAAGGCGGAAATCAGAAGGATGAGGGTGCTTTCCGGCTGATGGAAGTTGGTTACCATCATGTCGACGATGCGGAACCTGAAGCCGGGAACTATGATGATGCGGGTGCCGAGCCTCAGCTCGGACAGACCGTGCGCTTCCAGATAAGAAATGATAGCATCCAGGGCCTCGCCGGTGCTATATGGGTATTCTCTCTCGTAAGGGACCCACTGGCCGATGTCTTCCGGCTCACCTTTTTCGATTATGGATACGCCGGCATAGTAGAGGGATTCAAGGGTGCGGACGGATGTGGTGCCCACGGCTATGCAGGGCCGGCCTCCGGCGCGGAGCTTCTTGAGGAGATCCAGGCTGATGGAGAAGGGCTCCCTGTGCATGGGATGCTCGGCTACGCGAGAGCTTTTGACGGGCAGGAAAGTGCCAGCGCCAACGTGCAGACAAACATTTTGAGTGTCAATGGATTTATCCCGGATATTCTCAAGTACTGCTTCAGTAAAATGAAGGCCTGCAGTCGGGGCTGCTACAGAGCCCCTGATATGGGCATAGAGAGTCTGGTAGCGCTCCAGATCTATGGCCTCGGTTTCCCTGTTGAGATACGGGGGAATGGGCACCTGGCCGCACTCCTCGAGCACTCTGGAGAAGGGTTCTCCCCCAACCCAACGGAATTCAACCACTCCTGTCTGACCGTCACGGGAGACAAGCGACGCGGTAAGATGCATGGCTGCGAGGGAAGAGCCTGCAGGACAGTCATAAGTAAGGATATCGTCCTTCCAGCGCTTTGAATTGCCGATTACGCATTTCCAACTGCATTTTTCGGTTGAGGCAAAGCTGGTATTGTACTCGGCAGGCTGCACAGGTTCCAGGCAGAATATCTCAATATGGGCACCTGTATCACGCCTGAAGTGCATCCTGGCAGGTACAACACGCGTATCATTGAATATCATGAGTGCGCCTGCAGGCAGGAAATCGGGCAGGGATCTGAATACATGTTCGCTCGGAATACCGTCTTTATAGACAAGTAATTTCGATGCATCCCGCTGAGGAAGAGGGTATTTTGCTATCCTTTCATCGGTGAGAGGATAATTATAATCTTCAATTCTGATATCAGGTATCATATTGCAAAGTTAATCATTTATTTCCGTCTTTGCGAAACGGTCATTTTGCTGCCCGAAATACTGCATGAAATGTTTACAAAATTTAACTCGGGCGTTAAATTATTAGTGTTTACAAATGTTTTTTACAAAAATACAGCAGGTTGACGTGTAAGGATATAAGAATTTCTTATATAGGTTGTAGCTTATAGTTAAATGGTTGTAAATCAGATATATAATATATGTTATA
>JAFRSW010000008.1 GCA_017427385.1 Bacteroidales bacterium
CATCTGCGGTTCGATCATCTCCACCCGCATTATGCAGGCAAAATGCCTGAAATCGTTCCCGGAGCTTGACTCCCCCGTCGCGTCGGAAATCAATGATGATCCTGAGGAAATCATTGAGGATAAGGAGAATCAGAACAGTGTCTTCATGCGTTTCCTCAATGCCGTTCTGGACGGAGGAAAGAACGGTGTCGAACTGGGACTTGCCATCATTCCGGGAGTGCTTATCATCACAACGGTTGTCATCATCCTAACTTTCGGAGCCGGTCCGGAAGGCTATACCGGAGCGGCAAATCAGGGTGTGCCCATCCTTCCCTGGCTAGCTGAAAAGGTCCACTGGGTGTTCGAGTGGTTGTTCGGGTTCCAGGACATGAAACTGATCGCATTCCCTATGACAGCTCTTGGAGCAGTAGGCGCCGCATTGGGACTGCTTCCAACCTTCGATGCGACCGGTATCCTCGACGGCAATGCCATCGCCGTATTCACGGCCATAGGCATGTGCTGGAGCGGATTCCTGTCCACCCACACCGCCATGCTCGATTCGCTCGGATACCGTAAAGCCATCTCCAAGGCTCTCGGCGCCCACACCATCGCCGGCCTCTGCGCCGGCATCATCGCCCACTTCAGCTTCCTGCTGGTCAGCCTGCTATAGTTTCGAATTCTTTAAGATATTCCACGACCTGCTTCCGCAAAGGTTGCAGGTCGTTTTGGATTACGTTCATCAGTTCGTCAGGAAGAATTTGGTAGTATTCATGGACAAAGACATGTCTCAAACCAACAATTTTTTTCCAAGGTGTTTTGGGGTGATTCGCTTTAAAATCCAGGGAAATCATATAGGAGGCTTCTCCGATAATTTCCACATTTTTCACCGTTGCAAAAAACAACAAAGGGTCCTTTTGTAAATCTTCCACTGACTTCCCTTCGGTGAACGAGGTAGCATTATCAATAGCTAAAATAATATGTTTTAGCCGTTCAGGGTCTCTAGGCAATTCTCTCATATATTATATATTTATCAATGTTTGCTGTTTTATCTGCAAAAGGTAATAATGTACCATTAGTTACCATGTCAACTGATTTCCCGGAGATTTCTTCAAGATCCTGCTGATAACCAATATGGTCTAATAAGCTGACACGTGCCTTCTTCTCAAAATCCACCAATAAGTCTATATCGCTATCGGGCCGCTCTTCCAAGCGCGACCACGAACCGAATAACCATGCTCTTAAGACAGGTTGTTTTGCCAGCGTCTTTTGTATTTTGCCTATTGTCTCTACACGGAACTGATTTACCCCGGCAAGTTGCTCCTTAACCTCATCGGTTACCCCGCGCCGGCCAGCATAGCGAAGCAGTCGGTTTTTGTTAATTGGATACACCTCAAGGGCCCGTTGGTACTCTTTTTTAAGGGCATCGTCGCTCATTCGGAAAAACTCCTTGTCTGCCACAATATCTACAAGAATTTTTTCCAGGGACGAAGCCGACATCCCGTCTGAAACCACTAAAGGGGCATCTGAAACCAGGGCTTTCACAACAATCGCATCTTTAAGCGACTCTTTATGCAGAACTGCTTCACGAAGAGAATAGACGGCTGGATACCTGGTGCGTAGAAAATCCAGCATGCGTAAGGTTTCTTTCCGGTCGGTTTCCACAACTATGTTACTCCCGTCCAGAGTTGAAATGCACAGCGAGGCCCCCGTAAACTCACTGACAAGCAACTTGTTTAGTTCCAGCATCTTGGGACTTACTTTTGCCTTATAGGCAGGTTTTGCCCCAAGGGAATACCGACCCCGCCCGGACTCATAGATCAGCCCTTTGCGCTCAAGCGCGCGGATGCGGGAGAACACCGTCTGCTCCGGCTTCCCTGGCATCATGGCTTTGAACTCCGCCGCGGAAACTTCCCCCTGCTTCTCCAGCAGCTCAAGCATCTCCTTAGAAATATCAGACATCTTTTTCATACCGCAAAGATATAAATAAATCGTCAAATCAAAAAACAATTTGACGATTTATTACCATCCTTTGATTGTCAGCACATTATGCAAAAACGTCTGGTACATTTGCACCAGACGCTTTTACGTAAGTCGTTAATTTTCTATGTTTTACTAAAAACGGTAGCAGCGTTTGCGAAGGTCCTTGGGGTCTGAACTTGTGCCCACCTGCAGCACATATCGGCCGTGGGTGGGGACCATGTCCTGATCCTTCTCGCTCCACCAGAGGAAAGTCTCTTCGGTGAGCGGAATCTCCACCTGGACCGTCTTTCCGGCAGGTACGTAAACGCGCTTGAAGGCCCTCAGGGTGCGGATAGGGCCCTGCTTATCCCTCTTTCTGGAAACGTAGAGCTGCACAACCTCTTCGCCGTCGCGGCTGCCGGTGTTGGTCACCTTCACGATGGCCTTTCCGCCCTTTACACGCACGCGCCCGACTTTGAATGTGGTATAGCTCTGGCCGTATCCGAAGGCCCACTGCGGCTTGCCGGTGAAGAAGCGGTAGGTGCGGTTTTTCATGCTATAGTCCGAGAAATCCGGCAGCTGCTCGGTGGATGCATAGAAGGTCAGCGGCAGCTTTCCGGACGGGTTGTAGTCTCCGAAGAGGATGTCGGTGATGGCGAGGCCGCCCATCTGTCCGGGATACCAGGCCTGGAGGATGGCGTCGCAGTACTCCGCCTCCTTCTCGAGTGCCATCGCGGAGCCGCTGAAGTTCACCAGGATTATCTTCTTGCCAGCCTCATGCAGAGCGGCTATCAGGTCTCTCTGCACCTGCGGCAGCTCTATTACTGTACGGTCGCCCCCCTCGAATCCGGGGAATCCGCCCGCATCGCCCTGCTCTCCCTCCAGGAAGGGGGTGATGCCGGAGGCGAAGATGACGGTGTTGAAGCACTGAAGCCTCTCCAGCACGTCCTTGATGGGCTCGGCTCCGTCGATGTGGCCGCAGCCTTTCACGTAATTCACCCCGTCCAGGCGCTCCCTGAGCGCGTTCAGCAGGGTGATGGTTTCCTTGGGGATAGGGCTGTAGTTGCCCCACTGCATGGTGGTATCGTCCGCATTCGGGCCCACGACCGCGATGTCGATATCGGTGCTGAGAGGCAGGATGCCGCCTTTGTTCTGCAGGAGGACCATGCTTTCGCGCGCCATCTTCAGCGCAAGCGACTTATGTGCGGAGCCCTCCACTATGCTTTCCGGCAGTTCGGCCCACGGATCCACGCCGTCCATCTCGCCCAGACGGATGCGGGCGATGATGACGCGCTTGAGGTTCCGGTCAAGTTCCTCCTCGGTCAGCAATCCGGCCTTGATGGCCTCGGGGATGGCCTGATAGGCGTGCCCGCATTCTACGTCCACTCCATATTTTACTGCCAGCGCAGCAGCCTCGGCCTTGGTTTCCACATACTCGTGGCGGCCCTTGATGTAGAAGTCGGCGACTGCCCAGCAGTCGGAAACGATCACTCCCTTGTAGCCCCACTTGCCGCGGAGCACGGTGTCAATCAGATAGTCGTTCGCGCTGCAGGGCTGGCCTTCGAAGCGGTTGTAAGCTGTCATTACCTGCTCCACGCCGGCCTTGGTCACAAGGTCTTTGAATGCGGGGAGATAGGTTTCATAAAGGTCGCGCCTGGTAGGCCTGGCATCGAAACGGTGGCGGTCCGGCTCAGGCCCGGAGTGCACGGCGAAGTGCTTGGCGCAGGCGAAGAGCTTGCGTACGGGGCTGTCGTCCGGCCCCTGCAGGCCGCGCACCACGGCCATTCCCATCTGCCCCATCAGGTACGGGTCCTCGCCGTAGGTCTCCATCCCGCGGCCCCAGCGGGGATCGCGGAAGATATTGATGTTCGGTGTCCAGAATGTAAGCCCCTGATAGCGTGCGATGGGCCCCGCCTGGTCGGCGATGCGGTGCTTCACACGGGCCTCGTCGCTCACCGCGGTAAACACGTCGTAAACCATTGCATCATCGAAGGATGCCGCCATTGCTATAGGCATGGGGAAGGTGGTGGCGGAGCCGTTGCGCCCCACTCCGTGCAGGGCCTCGTTCCACCAGTCATAAGCCTTTATGCCAAGGCGGGGGATGGCTTCGGAGGCGTTGAGGGTGAGGGCGGTTTTCTCTTCTATGGTGAGGCGGGAGATGAGGTCGTCCGCACGCTCCTCGGGGCTCAGTGCCTGATTCTGAAAGGGATAAGGCTGGGCGAGCGCCGAAGCCGAAATGCAGAGAACTGCAAGGGAAAGAAGGATTCTGGACATGATTTTAGTGTTCGTTTGCTACAAAATTAACAAATAATTGCTACATTGCTGCAAAGTGTAAAACTGTTAACCAATGAAAAGATTCAGAGACCTTAAAAGAGAAGCGCGTGCTGCCCTGAAAGGAAAATGGGGAGAAGCCGCATTGACTATGTTCGCCTACCTTGCTATTGTAATGGTGGTGGGATGGACTTTGGGGATATTTATGGGATTTGATTCGGAATTTATCCACCGCTATCAGGCATACATCCTTCAGGGGAATCCCCATGCAGCATTATCTTTCATGTCGCTTTATTTCTCAAGATATGCCGGTGTCAACGCTGTTATTGCATACTTCCTTATAGGGCCTCTTGTGATCGGATTGTTCTGCACTTTCCTTTATCTGCTCAGAGGGGATAAGAATCTGGTAGACAATATGTTCAAGCTTGGTTTCCGCCCCTATTGGCGAAGCGTTATGGGCTATTTCCTTATGGCCATCAAGGTTCTCCTTTGGACCTTGTTGCTGATTATTCCCGGCATCATCAAGACATTTGCATACAGCCTTACCCCGTACATCTTAAAGGACAATCCCGAACTCAGCTGCCTGCAGGCCATAGAACGCAGCCGCCTGATGATGAAGGGCAACAAATGGCGCATGTTCGTGCTGATCCTCAGCTTCATCGGCTGGTTCCTCCTGGGAATCATTACTCTCGGAATAGGATTCTTCTGGATTGCCCCTTACGTGTATACGACCATGGGCGCCTTCTACGAAGACGTCAAGGCCCAGTATGTCCCTGAGCAGGCATGATAGCAATCTACACCATAACTTCCGGCCTGCACGACGAGGCGGCCGTGAAGGCCGTTTCGGACGAATTCCTGCAATCCATCTTTCCGGATGGAGGATACGAGTTCAAGGGCGCCGACTTCTCGACCTTCGGCCTCGAGGCCGATCTTAACATAATATATATACGTACCGGGGGAGCGGAAGGCATCTTCAAGGAACTCCTCCCTGGCATGCTTGATGCCGGAGTGGGCTTTTTCACCCTGCTGGCTTCAGGAAAGAGCAACTCCCTGGCCGCTTCGCTGGAGATTCTTTCCTACCTGCGCCAGAACGGCCTCAAGGGCGAAGTCCTGCACGGTTCGCCCGAATACATCTCTCGCCGCATCGCCCTTCTGGAGAAGGTCGCGGTCGCCCGCGCCACCCTCTCCGGCACCACCATCGGCATAATTGGCAAACCCTCCGACTGGCTCATCTCCAGCACCTGGGACGCCGACGCCCTCCTCGACAAACTCGGCCTCTCGCTGGTGGATATTCCGATGGAAGATCTGGTTTCCGCGATCGGAAGACCGCTGGACGGTCTTCGGGGAGCGGAACAGATATACAATGCTATAAAACAAATTGTCGATGAAAGAGCTCTGAAAGCCCTTACCATCCGCTGCTTCGACCTGCTGACAGCGGTCCGCAACACTGGCTGCTACGCTCTGGCGCAGTTGAATACCGAAGGCATCCCCTCCAGCTGCGAAGGCGACGTGCCCGCCCTGCTGAGCATGATGGTCTCCCGCGCCCTCACCGGCCGCACCGGCTTCCAGGCCAACCCCGCCAGCATCGATGTCGAAACCGGCGAGATACTCTTCGCGCACTGCACCATCCCGTTCGACCTGGTGGACGAGTTCTGCTATGATACCCACTTCGAATCCGGCATAGGCGTCGGCATCCACGGGCACTATCCCGAAGGCCCGGTAACTGTGTTCAAGATCTCCGGCTCTCTGGACCGCGTCTTCATTGCCGAGGGCGAGCTCTTCCGCAATCAATACGAGGCCAACCTCTGCCGCACTCAGGTCTGGCTGCGCCTGGATCCGGCCGATGCCCGCTATTTCCTGACGGACCCCATCGGAAACCACCATATCATCATCCCCGGCCACCACGCCGCCCTATTGCGCGTGTTTTGTAACTCGCTGGATATCAAGTAATTCCTAAATCAGATGCCGCAAAATTTCCGACCCATTATGAATAAAACGCTGATAATCAACATATTAGCAATCACGGCCACAATCGCGCCCGCAATTACGGCCGCAACAAGCGCCCACGCCGGCGACTACGCCCGCTACTACACCGCCCTGCCGGAAGACGTAAAGACCCTGCAGGAACCGCAGGCGCCCCAGATTCCCGACAACACGGTCAGCATCGCGGACTTCGGCGCAATCGGCGACGGCATCACCCTCAACACCGAAGCTTTCGCTGAGGCCGTGAAGGCCATAGGAAAACTTGGCGGCGGCCACATCGTAGTCCCCGCAGGCGTCTGGCTCACCGGCCCCATCACCCTCAAGGACAACACCGACCTGCACGTCGAACGAAACGCCATCTTGCTCTTTACCCCCGACAAAACTGCATACCTGCAGGACGGCAGCGTCAGACCCTGCATCGGTGCGAGCAAACGCCACGACATCTCCATCACCGGAGAGGGCATAATCGACGGCAACGGCGAATGGTGGCGCGCGGTCAAGCGAGGCAAGGTCAGCGACACGGAGTGGAACGACTTCAAGCGCATGGGCGGCACGGAGGCGGACGGTGGCAAACTGTGGTATCCCTTCAACCTCAAGACGCAGAAGAACATCGCCCCGGACCCTAAAACCCAGGAGAAGATGCGCACGCACATGATCCGCCTGACCGACTGCGAGCGCGTGCTCATCAAGGGCGTTACCGTGCAGAACTCCCCCAAATTCCACATCGTCCCTACCCGCTGCAGACAGGTGATCATCGACGGCACCACCGTCCGCTGCCCCTGGAATGCCCAGAACGGGGACGGCATCGACCTCATGTACTGCCAGGACGTGCTCATAGTGAACAATACGGTTGATGTGGGGGATGATGGCATCTGCCTGAAGGCCGGAGGTGGGGAGAAAGCCTTGCAGTATCCCCCGGTCGCCCGGGTGCTCATCACCGGCAACACTGTCTTCCATGCCCACGGCGGATTCGTGATAGGTTCGGAGTTTTCCGCCGGCATCGAGGATATAGTGGTGCGTGGCAACAGCTTCTCCGGCACCGACACCGGCCTCCGCTTCAAGAGCGCTCCCGGCCGCGGAGGGAAGACCTCCAGAATCCGCATCTCAGACATCTATATGAGCGATATCAGGGACCAGGCGATAGTATTCGAGACCTCCTACGTGAACGTGCCGGTGGGCGAGAACGGCTCCGCCGAGAAGACTCAGGCCTTCCTGCCGGAATTTACCGACATTGCCATTTCCAACGTCGTCTGCCGCGACGCCCGCATAGGCATAGCCGCCCAAGGTACTGCGCAGATGATACACGATATCAGCATCAGCGACTGCACCATTTCCTGCACGGAGAAGATAGCCGACCTGAGCGGCATCGAGGCCTTCGGCGAAGGCACAATCAAACTGACAAACGTCAACTTGCAGGAGAACTGCAACAACGACCCTTCGGCAACCCTCCTGCTCGGACCCCGTGCTGAACCACGCGAAATAGTGGGCGGGAAGCATCGTTTCGAGGTTAAAACCACCCTTTAGGGTAGTATACCGAAGTGAAATATGCTTTACCTTTGCGAAAAATCAATTTTTAACACAATGAAAAAATTTGTTTATGCTCTGATGGCCTCCTGTGCCATGCTTTTCAGCTTCTCTTCCTGCGAGGGGCTTCCCAATGGTGGTGAAGAAAACGGCGAAGACGCCGAATATGGCTACACCGATATCAAGGTTGCCGAAACCGACAATTCAATCACGCTTTCTTACAAGCTCACTACTTCAGTATTCAGTTATGACTATAAGATTGTCTGGTCCTTCCGTGACAATAAGTGCACCTCCTGCATCGTGACCTACGACTGCCCCAGCGCAACAATTGCCGCTCTGGTCAAGGAATCTTTGGACGAAGAAGACAAGGCAAGGGTTACTGTAAACGGGAAGACACTTACTATCGATTGTTCCGAGGAGAACAAGGACATGACCAAGCAGGAGATTTCCCAGGCGGTCAATATCCTGAAGGCTCAGCTCGAATCTGCCAACAAACAGATATACGGCAAGGACTGATAAATCCTGAAAATAACACTATATTTGCAGAGCTGCGGAACAGATCCGTGGCTCTGTTTTTATGAATCTCTTCCAGCTGTTCCGCAACATCCGCCCGTTCGTGAGGCCCTACCGCCTGCTGGTGGCCCTCACACTCGTCCTCACGCTGGTGGGATCCGCCATGCAGCAGGTGAACGCCATCGTGCTGGACCGGACGGTGGATGCCATCAACGCCCTCATCGGAACGAACTTCAGCTGGAGCCAGGCCGCCCGCATCCTCACCATAATCTCGGCCGTCCTGCTCGGAAAGGAGGTCCTGTCCGCCCTCATCACCTTCGCCCAGAACTACTATGGAGAGAGGATGAGGATATTCGTGTCCAGGGACCTTTCCCAGGCCGTCATCGAGAAGGTTCTCACCTTCCGCATGGCCTATTTCAACACCGACGAGAACGCCACCGGCAAGGTGCAGGCGAGGATAGACCAGGGCGTGAGCAGCCTGTCCCGCACGGTGCAGAACTTCTTCATCGACCTCCTGCCCCTCTTCACCAGCGCCGCGCTCGCCCTCATCCTGATGTTCGCAGCCAACGTTTATGTGGGTCTGGTGGCCCTGGGCATAGTGCCGATTTACTTCTGGATAACCTACCGCCAGGCTAAACGCCTGAAGGGATGGAGGCGGGAGATGCGCTCGCACCTGGAAACCAAGAGCCAGGGCATCAAGAACATAATCGACTCCATCAACGTCATCAAATCCTTCAACCGCGAGGGGATAGAAAGCCGCAAGCAGCTCGACATCCAGAACCAAGTGACCGCCAACCAGATGAACACCCGCCGGGTGAGCTTCTATTACAGCGGCATCAAGAGTTTCGTCAAGCAGGTCGGCACCGTGCTGGTGATTATCCTCACGGCCTACCTGGTGCTCATCGAATACCCCGGCATGAGCATAGGTAAGATAATGTACCACGTGATGCTATTCTCCAACGTCATCGCCCCCATCACCCAACTCCAGCGCATATTCGATGACGTGAACGACGCCCTGATCTACGCAGAAGGATTCTTCAGCATACTGAACTCCGACGAAGAGGTGGAATCCACCGGAAGCTACCGCCCGGCGGAGATAAAGGGTAAGTTCGAGCTGAAGGGCGTGGACTTCACCTATCCCAACGGCAATCAGGCCCTGTTCGGCATCGACATGACCATAGAACCGGGGATGATAACCGCGCTGGTGGGCCTGTCGGGTGCCGGAAAGAGCACCATAGTCAACCTTCTGGACAAGTTTTACGAGCCGCAGGCCGGCACCATCACCCTGGACGGGGTGGACCTGAAGGAATACGACACTCATTTCCTGCGGGACAACATCGGCCTGGTGCTCCAGAAGAACCACATCTTCGATGGCACCATAGAGGAAAACATACGCTATGGCCGGCCGGATGCCACCTTCGAGGAGGTGGTGGATGCTGCGAAGAAATCCTACATCTACGACCAGATAATGGCTCTGCCCAAGCAGTTCCAGAATCGGGCGTCAGACCTCTCCGGAGGCCAGCAGCAACGCATAGCCATCGCACGCATGTTCCTCAAGAACCCGCCCGTGATATTCCTGGACGAACCCACCGCTTCGCTTGATGCCATCGCCACCGAGCAGATCAAGAACAGCATAGATGCCATCAAGAAAGACAGGACCGTTATCATAATCTCCCACAGCATCTCGCAGATAATCGACAGCGATATGATTTACGCTCTGCGCGAGGGCCGCGTGGAGGAGTCCGGCGACCCCGACGAGATATACAAGAAGGGTGGCATCTACAAAGACATAATCGACGCTTCGGCCAGGAGTCTCAACATAGAAAAGATTGCAAAGACACTGAATTAATTGTAACTTTGTAAGACTATGTGGATTATTCTCGCAGCTGCCATCGTTCCCGGAATCCTTCTGCTGTATTACGTGTACAGCAAGGACTTCAACCCCGAACCCAAACGCATGGTTTACAAGGGCTTCTTCTATGGATGCCTTTCCGTGCTGGCATCGTTCGTGATTTCCGGTCCGCTGATGTCCCTGGGGCTCTTTTCGAACGAGCCTTCCACCTTGCTCGAGGCCGTCAAGACATCCTTCTTCGGCGCAGCCATCCCCGAGGAAAGCGCCAAGTTGCTGATGCTGTGGCTGTTGCTGCGGAACAGTCCGGAGTTCGACGAGCGCTACGACGGTATGGTGTACGCCGCCGCCGTCGGTCTTGGCTTCGCCTGCCTGGAGAACCTGATGTATGTGATATCCGCCGGTGCAGGCTGGTTCTACGTGAGCGTCACCCGCGCAATCTTCGCCGTGCCCGGGCATTTCGCCTTCGCCATCATGATGGGATATTACTATTCCCGCAATCACTTCGACTGGCGCGAGACTACCGATCTGGACCGCATCAAGGTCTGGCTCTTCCCGGTGCTCCTGCACGGTATCTACGACACCCTGGCATTCTCTTCCGGAATCGCTCCGGAATTCTCGGGGCTGATCACTATCCTGCTCATCTACTTCTGCATCAAGTTGTTCAAGTTCACCCGCAACCGTATACTCTCGGAAGCCTCCCGCAATCAATACGAAGCCACACATAACATAGACGACCAATGAAAAGAATCCTGACCCTGGTGCTGGTGCTGCTGTGCGCCCTGCCGGCATCCGCCGAAAAATACAAACAGGACCGCGGAATAGTCTACCGCGACGGCGACGCCCATCCCCGCTGCAAGCTCGACGTGAGCTACGTAAAGAAGGCGTCGGACCGCCCGGTGATTGTCTGGTTCCACGGAGGCGGCCTCACCGGTGGCCAGAAGCATACCCCTAAGGAGCTGCTGACCAAGGATTACGTTGTAGTGGCGGCCGGATACCGCCTCTATCCCGAGGCGCAGGTATCCGAGATCATAGACGATGCCGCCGCGGCGGTCGCCTGGGTGGTGAAGAACATATCCGCATACGGCGGTTCGCCGGACAAGATATACCTTGCCGGCCATTCCGCGGGCGGATATCTCTCCGCGATGCTGGGCCTGGACAAACACTGGCTCGCCAAATACGGGGTGGACGCCGACAAGATGGCGGCCATCGTGCCCTACAGCGGCCAGATGATAACCCACTTCACCGAGCGCGCCGCGAGGGGAATGTCCGCCACTCAGCCGCTGATCGACGAGATGGCTCCCCTCTACCACATCCGTCCCGACGCTCCGCCCTTCCTGGTAATAACCGGAGGGCGCGACATGGAGCTCTACCGCCGCTACGAGGAGAACGCCTACTTCGTGGAGATGATGAAGCTCGTGGGCCACAAGAACATCATTCTTTACGAGGAGGATGGCTTCGACCACGGCGGGATGGCGGCGCCCGCACACCTTCTTCTTATGAAATACATCAAACCGTGATATGAGAAAGCTTTTAGTTCTGATGGCTGCCGCCCTGCTGCTGGCGGTGACATGCGGCGAGAACAAGGTGAATCCCGTCACTCCGCCCGAACCGGAGCCCGAGCAGACGGAGCCCGCCGACCTCAAGCTGGGATCCTTCAACATCCGCCTGGATACTTCTTCGGACACCGACTACAAGGACTGGCAGGCCCGCAAGGAGAACTGCATGACGGTGGTCCGGACCCACGATTTCGACGTCTTCGGCCTTCAGGAAGTGCTCGCCAACCAGCAAAGCAACTTTAAAGAGATGCTGCCGGAATACGGCTTCTACTTTGTGGGAAGGGACACCGGCACCGGTGGAGAAGCTGTGGGTGTAGGATACAAGAAAGAGACTATCGAGCTTCTGGAATGGGACCGTTTCTGGCTTTCGGATACTCCGGACAAGCCTTCCGGCTCCCTGAACTGGGGTGGGATGTCCCGCCATCGCGTGGCCGCCTGGGCCAAGCTCCGCCACAAGGCATCCGGAAAGGTTTTCTACTTCCTCGCCACCCATCTGGAGGTGAACAACAACGGCAACAGCTACGCCGAAGTGCGCAAGAAATCCGCAGACCTGATAATCAGCCGCATGGCGTCGGAAAATCCGGACAAGCTGCCCCTTTTCGTGGTAGGCGACATGAATCCGGAATCGGATGAAGAGGCCGCCCTCCAGGCCTTCCGGGCCGCATACAAGGATTCTTTCCGCGTTGCGGACGAAAAGGGCGTCCGCCAGGGCCCCAAGGCCACCTATCAGGCCTTCGATCCTTCCCGGGACCTCGACAAGGCGAGCTCGCATCCCTCCGATTTCATCTTCTACACAGAGGGTGAACTTTCCGCGTTCATTGCCATCATCGACAAGTTCGAAGGATATTACCCTTCCGACCATCTCCCCGTTCAGGCAAATATAACACTAAAGTAATATGAAACTCTACCGTTATCTTCTTTTCGCACTGGCCGCCCTGGTGGCTGCCGGCTGTGGCCCCAAGTACGCCAACAAGGCTGAAAAAGTGGTTGCCGAACTCCACAACCCCAATTCCAAGTATGTGGTGGTGGTCGCTCATCGCGGCGACTGGCGCAACTATCCCGAGAACTCCATCCCCGCCATCGAATCCGCTATACGCATGGGCGTGGATATTGTGGAAATCGACCTTAAGATGACAAGCGACAGTGTGCTGGTGCTCAGCCACGACGGCACCGCCAACCGCACCACCACCGGCAAAGGCCCCATCTCCACGATGACCCTCGATTCCCTCAAAGGATTCAACCTTCGCTATGCGCACGGGGTTAAATCTCCCCACAAGATGCCCACTTTGAAAGAGGCCCTCGAGGTCTGCAAAGACCGCATCTGCGTCAACATCGACCAGGGTTACCAGTACTACGACCAGGTGCTGGCCATCACCGAGGAGCTGGGCGTGACCGACCAGATCCTCATCAAGGGCAAGAAGACCCTGGCAGAGGTAAGCGCTAAAACGGCTGAATATGAGCATAATATGATGTATATGCCCATCATCGACATCCTCTTCCCTAAGGGCGCAGACCTATTCAATCAGTATATGGAGGCCGGTGAGGTTCCGCTTGCCTACGAGGTTTGCTTCGCCGAGCTGAACGACACCGTCCGCGACTGCTGCAAGAAGGTGATCGATACCGGATCCAAGCTCTGGGTCAACACCCTCTGGCCTTCGCTCAACGGCGGATACGACGATAACACCGCTTTCGAAGCCGCCGATCCGGGCGAGGTCTACGATGTGATCCTGGACCTCGGCACTTCCATCATCCAGACCGACCGTCCCGAGATGCTCATCAAGTACCTCGAGAAGAAGGGCCGCAGGAAGTAGCGCGCTACTTCAGGAAAGCGAAGAATACCGCCAGCACCAGGCAGGCGAAGGCGGCCACATGGTTCCAGTGCAGGTGCTGCCCCTGGAACAGGAAGGAGATGATGACGGTGAAGACCGTCAGAGAGATAACCTCCTGAATGACTTTAAGTTGAACGAGGGTAAAAGGCCCTCCGTTGCCGGCGAATCCTATGCGGTTCGCCGGTACTGTAAGGCAGTATTCAAAAAATGCGATTCCCCAGGAAAACAGGATGATGAGGATCAGGGGCCATCCCGTCGAGATCTTCATTTCCTGCAGTTTGAGATGTCCGTACCAAGCGAACGTCATGAACACGTTCGACAGTATGAGCATCAGTATAGTCCAGATTCCTTGCATAATTCTCTTATAAAAAGCGCTGCAAAATTAAAAAAAAAACTATCTTTGCGCCCCCAAATAATGAGAATTATGAAAAGAATTGTAATGATTATAGCTGCGTTGGCCTTGTCCACGAGCCTTTTTGCACAAAACAAAGATTGGGGTTGGCCGGAGGCCTCGTCATCTACGGAAATAAATGAAGACCAGACAGAAAACAGTTTTGCCATACGCCCTCTAGATAGAGACCTCGGATTGGTATTGTATGGAAGCCGTTATCGCAAAGCGAGGGCAAATCTGGGTTGGGGCAAGGCAATCTCTTTTCTTGGGGTCCCTGCCGCGGGATTGTGGACAGTTGCCGGGATTAATAATATCGATTGGGACAAGACCGCTGCGGCAGTGATGATTCCAACAGGGGTTGTGGCCGTTGCCGCCAGTCTCTGGGGCGGTATTTCCCTTTGGTCTAAAGGTCGGAAGGAGATGGACTTGATGTTGGATGATTATGCGGAACACTGCGCTCCCAGACCTTATGCTTCAAGTTTGGATTTCGGTCCTACCCGTAATGGTGTCGGTTTCGCGCTAAACTTCTGATGTAATGAAAAAGTTGATAATTGCATTTTTATGCATGGTTGCCGGAGCTTTTTCTGCTTCGGCGCAGTGGTATGCCGGAGGTTCTGTAGCAGGGGCGTATGTTAAAACCAATGGCGCAGAAATCCAGGCCTTCAATTTGAGCCCGGAAACCGGATACATCTTCCGGAACAGGCTTGCGGTCGGAGGTCGTATCTCCTGGGGGAAGTCCAATGCAGCCATCTCCAGTCCTGGTCTGGAGTATTCCAATGCAGAAACGCGTGCATTTACATTAAATCCATATGTCGGTTGGGGACTTGTACGTTTTGGATGTTTCGCTGCGTGGGTAGAAGGTGGTTTCCAGCTTATTCCTGAGCAGGAAGGAGTTGGCAAGACGACCGTTACCATATATGCAATTCCTGTCTTGACATATAGCCTGAGCCATCACTTTCTTTTGAAAACCGGACTTGGTTTTGCGGGATTGCTGGCCTCGACCGATTTTGACGGCAACTATATTTTGGCTGGCGCTTTCGGTGGAGATAATGCCCTGAAGATAGGAGACGATCTTTCGATAGGGTTTGTATATCGGTTCTAGGTACCCCCCCACCGAGATATAACGTACGGTATCCTTGATTCCTGCAACATTTTCATTTGAAAAACCGTCGGCCGGGAGGCAGGTGCTGGCTTTTAGTTGAAGACCTGTAGAGTTTTTCGGCCTATTTCTGTACAGGTAGGCCGAAAAAAGGCCTACTTGTATAAGTTTGGGTGGGTTTTCTCTACAGGTATGGGGTAAAAAGGGGGTACCTGTATAGAAAAAAGCGGTATTTCTCTACAGGTCCTGAAAGATTCCGCTCCCTGCGGTCGCGCTATCTCGGAGCCACCGCCGGCAATCAAGATGCAGGTGCGTTCGGAGGAACGCCTTTGTATCATTGGCCTTCGCACATTCCCCACCGAGATTTCGTCGCTTCGCTCCGACATCTCTGCCGCCTGCGGCGGGCAGTTCAAAAGAGAAGCAGACCGGCACTCAAGCTAGCTTGGTGTCGGTCTGCTTCTCTTTTGCGGTGGGGACGAGATTCGAACTCGTGGTACGGTTACCCGTACGGCAGTTTAGCAAACTGCTGGTTTCAGCCACTCACCCACCCCACCGGAAGGTCTTTTGCTGAACCATTCCCAACCCCTTTCGGCAATTGGGACTGCAAATATAAGAATTATTATCTAACTTCCAACACTTTCCCATGTTCGGATTCGGCCACGGCCTTGCGCCAGGCCTCCACGTAAGGGATGTTCTTGATGCCCTTGGGCGTGCCGGAGTGGTACTCGCTGCACACGAAGGAGCCGTCTTCGTTCTGGGCTTTCACGTTGCCGTCCAGGTACTTGACAAGCAGCAGCTCCTCGAGCTCAACCCAGGATGCGAACTGCTTCTGGGCGGTCTCCACGGTGTATTTCGTCATCAGTTTGCGAGCCTTCCTCAAACGTCCGCGGGAGACCAGCTTCGCCACCTTCTCGTCGAACGAAGGCACGGCCGAGAACATCTGTTCCTGCTCGAAGGAATCCACCGCGCAGCGCACGGTCGGAGCCATCACGTTGTACATCTTATAGCAGGCCTGGGCGATGCGGTTGCAGATCCAGAACTGCGAGGTCGGGGAGTAATGCAGCATGTCGCCGTTGCCCACACGGAGGCACTCGGGCACACTCTTGGTGCTCACATAAATCGGTGTCAGATAAGAAGTTGCGGCATCGTCGGTGCCGAACCACACGAGGGCGCCCACCTCTTCCGGCAGCCAGCCGCGGGCCTGCGCCACGAACCAGAAACCGGTCTGCTGGGTGGCAATCGCACGCTCGTTCGCGTACTCCTTCCCGTTCCAGCTGAAGTGCATGGGGCGCCAGCGGTAAGGCAGGGCGTTGCCGCCCGCACCGATATCCTGCGTCATATCCAGCGGCGTACCCTCGAAATGATCCCGCATCACATCGGCCACATCCTTCGCGGTAATCTTGCGGGAAGGCTTCACGAACAGGGGCATCTCCCCGTTGAGGTCGTGCCCGAGGGCATACTCAGTCCAGTCGGATGCCGGGCGGGAGACCTCCACACCGTTCTCCTCATACACGAAGACCCCGTCGCAGAGGATGTTGAAGGCACTCCAGGCGCGGGCGTCACAGGCACGTGCTCCGCCAAAATCGAGGGGATTGTAGGCATCGCGGAAAGAAAAATCCTCATCGGCACCGCTGAACCAGCCCTGCTCGCGGGCGAAGGAGATTACGTCCGGCGCATACAGGCAGTTCTCCGGGTCGTTCAGGGGGAAGCGCGTGATGCGGGCCTGGTTGGCGTGTGCGCAGATGTACCCGTCCGGGATGCGGCGGGCCACCCACACTATCCCTTTGTTGTCCGGGCCCTTGCCCACGAGGTCCATCACCCAGGCCTCGTTCGCGTCCGCGATGGAGAAGGATTCTCCTTCGGAAGGATAGCCGTAGCGGTTCGCGAGCGACACTATGGTGTCGATGGCCGCACGTGCGGTAGCGGCCCTCTGGAGTGTTACGTAAATCAGTGAACCATAGTCCATTATGCCGGTCGAGTCGGCCTGCTCCTCGCGTCCGCCCCAGGTGGTCTCGCCTATGATTACCTGCTTCTCGTTCATGTTGCCCACGGTCTTGAAAGTGCGGGGAATCTGGTGGATTTCCCCGAGAGGCTTATAGGTATCCCATTCAATAATGTTAAGGCGCGAACCGTTGCGGAACTTGCCGGCAGGAGTGAAATACAGTTCGCCGAAAAGCACGTGCGAATCGGCCGCATAAGATACCATGCAGCTTCCGTCGGCGCTGGCACCTTTGGTGATAATTACATTGGAACAGGCTTCTCCGCGGACACCCGCAAGGAGGAGGGCGGCGAGTGCCGCGAGGCATAATGATTGTACTTTCATGATTCGAATTTTACTCGATTACAAATATATTGATTATTTTTGCAAGTTATGAAAACAAAGCACATACTCTTGACCGCGGTCGGCCTGCTTATGTTCCTTGTCGCATCCGCACAGGAACAGCCCCTCACGCCGGAGCAGCGTGCAAAGAAAATGCGCGAGGCTATCGACAAGATGGTCGAAAACTATGAAGAATCCCTCCAGCTCGAAGACTGGCAGGCCTTCTATGCCGATTCCATCCTCACCCACAACATGGAGGAGCGCAACAAGGAAATGGAGGCCCTGATGGCCAATAAGGTAGAGAACTACGACCTCTACACCATGATAGGAGACAAGTGGGACGAACAAACATACATTGCATTCCAGAAGATCCTGACGGAAGAGCAGTGGAAGAAATTTCTCAAGACCGGCGCAGCCAGGGCCAAGAAGGCCAGGGATCAGCGTGCGGCCAAGCGGGAAGGAAAGAAATAGACTATGACAATTGAAATTATAGAGAAGGTGTTCGGCGAGCTGAACGCCCTCAAATGCAAGACAGAGAAAGAAGTGGAAGAAGCGCGCGTGCGCTTCCTGGGTAAAAAAGGTGAGATCACGGCGCTCTTCGAGGAGTTCCGCAGTGTCAGCGGAGACGAAAAGCGCGCCTTCGGCCGTCCGCTCAACGAGCTAAAGCAGGCCGCTCTCGCCAAGATAGAAGAGTTGCGTGGCGGCGTCCAGGCCGGCGGTAGCGATGAGGGTTCCAAAGAGGACACCTCCCTCCCCGGCGAGCAGTACGAGCTCGGCAGCCGCCATCCTGTGAGCATCGTCCGCCAGCAGATAGTGGACATCTTCCGCAAGTTCGGATACGATGTGGCAGAAGGTCCCGAGATCGAGGACGACTATCACGTGTTCGAGGCCCTCAACTTCCCTCCGAACCACCCCGCACGCGACATGCAGGACACTTTCTTCGTCTCCGCAGGGCATCTCAACCCGCTGCTCCTCCGCACCCACACCTCATCCGTGCAGGTGAGGGCGATGGAGAAGTTACCTCTCCCCATCCGCGTAATCTGCCCTGGGCGCGTGTTTCGCAACGAGGCCATCTCCGCCCGTGCGCACTGCATTTTCCACCAGGTGGAAGGCCTTTATATAGATGAGAATGTTACCTTCGCCGACCTCAAGCAGGCCATCCTGCTCTTCGCCCGCGAGATGTTCGGCGCCGACGCGCAGATCCGCATGCGGCCGTCCTTCTTCCCCTTCACCGAGCCTTCGGCAGAGGTAGACGTGAGCTGCAACATCTGCCACGGAAAGGGCTGCAACATCTGCAAGGGCACCGGCTGGCTGGAGATTCTCGGCTGCGGCATGGTGGATCCCAACGTGCTGGAAGCCTCCGGAATCGACAGCAAGAAATACAGCGGCTTCGCCTTCGGAATGGGCATAGAGCGAATCGCCATGCTCAAGTGGCAGGTAAATGACCTCCGCCATTATTTCGAAAACGACCTCCGCTTCCTTCGGGAGTTCGAAGGGGCGACGGAGGTCTAAGTATCAGAGTTTCCGAAGAACTACTTCTCCGGCCGGGTGAATCCTTCCCCGGCCGCTTTTTTGTTCACGCGGTCGATGCGGGACTGGGTGTCCGGGTGGGAAGAGAAGAGGTTGGCGATGGAACTTATCTGGGTGGGAGTTCCGGATTCGGACTTGCTCATCAGTTTCTCGAACGCCATGGCCATGTAGTAGGGATTCTTGTTCGCACCCTTCAGGAATTCATAGCCGAAATCATCCGCCTCGGTCTCCTGCTTGCGGGAGTATTTGGCGTTTATCATCTGCTCTCCCAGCTGGCCGAGCACGCTGTCGGTGAGGGCTGCGGCCATGTTGCCGGTGGAGGCGATCACGTCCATCGCCGCGGAGGCATAGAGGCTCATCTTGTAGGCGTTGAGGGTGTGCTTGAGGGCCACGTGGCCGACTTCGTGGCCTATCACTCCGAGGGCTTCGTTATCCGTCATCACGTCCAGAAGGCCGGTGTAGACACGCACATTGCCGTCAGCGCAGGCGAAGGCGTTCACCTCGTCGTTCTTGTAGACCTTGAAGGTCAGGGGCGTACCATCCACTTCGGTGAGGCCCTTGGTAATGCGGTTGAGGCGGGTCACATAGTTGCCGCTGGTGACGATCTGGCTTTCGGCATCGAGCTGTGCCACGGACTGGGTAACATAGCCGAGGATGTCATTGTCGGTGATGGCCATTGCCTGCAGGATCTTGGCGCCGCTCTGGCTCAAGCGGGCCTGGTTGAGGGATGCGCAGGAGGTCATGCCGAGCGCAACCGCGAGGATGAAGAGGAGACGTTTCATGTTTTAGCGAATTAACTGATAGCAAATATAATAAAAAATGACATAATGGCACTGGAATGCTATTTGTCTTTCCTGTCGGCGAAAAGGAGACATTTACTATGGAAAACAAATACGAATTCCTCAGCAAATACGCCATCGACCTCAACGAGGCCGCGGCAAAAGGCAAGCTAGACCCTGTGATCGGGCGCGACGACGAGATCCGCCGCGTGCTGCAGATACTGAGCCGGCGTACCAAGAACAACCCCATCCTGGTAGGTGAACCCGGCGTGGGAAAGACCGCCATATCCGAAGGCATTGCCACCAAGATAATCAACGGCCAGGTGCCGGAAAACCTTAAGTCCAAGAAGGTCTATTCCCTTGATATGGGCGCACTTATCGCAGGCGCTAAGTATCAGGGCGAGTTCGAGGAGCGCCTGAAGGGCGTGGTGAAGGAAGTGGTGGAGAGCGAGGGCGAGATCATCCTCTTTATCGACGAGATCCATACCCTGGTCGGGGCTGGAAGGTCCTCCGGCGCGATGGATGCATCCAACATACTGAAGCCTGCGCTTGCGCGAGGCGAACTCCGCACCATAGGTTCCACCACCCTCGACGAGTACCAGAAGTACTTCGAGCAGGACAAGGCCCTGGAGCGCCGTTTCCAGAAGGTGATGGTAGATGAGCCCTCGCCCGCTGAGAGCATCGCCATCCTCCGTGGCCTGAAGGAGAAGTACGAGAATCACCACAAGGTGCGTATCGAGGATGACGCCCTCATCGCGGCCGTGAACCTCAGCCACCGCTACATCAACAACCGTTTCCTGCCGGACAAGGCCATCGACCTCAACGAGGCCGCGGCAAAAGGCAAGCTAGACCCTGTGATCGGGCGCGA
>JAFRSW010000009.1 GCA_017427385.1 Bacteroidales bacterium
CTGGCTCATCAAGGATAACCTCCGCGCCTGGGGCTTTGACGGAATTGTGATGTCGGACTGGAAGTCTACCTATACAACACTGGGTGTTCTAACCAGCGGGCTGGATCTTGAGATGCCGGAGAACTTCACCACCAAGGTGGAGATGGTGAAGCCTCTCATTGAAAACGGAGTTGTCCCGGAGGCCAATCTGGATTTGATGTGTCAGCACATACTGCAGGCATTTATAGCCTTCGGCCTTCTTGACCTTCCGGCAAAGGACGAGTCCATCCCGGAGGATTACGAGTACTCCAGGAATATGGCGTATAACGCGGCAGTGGAGGCTCCCGTGCTCCTTACCAATAACGGCCTGTTACCCTTGAAGAAAGGACGTATCGTTGTTCTTGGCCCCAACGCCAATACCGTAGCATACGGCGGTGGCTCCGGCAGGATGGATCCAATTCCCGGACGCAATATCACGCCTTTCGCAGGACTTAAGGCTCTGGGTAAGAAATATGATGTTCAACTCATTGAAAGTGTTGATTTTACCTCTGCTGAACAGAAAGCCATCCAAAAGGCAAATGCCGTTATTGTGGTTGCAGGGTTCAACTATAAGACGGAGCTTGAAAACCACGACCGGACCTACGGATTGCCCGACGGGCAGAACGAACTGATAGCGGCGGCATCGGCCCTGAACAAGAATACGGTTGTGATCATCAACTCCGGCGGAGAAGTAGACATTACTCCATTCAAGGATAATGTTGCGGCCATCATCATGGCCTGGTACGGCGGTCAGGAAGGCGGCAAGGCGCTTGCCGACATCATTTCCGGTAAGGTTTCTCCTTCCGGCAGGCTTCCTTTCACCTTCTGGGGATCGGAGGATAAGAATCCGGCAGCGAAGTACTATCACGCTGATACGGCTGCAATTCATCGCTCAAGCAAGAGCCGCCCGGAGTATCCGCATTCAACCTATAAGGAGGGGCTGTTCGTAGGATACCGCGGAGTAGAGAAGTTCGGTGTGGAACCTATGTTTCCCTTCGGCTTCGGCCTCAGTTACTCAAGTTTTTCTTATTCGGGCGGAACCGTAGTTCCTACTGCCGATGGCTGCGAGATTGTCTTCACTGTTTCCAATACCGGGAAGGTGGACGCAAGGGAGACCGTACAGGTTTACGTGGCTCCTCAGAATCCTTCAGTAATGCGCCCTGCTTATGAGCTGAAAGGCTTTGACAAGAAGATGATAGCCAAAGGCAAAAGCGTGGAATTCTGCATACCGCTTAATTATCAGGATTTCTCCTACTACGACGTCGCTTCGCACAGCTGGAAAGTTGATGCGGGTGATTACAAAATCCTTGTAGGTTCGTCATCAAGCGATATTAAAATCAGTCTGGATTACACCCTGTTACAAACTGGAGATTAATTCCCGGAAAAGCCCTGTCATCTTACGGGAAGCGAGATCGGCCTGACGGACGATCTCGTTTTCGTCTGTAATGTAGTCGTCTTCCGCTTCGTGTGCGATATCGGTGATGACGGACATGCCCAGCACGCGGATGCCAGCGTGGCGTGCAACTATCACCTCCGGAGTCACACTCATGCCCACATTGTCTGCCCCCATAGATGCATAATAGGTATATTCGGCGGGGGTTTCGTAGGTGGGTCCGGTGCAGGAGACATAGATGCCGCGCTGCAGTTTAACCCCTTGTTTTTCAGCTATTTTCAGCATTCTGTCCTGAAGAGCCAGGTCGTAGGCGCAGGTCATGTCGGGGAAACGGGGGCCGAATTCATCCAGATTGGGGCCGATCAGCGGATTGGGAAGGAGGTTGATATGGTCCCGGATAAGCATCAGGTCGCCGATGTTGAAGCTTTTGTTCATGGCTCCGGCGGCATTCGATACCAGAAGGTACTTGATGCCAAGTTTTATCATCACCCGGATGGGCAGAACCACGGTATCCATAGGATAGCCTTCGTAGTAATGATAGCGCCCTTGCATTGCCAGCACACACTTCCCACCGAGGTTCCCGCATATGAAATTGCCCTTGTGGCCTACTGCGGTCGCAGCGGGAAAACCGGGTACCCTCACATAGGGCACCACAATAGGGTCTTCTATCTCTTCTGCAAGCTGACCGAGCCCGCTGCCGAGAATCACGCCCGCAACAGGCTTGCGCCCGTCGAGCCAGGACGACATGAAGGCGGCAGCCTCCTCGATAACCGACATCCTCTTATCCATCAAAGCGAAGCGACCAGTTTGGTAAACAGGGGAATCATGCGTTTTGTGGCGGCGTTCGCCTGCATCACCACGTCTTCACCGTCATTGAAGTTGCGCTCCACGTTTTGGGTGTTGCAGATGTTGGTCACTACGGACATTCCGAACACGCGAAGACCGCAGTGGCGGGCCACAATGACTTCCGGAACGGTGGACATGCCCACGAGGTCTGCACCGGAAGAACGGAAGAAACGCACTTCTGCGGGGGTCTCGTAGGAAGGGCCTGTGCCGCCGAAATAAATGCCCTGGTGCAGCTTGAAGCCAAGTTCTTCGGCAATCTCGAGGGCCTTCTTCTGAAGCTCGAGGTCGTAGGGGCAGGTCATGTCCGGGAAGCGGGTACCGAATTCCTCCATATTGGGCCCGATCAGGGGGTTGGGCATGAAGTTGATATGGTCTTTGATGATAATGGTATCACCGACTTTGTATTCGGGATTGAGGGCGCCGGCGGCGTTGGAAACCAGCAGGAACTTGACTCCAAGCTTGCTCATGACGCGCACGGGGCGAGTCAGGGTGGCCATGTCGTACCCTTCGTAGTAGTGGAAACGGCCCTGCATCGCAAGAACGCATTTGCCACCGAGGTATCCGCAGATGAAGTTGCCCTTGTGGCCGATCACGGTCGAAACCGGGAAGCATGGGATCTCGGTGTAGGGGATGATGATGGGATCTTCGATTATTTCGGCAAGCTTGCCGAGACCGCTACCGAGGATGATTGCTGCGATGGGTTTGCGGCCGTCGAGCTTGGACTCTATAAACTCTGCCGCAGTGTTGATCTTGTTGATTCTTTCGTCCATAGTGTTATTTTATTTTAGACAGGGCCTGCCTGGCTTCGTGGAGTATCTCCTTTTCTCCCGGGATTTCCCGGTTCCGCATGACGAACCTGCCGCCGGCAATCACGGAATCTATGCAGTCGGAATGCGCGGAGTACACAAGATTGGCGAGGAACGGGCCGGGGGAGAGAAAATAGCTGCTGTCGGTCTCTACGATGGAGATGTCGGCGAGGGCGCCTTCCTTGAGGCGTCCGCTGTTGAGCCGCAGGGCCCTGGCACCATTGATGGTGGCCATGTCCAGGAGCTCAGGCAGAGGCAGGGCCTTGGGATCGTTCCTCCAGGCCTTCTGGAACAGGGCGGAGGTCTTCATGGCCTCGAGAATGTCCAGATTGTTGGAGGATGCGCACCCGTCGGTGCCGATGCAGACGTTCACGCCGGCATCGCGGAGCTCGTTGTAGAGGAACTTGTAGCCGGATGCGAGTTTGGTGTTGGAATTGATGTTGTGGATGCAGTGGACGCCGTGCTTTGCGAGCAGTTCTATGTCGTGTTCGCTGAGCCAGAGGCAGTGGGCCGCCAGAAGGTTGGGCCCCAGAACACCTATCCTGTCGAGATACTCAACCGGAGTCAGCCCACCGTGGGCCGCCTTGCAGTCCTGAACTTCCTTGAGGGTCTCGCAGAGATGGATGTGAAGGGGGATATTGTGCTTGCGGGCGAAGTCTGCGGCCCATATCATCATGGGCTCGCTCACGGAGTAAATGGCATGGAAAGCCAGTTCGTAGATGGCGCCCTCGTCTTTCCACTGGTCTTTTACCTCTTCATACTTGTGCTCGCACTGCTCCATCTGGCGTTTTGCCTCTTCCGGGTCTCCATGGTCGATTATGTCGTACCCTACAGCAGGGCGTATGCCCATTTCGGAGGCGGCTTTCTGGCATGCCTGGAAGAACCAGTACTGGTCGTTGAAGGTGGTAGTGCCGGTGCGGATCATCTCTATGCAGGCAACCTTGGCGCTCCAGTAGACGTAGTCGAAATCGAATCCGGCCTCTATGTCCCAGATCTTGCGGATCCAGTCCTGGAATACCATGTCTTCGCCTATGCCCCTCATGAGGGCCATTCCGGCGTGGGTGTGCATGTTGATGAAACCGGGGATGGCCACCTTGCCGGTGCAGTCCATCACTTCCACATCACCCGCGAGGTCCCAGTCGATGCAGGAGCCTGCGGGGCGGATCTTCAATATATGGCTACCACCGATGAGAACGTCTTTGCTCTCATCGGCGATGCATATATTCTTCAGCAGAATTGAAGACATTAGAAGTAACCTTCCTGATCTGGCTGGGTTTCGGGCCTGACGGGGATTTCACCTCCGAAGCAATTGTCGGTGATGTATTTGATGACTTCGTCCAGACCTTCCTTGAATTTCTCGAAATCTTCCTTGTAGAGGAAAATCTTGTGTTTGTCGTAGGTGAAAGTGCCGTCGGGGTTGTTCCGCCTCTTGCTCTCCGTGATAGTCAGATAAAAGTCATTCTGCCCCTTCGTGCTCTTTACATCGAAGAAGTATGTACGTTTACCGGCTCTGACAGGCTTTGAGTAAACATCTTCTGCATTGCGATCCTGGAAATTAACCTGATCTCTGTCCTCTCTGTACATAATCTGTAGTTTAAAATGGTTGTTTTATTACTGCAAAATTAGAATTTTTTGAGGATTAGATGCTATATTTGCATATTATTTTTGTTTGAAAAAGATGCTTAACCGCAGAATTCTACGTATAAAAGCCTTTAAGGCAATATACAGTTTCACGGAAAACCGGTCTGTGTCGCTCAAGGACCTTGAGGCGCAGCTGGACCGCTCCCTCGAATCTACGAGGGACCTTTATCTTTTCCTGTTATGCTGCGTGGGCCCTCTTACCAGAGAGGCCAGAGCCCGTCTGGAGGCCGCCAGGGGCAAGTTCAATCCTACCGAGGAGGAACTCCATCCCAACTTCAAGTTCGCAGATAACCTCATCGCGCCCAAACTGGAGGAAGACCCTGATTTCCAAAAGATTACACAGAAGAAAAAGCTGAGCTGGGACCAGTACGACGTGCTTATCCACAATCTCTACGATTCCATACGCACCAAGGATTACTATAAGGATTATCTGGCATCCGGCCCGAACACCCTGAAAGAAGATGCCGCCCTCTGGGTGAAGATATTCGAAGAGGAGTTCGTGGACTGCCAGGATCTGGAAGATATTCTGGAAGACCTCTCCATCTGGTGGAACGACGATCTTGCTTATTCCCTCACATGGTGCTGCAAGGCCATGGAGTCCATCGGAAAGGGCAGGCCCTGGAATCTCCCTCCGCTGTTCATGAGCGACATGGACGAAACCCACTCCAAAGAGAGCGACAAGGCATTCGTGGTCAATCTTCTCCGCAAGGCATACAACGGATACGACAGATATGTGGAGATGATTTCCAATGTAACCCCCAAATGGGACCTTAACCGCATATGCTCGACCGACCTTTCGCTGATAGTATGCGGAATCGCGGAGTCGGAGGCTTTCCCCGGCATCGCTCCCAAGGTGACTATAAATGAGTTCGTGGAGATTTCCAAGTACTACAGCACTCCGGAAAGCCGCGCTTTCGTCAATGGTATACTCGATAAACTAATCAATAAATAACGCGTTATGAATTTCCTTTACATTATCCTGCAAGATGTTGCCCAGAAGCCCGCTGGTGGCGGTGCAAGTTTCTGGATCATGATCCTTCTCCTTTTCGGTGTCATGTGGCTCTTCATGATCCGCCCGCAGCGCAAGCAGCAGAAGGAGCTCGAGAAGTTCCGCAACGAACTCAAGAAGGGTGACAAGGTTGTTACCGCAGGTGGTATCTATGGCACCGTGGCCGAAATCCAGGACCGCAGCGTGCTTATCAAGGTTGACGGGGATGTGAAGCTCCGCGTGGACAAGAACTCCATCGTCCGCGACTACTCCGACGCCCAGCCCACCAACGAACAGCAGTACCAGAAGTAATCCGCAGTGAAGAACTGGCAGTATTTCCTGGGCTGCCTTGCCCTCTCGGCCGGTATCTGGCTTATCCATAATCTGTCCCATATGCAGACAGATGTGATAACCGTGTCCGTTCTTGCAGAGAGCAACATCCCCGGAAGGGCTGCTTTTTCCAGCGATGCCGTATCGATGACCGCACGCTGCAAGGCTTCCGGCTTCCGCCTGATTTACCTGGGCCGGAAGAAGGATGCGATAACGGTGCGTTTCGATCCCGACGACCTCACGCACGAGGAAGGAGATTACTTCAGTATTGGTTCCGCCCAGCTCTACAGATATGTGAACGACATTTTCGGGGCCGGGTCCAGCGTGGAATCCTTCCTCTTCGAGAAAGTGCGTTTCCGTTTTATCCGCGAGCTGAACAAGATGGTGCCGGTGAACGTGGTGAGTTCCACGACATTCCGGCCTCAGTACATGCAGAACGGGGATATAGGCATACAGCCGGACTCTGTGCTCGTATACGGCCCTGCGGATGTGCTGGCGAATATCACCGCCATCAACACACGTTCTATCGAGAAAAGCGACATCAAGGGCAGCCTCCATGGAGAAGTGGCCCTCGTGGCTCCGGATGGCGTCCGTCTTTCGGACAATACCGTATCGTGGACCATGGATGTCAGCAGATACGTCGAGCTGAATGCCGAGCTTCCCGTGAGCGGACGCAATGTGCCGGCCGGAACAGGCTTCTCCATCTATCCCAACAGGGTGAATGTGGTGTTCCGCTGCGTGTTCCCCATAATCTCCGATCCGACCGTAAGCGCAGTCTGCTATGTGGATTACAGGGAGTTTGCGAAGTCTCTTACCGGCAAATGCATCATCCACTGCGACAATCTGCCCAAGGGAGTGATAAGTTATTCGGTGCAGCCGGAAGTGGCTGAATGCGTGGAGAAGCTATGAAGACCGTGCTGGTAACGGGCGGAATTGCGTCCGGCAAGTCGGAAGTCTGCCGCTATTTGACTTCCAGGGGTTTCGAGGTTTACGACAGCGACTCCCGCACCAAGGCCCTATACGATTCGGTTCCCGGGCTGAAGACCAGGGTGGAGGAGGCTATCGGCCTTCCTTTCAAGGAGATAGGCGTTATCTTCTCGGATCCGGCGAAACGCGGAAAGTTGGAGGCGGTGGTGTATCCGGAGGTGCTGAAGGACTTCCTGGCCTGGAAGGATGGATGCACGGGGAGCGTGGTGTTCTTCGAGTCGGCGGTGGCGCTGGACAAGCCTCAGTTCGATGGCCAGTGGGATGCTGTGTGGCTCGTGACCGCTCCGCTGGAGGCCCGGCTGGCCCGCAATCCCAAGGCGGCCGGCCGCCTGCAGGCACAGAAGGAAGCGGATGCGTCGATAGCCGACGCTGTGATAGAAAATGATTCCTCTCTTGAGGAACTGCATAAGAAAGTAGATAAATTGATTAACGATATGAAAACAGATCTTACCAAGATTCTTTCCGTCTCCGGAAAGCATGGTCTTTACAAATTCCTGGCTCTGTCCCGCTCGAATGCTGCCATTGCAGAGGCTCTCAGCGATGGCCACCGTACGGTGTTCGATCCGCACAGTCGCATCACAACTCTCTCGGACATAGCTATTTACACCGACGAAGGCGAATTCAAGCTCAAGGAGGTTTTCCTCTCCATCCAGAAGGCTCTGGCCGACAAGGAGGCTCCCACTTCCAAGTCGCCCGAGGCGGAGATCAAGGCCCTGTTCGACAAGGCTGTTCCCAACTACGATCCCGACCGTTTCTACTTCTCCCACATGAAGAAGATCCTGGACTGGTACAACGAGCTGGTGAAATATGCTTCCCTCGACTTTGTAGAAGAGGAAGAGAACGAAGAGAATGCCGAGTCTTAAGGTAATAACCCTCGGCTGTTCCAAGAACACGGTTGATACAGAGCATCTGCTGGCCCAATTGCCGGCAGATGCTTATACGATTTTCCCCGAAGATTACGCGGGGCCGGTGGATTATCTGCTGCTGAACACATGCGGATTCATCGGCGATGCCAAGCAGGAAAGCATAGATGCCATACTCGCCGAGGCTGAGCGGAAGAAGAGGGGAGAGATAGGAAAGATTATCGTATTCGGCTGTCTGTCACAACGTTATGCAGCCGATCTGCCTAAGCTGATTCCCGAGGTGGATGAGTGGTTCGGCGCCAGGGACCTCGCTCCAGTTGTGCGGGCGCTCGGGGCCGTTCCTCGTCACGACCTGCGCAATGCCAGGCGTTTCGATGCCGGCGGGCGTGCCTATGCCTATCTCAAGATTTCGGAGGGATGCGACCGGCGCTGCTCCTACTGCGCCATCCCCTTCATCCGCGGAGCGCACCGTTCCGTGCCCATAGAGGATGTGGTGGAAGAGGCTCGCGGACTGGCCGCCGGCGGCGTGAAGGAACTGATCCTGATAGCCCAGGACACTACTTATTACGGTCTGGACCTCTATGGCCGCCGTGCCCTGGCAGACCTTCTGCGGGCGCTGTCCGATGTGCCCGGAATCGAGTGGATACGCCTGCACTATTCCTATCCGGAGGGATTCCCGGAAGATGTGCTGAAGGAGATGGCAGTCAATCCCAAGATATGCAAGTACCTCGACATCCCCCTCCAGCATATCTCGGACAAGGTGCTGCACAACATGCACCGTGGGGTCACGGGCGACTGGACGCGCGCGCTGATACGCCGCCTGCGGGAAGAGATTCCCGGGGTGGTGCTGCGTACTACCGTGATCGTGGGGCATCCCGGAGAGGGACCGGCCGAATTCCAGGAACTGCTGGATTTCGCCCGCGAGGCACGTTTCGAACGCTTGGGAGCGTTCAAGTATTCTGAAGAAGAGGGGACCTGGGGCGCGCAGAACCTTAAGGACGATGTGCCGGAAGAAGAGAAGCAGCGCCGTTACGATGCCCTCATGGGCCTTCAGGAGGGGATTTCCGCCGAATTCAACGCCTCCCGCGTGGGCAAGGTGGAGCGCGTGCTGGCAGACGATGTGGTGAACGGCAAGCTCGTGTGCCGTTCGCAGTACGAGAGCCCCGAGGTGGATGGTGAGATTATCGTCAGCGTGCCTTCCGGCACGGATCCCGCGTCTTTCGTGGGTCGTTTCCTCGATGTGCGCATAGTCGGCGCAGAGGATTACGATTTATTTGCTACCTTTGCATGATTTAAAAAGGTGGGACGATCCGTCGCCCGCAAGGGAGGAAAGTCCGGACAGGAAAGGGCACCCCGCTGCGGAAAGCGCAGGAGGGAGTAATCTTTCGGAGGCCGTAACAGAAAATGGCTGCCAGAAATGGTAAAGGTGAAAACGCGAGGTAAGAGCTCACGACGTGTGGCGGTGACGTCATGCGGGTACGGCACCGGGGCCTGCAAAACCAAATATACCGGCAAATGAGGGCGGCCCGCCCGATGCCGGGGGGTAGGTTGCGAAGATAAATGACGGATTCAAAAACAGAAACCGGCTTACGGCCCCACCTTTTTGATTTTTTAATGAGATGAAGAACATCAAGTGGATATCGGTCCTTTTCTTCCTCCTGGCCCTCTCCTGCAAGGCCGGAGGCCCCAAACGCTATGGGATAGAGGTGGTGAAGGAATACGCCCACGACACCGGCGCCTATACTCAGGGCCTGTTCTTCCACGATGGTCAGCTCTACGAAACCACGGGGCAGTACGGTGAATCAACATTGCGGAAGGTGGAACTCCAGACCGGCCATGTGACCAAGAAACTATCCTTCGGGCGGAAGTATTTCGCCGAAGGCTCTGTAGTCTTGGGAGACAATCTCTACATCCTCACCTGGACCAACAAAGTGGCGTTTATCTACGACGCTGCAACCCTGGAATACAAGCAGACCTATTCCTATCCCCGAGAGGGATGGGGCCTGACCACCGACGGAAAGCATCTGATTGCATCCGATGGCACCTCAAGGCTCTTTTTCCTGTCTCCTGATTTTAAATTGCAGAAGAGCATCACGGTCAAACTGAACGGCCGTCCGGTGCGCTATCTGAACGAGTTGGAGTGGATAGACGGGCGCATCTGGGCAAACGTCTATACGACCGATCTGATCGTGATAATCAATCCGTCGAGCGGAGAAGTGGAGGCAACCGTGGATTGCGGAGGCCTGCTCCCGGACAAGCTGCGCAAGCCCGATACCGATGTTCTGAACGGTATTGCTGTTGATGACAAGAGCAGGATTTACCTTACCGGCAAGAACTGGCCCCGACTTTATGAGGTCCGGCTGGTCCCCGTAAAGAAATAATTGCTATCTTTGCTGTGCAAAAAGGGGGTACTTCGCTTTTGCGAAGTTGAGAATATACCCTTTGAACCTGATGCGGGTAATGCCGCCGGAGGAATTTTTATATGCGTAAATTTTATTTTGCCGCAGCCATTCTAGGCTGCATTTCACTGGGTGCAGGTGCCCAGGAGGCCGATTCTCTGGCCACAGAAGAGCTTCAGACCATCATCGTTAGTGCCGTGCGCACGCAGAGTGATGCACCGTATGCGGTCAGCAATATTTCAGAACGGGAAGTACGTGAATTCAGCACTACGGGCAGGGAACTGCCTTTGCTTTTTGCGCGCACTCCCGGCGTTGTAGCCTGGAGCGAAAACGGCGTTGGCACGGGTACGACTTACATGAGGATACGCGGCGCTGCCGGATCCAGGATAAACGTTACTCTTGATGGCGTTCCGCTCAACTCGCCGGAGGACCAGACGGTGTTTTGGGTGAACATGAATTCGTACGGAAGGCTGCTCGGAAGCGTTCAGATACAGCGAGGCGTAGGTTCGTCCACCAACGGCGACGGAGCTTTCGGCGGCACCGTATCCCTCGGCACCAAGGCATCTTCCCAGGTGCCCTCGGTCGAGCTGACATCTTCTTATGGATCATACAATACTTTCAATTATGGCGTGATCCTTTCCTCCGGGCTGCTGAAGAATCATTTCTGCCTCGATGCCGCTTATCATACTACATCTACCGACGGATATATCCATGGCACCGCGGGCCGTTCGGGCAGCTATATGGCGGCTTTGAGCTGGATTGGCCGCGATATTAAGATCGGATACCGCCTCCTGGGGAATTATGAAGTGACCGGCCAGGCCTGGAACGGCGTGACCGCTGGGAATGACGATCTTTCCATAATGGATGGGACCTATGGAACAGCCACTGGGATACATACTTACGGGGATATGTGCAAAGTGGGCCTGGGGCGTTTCAACTCCCTGTATGAGATGATGACTATAAGCGGGACGGATTATACTACAGACCGCTATAAGATGGACGATGGGTCTTTCTGGCCAAGGACTACCGATAATTTCTGGCAGAACCATCATATCCTCAGCCTGGCCTGGAAGATTTCTCCTTATGCGAAATATTCGGCTGCAGCCCATTACACGGCCGGTTATGGCTATTACGAGGAGTTCCGATACAATAATAAATTGCTCAAATACGGCCTGCCTGTCATGACTACCGATGCCGGAACGGTCAAAAGGAGTGATTTCGTGCGGCAGAAGGGGCTGGATCAGGATACTTACGGGGTTATATCTAACATTTCGTTCAAGAAGGATTCGTGGGATGCCGTTGCCGGTGTCTCGGTGCAGAATTATGTTGGTAAGCACTTCGGCTATCTGACCTATGCCTCGTCCAAAGACGTGGCGGACAAGTATCTTGCCTACGGCAGGTACATGTATTACGATTCCCCGGCCAGCAAGTTCGACGCAAGTGGCTTTGCCAAGGTGGCTTACAGTATCAACCCTCGCTTAAGTATCTATGGCGACCTGCAGCTCAGGTACGTAGATTTCGTGTCCTCCGGCTACAACGATAAATACATCGACAATGGCGATGGAACGGCCTCCAGGCACGTTTTGGACATTTCTTCCAACTGGATGTTCTTCAATCCCAAAGCCGGTTTTAATTACTTGTCCGGCGCTCACCGCGTATACGGTTCCGTGGCGGTTGCAAACAGGGAACCGGAGAGGAACAATTTTACCGACAACGGAAAGTATCCTGCCCCCAGGGCTGAACGGCTGTATGACTTCGAGGCCGGGTATAGTTACGATGGCAAGGCGTTCCGAGGAAGTGCAGGGCTTTATTATATGAAGTATAAGGACCAGCTTGTGCAGACAGGGGAGAAGAGCGATATTGGGGAGTCCCTGACGACCAATATACCGGATTCCTACCGTGCCGGCATCGAATTGTCCGGTGCAATCAATCTGTGCCCCTGGCTTACCCTGGAGGCGAATGCGGCCTTGAGCCAGAACAAACTGTTGGATTTCGATGAATATGTGGAAGATTGGGACAGTGCATCGGGAGTGACTGTCATTCATTACGATAACAGCACGCTGGCATTTTCTCCTTCTGCCATATGCAATTTCTTCGCGGATTTCCACTGGAAAGCGTTCCGTGCGGAGTGGAACACTTCTTATGTGAGCAGGACTTACCTCGATAATACGCAGAATGCCGACCGGAGCCTGCCTGCATACAGCATTACAAATCTTTCATTTAAGTACACGCTTATGCCGGCCTTTATGACCGGTGTTCCGGACTGGCTCAGGCGCAGCCACCTGAAGGAAGCGGTATTAGGTCTGGATTTGGGCAATCTGTTCAATGCCCATGTGGCCCAGAGCGGTTGGGTTTATTCCGCCCTGTATGCCAGCGGCGGGCATCCGGACGATAATCGCTATTATCAGATCGGCTTTATCCCCGCCCCGCCGTTCACTATTACCGCCCACCTTACGGTCCGGTTCTGATTTCAGGCACATTTTAGGGTGTCATTTGTGGCTGAAAGTGCCATTTTAGCCCATGCATCCACATTTTTGGGGGTTATTTGTGGCTGCAACGGCATATACGACCAAGACCCGCTGTCGCAGCGGGTCTTGACGGTTAGTTAGTAGTGTATTACCTTTATAAGAAGGTTAATTATTGTTGGTTAGAAGTTGTTGTTTCTAAATCACGATGCAAATATACACTACTTTTTTTATTCTGCAAGAGAAAACAACAAAATTTTATTAAAAAGTTATCAACATTTTAAAATTATTTAAAAACTACTCATCCAGCAGGTGCGGACGAAGCTGTCTGGTGCGCTCCAGGGCCTGTTCGTCCTGCCATGCACGGATAAGCTTAGGATTGCCGCTCAGCAGCACCTCAGGCACTTTCCAGCCATTGAATTCGGCTGGCCTGGTGTAAACAGGAGGGGAGACCAGGCCGTCCTGGAAACTGTCGCTAAGGGCAGATGTTTCATCTGTCAAAGCCCCGGGAATGAGACGGACGATAGAATCTGCCAGAAGGGCCGCGGGAATCTCTCCGCCGCTCACCACATAGTCTCCGACAGAAATCTCGCGGGTGACGAGATGCTCGCGAATGCGATGGTCGATGCCTTTGTAGTGCCCGCACAGGAGGATGATGTTCTCCTTAAGAGAGAGCTCGTTGGAGATGCCCTGGTTCAGGATTTCGCCATCGGGGGAAAGATATATCACCTCATCGTATTCCCGTTCTGAACGAAGTTCTTCGATCATACGGTAAACCGGTTCAACCATCATCACCATTCCGGCATCACCGCCATATGAATAGTCATCGATGTTCTTGCGTGACCCTATTCCGTATTTGCGAAGGTTGTGGACATGTATTTCCACAAGCCCTTTTTTGATGGCCCGCCCCACGATAGAGTGGCTGAGGGGACTGTCCAGCAACTCAGGAACAGCGCTGATAATGTCGATTCTCATAAAATTTTCTACAATTTGCGCAAAGTTACCAAAAAACATTATATTTGTAAGCTATTATAATAATTAACTCACTACTATGAGCGAAGAAATCAAAAACCCCGAAGTTCAGGAAGAAAGCAGTTTCGTCGATAAGACCCTGTCCGAACTGTCGGATGTATTTAAAAGCCTGATGGATAGCGCCGACCGCATGAGCCGGAGCAAAGAAGCTGAATCCATCAAGTCCGCATTCTATAAACTCCTCGGAAAACTCAAGAGCGAAGCTGGAGAGGCCACCGATGCATTCGTTGAAGTCGAAGAAAACTTCAAGAGCATCTATGCCGACTATAAGCGCGAGAGAGCTGAGTACAACAAGGAGCAGGATGCATTGAAAGAAGAGAATCTGGAAAAGAAGAAAGCTATCATCGAAGAGCTCAAGCAGCTTGTCGACGCCCAGGAAGACGTGAGCGCATCTTTCCCCGCCTTCCGTGAGATCCAGGACAAGTGGCGTTCCGTCGGCCCCGTGCCTGCTACGGCTTTCCGCGATATAAACAGCACATACCAGTTCAATGTAGAACGTTTTTACGATAAGGTTAAGATCAACCGTGAACTGCGTGACCTCGACTTCCAGAAGAACCTGGAGGTCAAGGAGAAGTTCTGCGAGGCCGCCGAGAAACTCGCCGAAAACGAGAACATCGTGACCGCGTTCAACGAGCTGCAGAAACTCCACGAGCAGTGGAAGGAATTCGGCCCCGTGGCCAAGGAATTCCGCGAGAGCATCTGGAGCCGCTTCCAGGCTGCCACGGCAGTCATCAACAAGCGCTACCAGGCACACTTCGAGGAGCTTAAGGGCAAGCAGAAAGAGAATCTGGTAGCCAAGGAAGCCCTCTGCGTCAAGGTAGAAGAAATCGCAGCCCGCGAGGTCAAGTCTTCCGATGAGTGGAATGCCTGCGCCAAGGAAATCGAGGCCATCCAGGCCGAATGGCGCAAGATAGGCTTCGCCACCAAGAAAGATAACCAGAAGATCTACGACCGCTTCCGTGCCGCATGCGACGCGTTCTACGCCCGCAAGCGCGACTACTACTCCCAGTATCGCGGAGAGATGGAAGCCAACGTGGATAAGAAACTCGGCATCATCAAGATGGCAGAAGAGTTGAAGAGCAGCACCGAGTGGAAGAAGACCACCGAGAAGTTCATCGAACTGCAGAAGCAGTGGAAAGAGATAGGAGCTGTGCCCCGCAAGAAGAGCGAGCAGCTCTGGAAGCAATTCCGCGCCGCATGCGACGAGTTCTTCGCAGAGCGCGACAAGAACTCCACTCCCGAGAACAACTTCTTCGCCAACCTCAAGGCTAAGAAGAAGATAATCGAAGATATCAAAGCCTACGTGCCCGTAGAAGACGCCGAAGCCAACCAGGCCGCTGCCAAGAAGTTCGCAGACGAGTTCCAGGCAATCGGTTTCGTGCCCTTCAAGGATAAGGAGAACATCCAGACCGCATATCGCGAAGCCATGCAGGAGAAGTTCCCCAAGCTCCAGAAACCTCGTGCCGAGCGCAGCGCCAAGGACGGTCTCATCCAGCAGTACAAGACCCTGCAGCAGGAAATCGAGACCTTCGAGAACAATATAGGCTTCTTCTCCGCCTCCAAGAATTCCGAGGCCCTGATCAAGCAGATGGAAAGCAAGATCGCAAAGGCGAAGGAAGAGCTCCACAAACTCGAAGAAAAGATCCGCAAAGAAGAGGAGGGTGAATAGGAATGGATAAGAATACTATCACAGGTTTCGTCCTGATCGCGGTAATTTTATTCGGTTTCACATTCTATCAGTCCAGACAAGCCCGCAAGGCAGCTGAATGGCTGGCCCAGCAGGATTCTATCGCACTTGCCGCCAGGATCGCGGCAGGCGATACCGTGGAATATGCAGTGCCGGCGGAACCGTCAGAAACCGCCGTGGCCGCCACTCAGGAGCCCTCAGCCCAGGCTGCCATCTACAAGGACGCCGCCCTCGAGGCTGCACATAATGCCGCCGCGCAGTTGGTAAAACTGGAGAACGACAAGATAGCCCTCACGCTCACAAGCCAGGGCGCACAGCCCTACAACGTTCTTGTTAAGGACTATTTCAACTACGACAGCACCGCGCTCTACATCTTCAAGGATGGCGGAGCATCCTACTCCGTAAGCGTCTACACCGGCGAGTTCATCCAGACCAAGGACTTCAACTTCCAGATCGCGGAGCAGAACGACACATGCGTAGTCTTCCGTCTCCCGTTCTCCGACGGCGGATACATCGAGCAGCGCTATGCCCTTCAGGCCGGATCGTACATGGTAGACAACACCCTTTCCTTCATCGAGATGGGCAGCGTTCCCAGGAACGTATCCTCCATCGACATAGACTACTCAATGATCATCCCCCGCATGGAGAAGGGCTACAAGAACGAGGCTCAGTACTCCAAGCTGGATTTCTATCAGGAAGGGGATAAGAAGCCCACGGAGATCGGCCGCAGCCGCAATGGCAATAAGCGTGTCGACTCCCGTGTGAGCTGGTTCGCATTCCAGCAGCAGTTCTTCTCCGCCATCTTCCGCGCCAAGAACCAGTTCTCCTCCGGATCCTTCGACGTAGCTTTCTTCCCTCAGGAAGACGAGTCCCGCAACCTGATGGCCTGCAACGCAAAGATGCGCGTCGAGTACCGTCCAGGGCAGGACAACGTCATCCCCATGGAGATGTACCTTGGCCCCAACCACTACAAGACACTGCGCGAATACGGACAGAAATACGAGAAGGTCATCCCTCTGGGAGGCTCGCTCGTGGGGTGGTTCACCAAATACGTCATCATCCCCATGTTCGATTTCTTCCACCGTTTCATATCCAATTTCGGCCTGATCATCCTGCTGATGACCATCGTCATCAAACTGGTGGTGTTCCCGCTGACCTACAAGTCATTTGCGTCATCCTCCATCATGGCCATACTCAAGCCGGAAATCGAGAAGATCAACGCCAAGTATCCCAAGCAGGAAGATGCGATGAAGAAGCAGCAGGCCACCATGGCCCTATACAACAAGGCCGGAGCCAATCCTATGGGAGGATGCCTGCCTACGCTGCTCACCTTCCCTATACTCTGGGCGATGTTCCGCTTCTTCCCAGCATCCATCGAGTTGCGCCAGCAGCCCTTCCTTTGGGCACATGACCTCTCCACCTACGATGCCATCCTGGAATTCGGTCACCGCGTGCCGCTGATAGGAGACCACCTCTCCCTGTTCGCGCTGCTGATGGCCGTCACCATGTGGATATACAGCAAGATGACCATGTCCGGGCAGGCTACGGCCAACGACCCGAACGCACAGAGCATGCAGTTCATGACCAAGTGGATGATGCCCATCATGATGTTCTTCATCTGCAACAGCCTGTCTGCAGCTCTGAGCTACTATTATCTGCTTTCCCAGCTCATCAGCATGCTGCAGATCTGGGTGATACGCAAGTTTATCGTAAAGCCCGAGAAGGTGTATGCAAGGATGGCTGCCAACGAGAATAAGCCCGTCAAGAAGAGCAAATGGCAGCAAAGGCTGGAAGAAGCTCAGAGAATGCAGGAACAACAGATGCGTCAACAAAGGAAACGATGATTGCATTTAATCTTGATAAAATCAAGGAGGAACTGCCATCAGGGGTTAAACTGGTGGCAGTTTCCAAATTCCATCCCTTCGAGGCCATCCTGGAGGCCTACAATGAGGGCCAGAGGGCTTTTGGGGAGAATCGTCCGCAGGAATTCGCAGCCAAGGCTGTGCAGTTGCCGCCGGACATCGAATGGCACTTCATAGGGCATCTGCAGACCAATAAATTGAAACTGGTGCTGCCTTATGCCTATATGGTGGAATCCATCGACACCCTGCATCTACTGGAGGCTGTGAACAACTGGGGAGAGAAGAATAATAAGGTGATCAGCGTGCTTCTGGAAGTGCATATCGGTGCGGAAGAAACCAAGCAGGGCTTCACTCCTTCGGAGGTGAAAGCGGTGCTGCAGATGGCAGGTGAGTTCCCCTTCGTGCATTTCCGCGGCCTCATGGGCATGGCATCGCATACCGAAGATGAAGAAGCCATATCGGCTGATTTTCAGACGATCAAGGCCCTGTTCGATGAATGCCGCGCGCAGTATCCGCAGTTCACCGATTTCGACCAGCTATCCATTGGCATGTCGGACGATTGGCAGATCGCTACCCGCTATGGCAGCACGGAGGTGCGCATAGGAACTGCCATATTTGGCAGTCGGGAATACTAATTCTGCAGGTTTTGCAAAAAAAGTTTGCATATTAAATATCTTATTCTTTTATTTGCAGAAGAATGATGACAATCGCAAATATCTGGTGGTGGCGCTTACAACTCAAAAAGTCGTAAGTTCCATTGCCGTATATATAGGAGTCAAGCAGCATATCGGACTTACGATGTGCTGCTTTTTTTTTGTTAGAAACTCAAACAATTAACACCAATACATTATGAAACAGAAGAAGTTCATGCTGCCGGAATCCGAGATTCCTACGCACTATTTCAACATCCAGGCCGTGATGCCGAACAAGCCCCTCCCGTTCCTCCATCCTGCCACGCGCCAGCCGCTTAAGCCCGAAGATCTCTATCCCATCTTCTGCAAGGCATGCGCCGATCAGGAACTGAATCAGACCGATGAGTGGATTCCTATCCCGGAAGAGGTGCGTGAGCAGTATGCCGCATACCGTTGCACTCCGCTGGTGCGCGCCTACGAGCTTGAGAAGGCTCTCGGCACTCCCGCCCACATCTACTTCAAGAACGAGAGCGTGAGCCCTGCCGGCAGCCATAAGCTGAATTCTGCAATCGCCCAGGCATACTATGCCAAGGAGCAGGGGATTACCAACCTGACCACCGAGACCGGTGCCGGCCAATGGGGTGGTGCCCTCAGCTATGCCACTAAGAAATTCGGCATAGACTGCGCCGTTTATATGGTAAAGGTCAGTTATGAGCAAAAGCCCTACAGGCGCTCTATCATGCAGACCTTCGGCGCAGCCATCACCCCTTCACCTTCGATGAGCACACGTGCGGGAAAGGATATCATTACCAGGAATCCTAACGACCAGGGCTCTTTGGGCTGCGCCATATCCGAAGCCATAGAATTGGCTGTGTCTACTCCTAACTGCAAATATGCTTTGGGATCGGTGCTCAACCATGTCTGCCTCCATCAGAGCATCATAGGCCTGGAGGCCGAAAAGCAGATGGCTCTGGCAGGGGAGTATCCGGACATAGTGATTGCCTGCTTCGGCGGCGGTTCCAACTTCTCGGGTATTGCATATCCCTTCATGCGTCACAATATCCAGGAAGGGAAGAAAACGCGCTTCATAGCAGCAGAACCCTGCTCTTGCCCTAAACTCACCAAAGGCAAGTTCGAATATGACTTCGGGGATGAGGCCGGAATGACTCCTCTGCTGCCTATGTTCACTCTCGGACATACCTTCAAGCCCGCATCCATACATGCAGGAGGCCTGCGCTACCATGGCGCCGGCGTCATCCTCAGCCAGCTGATGAAGGATGGATTCATGGAGGCGGTGGATATCGAACAGCTTGATTCGTTCCGCGCCGGCGTGCTCTTCGCCCGCACCGAGGGCATAATCCCCGCTCCGGAATCCTGCCATGCTATCGCCGCCACCATCACAGAAGCCCTGAAGTGCAAGGAAACAGGCGAGGCCAAGACCATCCTCTTCAACCTGTCCGGACATGGATTCGTGGATATGGGTGCATACGACAGCTACTTCTCCGGAGAGATGCAGAACTACCACGTATCTGATGAGGAACTCGGCCGCTTTATAAAGAGCGCCGACGAGCTTAACAAGCAGTAAAGTACTTTTGTAGCACATTCCTGGTCCAGCGGTTGATTGCAAAATCTTCCGCTGTGCCGCCTTGTGCAGCGGTAATGCCCCCGCAGATATCAACCCCCACCAACTCCTTGCCGGCAAGGGCATCATCGATAGCGACCAGCAACTCCTGCAAGCTTGCAGTGCCCTGGTCCCAGTTGGTGCGGGCATATTCCGGGGATAGCCAATCCAGGTCTATACTTAGATAAACGCGGTCCGATTCCTCCACGAGCAGGGGATTGTACTGCCGGGAATGTGCTACCCAGCCCCCACAGGACAGAATTCCGCCGCCAAACAGCGGATCCTGGTCGTCGGGATGATGATCGATGAGCACAAGCTGCGTGGGCTCGAGCAGGGAGCGCATCCAGATGTCGGTCAGATAGTGATAATCGCCTCCGTCAATCCAATGTAAAGCATTGAGTGGCAGCGACTTGAAAGCCGCCTCAATCGCCGATTCCGCCTCGGCATCGCAGTAGCATGTGGTGCCTCCGAGACCTGTAAGGTCTAGCTGCAAAGCGCCCGACGGGGACCATTCCTCGTCGGAAAAAAGGCTGCTCATATGCACTAAAAGCGATTTCATCGCTGTCAAAGTTAGGAAAAAACAAAAAAATAACCTATTTTTGTATGATTCAGTTATAGATTATGGCTTTGGAACCCACATTCCCTCTGGATCCCGAAAAGGTCTATTTCTCTGCCGATGAGCTCACGCTCCCGACGGAGGAGGGAGAAAAAACCCTGAAAATGGGTTACTGGATTCTCGAAGACCCCATCCGCATCCACAAGCTCATAGTTAAGGAAAAGACCCTCCACGTAGATGAAATGGAGGTTCTCCGCCCTCTGGAAAGCAAACTTCGCAAGGCGGATCCCGATTATTACAAGCGCTTCGTTGGGCTTAAGCTCATCATCGACTATCCTGGGTACAGCAGCGGCATAGTCGCGAGCATCCCATTTGAGAACGACCCGCTGGGATTCTACAAGTGGTGGCGCAAGGGTGCACACGAAGACAAGGTCTATCTGTCCCTCGGCCGCCAGATACAACTTTTCCAGAAGGTTGCGATGATGGATCCCAAACTGATTTTGAAAAAGGACCTGGAAATACTCAGGCGATAGCATAAATGGATAACCAATTGAAAATCACTTGTCTCCACGGCGAACACGTAGCCCTTGGAGCAAAAATGAGCCCTTTCGCAGGCTTCGACATGCCCATCCAGTACAGCTCCATCACAGAAGAGCATAACGCAGTACGCCACGCGGCGGGCATCTTCGATGTATCCCACATGGGCGAGATATTCATCAACGGCCCTCAGGCAGAGGAGTTTGTGAATCACATCTTCACCAACGACGTGCGCCCCATGGAACCCGGTTCCATCCTCTACGGCATGATGCTCTATGAGGACGGTGGCACCGTGGATGACCTCCTGGTGTACAAGGAATACGCTCCCGATGCATTCCTGCTCGTGGTGAACGCCGCCAACATCGACAAGGATTACCAGTGGATACTCAAGCAGGCAGAAGGATACAAGGTAGGCATCCTGAACGACTCTGACAATTGGGGCCAGGTGGCCGTACAGGGCCCCGGCGCAGAGGCTGTCGTATGCAAGGTGCTCGGCACGGATGTATCCGGCGTAGCCTTCTACCACTTTGTGGATTCCGAACTCTACGGCAAGCGCGCCATCTTCAGCCGCACAGGCTACACGGGCGAGGATGGATTCGAGATCTACGCCACTCCCGAGGCCATCGTAGACCTATGGAAGGCCTTCCTGGCCGCCGGCGTTGCCCCTTGCGGACTCGGCTGCCGCGATACTCTCCGCTTCGAGGCGGGCCTCCCGCTCTACGGCGACGAGCTCACCCCCGAGATCTCCCCGGTCATGGCAGGATTCTCCATGTTCTGCAAGCTGGACAAGCCCGAATTCATCGGCAAGGATGCCCTCGTGAAGCAGAAGACCGAAGGCGTTGCCAAGAAACTGGTCGGCATCGAAATCGCCGACAGGGCCATCCCGCGCGCAGGTTATCCCGTTGTGCTGGACGATGGCACCCAGGTCGGCGTGGTCACCACCGGCTACCACTCCATCAGCCTCGACAAGAGCATCTGCTTCGCCCTCGTCGATGCGCAGTATGCGCCCCTGGGCACAGCACTCAACATTCAGATCCGCCACAAGGTATTCCCCGGCGTGACCGTAAAGAAAAGATTTTATCAAACAAACTATAAGAAATGAGCAAGATTCTAGACGAGCTTCTCTACAGCGAATCCCACGAATGGGTTAAAGTAGATGGAAATATCGCCATCATCGGCGTCAGCGACTTCGCACAGGCAGAAATGGGTGACATCACCTATGTCGATGTGCCTGCAGAGGGTGACACCGTCACCAAGGAAGAGGATTTCGGCGCCCTCGAGAGCGTGAAGGCCTCCAGCGAACTGTATTCTCCCGTAAGCGGCGAGGTTGTTGCCGTCAACGAGGAACTTGAAGACAAGCCCGAACTCATCAACGAAGATCCCTACGGCGCTTGGATCATCAAGGTCGAAATGAGCGACAAGAGCGAGCTGGAAACACTGCTCAACGCTGCTGCATACGCCGAAATAGCAAAATAAAACGGATATGGCGGGATTTTCTTATTTCCCTCATACCGACGATGATATCCGCGTGATGCTCGAGCGGGTAGGCGTCCGGAGCCTGGACGACCTCTACTCCGACGTGCCCGCGGATTTCATTTATAAGGGGGAATATGACCTGCCTGCCGCCATGAGCGAGCAGGAGGTCCGGGATTTCTTCGAAGAGCTTGGCAAGAAGAACACACAGCTCAAGGTGTTCGTGGGCCAGGGCGCATACGACCATTACGTGCCGTCCGTCCTTCCTTACATCACCTCGCGCAGCGAGTTTCTCACGGCCTACACTCCCTACCAGTGCGAGATTTCGCAGGGAACGCTCCGCTACATCTTCGAATGGCAGTCCATGGTCTGTCGCCTCACGGGGATGGATGTGGCTAACGCTTCCATGTATGATGGCCCTTCGGCAGCCGCCGAGGCTCTTAGGATGAGCGTGGCCTGCACCCGCAAGCGGAACAAGGTTGTGGTTTCCACCAAGCTGATGCAGAACGTGCTGGACGTGGTGAAGACCTACCTCAAGTATCCTGATATCGAGGTCGTATATGCCTGGGACGTGCTTACCGAACTCGGCCCGGACGTTGCCGGTGTGATAGTCCCCTCCATCTGCCGTCACGGCGTCATCCAGGACCTGACGGGCATCGCCGACGCGGTTCATGCCGCCGGCGCCCTGCTGATAGAATACTGTGATCCTTCCGCCCTGGCAGTCCTCAAGACCCCCGCAGAATGGGGCGCGGATATCGCTGTGGGTGACGGACAGTCCCTCGGCATTCCTCTCTGCTACGGCGGTCCCTATGTGGGATTCCTTGCCTGCAAGAGCGACTACATGCGCAAGCTCCCCGGCCGCATAGTCGGCCAGAGCGTTGATGCTTCTGGAAAGCGTTGCTTCGTGCTTACACTTCAGGCCCGCGAGCAGCACATCCGCCGCGAAAAGGCTACTTCCAACATCTGCTCCAACCAGAGTCTGATGGCCCTCTGGGTCACCGTTTATCTCTCTCTGATGGGCCCTGAAGGCCTCCGCAAGGTGAACGAGCTCTCCTGCGCAGGTGCGCATTATCTCTACGACGAACTGCTCAAGACCGGCCGCTTCGAGGAGGCATTCCCCGGACGTCCGTTCCTCAAGGAGTTCTGCCTCAAGCCTCTGGTTCCTGTGGCAACCCTGCAGCAGAAGCTGCTGGATGCCGGATTCTTCGGCGCCCTCGAACTCGACGGCTACGTTACTTTCTGTGTGACTGAAAAGCGCACCAAGGCTGAAATCGACGCCCTGGTAGCAGTTGTAAAGGAGATTGCGTTATGAGGTACTACGATAAACTGATTTTCGAGTTAAGTCACAAGGGTCGTACTGGGTATTCGCTGCCTGGCAGTTCGCTGGGCAAAGTGGCTTTGCCCAGCGAACTGCTCCGCAAGTCTCCGCTTGATCTGCCGGAAGTGAGTGAAGTGGACGTTGTGCGTCACTACACCAACCTGAGTCAGATGAACTTCGGTGTGGATACGGGATTCTACCCGCTGGGATCCTGCACCATGAAATACAATCCCAAGATCAACGAAGAGATAGCCGCGCATCCGCTGTTCGCAGGTCTTCATCCTCTGCAGCCCGCCGAGACGGTGAAAGGTGCGCAGGAGGTTATAGACGGCCTGGATGCTGCTTTGGCGGCGATTACAGGCATGAAACACTTCACCTTCCTGCCCTGCGCCGGCGCTCACGGTGAACTCACCGGCCTAATGCTCATGCGCGAGTATCATCTCGCCAAGGGCGATACGGCCCGCGTCAAGGTGATCGTGCCCGACAGTGCGCACGGCACCAATCCTGCATCAGCCGCTGTATGCGGACTTGAGATCGTAGAGGTGAAATCCGGAGCGGACGGCCTGGTGGATGTGGAAGCCTTGAAGCCACTCCTGGGGCCTGATGTGGCCGGTATAATGATGACTAATCCCAACACCCTCGGCCTCTTCGAACGCCAGATAGGCGAGATCGCAAAGCTGGTTCATGAGGCGGGCGGCCTGCTCTACTACGACGGCGCGAACATGAATCCGCTGCTCGGAAAGGTACGCCCCGGCGACATGGGCTTCGACATCATGCATCTGAACCTCCACAAGACCTTCTCCACCCCTCACGGCGGAGGCGGTCCTGGAAGCGGCCCTGTGGGTGTAGGGGAGAGGGTGCTGCCGTATCTGCGTATTCCGCAGACATCCGGATTCCATGGCAACTTCGGAGTGATGCTCCGCGCATACGCATACATCCTCATGCTCGGCCGCGAGCATGTGAAGATGGCAGGCCCGCTGGCCACCCTGTCGGCGAACTACATCAAGGAATCGCTGAAAGACTGCTACAAGCTGCCCATCCCCACCGTCTGCAAGCATGAGTTCGTGTTCGACGGCCTCATAAACGACGGTGCACGCGAGGGCAAGGCCGGTGCTACCACGCTGGATGTTGCCAAGCGCCTGCTGGACTACGGATATCACGCCCCGACCATCTACTTCCCGCTCCTCTTCCATCAGGCCCTGATGATAGAGCCCACGGAGACCGAATCCCTCGAGACCCTGGACGATTTCATCGCGGTGATGAAGAAGATTGCGGCGGAGGCGGCCGAAGACCCGGATATCCTGCATGGAGCGCCACACAATGCGCCCATTGGCAGGCCCGATGAAACCACAGCGGCACGTAATCCAATCCTCAAAGCATGAAAAGACTGATGATTGCAGGCCTGATTTTGCTTCAGGCCTGCTCTTCTACCATATCGGTGAAGGAAAGATTCGCAGAAACGACTCCAGGAGGCGTAAGCTCTGCTGTTGCACACCGCGGATGCTGGCTTCGCGAGCATGACGGCGAGTTTTTCATCCCGGAAAACAGCACCTACGGCATCGAAATGGCCAGGCGCTACGGCTATCCCGCCGTGGAGATGGATGTGAAGTACACCAAGGACCGCGTCATGGTCTGCATGCACGACGGCACCATCAACCGCACAATGCGCAATGCATCGGATTATTCCAAGATCGAAACACCTGTGCGGGTGAAGGATTGCCTGTTCGAGGACCTTCGTAACAACTATGTTCTGGAATCCTCCGATCCCGCAAAGCGCACTCCCATCCCCACGCTGGAGGAAATGCTGCTGGCGTGCAAAAAGAATGGCATCGTGCCCATGCTCCACAGTAAGGTATGGGAGAGCTATGAGCTTGCCCAGAAGATACTGGGAGACGGTTGGATTGCTTTCGATGCCGACTACCACGCCATGTGCTATGCGCGTCGTGTCTCCAACTGCCTCGTGCTCTGGGACCCCGGTCGCGTGAGCGCGAAGGAGACCATCGGAGGCCTCCGTGGCCTCGGCGGATGGGTAGGCATGAGCACCATGAAATACGACATGGAGGATGCCGAGTACATCGCTGCCGTGCAGTCTGTAGGCTACTGGGTGCAGGCATCCATCTTCCCCACACCTCACGAACAGAGGGCCCTTATGGACGGAGTCGACATAGAACTGTCGGATTTTTACTGGTTCCAGTCCAATGGCCGCGAGCCGGCTGCTTCTGTGGATGAGGTAGTTACGTTGAAGGCGGGGGAGAGCTGGCAGAGCCCTGCGATGGAAGTGGGGGATTTCGCTGCGATGACCATTCAACTGCAATTCGCCGGGGCCCTGGAGTTGCGTGTAAAGGATCATATCCACCGCGACTCGCGTCCGGCTGACTGGAAGTTGGAGGACAGGGTTTACCAGTTGAGCCGGGCTGACTATGGCGAAGAGGTCGTTGGCATCCGCATGTATAAATCCGCTCCGGCTTTCGAGATTGTAGCGGGTGAGGATATGGAAGTAAAAGTAAATGCTGATGTATATGAACTGTAAAGTATTCGTCCTGGCTGCCTGTGCCCTTGCGCTGGGAGCCTGCTACAGTGTTAAGAACGAAGATCCGCTGCCTCTCAAGGAAGTGATCGAAGTGGCTGGCAGACAGGGAGTTGCCTGCGACGGAGAGTATTACTATGTGTCGGGCTCCACAGCCCTCTACAAGTATACCCTGAAGGGTGAACTGGTGCTTTCGAACGAGACTCCTTTCGAGGGCATTACGGCCGGATCTCCCGCCCCTAACCATATCGGGGATATCGATGTGTTTGAGAAGGAGATTTACGCTGGATGTGAGTATTTCATGGACGGCGTTGGGCAGAACATACAGATTGCAATCTACGATGCCGCTACGCTCAAATACAAGCGCTCTATGATCTGGAATGCCGATTCTGGCCAGGTAGAGTGCTGCGGGCTGGCGGTCGACCGCACCCGCGGGCTTGTGTGGATGGCGGACTGGGTTAACGGAAGCCACCTGTATTGCTACAGCAAGCAGACAGGCAGCTACATGGGCAAGGTCGAACTCGATCCTGCTCCTGGTCTCCAGCAGGGCATCTACTGCCGTGGAGACGGCCGCATCCTGATATCCAGCGACGACGGCGATGCCGATAAGGGCGATCCCGACCATCTGTATTATTGCATTCCCTTCGTGGATGACGTGATCCAGAAAAAGGCCGAGGTATCGCTGTTCCTCACCATGAACGCCTTCCGCCGTGCCGGCGAGATAGAAGGCCTCTGCGTCAATCCCTCCAACGGTTCGCTGGTCGTTCTCTCCAACCGCGGCGCCCGCATCATCAAAGGCATGCCCAGCGGCTTCTACGAGGGTTATGACAAGGAAATTCATGAGTTGTATATTTTCTAATTAAATAATTTTACATACTAACAAGGGGCGATTGTTAATAACTTTCGCCCCTTTGTTAATAACTTGGCAGTTATGACGTTGATATTTCATATCAAAAGGACGAACTTTGCAATACTTTGCAAAGAATCAGAACCAATACCCTGCTATTGATTCTGCTGTTGGTATTTTTACCCACGGCAGGACTTTTTGCAGGCACTTTGGTTCACAGGGACACAGTCCGTGTCTATTTCCGCCAGGGAAAGGCTAATTTCGACCCATCTTTCGAAGACAATGCGGCCCGCATCAGGGCCGTTGGCTCTCACATGTCCGGTGCCGACAGGGTGCGAATACTCGCATCGGCATCGCCGGAAGGGTCGCGCTCTCTCAACGCCGACTTGGCGAACAGGCGTGCAAAATCTATCGCCGCCTTCCTTCACAAAAACTATGAATTCCAGTCCAGCCGGTTACAAACTCGCTATACTGAGCTGGACTGGGCAAACTTCGAAGAACTGGTGGATGCCGATGAAAGCATCCCCTCGCGGGACAAGGTGAAGGCCATCATCGCCAGGAAAGACCTCATGGCGCTCAAGCGCATGCAGGGCACTGCCTCCTGGAATTACATGTACAAGAATCTTTTCCCGTCCCTGCGTTCCACTTTCCTTGTGTTTGAGTACGACATCGAGTTGAAGGAGCCTGAGCCTGTGAAGGTGAAGGCAGCAGTTGAACCATGGGTCCCAGAATTCCTTGCTGCACCTGTAGCGCTGATTGACATTCCATCCAGCCGGATGACTGGAAGTGCGGTTGCAGTAGCGCAAACGATCGAAACAGCACCTTCCCCCATATCAACTGTTTTGCCAGTGGAGGAGAAGGGGGAGGTGTACTGGCGGATGCGTATCTCAGACCGCTATCTGAAGACGAACTTGCTGTTCTATCCGCTGCTGCTGCCATCCATTGGCTACGAGTACCGCTTTGCCAATAAGATCTCTGCTTCTTTTTTGGCCTACTACAGCGCCCTGGACTGGTTCACATCAGACACAAAGTTTCGCGTTCTGGGCATACAGCCTGAGCTTAGGCTCTGGACCAAGAGCCTGATGTTCCGATCAGAGTGGTTTTTCGGTCTGCATGGCAACTTCGGATGGTATAACATTGCCCTGGGCGGGGATTATCGCTACCAGGATCATCAGCAAGGCACTCCAGCGTATGGCGGAGGCTTGAACATTGGCTGCAGAGTGCCTCTTTTCCTGAAAGAAGACACCCGATGGGGAATCGAGTTCTCGTTAGGAGCCGGCTACATGCCACTCTGGTACGACATCTACTACAACGTGCCAAACGGCCGCTTGATGGGAGATAAGCAGATTGTTTACTTCGGTATCGACCAGGCCTCGATCAACCTGACCTATCGCATCGGCCGAACCGAAATCAAAGGGAGGAAGCGCAGATGAAGAATTTCCTCCGCATAACAACCTTGCTGCTTCTGCTTCTGGCCGGTTCATGCGACGTACATGAATTACCGGAGGGGGAAGACTATGTTCTCATGACTTTCCGCTTGCATTACGATGAGGAAATGCCACCCTATCAGGACCTGACATTCGAATCCAAAGCATCTGCTCAAGCTTTGCAGTTAACACCATCTTATGCTCTTAGGACAGTTCTTGGACTATATGAATCTCAACCTGGAGGAACATGGTCACATACTCCATTTTGGAAAACGGAAGTGATCGATGATAATTATTCCAGCCTGGACAGGGATGTTTCGGTTTTACTGCCTCCCAAGCGTTTTCGTGCTTTTATATGGACTGATTATGTAAGAACTGATGGAGGAGACAACTATTTCTTTATTGAAGATTTCCCAGAGGTCCGTCAGGCTCCGGGGCAGAGTGCCGGCGGTGATTTCATGGCATCCTACTATGCGGTTGATTTTGCCCCGATGGACGAGGTGACGTCTCTTGATGCATCCGTGGAACGCATAGTGGAGATGACACGCCCTTCTGCTAAGATATGTTTTTATGCAAGTGATATTGAGGATTATTTGACTGAGTTGCGCAAACGTGCCGCATCCGTCAATGGATATCCGGATGCAATTACTCCGCTTAGTATCAATCTCGATTCTTACACGATGAAAGTGACTTATCTGGGATTTCTCCCGGATGCATGGAACGTACGTGAAGGTCTTTCTTCTGATTCAAATACCGGCCATTCTTTCCTGGGACATGCAAGCCTTATTGATAATGGTTCAGTATATTTCGGATGCGACTACGTGTTCTCGGGCGAGGAAAGCAGCATTGATGTAATGCTGGAAGTTTTCGATCCGGCGGGAGTACTGATAACTCGACTTAATAAAATAACAATACCAATTTCAAAAGGAAAAACCACAACTGTTACCGGACGCATGATGACGCACGGTATTTCCGGTTCTGTGGTTATAGACCCCGAATATGATGGCGAATTCAATATCTATATATAATTATCTTATGTTCAATTCAAAATTCATTAAATCAATGAAAAAATTACTTTTTTCAGCACTTGCAGTTGTCGTGACGCTATTCGCCACGAACTCCTGCGTACGCGAGCCGAACTACATTGAGGATCCCTCGCAAGGTGTGACCGTGAGTTACTCTGTGACTCTCGATCAGGTCCAGAAAACCAAGACTACCTTGGCGGAACTGGACGACATCGCTGTAGACAAACTGTTCTACAGTGTCTATCAGTTGACAGGTACAAACACGTACACTGCCATCGACCACTCAGACTACCACAAGGCGGTAGATCTTTCCGCTACAGGCACCGCTGACGTGACGGTCAAGCTCATTAAGGGTGAGACTTACAAGGTGGTATTCTGGGCGCAGAAAGGAACCGCTTATGTAAGCACTATCGACAAGGATCATCCTCTCGGTGAAATCACCATCGATTACACCGCGAGCGATTCCTATGCTGCCGACAGGGATGCCTTCACTGCATTCGATGTTATCACACTTGATAGCACAACTCCTGGCACCGACTATTCTTCCACGTTCAGCAAAGAGATTCACCTCAAGCGTCCATTTGCACAGATCAACTTTGGTGCAGATGATGTCGCCCAGGCTGCTGTTCAGGGGTATGCCGCCTATTCATCCGTGGTTGCTGTGAAGCAGGCTGCTTCAAAGTTCAATGTGACCACAGGAGAGGCAAGCACTCCTGTAGACGCTACTTTCAAGAGCACAGTGCTTCCGGAAGTTGCTGTTAACTTCGACATCAACAACGTTACTTACCAGAGGGTAGCAAAGGCTTTTGTTCTTCCCGAAGGAACATTTACCGTTTCCAACGATGGAACAGCCGGTACAATCACTTCACCTCTTTCCACCACACCTGAAGTGTCTCTAACACTTACTGTTAAGAAGGGTGAAAATTCTCTCGTACTCGATCCTCGTTCCAAGTCTAGCGTGACAGTGCGTAGCAACTATCGTACTAACCTCCTTGGTCATCTTATCACTACGGATGCTACCTTCCAGGTTGTGGTCGATAACGACTATGAAGGATCTACCGATCATGTTTCAATTGTTTCCCTTGGTAATGCAAGTGGCAACAACGAAATAACCATGGGCGATGCGGAAGGCATTTCTTCTGATATCAACTTCGGTGAGCACCCGGTTGTCCTGAATAATACTCTGACCATCAATGGAGATGTAACCATTTCCAATGGTGCTTCGCTTACCGTCAACGCGGCCATCGAAGTTGCAGAAGGTGCGACTCTTACTCTCGACAACGTCACCATTGACAATGCATCCACTGCACCTCAAATCAAGGTTTCCAAGGGCGCAACGCTTATCATCAATGGTGGTACTTATACTGCTACCGATGTCGATCAGCTGTTTAACCTGCTTACATCGACTATCAGTCCTGCAAAGATTGGAAGGCGTGATAACAGCACCAAGGGCGAACTCATCATCCGCGGCGGCACCTTCATGGGTGATCCTACTGCTTACGTGGATACCGATCACTATACTGTTACTGATAATAACGACGGCACATTCACTGTTGCCCAGAAGCCCGTGACCCTGACCGTGGAGGCAGGTGACGTTAGCATGAAGATGGGTGATGCCGCTGTGCTTAAGACACTCACTGTAGACCCTGCTGATACGGATCTCTCTGGTATCTCTTTCGAATATAGTGTGGCAAACGTTGCTTCCGCAAGTTATGATCCTACTTCTGGAAAGATCTCTGTTAACGCTGTTGGTGTAGGTTCTACCGTAGTCACCGTTAAGGTTGGCACCGCAACTGCTACAATCAATGTGGCCGTTGGTGAAGCAGATAGCATTTCAGTGGATCCTGCGAGTGTTTCAGTTAAGGTTAATGAAACGTCTTCTGCGGTTACTGTCACATTAAACAACGAGGCGATTGTCAGCAGTGTTGCATCCAACAATGCAAACTGCACCGTTAACTGGACATCCGGAAATACTTTCACAGTGACTGGTGCCGCTATCGGCGAATCCGTTGTTACTGTGACAGCATCCAATAGTCTGACTGCAACAGTAGCTGTGACCGTCAGCAAGGCCGATGCAGTAAAACTGTCTGCCCCTGTGCTTAGCACCGAAAACGCCACAGCTGATGAAACAAGTATCATGCTTACCTGGACTGCCGTTGCAAATGCTTCCGGTTATGCCGTAAGCTATGGCGCGGAGAGCCCTGTCAATGTGACAGATCCTGAAGTAACCCTCAGCGGCCTCGCGCTTGCAACTAATTATACGATCTCCGTTGTTGCAAAGGGTGACGGTGATGCTTACACGGATTCTGATGCTTCCAATGCCATAGTTGTTTCTACCGATAAGGGAACTGTAACCATTGCTCTTGTCGCCGACGAATTCAATCTTATAGAAGGCACTATTCCGGCATATAGTCAGGCCACTATCAATGCAAGCGTTAAGTATGGTCAGACTGAAGTGCAGGGCGCAACTCTTACTTATTCGGTAAAACAAGATGACATGAAGGGCAATGTGTCCGTTTCTGATGCAGGCGTCATCACTGCAGGTGCCGGCGAAGCCGCCGCAACCATTTATGTCAACTATGCAGGCAACACTACTTACAAGCCCGCTCAGGCAGAAGTGACAGTTGGTGTTTCAGAAAAGGCGCTTGAGTCAATCAGTCTAAACACTGAATTGGTTAAGAAGACCTTCGAACTGAACGAAGAATTCACTCACAACAACATCGTCGTGACCGCTAATTATAATAACGGTACAACTGGAGATGTGACTGCAGGTGCAACGTTCTCCGAGGTTGACATGACGACAGCTGGTGAGAAGACAGTCACTGTAAGCTATGGCGGAAAGAGTGCAACATATAATATTACGGTAAATGCGGCTGTGGTTAATCCCGTTGATCAGACTATCAATCTGACAATTGGTGGTGTTGCAGTAGGAGAGACAGTCAACAAGGTATATGGTGATGCTTCTTTCACTGTAGTGGGTTCTGCAAACAATGCGGTAACATTCACTTCAGGAACCACTTCAGTTGCAGAGATTACTGAGGCTGGTGTAGTAACTATTAAAGCTGTCGGTTCAACCGTTATCACAGCCACGGCAGCTGCTTCTGCTGAATATAACGAAACTACCAAGACCTTCACGCTTGTTGTTGCGAAGGCTGATCTTTCCGCTCCTACTGTACAGGCCTCTGCCGGTACCGATAAGAAGATTACCGTTTCTTGGGATGCCGTTACTGGAGCCGCTTCCTACACTGTGAAGATTGGTGAAACAGAGACCGCTAACGCAACCTCTCCTTTCGTGACCGCAGCTCTCGAGAATGGTGCCTATGCAGTTTCCGTTAAGGCAATCGGTGATGCAAATCACAATGATTCTGCTTACAGCACAGCCCAGAGTGTTGAGATTGCTGACGCACAAACTCCCACGGACTATATGGTGCCTTCTGGTGAACCCGAAACGCTTCCTTATTCCGCTGCTTTTAAAGCCGATGGTCAGGGGAGATTTGCAGAATGGTATAAAGTTCAGGACGAGGCAGTTGAACACGTTTGGACTTATTCTAGCAGTTATGGCATGAAAGCATCTGCTTATGTGAGCAACACTAACCATGCAACAGAAGCCTGGCTCTACTCTCCTTATGTGACTATTCCATCAACTGCGGTTACACCAGTTCTTACATTCAAGCACGCTCTGAATAAATTTGGCAACAATACTACTGACATTAGCGAAGCAACATCTGATGCTTCCGTCTGGATTAGGGAAGCTGCTGGAGAATGGTCACAACTTAATGTGACTTATCCTGACGCTCAGAGTTGGACATTTGTATCGGCCGGAAGTGTCGCTCTCGACGCTTACAAAGGAAAGAATATTCAGATTGCTTTCAAGTATGTTAGTTCTACTGAGAAGGCTGGCACATGGGAAATCGATGAATTCTCGATTGAGGATACAAGTGCCCCGATTGAAACAACCATCTCCTTCAGCTCTGGTACTTCTTCTGAAAACCCGATGAAGGTTGCAAAAGGTGCGAAGAAGACAAATACTGTTACAACCAATAATACATCCGGTTCGAAGACCTATGTGTCTAACAATACCGCAGTTGCAACAGTAGATTCTTCCACTGGTGAAGTGACAGGTGTTGCTGCTGGTACCACCACCATTACTCTTACTATTGGAGCTAGCGGTCGATATACGCAGAAGAGCGAATCATACTACGTTGAAGTAACGGAAACGACAGGCGGTGACACCCATGAAGATATAGTGTTCAATCTAGACCTATCTGAGGCATCAACCTATCCAGATGGTTTCCCTACAGCATCGGGAACAAAGAGTGGAACTCACGTCTTTACAGCAAGTGATGATGAAAACTACGACTTTGCTTTCTCATGTAATACGGGTTACTACAAGTCTAATGGCTATTTGATGATAGGAAAATCAGGTAAAACAGAAAATACTGCTTCAATCATTACCCTCCCAGCTATAGCAAATTATAAGCTTTCTGCTGTCAAGATTACAGCGTCTTCTGGTGTGTCAACTAACGTTAAGGCTTATGTGTCAACAGGATTTGATACTGGCAAGGTGTCTGATGCAGATTGGCAATTTGTTCAGAATGGGAGTAGCTCATTTACGATATCAGGAACATCCGCAGGTGTCGGTTATAAACTATATATGCTCGGAACGGGTACTTCAACTTATAATGCTCAGCTAACCAAACTCGAGTTAACATACACCTACGAGTGAAACTCATCCGGAGGCGGAACCTCCGGGGGCCAAACGGCCACAGCTACGGTGACCACCGAAGCTGCATCTGACCTAAGTTCTGGAGGGGCAACCCTCCAGGGCTCCTGGTCGGGAGCAACCGGAGAATTCCTAGATATGGGATTCAAATATGGCACCAACCAAAGTTCTTTGACATCTGATCTGGCGGCTCCGTTAGGTTACGGCGCCAGCGGGAGCTTTAGTGCACAGTTGTCCGGCAAATCGCCCAATACTACCTATTATTACAAGGCTTACGTGCGCGAATACAATGCATCTGCCCAGCAGTACGAGTACCGTTATGGCAGTGTTGTATCCTTCAAGACCAAAGCCATAGCGACAGCAAGCGTAACTACCGGTTCGGCCACGAATATCAGCTCCGCAGGGGCAACCCTGCAGGGCTCTTATTCGGGGGCAACTGGAACGGTGACGGACCGTGGCTTCTATTGGGGCACTTCGTCGGCGTCGATTCAGAATCCAACTACATCCACGCCGACTGTGGCTCTTGGAAGCGGCAGTTCTTCTGGGTCGTTTAGCGGATCATTGTCTTCGCTATCCACCAGCAGCACTTATTACTATCGGGCATTTGTCGTTGAATACGATGAATCCCAAGGCAAGTATGTGGACCGCTTGGGAAGCATTCAGTCCTTCACTACATTGGCAGAGGGGCAGGTCTCGCGTGGCTATTTGGACTGCTATGAAGTTCCTGCTGTTTCTGCATCTGGCACCGGATCATCCGGCGAAGAGACATACGGCAGCACAAAATGGCGTTTATGGAGCACTTCTACATCGACGCAAAAGGTTGTGACTCATACTTTCCAGCAAAATGGCAAGGTGATACGCAACTATACGGCCATGGTGGATAAGAATAAAAAGGCTCCGCTTTGGAGTGCGTTTGTGATGCATGCGGATGTTTTCCCCGATGATAATGTGGGTCGAAGTGGTTCATGGAATCCGGATCCCGCATTCGGTGATGACTGGCAGCAGAGTTCAAGCGACAGCAACTATAGTCGCGGACACTTTGTGGCTTCGAACTACAGGCAGAACAAGAATAATGGCAGCACGTCTGATAGTAACAAGCAGACCTTCTACTACACGAATCAGGCTCTTCAGTGGCAGGATAGTTTTAATAGTGGAGTATGGAGTAATCTGGAACAGGCGGTAGCCGGGCATGCGCCAACAGGTCGCGATACGTTGTATGTTGTTGTTGGTACGTTATACGAATCCTCAAAAACTTCCAGTGGTGTGCCCGTGCCCAGCCACTTCTACAAGTTGCTGATGAAATGCTCGTTCAATTCTGCAGGCGAGATGACGGCTGCATCCGGCTGTGCATACATCTTTACCAACGAAGCTCATTCCGGCGAATCATATACGGACTCCAAATTCCGCACGACTATCGACTCGATAGAACAGCGCACTGGTATCGATTTCTTCCACAACGTCCCGGACAACTTCGAGAATACTGCTGAACAATCATCAACCCCCTTGTGGTAGTATAAACTCAAAGAACTATCTACATCTTCTATCACCAAAGCCCGACCTCACTGACATGAACCCCGAAAGTTAGACAAAAAACTTTCGGGGTTTTTGTTATGCGAAAAACACACACATTTGAAGATCGCCTTAAGTATATGAGAATGCTTGAGGAGGGTTATTCCGTTAATCACATCTCAACCCATTATGGTA
>JAFRSW010000010.1 GCA_017427385.1 Bacteroidales bacterium
CATGGGCAACACCTCCGCAACCGGTGTGGCCTTCAGCCGCAACCCTGCCTCCGGCGACAACAAGTTCTACGGCGAGTGGCTCATCAACGCCCAGGGCGAGGATGTTGTTGCAGGTATCCGTACCCCCAACCCTCTGAACGAGGCCACCAAGACCGACCATAACAAGCATCTCGAGAGCCTCGAGAAGGCAATGCCCGAGGTTTACGCAGAGCTCGACGCCATCCGCCTGAAGCTGGAGAACCACTTCCACGACATGCAGGACATCGAGTTCACTATCCAGGAAGGCAAGCTCTGGATGCTCCAGTGCCGTATTGGCAAGCGCACCGGCATCGCCGCCCTGCAGATGGCCATGGACATGCTCGAAGAGGGCATGATCGATGAGCGCACCGCAGTCATGCGCGTATCTCCCGCCCAGCTCGACGAGATCCTGCACCCTGTGCTGAATCCCGCATCCGAGAAGAAGGCCGAGGTCATCGCCAAGGGTCTGCCCGCATCTCCTGGTGGAGCCGTGGGAACCATCGTGTTCACCTCCGAGGCCGCAATGGAGGCCGCTGCAGCAGGCAAGAAGGTCATCCTCATCCGTGAGGAAACCTCCCCGGAAGACATCGAAGGCATGCGCGCATCCGCCGGTATCCTCACAACCCGCGGTGGCATGACCTCCCACGCTGCTCTCGTGGCACGTGGCTGGGGCAAGTGCTGCATCGTAGGCTGCGAGGCCATGAAGATCAACTTCGCCGCCAAGAGCGTAAGCTTCGCCGGATCCGACAAGGTCTACAAGGAAGGCGAGTGGTTCAGTCTGAACGGCAGCAAGGGATTCGTGTATGGCGACAAGATCGAGACCATGGACGCCAGCGAGAATCCTCTCTTCATCAAGTTTATGAGCATCGTGGACAAGTACCGCAGGATTGGTATCCGCACCAATGCAGATACTCCTGAGGATGCCGACCGCGCACTCAAGTTCGGCGCAGAGGGCATCGGCCTGTTCCGTATCGAGCATATGTTCTACGGACGCAACTCCGAGACTCCTCTCACCAAGCTTCGCAAGATGATCCTCAGCTCCACCGAGGAAGAGCGTCGCGCCGCCCTGGCGGAACTCCTGCCTTTCATCAAGGCATCCGTCAAGAGCACCCTCAAGGTTATGGACGGCAAGCCGGTGGTGTTCCGCCTGCTCGACCCGCCTCTCCATGAGTTCGTTCCCAAGACCGAAGACAAGAAGAAGGAAATTGCTGACGAACTTGGTGTCAGCGTGAAGGAAGTAGAGAAGCGCGGCGACAATCTCCACGAGATCAACCCTATGATGGGTCACCGCGGAGTGCGTCTGCACGTCACTTATCCTCTCATCGCCGAGACCCAGTACCGTGCAATCTTCGAGGCTACCTGCGAGCTCAAGCGCGAAGGCTTCAACCCTATGCCGGAGATCATGATTCCTGTCACCATCTCCGCACGTGAGCTCAGCTTCCAGAAGGCCATCTGCGACCGTATTCTTGCAGAGGTCGAGGCACACTTCGGTGGCATGCAGGTCGAGTACCACTTCGGTACCATGATCGAAATACCCCGTGCAGCCCTTACCGCAGACCGCATGGCCCGCACCGCAGAGTTCTTCAGCTTCGGCACCAACGACCTTACCCAGATGACCTTCGGCTTCAGCCGCGACGATGTGGGCACCTTCATGGGTGACTACCTGGGCAACAAGATCCTCGATGCCGATCCTTTCCAGACCATTGACGTCAAGGGCGTTGGCAAGCTCGTCGAATACGGAATCCAGAACGGTCGCAGCAAGCGCGCAGACCTCAAGTGCGGCGTTTGCGGCGAGCACGGTGGAGATCCCGATTCGGTCCGCTTCTTCAACAAGATCGGTGTGGACTACGTGAGTTGCTCTCCTTTCCGCGTGCCTATCGCACGACTCGCTGCAGCACAGGCTGCTATCGAGCAGGAGAAGTAAAGCGTATGCTATAAGCAAAGGGCCCGAAATGCAGAAAAATGCGTTTCGGGCCCTTTGCTTATAGCTTTAAAATGTTAAATCGTGACGCAGACTTTGATTGACATATCGTTTGCGATATCCACGGGGTTGATGCCGTCCAGATCCTGGATGATGAAGGTGACCTTTCCGACGTTATAATCGAAACGGGTATTCTCGCCAACGATATAGCTGTTGACCACGGTTCCATTTTCCTTCTCTTCGATGAGAAGAGGATAGACATAGGGGAGGGGGTTCCAACTGCCGAGATTGTTGGTAACATCGTAAATGGTGTAGATAAAGGCTTGCACGGTGCCATTGTCGACTGCATTCTGGGTGATGTCCGGATTGTCGAACTCTGCAAAGAAGTAGTTGTCTTCCCGTGCTATTTTATCACCATCAGCATACAGGGTCTTCCAATCAGAAGGTTTGATGGTATAATCACGTGCATACACCTTTGCACCCTGATAGTATTCATTGGTGATGTACTCTTTCGTGCATCCGCAGAGAAGCGCGGCCAGCGCAATTGCGGGGATGAATAATTTCATGATTTTCATATCTGATAAACTTTAAAGTTTGTCTTTTGTTGCTTCCCAGAGCACCACTCCTGCGCAAACGCTTACGTTGAGTGAGTGCTTTGTGCCGTGTTGGGGAATCTCTATTGCAAAATCCGATGCGTCCACCGTCTCCTGCGAAACCCCGTCGACCTCGTTTCCGAATACCAATGCATATTTCTTGCCAAAATCGCGGCGGAACTGCCCGAGGGGAACCGAATGCTCGGTCTGCTCGACGCTCACGACCACGTATCCATCGGCCTGCAGAGCCTTCACCAGGGCTGCCGTTTCGTTCCTGTGCTCCCATCTTACGCTCTCTTCCGCTCCGAGTGCGGTCTTGTGGATTTCCGCCGTCGGGGGCAGGGGAGTGATGCCGCAAAGCCATATCTTGTCGATGCGGAAGGCGTCGGCGCTGCGGAAGACACTGCCAACATTGTGGGCGCTGCGGATGTTGTCGAGGATGACTTCCACCCCCGACGGCTCCGCGGCGCGGTACTCTTCCGCGCTGATACGTCCAAGTTCTATATTCAGCAGTTTGCGGTCTTTCATTTCAACTGCAAATTTACTATATTTGTGAGATATGAAAAAATACTTGATTCTTTTAGCCTTTATCACGCTTGCAGCAGCATGCTCGCCTAAGGCTCCTGATATCGAGAGACAGATTTACGGGATCCTCTCCCAGCTTACTCTGGAAGAGAAAATCGCCATGACACATGCGCAGTCCAAATTCAGTTCTCCGGGCGTTCCACGCCTGGGAATCCCTGAAATCTGGTGCACCGACGGCCCTCACGGCATACGTGCCGAGGTTCTCTGGGACAAGTGGAGCCAGGCCCGCTGGACCAATGACTCCTGCACGGCATATCCGGCACTGACCTGTCTTGCCGCTTCATGGAATCCGGAGATGAGCCGACTTTATGGCGAGAGCATAGGGGAAGAGGCGCTCTATAGGAAGAAAACCATACTGCTCGGCCCCGGCGTCAACATCTACCGTCATCCTTTCGGCGGGCGCAACTTCGAGTACATGGGCGAGGATCCATATCTTGCCGGCAGAATGGTGGTTCCATACGTGCAGGGCGTGCAGAGCAAGGATGTGGCAGTGTGCGTGAAGCATTTCTGCCTGAACAACGACGAAATCAACCGTCACACGGTGAACGTGAACGTGGATGACCGCACGCTTTACGAGATATATCTTCCTGCATTCAAGGCGGCTGTCACAGAAGGCGGAGCCTGGAGTGTCATGGGCGCGTATAATTTATATAAGGATGAGCACCTTTGCCACAACAGGCCCATACTGATGGACATACTGAAGGGTGAGTGGGGCTTCGACGGCGTTGTTGTGAGCGACTGGGGCGGATGCCACGACACCGACCAGGCCGTGCACAACGGGCTGGATCTGGAATATGGAACCTGGACCGACGGTCTCTTCACCGGTCCGTCCAATGTGTATAACCAGTATCATCTGGCTCAGCCATATCTGGATGGCATCAAGTCCGGAAAGTACGGCACCGGCGAGCTGGACGACAAAGTCCGCCGCATCCTCCGCCTGCAGTTCCGCACGAATCTGGCCGAAGGCCGCGGCCACGGGCGTTTCGTATGCCCTGAGCATTCCGCTGCTGCCCGCAGGATTGCGGGAGAGGGGATAGTGCTATTGAAAAATGACGGTGGCGTGCTGCCCGTCCGCGATGCGAAGAAGATATTGGTGGTTGGCGAGAACGCCGTAAAGATGCTGACCATAGGCGGAGGCTCGTCATCACTGAAGGCGAAGTATGAGATATCTCCTCTGGATGGCCTAAAAGCCCGTTTCCAGGATGCTGAGATTGCCTTCGAGCGCGGCTATTCCAGCGGCGCGGCACGTGAGCAGGATGGCATCTCCGCAAAATTCGACCTGACCGAGAGCCGTTCTCCGGAGCAGATGGTAGCCGATGCTGTGGCTGCTGCGAAAGATGCGGATTACGTTATAGTCTTCGGCGGTCTCAACAAGAACGGTCACCAGGACAGCGAAGGCGGAGACCGCGAGGATTACGGCCTGCCATACGGGCAGGATGCCCTGATGGAGGCCCTCGCCGCAACCGGCAGGAAACTCGTGTTTGTAAACATCTCCGGCAACGCAGTGTCTATGCCTTGGGTGGACAAGGTGCCTGCCATCGTGCAGGGATGGTATCTTGGCAGCGAAGCCGGCCCCGCCCTGGCTGATGTGCTGAGCGGCGACGTGAACCCTTCCGGCAAACTTCCTTTTACCTTCCCTTACGAATTCAAGGACGGTCCCGTGTTCAACGAGGAGCAATATCCTGGCATACCCCGTGAAGGCGAGGATATTATAGACGAATACTACACCGAGGGAGTTTTCGTGGGTTACCGCTGGTACGATACCAGGGAGGTCAAGCCCATGTTTGCATTCGGACATGGCTTGAGCTATACCACATTTGAGTACGGAGAAGCAAAGATCAAGGGACGCAAATTGAGCGTTGCGGTGAAGAATACCGGTGACGTTGCCGGCGCCGAGGTGGTGCAGCTCTACATAAGCGATCCCGAGTGCTCCGTGGAGCGCCCTGCGAAGGAGCTGAAGGGATTCAAGAAAGTTTTCCTGCAGCCGGGCGAAAGAAAAACTGTCACCTTCGACATTCCGGACGAGGCGCTTAGCTTCTTCGATGCTGATGCTCACAAGTGGGTTGCGGAACCGGGCGAATTCATCGCCCATGTCGGCTCTGCCTCAGATGATATCCGCAGTTCCGTCAACTTCAAACTCTGAAATTAAAACCACAATTATATATGAAACAGGATTTACAAATTTTCGATCTTATCCGTAAGGAAAAGAACCGTCAGGAAAGCGGTCTGGAATTGATTGCCTCCGAGAACTACGTTACCGACGAGGTGCTCCAGGCAATGGGCAGCATCTGCACCAACAAATACGCGGAAGGCTATCCCGCCAAGCGCTATTACGGCGGATGCGGAGTGGTGGACCAGATAGAGAACCTGGCCATCGACCGCCTGAAGCAGATTTATGGCGCCTGCTGGGCGAACGTGCAGCCGCATTCCGGCGCACAGGCCAACATGGCCGTCACCATGGCTATCCTCAAGCCCGGTGACACCTTCATGGGCCTGGACCTTTCCATGGGCGGACACCTTACCCACGGTTCTCCCGTAAACGCCAGCGGCATCCTCTATCATCCCGTGGCCTACGGCCTCAATCCCGAAACCGGCCGCGTGGATTACGACGAGATGGAGCGCAAGGCCCTCGAATGCAAGCCCAAACTCATCATCGGCGGAGCATCCGCATATTCCCGCGAGTGGGATTACGAGCGCATGCGCGCGATAGCAGATAAGGTAGGGGCGATTCTTTGGATAGACATGGCCCACACCGCCGGCCTCATCGCCGCAGGGCTCCTGAAGAACCCCGTCAAGTATGCCCACATTGTCACATCCACCACCCACAAGACCCTCCGTGGGCCGCGCGGCGGCATCATCCTCATGGGAGAAGACTTCCCGGATCCCCAGGGCCGCACAACCCCTAAGGGCGAGGTGAAGATGATGAGCGCCGTGCTGGACAGCAGCGTGTTCCCCGGCGTGCAGGGCGGTCCGCTCGAGCATGTGATCGCCGCCAAGGCGGTCGCGTTCTTCGAGGCCATGCAGCCTGAATACAAGGAGTACCAGAAGCAAGTGATCGCCAACGCGGCGGCTATGTGCGAGGAATTCCTCAAGCGCGGCTACAAGGTGGTGAGCGGTGGCACCGACAACCATCTCATGCTCATCGACCTCCGCGGCAAGTTCCCCGAGGTGAACGGCCGCGTGGCGGAGAAGGAACTCGAGAAGGCGGACATCACCCTGAACAAGAACATGGTGCCTTTCGACACCCGCAGCCCGTTCCAGACCAGCGGCGTGCGCATCGGCACTCCCGCCATCACTTCCCGCGGCTTCGTGGAGAAGGACATGGCGGACATCGTGGCATTGATCGACACCGTCCTGAGCTCCTGCGCCGAGCATATCGAGGCGCTCAGCCTCAAGAAGGCGGATACTCCCACTCCCGGGCAGATCGCCGAACTGGAGGCCCATGCCAAGGTTCTCGAGAACGTTGCCAAACAGGTTCACCAGTTGACCGCCGGCGTGCCGCTGAACAAGTATTGACAAATTGTCACTGGCACGCAGGTTGATTGTATAGAAAGCGTTCCGTCGGAATGACGGGGCGCTTTTTGAAAAATACTAAAACACAATAGATCATGATTAAACCTTTAGCAGACAGAGTTTTGATCGAGCCTCAGGAGGCCCAGACCAAGACGGCATCCGGAATCTTCATTCCCGACACCGCAAAAGAGAAGCCCCAGCAGGGCAAAGTCGTGGCCGCAGGCCCCGGCAAGAAAGATGAACCTATGGAGGTGAAACCCGGCGACGTGGTTCTCTACGGCAAGTATGCAGGCACAGAGGTAACCGTCGAAGACAAGAAATACCTCATCGTCAAACAGTCGGACATTCTGGCAATATTATAATGTCATTCCGAGCGAAGCGAAGGAATCTATAAAACACATTAATTATGGCAAAGGAAATTAAATTCAATACCGACGTCCGCTCCAAGATGAAGGAAGGAGCAGACCAGCTTGCAAACGCAGTGAAGGTGACCCTCGGCCCCAAAGGCCGCAACGTGGTCATAGACAAGAAGTTCGGTGCTCCCCAGGTGACTAAGGACGGTGTTACCGTTGCAAAGGAAGTCGAACTCAAGGACAAATACGAGAACATGGGTGCCCAGATGGTGAAGGAAGTCGCTTCCAAGACCAACGAGCAGGCGGGTGACGGCACCACCACCGCAACCGTGCTGGCCCAGGCTATAATCAACGTGGGTATCAAGAACGTCACCGCAGGTGCCAATCCCATGGACCTCAAGCGCGGCATCGACAAGGCTGTCGCTGCCGTGGTGGCAGACCTCAAGAAGCAGAGCCAGGCCGTTGGCGAAGACTACTCCAAGGTCGAGCAGGTGGGCACCGTGTCCGCAAACAACGACGGCTACATCGGCAAGCTTATCGCAGATGCAATGTCCAAGGTGAAGAAGGACGGAGTCATCACCGTCGAGGAAGCCAAGGGCACCGAGACCGAAGTCAAGGTCGTGGACGGCATGCAGTTCGACCGCGGCTACATCAGCCCCTACTTCATGACCAACGGCGACAAGATGGAGGCCGAACTCAGCAACCCTTCCATCCTTATCACCGACAAGAAGATATCCACCATGAAGGACCTTCTCCCTCTGCTTGAGCCCGTGGCACGCGAGGGACGCGAACTCCTCATCATCGCTGAGGATGTTGACGGCGAGGCACTCACGACCCTCGTGGTGAACAAGCTCCGCGGTTCGCTTAAGGTGGCTGCCGTCAAGGCCCCGGGCTTCGGCGACCGCCGCAAGGAGATGCTGCAGGATATCGCCACCCTGACCGGCGCCGTCGTGGTGTCCGAGGAGCGTGGCTTCACCCTGGAGAACACCACCCCCGACATGCTCGGCAAGGCTGAGAAGGTGACCATCACCAAGGAAAACACCACCATCGTTGGCGGAAAGGGCGATGCCGCTGCCATCAAGGACCGCGCAGACCTCATCCGCAAGCAGATTTCCACCACCACCTCCGATTACGACCGCGAGAAGCTCCAGGAGCGTCTGGGCAAGCTTGCCGGCGGCGTGGCGGTGCTCTACGTGGGCGCAACCACCGAGGTGGAGATGAAGGAGAAGAAGGACCGCGTAGAGGATGCGTTGAATGCAACCCGCGCAGCTGTCGAGGAGGGATACCTCCCCGGAGGCGGTGTGGCCTACATCCGCGCAGCCGCTGCACTCGCAGGCCTCAAGGGCGAGAATGAAGATGAGACCACCGGCATCCACATCGTGGCCAAGGCCATCGAGGAGCCTCTCCGCCAGATCGCTACCAATGCAGGCGTCGACGCTTCCGTTATTATTAATAAAATAAAGGAAGGAAAGGGTGACTTCGGCTACAATGCCCGCACAGACGAATATGTGAACATGTATGAGGCTGGCGTAATCGATCCGACCAAGGTCGTACGTGTGGCTCTCGAGAATGCGGCATCCGTTGCCGGCATGTTCCTCACCACCGAATGTGGCATCGTGGACATTCCCGAACCCGCACCCGCAGCTCCTGCTATGCCCGAAGGCGGCATGATGTAGGATGAATCCTAAAAAAAAGAGGCAGAGCCAATCGGTTCTGCCTCTTTTTTTATATATTTGTGACTGCTGAAACTATTTAAACCGTTATAAATTATGTTTATTGTCAACAGCTACACCCTCGCAGTCATCCTCTGCTTCGTGATCATGCTCTGCTGGGGTTCTTGGGGAAACACCCAGAAACTTGCCGCCAAAAGCTGGCGCTACGAACTTTTCTATTGGGACTATGTGATCGGCATGGTCATCTTCTCCCTTTTACTTGCCCTTACCCTAGGCACATTCGGACATGATGGTGAATCATTCTTCCAGAATATTCCACATGTTTCTCTTGCTAACTGGGGCTGGATTATGATTGGTGGTATCATTTTTAATGCTTCCAATATTCTCCTCTCTGCTTCTACTTCTATCGCAGGCTTATCGGTTGCCTTCCCTTTGGGAGTGGGAATTGCCTTGGTTCTCGGTGTTATCAATAATTACATTGTCAATCATACCGGTAATCCAACCTTGCTTGCTATCGGTGTTGCTCTTGTGGTGATTGCGATTATTTGTAACGGAATTGCTTCCGGAAGAAAAGGAGATTCAGAAGTCAGTAAAACCGATCAGAAGAAAGGTATTATTCTCGCAGTTTGCGCTGGCCTTCTTATGTCCTTCTTCTCTTCTTTCGTTATGAGAGGAATGGGTAATGTTGACGCGGTTGCAGATACAGCCAAGTTCGCTGCACCATACGCCACTCCTTATACGGCAACGTTTATCTTCACTCTTGGAGTTTTGTTAAGTAACTTTCTTTTCAATACAATCGTAATGAAAAAGCCTTTTGTCGGCGAGCCTGTTAGTTACAGCCAGTATTTCAAAGGCAATTGCAAGACCCATCTTGTAGGAATGCTCGGTGGCGCTATCTGGTGCTTGGGCACAGCTCTCAGTTATATTACGTCCAAGGCTGCTGGTCCCGCGGTGTCTTACGCACTGGGTCAGGGCGCTCCCATGGTTGCCGCAATCTGGGGCGTTTTCATCTGGAAAGAGTTCAAGGGAGCGAAGAAGGGAACGGGTGCATTGCTCGCTGCAATGTTCGTGCTCTTTATCGCTGGATTGGCATCTATTGTGGTTGCCGGTCTTTAATCTTTGATTATTAGTATTTTAAGGGCCCGGAGCATTTTCCGGGCCTTTTTAGTTTTTAAAAAAATTGAAAAAAAGTTGGAAAAAAGTTTGGAGGTAATGAAAAAAATAGTACCTTTGCAGTCCCGTTCGGAAAACGAGCGGGTTTTTTACGCGAAAGTTCTTTGAAAAGACTGTGGAAGTACAAGCAAGTACCGAGAACAAAAAATAGATCGAGAGCGTCAATTTCTTTACGAAATTGTTATAAAGAGCGTCGGGAATCAAGCTTAGTAATATAAGAATATACAAAGAAGAGTTTGATCCTGGCTCAGGATGAAC
>JAFRSW010000011.1 GCA_017427385.1 Bacteroidales bacterium
GACTTCGTTCACGGGGTTGTAGCTGGTCATGACGGCAGCCACATCACCCTGTTCAACAGCCTTGCGGAAGGCTGGGAAGTATATCTCATTCAGGGTCCTTTCATCGGCCACGGAGCCAACGCGGTGGCGCTGGTACTCCTGGTTATTCAGGGCGAAGTGCTTGATGGTAGCCATCACCCTGTGCTGCTGGATACCCTGGATGTAATTAAGGGCAATCTCCGACGTAAGGAAAGGATCTTCTCCGTAGTATTCGAAGTTGCGCCCGCACAGGGGTGAACGGTAAATGTTCACCCCGGGGCAGAGCATAATCCGCACTCCGCGGGCGGTGGCATCGTAGCCGATGCCGTCGCCCACGCCTTTGGCCACGTCACGGTTGAAGCTTGCAGCTAGGCCTATCCCGCAGGGGTAGTACGTACTGTATGTGTTGTTACGTACGCCCTGCGGGCCATCGGCCATTCTCACGGAAGGGATGCCGAGTCTGGGAATTGATTGAGTATGGAACCCGTCATCCTTTCCGGAGATGAAAGCGATCTTCTCGTCCAGCGTCATCTTGCTCACTATCTCCGCCGCGCGGTCCTTGTCACTTTGGGTTATGATATAGGGATGAGCGAATGCGATGTTTGTAAGCAGAATCGCTGCTGTTATGAGGATAATCTTTCTCATAAGATGCTAATTCTGATATGCTCCGGGCCACCAATCATCGTTGCCACGGGGCTCTCTACGCTGGTCAAGGGTGATATCGGTGCTAAGGAACGAAACAATACGAGTATTGATATTCGAAAGCCTGGTGGAGAAATCCGATGCCGAAATCTTAGAATACGTGGATGATCCGGATATTTCTCCATTCCATGTCCAATATCCGCCTGAATTCCAATTCAGACTACCAATCGTACTTAATGTTAGACCGCTTTGACAATTACCATTGTCAGTGACTGTAGTAGCAGACACATCATCATAATGAGTATAGGCTAGATTTATAGATGCACCAGAATCATTGCATTTTATAGAGCCCACTTCCGAATCATTCGGGACAATGATGCTATTGGTAAAATAATACGTCTTGGTACCCCAAATCCAAATAAGGGAAGATCCTGTAACCGTACTCAAAGAGCCTCCTGCAGTTTTACTATATTGAGTATCACCAATGATGGAGCAGTTGCTGATGCTGGAATAACCGCCATCCTGGATGCCATCTATAGCCACCCAGGAAAGCGTTGCGCCACTAGGTTTCTTCGATGCCACCTGGTATGAGCCTCTAATTGAACTGTTGTTCATACAGAAACTGTTTATACCATTGACATTGATTGCACATCCTGTGCTTGAAACATAATTTGCATCAAAAGAGCACTCGTCAATCTCAAACATAGGATACGTCTTGGGCGAGTTATGAGGTGCACCTTCAGTATATATAGCGCCACCTGTATAACCATGGTTTCCAATGAACTTTGAGTTGTTAATAATAGCATGAGCATCACCAAACCCAAAAACAGCCCCGCCCAATTTCTTTGCCGAATTATTAATAAAATTCGATCCGTTTATAACAACGTATACATCTTCTTCCAAAAAGAACGCACCACCTCCAACGCCATCACCATCTCCAGTAGATTGATTCGCTTCTCCGTCTCCTGTTCCACCGAAAGTACAGTTATTAAAATTAGCCTTCGTTGTTCTATCAGCACCGCCATATACTTCAACGGCTCCGCCATACGCAGACTGGTTGCCTTTGAAAACAGCATTTTTAATTACGTTGGTCTCGCCTTTCTTTATATTTGTCTCTATATCCAGCGCTCCGCCATAAATAACAGCCGTATTATTAAGGAAATTCGTCGTTAAAACACCATCATCATTTATTTCCAAATAAGCACCGTTCTCAACTTGTATGGCACCGCCATTACCAGCTGCAGCATTATTCTGGAATGTCCCGCCTTTAACAACAGCTATTTTCCCGTTTCCACTTACTGCAACGCAAGCACCGTAAGATGCTCCGTTGTTGGACATCGTGCATTCTTCTATTTCAATGCTTTGCGCTGAATAGATTGCTCCGCCATGAGTGTTTTCGCTATCCTTAGTCGCTTTATTGTCTGAGAATGTGCAACCCTTGAATAGCCATGTGCCGCTACTTGCAATGTTCAAAGCACCGCCATTATCATCAGTGACTTTACCTTTCACGAAGCTAATCCCATCAAAAGTGACATTCATATTGCCTCCCAAAGACAGGATACGATGGTCACCAGTTCCATCGTTATCATCATCTCCAGTGAAAATGGTGCCACTCTCACCCTTGATGGTAAAAGAAATTGTCTCGCCTGCATCAATGTTGATTGCCGCTCCTATGCCCCAATTGTAGGTGCCGGCCGCAAGATGGAAGGTGGCCCCGTTTATGTTGGCCAGTTTGGCGTTATCCATAGCTGCATCTGTTCCTCCGGTATGAAGTTTGCTCCAGAATTGGCTGGCACTCCAGGCATTCTCCCAGTTCATTCCGTTTTTCTTACCTGTGCCATCTACTGTTACATAGTATTTGCCATTGGCAGATACAGTCTCCATATCATAGACATTGTTGGCGGCAGTAGTGATCGCCTTGTTAAGCCAGTATGTTCCCGTTACATCTTCTCCATTGTACCATGTAAGCAGCAACCCCTTGGAATGCGTAATGCCCGGGGCAATGGCAATATAATAGGTGCCGCCGGTGCCAAAAGGGAACGTGACGGTTATACTGGATCCGCCCTCCGACAAATCTCCAGCCGTGGGGTTCTCTCCCGAGCAGTCGACTGCCAGCGTTCCGGACAGATTCTGCCCGCCTACGCTTGAAACAACCACCTTGGTGATATCGGCACCAACAGTGAATCCCACAAAAGCATTAACGTTCTTAAAAGCCATGTTATGGGTCTCCGCATCAATCTTTGCCACGGCAATGTTTCCTTTACCGAAGATTCCTTCCTGTGCAGCAGGTATAGTTACATTGACCGTTGTGCTGCTGACAGAAGAGAACTGATCTTTAGGGTACACGGCATATAGTGCCGTCTTTCCGCTCGGGACAAGTCCGGAGAAATCACCTGTAGCGCTTCCGCCTTCACCTACAAGTGTGAAATCGTAAGCAGACGCATCGCTGCAATAAACCTTAATCTTGTCACCGGTGGCCCATTTTACGGTTGTGCCGTCCAGCGTGGTCTTGGTTTCATCGCTTACAGCACTGAGTGTTAACTGAGTATAGCCTTCCGGAATCACTTCCTCTTGAGGCTCAACAGTAATCTCCTCTTCCGGAGCGTTTACTTCCTTCTGGCAGGAGAAAAGCGTAAGGGCGCATGCTGCGCACATAAATGCAAAAGAAATCTTTTTCATAGCACAATCCTCCATAACTTAACCAAGATCAGCACCCGCATACGGGTCTGTAATAATAATTGTTTCCAATACTCCATTACTTGTCTGGCAGATTCCGGACTCCATACTTAATGGGACCGTCTGCACGTCGGGCTTTTCATACTCTTTTTTCATAATACACTAGTTTTATTGTTATTTGTTTTCAATATATCTCTTTACATCATCCCAGCGGTAATATGGACCGGAGAATGAATCTATTTCCGGGACAGGGGTTTCCTGCTCGTTCACCAGGAACTTGACCAAGACATCACCCTTACGGTTCTTGTAAAATATCATTTGAAGGTTGGAGGCAAATGTGCAGAGTTTGGCGCCGGGCCAGCTGCTGTACGCTTCTTCTGCCGTAAGTCTTGGGTATCCGAATCCTTCCAGGCCAAGAAAAGAACAAAGGCACATAAAAGGCAGGTCGTGCCCGAAGATGAGGTCCGCTGCAACGGGAGCTCCGGCAATGGCCTCATCGGCCTTCTTGACCATCATATCGGCCAAAACGCCAACTTCACTCAGAGCCTCGTCGCCATAAGGAACCGAGTTGCAATACGAAAGATAGCTCTGGAGGGCATGACGTGCATACGCAGTCTCTACAGCTTCCCACGGGAGGAAACTGTAGCGATTATCCTCAATATCATAAGCTTCAGTAAAACGGGCCAGGTTAAAAATGGCGGAGATAAAATGCTTTGGCTTTCCTGTAAGTTGTCTTCCCCTTCTTGTATCCGTAAAAAATCTGGAATAAATGGCCGATGTATCAATGGGGATGTCTGTCAAAGAGCTATGGGAGTCATCATAACCCTTCTGCTTAATAGCTTTGGGGCTATTGAGGGTGATTACACGCTGGTACACGACACCACAATCCCAAGTGATGGGGAGGTCTCTCTTGCAAGCCCTAAGCGAGGAGGTAAACGCCGCCATGCTCACCAGGCAGCGAGGCACATCCGAGGAAATCACGTGCACTTCCCCTCTCTTGAACACGCGCGAATAACGCTTATACATCCTTTGGGCAATAAGTTCATGCTCTCGTGCTCCCCTGGGTGTTAGACGGCCATCCATACCATTGTGCAGCCCGATCATCTGTATTGCACAAGTCAAAAGTGAATCCCCGGATTGGGTGAGGATTCCCTCTTCCTTTGCAGTCTGCAGGCAATTTCTAAGCAGCACATAAGGTTTGTCTGATGAGTGGGAACGCGAACCGTGCCGGCCGTAGTGGCTGATATAGAAAGGCTTAAAACCAGCGGGCGCCGGAGTATCCTTAATAGGAGAAAACTCATAAGCGTGTATAACGCCTGCGGCCCGCCTGGGGTTGGATCGCAGATAAGCTTCCATCTCGGGAGACAACTGTGCAAAAGAAGCAATTGCTACACCAAGGAAAAATAAGGTTGTGAAAAACCGTTTCATATCTAGTATAATAGTTTGTTTTCCTCCTCAATCCAGCCGCGGCGTATATCCAGTTCCTCCTGAGTCAGTTTTTTCTCCTTGAATAATCCACCGTCCAGGGTAACACTGGCATTAACACGTTCATACAGAGCCGGAACATCCACTTTCTTAAAGACTATGTTCTGGAATGGGGCAGCCATCTTGGCCCAGATATGGGAAACATTGGGGGCGGTGCCGCTCACACAATCAAAAGTGATATCACGGATTGAGCATGACTTGGAGCGCATATGATGGATGCGCAGCAGTTCCTGGGCCTCTACCTTTATGTCCCGTATCGTGATGTTGTCTATATCAGGGCCGCGTTCGCTCTTTGAGTAGGCGCCCACGATATTGAAGGCGACGTTTGTATCGGAAATAGAGATTCCGGACAAGACTGCGTCATGGATATGACCTTCTCCCACTCCTATGCGTATGGCATTGCAGCTGGAGGAAAGTACGCAGTTTTCAACCCTCACCCGGGCGCAATCCTGCGGCTTTTCAAGGAGATGAGCTCCCGATGCCCGGAGGGTGATACAGTCGTCGGATGTGTCTATGGTGCAGTTTGAGACCGTTACGTCCTGGCAGCGGTCTATGTCAATCCCGTCACCGTTGAATGTGTGATAGTCTTTCCTATGGGTATGGACAGAGCACCCGGAAACATATACCTTGTTGCAATTATGCAGGAAACAGCTCCAGTAAGGAGAATCGGCCAATTCTATATCCTTGATTGTAATTTCACTACTGTCCACGAACCAGACCATCTGAGACGGACGCGCAGGTACAAGCGACTTATTAGAATATGGTTTGCCTTGAGAATCCAGTAGAAATGCATCCGAATTACCGTCAATCCTGCCTTTCCCACTGAGGGTCACATTGCTTACACCAACTCCAAGTATGAGATGGCCTCCGCTAATGTAATCGCCCCAGCCTATTTCGGCTTCGTTCTGGGGGCAGCAGTCAGCCGCACAGTAATCCCTTATGTTGGGGCTTCCCTTGATTACAGCGTCCTCGTCAAGATGGAGCTCAACTTTGCTCCTAAGCCAGATGGAACCGCAGAGATATATTCCCTTGGGCACAGTCACTAAACCGCCGCCATTTGCGGCAACATATTCAATCGCGTCCTGTACAGCCTTGGTATCAAGCGTGGCGCCATCTCCCGTGGCGCCGAAATCCTTCACAGACACCGTGCTGAGTTCCGCAGCCGGTGCTAGAGTATTGTCTGATGTTTTAACCTGTCCTCTACCAGAACAAGTCACAATTGAAACAATCAGTATCAAGTATAATACAATCTTCATTCTATTGAACTCTTATAATCCTTATTGCATTCAAGACAGGTATGCCTTTTGACTTGATAAAACCTATGTCCAGGCCGCTTCCATCTTCCACTTCCACGGGGAAACGCTGGACGACGGCCGTATTATATCCATATTCCCGAGCGATATTGACTTCTCTTAGGACGGTTGTGCCATTTATGGAAACGGAGAAAACACGTTCCTCTTCACCGGAAGACAGAGTCACGTTACCAATATCATAGATGATAGGCTTTCCCCGGAAGGGTCCCGTAAGGTCTGCAAAATAGAGGTAAACAAAGTATCTCCCGTCCGGGATATCGGCCTTGAAGGCATCCAAGCCGGCCCTTTGAGTTTGGAAGAGAGGGTCCAAGTCTGTGCCGATGATATCGGCCTCAAAAGCAGGACGGGGGCCGCCGCTTTTCTGCTGATACATACGCTCTCCCCCAACATAGCCCCATGAACCTGGACGATACTCCTGCTCCGGAACCCAAACCAGTCCCTCGGTCCTATCTTCAAAATAGCGGCGCGTACCCATTAATACGCTTATTTCCCTGAATTCTGACATATCTTCCGGAACCATTCTGAAATCTATGCGAAGAATATCTGACGCGCCATCGAGGCCACGGGCCTCCAGAACGTTTTCTCCGCCAATAAACGGAACGTCGAATATAGCTGAACCTTCTTTGACGGTCTTTGTACCAAGAGATCGACCATTCAGGGACAATTCAACTTCTGTGGCCGATGCAAAGACCTCAACAGGCTGGATGCACTCCCCTTTCACCTCCTGCCCTGCACGAATCTTCCAATCCGAACCGTCTATCCGTATGAACGGGCCCTTGCCATACAGGGCCTTATAGAGCCAATAAATATTCTTGGGCGTCCTATCGGATGTAGTTATTCCCTTGCAATTGAAATGAGGAACTGCAAAGCCTCTTGCCTCCGAATGGAAATCGTTCAGATTCCAGACAGCCCCGCCTGAGATATACTCTTTCTCCATAATAACAGGAATATACCTCTTGTGGTACTGGAGGGCATAATCACAAGTGTAATCCTGGCACTCCGGCTCAAAACTGCGAAGGCGGGAGTCCGCGTCGGCGCCGTACTCTGAAACAATGATCGCCTTTCCTGGGAATGTATCGTGTATCTTATCCAAGGCAGAGCCCAGTTTGTCGAAAGAACTGTAATACCAGCCGTGATATAGATTGAATCCCAGGATGTCAGGGATGTCTCCAAGCCCGCTTTCTTTGTATTTCTTCATGTCTCCGTCACAGGGAATCATAGTGAGCCTGGAAGGATCGGCCTCACGCAGTGCGCTATCAATAGCCCTGGCGCAATCATTCACTTTTTTGTGATAATTCCCGTTCTCGTATTCACCATTTTGCCAGGGAGAATTGTCCAGAAGCACTTCGTTCATGTATGCCCAAGCGACTATGGAAGGGTGATTATAATTCTGATAAACCATCTCTCTTGCCATATTCACGGAGTTGCTGGCGAAATCATCGGTCAGGCCGATGCGGTTCACGACCGGAATCTCCATACAGGTGAGGATTCCAAGGCGGTCACATTCGTACGATATCAGTTCATCTTGCGGATAATGGGAGACCCTGAGGAAGTTGCCGCCCATATCCTTTAGAAGACGGATGTCACGAAGGTGCATCTCGTCCGGGAGGGCATTGCCTTTCCCAAGATAATCTTGATGGCGGTTAGTCCCTATAAGTTTAAGGTGCCGTCCGTTCAGGAAGAAACCCCTGTCCGGGTCAAACTTGAATGTACGGATTCCAAAAGAGTTTCTCCTTGAATCTATTACTTCTCCCTTATTGTCCAGAAGACGGGTTACGACGGAATAAAGCCGGGGAGAATCAACATCCCAAAGCTGTGGCTCAGGCACTACTGCGGCCATCTTGACCACTTCACTTGCAGATGGCTTTTTGATGCTCTTTCGTATAGATGTCACCTGATGCCCATCCGGATCAATGACAAGATGTTCCAGAACAAACTTCTTCTCGGGGCGGCAGATACTCAAATGGGTTTCTATATGAACTGAAGCCTGCTCAGAGGAGGCCACAGGCGTTTTGATATACACTCCGCTGCTGGCGTAATGCTCAATTCTGATATGATTCTCCGGCACAAAGACCAGCGAGACGTTGCGGTAAATCCCACCAAAGAAGGTGAAATCGGCCCCTAATGGCGGAATTCCCTCATTATGGGAATTGTCAACGTTTATCCTGAAGCCATTGGCCCCGGGGTGAACATATTCGCTGATATCAAATACGAAAGCCGTGTAGCCGCCCTTGTGATTCCCTGCATGGGAGCCGTTTACATAAAGGTCAACGACCTGATTGGCTCCTTCAAAGCGCACGAAAACCTTCTTGCCGGAAAGGTCGTCGTTGATCTGAATCGTCTTGTCATACCATCCTGTGCCCCTGTAATAGCCGGGGATATCATCCACGGCGTCTTCCGCATTCCAGGTGTGAGGAAGAGATACCGTCTCTGCGGCGGGACTCCCTACTTTCCGGAAGGTCCAGCCGTCATTGATGCTTCTCTCATATCCCGGCGCCGCCGTTGCCGGCAGGCACATAAGATATGAAAGTAGTACAAAGACTATATGTAATCTCTTCATCATGTACACTTATACACAAAAAAGCAGTACGCTTGAACGTACTGCTTACCGCAATTATTTCAGTTAAGGTATTAAATACTCTTGACTATATCGACAAACTCCGAGAAAGTAATAATCCTGGTCCCGTTATGATTCCTCAGAATCAGCAAGTCATTGTCTCCGGTTACGATATAGTCGGCCGGAATACTCTCTGCCATTGAAAGCAGATACAGGTCCTTGATGTCCCTGATGGCCGATTCTGTATCTTTGTAGCCATTGATAAAATGGCATTTTGCGTTGATTAATTCAAAAAGGTTGACAATCGATTCAAGACTGATCTTCCCTAAAAACTTGGGTCTGAAGACCACGTCTCTCAGTTCTTTTATTAGTTCATCCGAGACATAAATATCCAATCCTTCCATATCCACGATTTCACGAAGAACGCTTAACCGTTTTCCCAGAAGGAAAGATACCCAGATATTTGTGTCCAGAATTACTTTCATTTCCCGTAACGAACGGCATTAACCTCGGCTTGAATCTCCTCGTCAGAGATGTCTGTCGTTTTAGGACATGAAGCGATAAACTTCTCCACCAAATTGTCTCGGGTCTGATATTTCCATCCCATTTTCTGAGCCAGTGTGGACAGGAACGGGACTTCACCGTTGGGGATAGACAAAACAATCTGTGTCATAGCCTTTTTCTTTTAGTCTCTTCGCAAAGATGCAAAGAAAAAGCCAAATCTCCAAATGCAGTAAGCAGTATGTCAAAGAGCGTATGGGGCTTTGTCCCTGGTTTATTCGGCAAAGAAACAATCAATAGGATCATCACCTATGCCAACGATGTAGCCTCCAAAATTGGATGAGGTGATGGTAACAAGTGAGCCGCCACTGGTTCTGCTCTTGACGGCACCGCCGACATAGCACTTGGTGATGGTTCCGTCGCATGCCAGATAGGGTGCGCTATCTTCCGTCTTATACCAGCCGGCAATGGATCCGGCTCGGCTGTAATTGTATGTAGAGGCCTCGTCCTTGTATGCGCTGGATTTCTCACCAGCTTCAATAGTGCCATAGTTTGAGCAAGCCTGGAGAGTGCCATGATGAAGAGCTCCGACCACGCCACCGGCAGCCGACGCCCTGTTCTTCACGGCCAGAGCCAGTACATTACCCCTATTCACATTATTATTATCAGTGGAAGAGGATTCCTTATACCCAATGATACCTCCTGCCATAGCCGCACCATTTTCATTATCGCTACAGGTGTTACAAGTCACAGCTCCGGTGTTTTCACAGTCACTCACAGCGCAGGATGTGTCATCCTCAATCCAGCCAGCTATGCCACCGGCATAATTGGACAGGACTGAGGAGCCGGTAAGGCTTTTTGATGTTACTGCGCCACTGTTGGTGCAGCCTGTGATTTCCTGGGCCTGATCCCATACATCACCTGCTATTCCGCCCACGACGGCGAATGAACTGGTGGATTTATTATAGCGGTAGCGTACTTGGTTCGTGTTTTCGCAGTCGATAATCCTGCCTCCAACCATTTGACCGGCGACGCCGCCCATCACAGCCCTGTTGCTTATGACATACAGGTATCCGTTATTGGTGCAGGTATTAATCTCTGAACCATCTTGTCCATCGTCAGGCGCCTCCATACGACCAGCGATGCCACCGACTGAATAAAGCATTAACGGAGTTGCGTCCACTTGGTAATACGCTTCGATATCGGCGTTATTAACACAATCCGTGCAATCATTGTCTTTCCCGGTATTATCTCCAAAGATACCGCCTGCGCGAATTCCTGCCCTATTGGTTGTCCCTGTCATATCCAACCGAATAAGTCCATTGTTGGTACAGGATGAATAAAGTACCTGGGCGTCTCCGCGACCAGCAATTCCACCGACGGAAATGTGGTCCTGTGCGGATTTGGTGCTCTCGTTAGCAATGGTTATACCCCCTCCGTTTTCACAATCATCAAACTCAGACGCGCCAGTCCCGACAACCTTTCCTGCCAGACCGCCAACGCGGATAGCGCCTGATTCAGAAGTAACTGATATCGCTCCTGTATTTTGACAGGAATCCAAAGTAATGGCATCTATAATACCGGCGACTCCGCCAAGGCAGAGTTCCGTTGTTGCCGCTCCGCTGTTGGAAACAGCTCCAGAATTTGTACAGCTAGTAAGATTATTCCCTACTTCACCAATTATTCCTCCCAAATACACATATCCCTTGGAATTGGCGGAATTGGTAACGGTTCCCGTATTCTCACAATTACTGATACTGCATGCAGACATACCAAAGCCCACAATTCCGCCTATCTCTATGTAATGGCCTGAAATGGTCACCGGACAGTCATTTGAAACCAATCCGCTGTTGGTGCAGGATGTGACCGTTGCTTTACCACGTCCCACAATTCCGCCAACAAACATATCGTAAGAACTGGCTGAACCGGAGGTCAGGACTACATCGCCTGCGTTGCTTGCAGTCACAATGGCGCTGTTCTCTCCTGTAACGCCGCCTATGCACGCCACGTTGGAAATCTTCAAGCCTGCGATGGAGATGTCGCCAGCAGCCAAATTGGCGGAGCCCGAGGTTATATCACCAGCATTCAGGCCTGTCAATCCGCCCAGATACAGTTGTGAGCAGGACAACTCCGTCACGGTAACAGTACCGCTGTTGGTGGCATTGAAGCCTCCCGACTGATGGTGACCGGCTACACCACCCACATAAAAGATTTTTCCGGATTGAGTGGAGGTATTGACAACGACCGCGCCACTGTTGGTAACACCGGTTATCGTGTCAAAGCTCAAGCCGCTGGCTACTCTTCCTACAACACCTCCCACAGGTACACTCGCTTTTGTGGATGAACCCGTAAAAGAAACGGTTCCGGAGTTACTGCCACCTTGAATGGGGCCATTGGTGTATCCGCAAATTCCGCCCAGAGCCATATATCCGCCGGTGGTACCGGAGAATGTTATTGCTGCAGTATTTGTATTGTCTACAAGTTCCCAATCACCCTTCTGGTGACCGACGATGCCACCGACAGAATAGTACTTTCCGCTTGCATCTACTGAATAAGAGCCTCCTGCATTGATTGCTGTTGCGTTTGTACATAAAGAAACGCCATGAAGCATATTTCCAACTATGCCTCCTATACTGAGTTCACCGCTGGCGCTATCTCCGGTATATTCAATGGCTCCGCCCGTATTGGTGCAGGCCTCAATGAAAGCGCCTTCATCGCATCGTCCAACTATACCGCCGATAAGAGATCCTGATGGAGCCCCGGTAGCCGCCACATTGATATTGCCGGCATTGGAAAGTCCAGAATATGTGTCCGCTGTATTATTGATACGGCCGATTACACCTCCCTGGCAGAGATAGGTCCCGACAGCCCCGGCCTCAGTAGTGACTGTGCCGTCACTTGCGTTCGAGCATTCCTCCACCGAGCCCCTGGCAATACCGGCGACGCCGCCGATATGGAGCGGACCGGTGGTGGAGAAGTTCGACGTCACTTTTACCAGGCCGTGGTTGACACAGCCCCTCATGGATTCTGCCGACTCTACCTGATAACCAAGAACGCCTCCGATGTAAACGCCCTGACCAAAATCGGCAGATGACATCACTGTACCGTAGTTTGCACAGTTGGAGATATCCCCTTGAGTCTTGAGGTCACCGCCTTTTTGGGTGCGACCTATGACTCCGCCGATAGAAGGCTGGCAGTCGTTGACTCCGCCATTGTCGGCAAACGTTACCGTGGCATAATTGGCGCAGTTGCTGATGGAGCCGCCCTTGTTGTTGCCGACAAGACCGCCAAGCTGGCAGTTTATGTTTTCTCCTTCAATGGCTGCAGAAGGAGTCCAGGTGATGGAACCTTGAGCCGTACAGTTCTGGAGGCCTGCAATATCGTCAATGGCCGTTGAAGGGAGGACTCGTTTTGCAAAGATACCCCAGTTCAGGTCATCGTCAGTTGTTGTGGATATGGTGGAATTCAGCGTTAGATTCTTCACCACACCCATCAAATCGGCGAACATGGGTTTGGTAAGGCCGCTGATGGTCTTGCCGTTGCCGTCGAAGATCCCCTTATAGTCCTCCATCGGCTCAAAAGAGGCGGCAATGGATGAGAGGTCAAGGGTTCCTGAGCTCTGGACAAGACGTGCATTGAGCGTCTTGTTTCCGCCTGCAACAGCTTCGACAAACTCCTGGAAGGTAGCGACACTGTTAATCTGCTTGAGATTGGTAACCTTGTCGGGTGTGTATACCACGTTGTCAAACTCGCGCACCTTACCGGCGGCAATGGTCTTTGTGGCATCGCTGTCCATTACCTTTACTGTCATGTGGCCGGATGAGTTATCCACCACATCCAGGGTAATACCGCCTTCATAAGTACCTGCGGGAACAGCAATATAGAATACAAACGGGTCGTTGGACAGTTGCTTATTGGAGCCGAAGCTGTAAATGAGCGGGGTTCCGCCGGAGGCAGGTGTAAGACTGCCGTTCAGGATTCCTGCAGTGGCGCCGATAGTGAAATTACCGGAAAGCGACTTGGATCCATCCGCAGCCGTAAGGGTGATTGAACTAAGCTTCTTGTCACCCGTGAAGGACAATTTCAGCAATGCGGCAACGTGACTGAAGGTGACATTGTCGCTCCTGGATGCCAGGGAAGCATACATCGGCATGGCAGCAGGGTCGAATCCGCCAGCCTCATAGTGCTGCGTAGAAGGGAAAGACACCTGGTTGCTCTGGTCTGGGACTCCACAGTAAAGAAAATTGTACGGAGCTGAGATGCTCGCCAGTTTGAACGTAGCCGCGGCGGTAGTGTTTCCGTCACCGGGGGTGAATGATGTGGCTGCAGTCCCGTTGAGCGTTATCACGTCGGAATCGCCCCAAAGCACTGGATACGAACTGCCGTCTTTGCTGCCAAGGGTAGTTTTGGTCTCCGGACTCGAGGGGACAGAGAGCGTGAAGGTTATTACTCCTCCATTTTCTCCGGGGATCTGCTCTATGATGGGATTGTCGATTTCCTTGGCACATCCTGCTGCCACAAGAATCAGTGCAAATACAGGAATGTGTGTATATATCTTTTTCATAAGGCAGCGTGATTAGTCGAAGGTTATATATGAGACAACCGGGAAATGGTCTGAAGGGCACCAGGTATCTTCATCAACATCATAAGTGGTACGGATGGTCTTATAAGACTGGGCCGATATTGCCTGCGAAGACCCGTCGTGAAGGAAGATATGGTCTATACGGAACTGAGGATAAATCAGGTTTTTCATATAGTCCGCACCCCAGTTGCTGCCGGTCTGTGTACCTGGATAATTGACGTAGAAACCAGACAGGTTTCCGGAATCATTAACCTCATCATAGGCATTGACAAAACTCCCAGACGTCATGGCTGTGTAAAGAGGCTGAATCTGCGTTTTCTTAGTATCTATATAAGGGCCGAAATTAAAGTCTCCCACAACGACATAAGGCAGGGATCCGGCCTTGGCGGCAGTGAAATACTTGAGATTGTTGACAACCCTCAGGCGCCTGGCCGCAACAGCATCCTCATCATCGGACTCAATCTCGGAAATGGTATGTTTCTCGGTAGGCATATGAGTCACGAACAGGTAGAACTGCTTTCCGGATACCTTGTGTGTAAACTTTGCATACACACAAGTGGTTTCCGGATTGCCACTCTTGTCATATGCAGATGACCTGGAATCATAGTAGGTGTTATTTGCCGTATGGGAAAGCCAGACATAATTGTAATCAGCAATATCAAACAAAGCAGTCTTATACGCAAATCCGTTGGCATAATTGTTATAAGTTTTATAACTAGGGCTTAACCAGCCTTCATCCTTAATATCGTCAGGATTATCCAACTCCCATGTATACCCAGTAAAGCCTTTGGCCTCCGCAAGTGTTTTCAGCGAATAACTTCCCCCGTTCTGGAAATTGGCGTCCAGTTCGTTGAATCCTATGATATCGGCACCGGTACCCGCTATGGCAGTCCCCAAGGCTTCGCGCACGTTTGCATTGGTAAGGTACATATACGTTTTACCACTTGTCTCGCGGGATTCCTCCTGATATACATTGTATATTGCCACGGAGATTCCAGGAGGCGTTGCCGTGGGCTCGCCTCCGTTTTCAGCGGTAAGGTCGTTGATGGAGACAAGGTTCTCAGTACGTCCTGCCGCATAGGTAAAGCTGGGGAACTGGACCAGCTTGTTGGACGCAAGAGTGTAACCGCTTCCCCAGAACTTCAGACGCATAAAGGCGCCATCGGCCTGATATACAAGAGCCTCAATTCCCGCCGCGTAAGCCTGGGCAGGAATGGCAATATAGAAATACGTGTCCGTATTACTAAGCGCGACGTCACAGTCGTAGACAAGCGTTCCTGCGGTTCCCCCAGAGAATGCACCGGTAAAGCCACTAGCATCTATTGCAAGGGTGAAATTACCGTGAAGCTTCTCACTTCCAAGACTTTTGACCTCTATGCGGTCAAGCATTACGCTTCCCTTAACGGCAAAACCTATGAGGCCACAGAAATTGTTTAGCTGAACAGAGTAATTGTCACCTGATTTCTGGGCATTGCCGTAAGATGCTGCAGCAGCGGCATCAAAACTACCGGTCACATAGTTTTGGGTGGATGGAAGACTTATTACATTCTCCGAGGTTGTGCCCGGATAAAGCACTTTATATGGTGCAGACGTCGATGCGTTTATAATAAAGTCAACATTCTTGGTGCCATTCTCCTCAACCGTTACAGCATTGTCCGACAAGATTCCGTTTACAGATACCCTGTCACCAGTTTTCCAGAGCACTTCGCATACACCGTTGTTTGGAACACCAAGTATGGTTTTACTCCCCTGTTCGGAGACGGAAGCATTGAGAATCATTGTATCTTCTTTGTGGTCAGCCTCAGAACTATCGTTCTTTGCACAACTGGGAGTTAACCCGAGCACAATGACGGCCAAAATCCATATAATTACAGGATGTTTCATCATATCAATAACTGGGGTGTATCAGATTCAGGATCAAAGGTTCCGACTTCTATCTCAAAGTCTTCCCCGGATATACATATTGGAGTCATACAGCCATCCAACTGGATTACCATCGCCTGGGGAGAATTGTATCTCTCTTTCATATTGGTCATTATTTTAGTCAACCCACCCTTCGTTCTGAGTCAATGCCGTGTTGAGCTGGCGCTCCGTTGCAGGTATCGGCCACTTGGTGTAATAATCTCCATTTTTGGTCCATGACACACTCGCTTCACCCCAGCATTGTTTCAGGCCGGCTCCTTCGAAAAGCTTAGCGTCATACCATGTACCCCAACGGAGTTCATCGAAATAAAGAGTCCCTTCGCAGGCAAGTTCCCACCTCTTTTCGCGACGGATGCGATTCCTCAGATCGTCCTTTCCTGCAACCGTCGTATAAGTATTGCTGTTAAGCAAAGCAACGCCAGCGCGCTTTCTAACCATATTTACATATGGAATGGCTTCATTGGTCTTGCCCTGCTCATTAAGGGCTTCCGCCAAAGACAGAAGAACATCGGCATAACGAATAATGGGGACGTCAATGGGAGAATAATCACGGTATAGAAGCTCGTTCCCTTCGGAAACAAACTTGCGGACCAGATAATAGAAATATTTTGCGGTATCCGAACGAAGATCGAACGGGTCGCTGATATCATTCTGAATGAAAGGCCAGCGCAAGGTATATATATACTCTACTCCATTGGGAGCCCCCAGATACTCAGAATAAGGCGTGATGTACGTCTGTAGCAGTCTAGGGTCACGGTTCGCATACACCGCTTTGATACGGGCCTCGTTGCCCTGGTCCAGATATTTAGAGAAGTTGGCACCATAGTCAGACATTTTCTTCTTAAGGCTCTTGTAGTCTGCGGTTCCAAAGTTGCCGTTACCGGAGTTCAAACCGTCACGCAGGAAGTAAACCGAGCGTGCGGCGGGTGTCATACTGGAATATCCGGGGATATAGTCGTCCCACTTGAACGGCTTTCCCTCCTTTGTCTCATACGTATCGATGAAATCGGCGTCACCGTAGAAGTCATTCCAACCGCTGCCGCTGGTGATTCTGGAGCCATACTTGAAACTCATCTGGTTGCCATAAGTATCCTTCTCAAAACACTGTATGGAAAAGACCATTTCAGAGCACTGTTCATTCTTCTCCTTGAATAACTGCTTATACTCGCCCTGGAAAAGACTGAAGCCCAGTTCACCAACTTTTTTGAAGTCGGATTCGGCTTTTACGTATTCCTTCATCCAAAGATATGTCTTCCCACGAAGGGCATAGGCGGCACCTTTGGTGGCACGACCATAGTTAGGATCGCCGGCATTGTATTTACCGGGAAGGTTAGGCTCATTTATCACATCTGTAAGGTCATTAATGATTGCGTCCCATACCTCGTCCTCAGTGTTACGTGGTTTTGTGAACTCGTTTACAGGAGTGCTCTTAAGATAAAGTGGCACGCCATGGAAGTAGCAGTTGAGCCTATAATAGAAGTATGCCCTCAAGAACTTCGCTTCTGCCTTATACTGAGCACACAGATCCGGCTTCATATCGGGAACGCTTTCAATATTGTCGATGACCTCGTTCGCCCTGGAGACACCCTCATAGAGTTGTTTCCAGGCCACGCTGAAAATATTATCAGCCGAGGAGGCATTTCCCAGAAGCAGTTTGTGTGTGCTGGACCAGTTGCTTCTGGGGCTCACCGTAGGGTCAAGGGCCGACATGGTATGGGCATCAAGACCAAAATAATTGCCCTGAGAAACTGAGTTCTGGTATTCTTCTCCAGAGTTTTCCAGCATTGTATTATAAATGCCATTGACTGCTAAAGTGGCCAGGTTGGATGAAGTCCAAATACTGTTTGAACTGATTGCATTGTAAGGTGTTGTTTCCAGCAAGTCCTTACGGCAGGCTGTAACTCCCAATACAATCAATGATACGAATGCAAGATATTTGATTGCTTTCATAATAAAATCCGTTTACTGAAGATTATCAGAATGTCAGGTTTGCTCCGATAGAAATCTGACGCATCGTCACATATCCCAGACCGGCGCCCATCTCAGGGTCTTGTCCCGGGTAAGAGGTAATATTGAACAGGTTTTCTCCTGACAGGTATAATCTGAGACCCTTCATGAAGGCTTTGTTGGCAGTTTTTTCGGGGAATGTATAGCCAATAGTCAGGTTCTTCAGTTTCAGGTAGTCTCCTTTATAGAGGTGCAAAGTGCTGGTTGCGCCCTGTTGGTTGTTACCTTCATTACCCGTAAGTCGGGCGTTTTGGCTGGTGGTATTGGTCCTTGGATCTTCAGGATTGTCAGGATCGTAGAAATAATGGTCGTTTGCGATGTAGGAAAGGATATTGTAGCCGATACGGGTTCCGGTATTATTGGCTCCGGTGGTATTCCAATAGAGCCAGAAGCCCGCAGCACCGGCAAAACTCATCTGAATGTCAATTCCTTTCCAAGATGCATTGGCCTGGAAGCCAAAGGTATACTTGGGCGTAGTTGATTTGCCCGTGAAGATGTTGTCATACGTGTTTCCGTATATTCCGTCTCCATCAATATCGGCATAAATGTAATCACCGTACCATATCTTATCCTTGGCAATTCCCTGCTGTGGCCTGAAACTGTATCCGGCATTAGTCATAGCCTTAAGCCATAGCATATCCATATCCGTACGTATCATGCCATCCCGAGGGCCACCATTGATAATGACGTTACCTTCATCGTCAAAGTATGATCCGTCGCCCGAATAAGGAGTGAGCATATAATACTCGTTAATTGTGTGACCCTCAAGGATACGGGTTGACGAACCAGTTGATACGTCTCCAAGATTGGACACATAGGTACGTACACCGCTCTCATCTTCCTGCCAGCCTTCTTTCAGAGCGCCTTTGTATTTGGACACCCTGTTATGATTGAAGGAGAAGTTTCCGCTCACGCCATAATTGAAATCTTTGATATGGCTGCGCCAGCCAAGAGTCAGCTCGATACCCTTGTTTGTAACTTCCGCAATGTTCTCCATAGGAGCAGTAGCCAAACCTGCCGTCTGATAAACAGTCGGCCTGTAAAGGATACCGTCCGTGACCCTCTTGTATAGGTCTATCTCAGCAGTGAGCCTGTTATCCAGCACTCCGATGTCGAGACCGATGTCGGTAGAAGTGGTTGTTTCCCAACGCAGAGCATCGTTGGCGTGAACGCTGACGGCAAGGCCATTGACAAGCAAATTGTTGAAACTGTAGTTGTGAGCTTTATATGTTGACTGGTATTCGTAGTTGCCTATACTGTTGTTGCCAAGTTTTCCCCAGGAAGCCCTAAGCTTGAGGAGGTCGAATCCAGAGTTTTTCATGAATCCTTCCTGCTCTATACGCCATCCTGCGGAGAATGACGGGAAATAACCCCAGCGCACTTTCGAATCGAATCTGGATGAACCGTCACACCTTAGGTTGGCCTCGAAGAGATACCTGTTGGCAAATACATAATTCAACCGCCCGAAGAAAGAACGGGAAGAATAGTCCGAGGCTGAACCGCCCACATTTATAGGTTCTACAGCCGTATCGGCGGTCCACAGGCTGGGATCGACAAGCCCCTTCTTTGTACCGTTGTGATAATATTCAAAGCTGTAAAATTCTTCGTATCCAGCAAGGGCGCTGATTTCATGCCGTCCGAATGAGTGGGTCCAGTTGAGTGTCTCCTGGATAGTATAATCCCAATCTCCGTTGGCCCTGAACCATGTCTCCATATTCTCAGGAAGTTCCGGAGTGGTCATTTGGACTCCAGTCGCAAAATTCATTTTTACCGGCTGGGGAACCACAGGCGTATATTGATAATCATACCAGTGACGTCCGTAGTTTACTAGTGACTTGAAGGAGAAATCCTTGAGAAATACAATCTTGGCATAGCCGGACACTTTAATTCTCGAATAGGTTCTTATAGCATCTTCTTCGTTGACCGTATACAGAGGATTAGAAGCCGTCGCACTTTCCTCATTGGCTGCCGGGAAACCATAGTATCCACCGTAATATGGATAAACGCCCGGAGTCGACTGATTGATATATTTGACTGCGGTGGAATAATCTCCAGCCTGTTTGTCCATTACGGACCCATAGGTCTGCATACCGACTGTAAGCCACTGGACAGGCTTTGCATCTATATTAGCCCTGATCTGGTATTTTTGGGCGGCAGTATTGGAAATGAGACCGGGATTGTCCACATAGTTGGCGGAAATCAAGTAATTGGATTTCTTACTCCTTCCGGTTATTGATATATTATGGTCCTGAGAGGCCACGTTGCGGTACATATAGTCCTGCCAGTCGATATTGGGATATGCCACGTAGTTGGGATATCCGGATTCGGCAATTGCGTTGGGATCCTTTTTGGCGTTGCGCCAGGTCTCGATAGTTGAGGGCAGAAAGTTTTCCGCCTGGCCGATGTTGTAAAGAGATTCATTGATCATCTCCATATAATCGGCATAATCTGTCAGATATGACAGCCTGTGCATAGGGCCGTTGAAGGATACGCTTCCCGAATAAGTTACGTTTACTGAACCTTCTTTACCTTGTTTGGTGGTTATAAGGACTACTCCGTTGGCTCCCCTGTTACCATATATTGCGCAAGAGGCGGCATCCTTGAGAATCGTTATAGTGGCAATGTCGTGAGGATTGACATAGCTCATATTGTTCTCTACACCATCTACTATATAAAGCGGAGATGACGAGTTGAGCGTTCCTGTACCCCTGATCCTGATAGTGTTGGACTCATTCCCGGGATCGGAAGAGGTCGTTCGTACGGAAAGGCCTGCGCTGGTGCCTGCAAGTGCGGAGGCAATAGAGACCACCGGACGTGATTCGGCCATTTCCTCAAAATTAATGGCAGTTACAGCACCTGTAAGGTTGACTTTTTTCTGTGTACCATATCCAACGACTACCACCTCCTCAAGGAACTGAGCGGAGGGTTTCAACTGTATATCCAGTGACTCCATTTCATTTCCAGCTACAAAGGAGTAATCTTCGTACCCCATGGCACTGACCAGGATTTCACTCCCGGATGGCGCATTAAGGGAAAATATACCGTCAAGGTCTGTAATTGCTCCGTTTGTGGTTCCTTTCACCATCACCGCAGCACCGATTACGCTCTCACCTGTCACAGCGTCCTTGACTGCACCGCCAAGCGTCACATTCTGTGCCGCAGCCACTAATGGAGCAGCAAAACAAATGAGCGCAAAAAATAATTTAAGAAGAGTACTTCTCATATCATACAGGTTTTGAAACATTTCTGTTAATTCTGATATGAACCGGGCCACCAAGAGCTACCACGTGCTACATTCCGCTGATCCATGTTAATGTCTTCGCCGCACCAAGAGACGAACTCGGGGCAGATTGCATTGAGCCGCTCAAGAATGGCAGTCTGTGTAATCATAGAAGGAGTTGAACCACCTATCTGGCCATTCCACAGCCAGCAGTTTGTATCAGTACTCCACGTGAGGTTGCCGATTGCAGAGGCCAATACACCGGTTGCGTTGCCGCCATTGTCAGTATTGGTGCCGATTTTGACGAGATTGTTGTAATGGGTATAGCTCATGTCGATGACCTCGCTCCCGGCCTCTCCGCCGATGGAGGCGACGCCGTCAGACTCAGGTGCAATGATGTTGTTGGTGAAATAATGCGTTGCAGTTCCCATTACGCCAACCAGGGCGGTGTTGTCAGTCAAAGCGCTACCCTCCGCACCGCTACGGGTATCGCCGATAATGGAACAATTGCTGATGCTGGAGCAGGTCTGAATTACGTCGATGGCTATCCAGGACGCATTCAGTCCTTTTTTATAGGATGATTTGCTGGTTGTAGTGTATGAGCCCCCTACGGAACTATTGTTCATACAGAACTTGTCAAGTCCATTTACATTGATAGTACAGCCATACCTGTTATTGATGTAGTTGCCATCGAAAGAGCACTCATCGATGTAAAGATAAGCATACTGCTCACTGGATCCTTCTGTATAGATAGCGCCGCCGGTACCGGCATAATTGCCGTTGAAAATACTGCGGAATGCCTGAACACCCTTCCATCCGTGGATACATACTGCACCGCCCATATTATCGGCGTGGTTCTCCACAATGGATATCCTTGTCAAGTCGATAAGTGATTCGTCCTCCACATAGAAGGCGCCGCCGTCTTTGGTAGCATAGTTACCTTCTACCGTGCAGTCTTTGAAATACATAGCAGTGAGTTTGCCGCTTTTGCCATACACAGCCACGGCGCCGCCCCATTGGGCTTGATTCTCCTTGAATAAGGCATTGTGAATGTTATTGCCAAGGGACTCCCTGAAAGTCTCCACTTCCAGCGCTCCACCGTATAAGGCGGCAGAGTTGCCCTGGAAGGTGACGGGCTCTTCATTACCTATCTCAAGTCTACCTTTCTCGCCAACGGAGATGGCGCCTGCGTTTCCGGAAGCGATATTGTCAACAAAGCTGCCGCCTTCTATGGAAATGTGATGATTTATGAGTTTAATAGCACCGCCATACTTCGCCTTGTTCCCGGTCAGAATGCAGCCACGCATGGAAGTACTGGCACCAATATAGAGGGCGCCGCCGTCGCGAGTGTTGTCATTGCCGTTATTGGTAAAAGTTGAGCCTGTTACTGTCGCTTCTGTGCTTCCGGTTTTGTATAGATCTACGGCTCCGCCTCTCCAGGCAACGTTGCCTGTGAAGGAGCACCCTGAAATAATGATGGTACCTGACTCACTGTCAAAATCGACAGCCCCGCCAAAACCCGTACCATCCTTCCTTTCCGGATCGTCATTCCATGCCTCATTATCTTTGAACGTACAATCTGTGATTGTTACCGTTCCTCCGGTGATTTCAATAGCACCGCCATTTGTTGCTTTGTTGCCTGAGAAGGAGCAGTCTTTCAACGCCCAAGTTCCTGAAGTAATAAACAGAGCTCCTCCATCTTCCCCTCCCTCCGGGGCTACCGGGACCTGACCATTGATGAAACTGATTCCCTCAATTTCGACATCAACCTCGCCGTCCACACGAAGAATTCGGTGCTCATTGTTGCCGGAGAAAATGGTTTCACCCTTGGTGCCCACGAAACTGAAACGGGCACCCTCGGCGAAAGACAACGTTGACTCCGCGCCCCAGTCGTAAGTACCGCTACCAAGATTGAAGACCGAGCCGTTGAGATCTGACAAAGTCTTGTCTTCCAATTTGAGAAAACTCCACATCTGGGCCGCGCTCATAGCATTTTCCCAGCTCTTACCATCCTTGGTACCTGCACCTTCGACGGTAACGTACCGAGTTTTACTCGCTATCACCTCTACGATTTCATATACATACACGTTGTTAGCGGCCAAAGTATTAATCTCATAAACATATTCGCCGGCCTCCGTGTATGGTTCACTACCGGAATAGGTTTTAATTTTTAATCCTTTAGCATGGGTTCCGGGGAAAACGGTCAGATAATAAGTTCCGGCCCCAAAAGTTGTCGTCGAAACAGAGGATGCCGGGGTCTTGGCGGTACCGACTGCCGGCACGGAACCGGAACAGTCTATTGCCATTACACCTGCAAGTGGGCTTCCGTCAACACTTACAACTTCTATTTTACTCACTTCGGTGCCGCCTTTCAACTGAAAACCAAGAACGGCATTAATATTTTTGAAGGCTATTTTGTTCCCAGGTTCAATTTTGCTGACAGATATCCTTTCCTGAGCAAGATTGTTGGGTTGTGAATCAGGAATACTGATATTTACAGCACTATCCCCGGCAGAATCTAACGCATACGCAGGATATACAGCATATAATGCCGTCTTACCGCTGGGAATTGTACCCACAAAGTTTCCCGTTGCAGTCCCCGCGCCATCAATCAACGTTGCTATAATAGATTCGCCGTTATTAAGAACAATCTTAATCTGCTCGCCAGGCAGCCAAAAGGCTTCTGCATCAGTTGATTGTCCTATGTTTTCAGTAGTGGCGGAGAAGACAACTTTACCACCATTTCCGCTATTCCCATTATTCCCGTTATTACCATTATTTGGCTGCTCTTTGTTGCAGGACAGAATCGTCATTGCAACCAGGGAAAGTGTTAATAAGAATAAAGACTTTTTCATAACGCGGTTATTTTATTGATTATTAATTGTTTTCAAAACTTGACTTTTGCAGTAACGGTCAGATGGTCTGACGGGCACCACACGGTGTCGTCTATTGTGTAAGTTACGACAACGCGGCGATAATCGGACGCCGTGCAGTTTCTTGTCATGATATGGTCTATCCGGCGCTCCGGATGGCCATCAGAAAAGGCTTCCATTGGATAGTAATATTTACCTGAACTTCCACTCATAGTTCCCCATTTAGCGTTGATATTGCCATCCTTCCAGTACTCCAGAAGAGCATTATATACCTCCGGTTCCGAACCCGAGGAACTGTTCATGTCGCCAATTAAGATTGCGGGGGAGTCCCCGGCCTTAAGTTTTGCAAAATGGTTTACGACTTTTGCCATGTTCAAAGCCCCGCCATGATCAGGGTGAGGAAGATGGGTTGGGAATACCCATATTTCCTTGCCAGTAGCGATGTGTGCGAATTTAGTCCAGATGAGTATACGCTCCGGATTACCGCATTTTTGGTATGCGTCTTTGGGATTTGTGTACCATGTGTCTTCTTCTTTCGAAAGCCACACAAATCCACTTTCCTCCAATTTCAATTTTGTTCTGTTGTAAGCAAAGCCATCAGAGAAATAGTACGAAAGGGTCCCTACAGAATTCATCCTGTTCGGATATTTGAGTTCCCATTGCCAGTCTTTGATGGATGTACACATTGCCTGCAGGGAATACTTCCCTCCACTTATGTGAGTCTCATCTACTTCGTTGAAGGCTATGATGTCTGCTTTGGTAGCACCTATGGTCCCCGCCAGTGCATTGCGAACTTTTGGGTTGTCCATTGACATTTCCGTGCGCCTGGTTGACGGCTTGAGAAGGTTGCAGGTAGCTACAGTAATGATAACATCATCCTGATTCTGCGGATTATCAGGCCCATTACCATTGTTTTTCACGCATGCACACACGAGAGCTTGCGAGAAAACTATTAACAGAATAAACTTGTTCATCTCATTCACTTTGCATCTCTTTTAGAGCAAAGCTATAAAAAAAAACGGGGCGTCTATCGCTCCGGAAAAAAACGGGAATAATGAAATGATTCGGGATGTAGTTTAATGCTGATTATCAGCAAATTAAATACTTTTAAAAATAGAAATCGGGAAAAGATAATTTATCTTAAAGCAAAGAAATAATGCTGTTGAACTCTTCTTCTGGGATAGCAAGACGGGCCTTGAGTATAGACCTGAGGTTTTGAACTGTCTTAACTGAGCAATGCAGCATTCCGGCAATTTCAGTGTTATCTTTAATGCCAAGTTTTATCAGAGCCAGTATACGGAGTTCGTTGCTTAGAATCTCTGTGCGCTTGGGAACAATTATCTGTTCCGGCTTGAGACAGGTATTTACAACCTCAATGAAATCAGGGAAAATATCCACGAAGGCCCGGTCAAAATTATTGAACAATTCCCGCCTTTCTTCCGAAGCAATTTCACCAGATGGACATGTCAGTTCCAGAGCTTGCTCGGTATACCCTTTCCTGAGGCTGGAGTTAATCTTTGTTCGGAATATGTCCAAACGTTTAATGTACGATGAGTAAAGTTGGAAGGCTACGCCTATGTAGCTTTTCGATATTTTGTCTGAACGTTCCAGATTATTCTTTAGTGAAATAATCTTCAAGCGGGAATGATTGATTTGCAGCAACGCATAAATTATGAAAAGCAATAGTAAGGAGATTATCGTTAAAGAAATCCATAGCTCCCTGTTCCTTTTCTGTATGAGTTTTGTATTACTGTCATTAATCTTTATAGTCTGATCAACTCCGTCAACCACGCGCTTTTTAGAGCCAAACCGTTGGAGTGAGGAGAAATAGTAATCTGAAATCTTTTTTGCCGCTTCTATCTCACTGTTGCCATGAAGCAGCGACTCCACTCTCAAAAGAGATGCAATATCTTGATTACTATTCTCCACCTCGATTATGGCAGATTCAAGAAGATTATCCACAGCATCTCCTGTTAGTTTTCGTTCATATAAATAAGCAATGGCAAAACGGTCATAGAGACATGTAGCATATGCAGCCGAATGCTTATCTTCAATGATGGACCTGCGTATATCATTGTATCTTCTGGCCTCATCGTAATTCCCAGCTCTTGCTTCCTTTCTCTCGATACTACGCAAATAGAGTATACTCATAGTATCCGCGACCATCATCAGGGAATCCCTATAGATGTTGAATTTCTCACGATATATCTTTCCAAAAGACTCAGGAACGTTAAAATCGGTATATAAATTCTGATAGAGCAGCGCTCTAGAATGATAATAATTGTCCAGAAGATTACCAGCTAGCTTTTCCCTGGGTACTGATGAAATAGTCTCATTAGCTTCAATATAATACCCATAATTCGAGAGCAAGGTCGCAAGGAGAATCTGTGTTTTGATTGAAAGCGAATCCCTCCCGGATTCCTGTGCCAGCTGAGCAGCCTTTTCCATGTATACCAAGGCAGAATCCGCCGAATTGTTGGAGAATGACATCGCTATGTCATAATACAAATCGATGCAATCATCTACTGTTTTACCTGGGAGACATTTCTTTAATGCCTCTATTTCCGCTTCTTTCTTCGCCGCATAAACGTCCATACTGTCCAGAACGGAAAGAAGTTCAGCCACCAGATCCTTGGTCCTATCCGTATGCGGCAGATGGTTACCTTTATTGCAAGATAACACCAGCAGCCCCAATGCTATAAAAACAATAGCCTTTTTCATGCATTAGATTATTGACCTATTTCGCACCAATATGAGCTGTCAGTTCAGTTCAATTGGAACATCGCTCAAAGAGAGGAAGTGGAGAAAACCGGGGACGGAAAGGTCGTATCCACGGGGACCAGCCAGGATCTTGCCATCCGAATCCAAGATAAAGTAGTTCGGCTGAGCATTCACTCCAAAACGGGTGCGCGCGATATAGCTATTCACCCTGCCAACATCTTTCAAAACCTTTCCATCAGGAGTTGTAAGCCACTGGTTCTCTGGCAGTTTCTGCTTGTCATCGGTGTATAATGCCACCATTACGAAACTCTGGAGTTGCTCCAGCACCTGCGGATCGGACCATACCCTGGCCTCCATCTCGCGGCAATTCACACATCCGTGGCCGGTAATGTCTACAAACACCTTCCGTCCGCTCTCCTTCGCAGCCGCCAGCGCCTCCTCGATAGTTCCATACGCGCTCAACCCGTGGGGCATCTTGATAATGCCGTAGGCGGCAGATTCTCCCCTTGAGGGAGTTTCAGACGCATACGAGGAGATGACGAAATCCTGCGTTTCAAGTGGAGGCAGATAGCCCGAAAGAGCCTTCAGGGGCGCTCCGAACATGCCGGGAATCATATAAACCACGAACGAGAACGTCGCAATGGCAAGGGTGAGGCGCGTGATGCCTATATGTTTAACCTCATCGTCATATTTGAAGCGAAGTTTGCCAAGCAGATAGAAGCCAAGCATAGTAAAACACACTATCCAGATTGCCAGATAGACTTCTCGGTCCAGAATGCCCCAGTGATAAGTCTGGTCTGCAACGCTGAGGAACTTGAATCCAAGTGCCACCTCGATGAAGCCGAGCACCACTTTCACGCTGTTGAGCCAGCCGCCGCTCTTGGGGAGATTCTTCAGCAGAGACGGGAAAAGCGCCAGCAAAGTGAACGGAAGGGCAAATGCAATGCTGAAAGCAAGCATGGTCACCATCGGAGTCCAGAATTCTCCGGAAGTGGATTTTATAAGAACCGTGCCGACTATGGGGCCTGTGCAGGAGAAAGATACCAGCACCAGTGTAAGGGCCATGAAGAACACCCCTGCAAGGCCTGCCTTGTCTGATTTCTTGTCAGATGAATTCACCAACTTCGACGGCAGAGTGATCTCGAATGCCCCGAAGAAGGATGCCGCAAAGAGCATGAATACCACAAAGAAGATGATGTTGGGCAGCCAGTGGGTTGCAAGCCAGTTGAATATGTCCGCCGTTACCGTCGATCCTCCGAATGCCCAGGTCAATCCGATTATGACAGATATGGGCACTGTGTACAACAGCACGATGAACACGCCGTACATCAGGGCCTTGAACTTGCCAGTGGCGGCGTTTTCGCTCCCCTTCACAAAGAAGGATACGGTCATCGGCACCATCGGGAAGACGCAGGGTGTCAGCAACATTGCCAGGCCCCACAGAATCGCTTCCAGAATCAGGCCCCAGATCCCTTTACCCTTCGATTGTATTGGTCCGTTCGCCAGGGTTGTACCCTGCGAAACGGACGGGTGAAGGTCGTATTCGAGTTCTTCGGGACTATGGCAGTTTTCGCCGACACAGGAGATCCACTGCAGGGTGCCGTGGATTTCGTCCAGAGGAACTACGGGCGTGCCGGTAAAGACTATGCGGGCTGTGCCGTCAGCGGCGGTGACTACTTCAGTCTCCCAGTTGACGGTAGTGTCCGGCAGCCTCTGGCCAAAGGCGGACAGCCCTGAAAGGAGGGCTGCCGCAAGTAGCGTTATATGGCGTAACTTGTTCATCAGCAATTATTTTGCGTATGCAACCGAACGGGTCTCACGGATAACGGTGATCTTCACCTGGCCGGGATAAGTCATCTCGTCCTGGATGCGCTGAGCGATGTCGGAAGAGAGACGTGCGGCATCATCGTCGCTGACCTGCTCGGCACCCACGATGACGCGGAGCTCGCGGCCTGCCTGGATGGCGTAGGACTTGGTAACACCCGGATAGGATGCTGCAAGGTCTTCCATGCCCTTGAGGCGCTTGATGTAGGATTCGATAACCTCGCGGCGGGCACCGGGACGGGCACCGGAAATGGCGTCGGCAACCAAAACGATAGGAGCGATGGTTGAAGTCATCTCCATCTCTTCGTGGTGTGCACCGATGGCGTTCACGATCTCGGGACGCTCCTTGTACTGCTCTGCGAGCTTGGCGCCGAGGAGGGCGTGCGGCAGATCGGGATCCTCGTCGGAAACCTTGCCTATATCGTGAAGCAGGCCTGCGCGCTTGGCAATCTTCGGGTTGAGCCCGAGTTCGGATGCCATGACGGCGGCGATGTTCGCAACCTCTCGGGAGTGCTGCAGCAGGTTCTGGCCATAGGATGAACGGTATTTCATGCGGCCGATGAGTTTCACTAGTTCGATGTTAAGGCCGTGCACGCCCATGTCTATGCAGGTGCGCTTGCCGGTTTCGAGTATCTCGTCTTCGAGCTGCTTGCTGACCTTGGCTACAACCTCTTCGATACGTGCCGGATGGATGCGGCCGTCGATCACAAGTTGATGCAGGGCCAGGCGGGCGACTTCGCGGCGGACAGGATCGAATGCGGAAAGCATGATGGCGTCAGGCGTGTCGTCAACCACTATTTCCACACCGGTAGCAGCCTCGAGAGCACGGATATTACGGCCCTCACGACCGATGATACGGCCCTTAACTTCGTCGTTCTCGATGGGGAAAGTGGTTACAGCGTTCTCGATCGCAGTTTCGGTAGCGGTGCGCTGTATGGTATTGATAACAATGCGCTTTGCTTCCTTGGCGGCATTCAGGCGGGCATCGTCCATGGTGTCGTTGATGTATGCCTGGGCCTCTGAACGGGCCTCAGCCTTGAGGTTCTCCACGAGCATGTTCTTAGCTTCTACGGCAGTCATGCCGGCAACGGTCTCAAGCTGCTTGTTTGCCTGGGCAACGAGCTTGTCGCATTCTTCCTGCTTACGCTCAAGACTCTCCATCTGGGCCCGGACTTGTCCGCGTGCACTGTCGAGTTCGTGCTGCTTGCGGCCGAGTTCACTGGCTTGCTGGCCGAGCTGGGATTCTTTCTGATGGATGGCGTTTTCGCGCTCCTGGAGTTGTTTGTTCTTATTGCTTATGTAGTCTTCGTGTTCGCTCTTGAGTTGCACGAATTTCTCTTTAGCCTGAAGGATCTTCTGATTTTTGATATTTTCAGCTTCGATTTCAGCCTTCTGTATGATGGCTTCGCCACGGCCTTTCATAGAGGCCTTGTGGGCAAGTATGTATATGGCCAGTGCCACTATGGCACCTGCAACGGCCGACAATAAATAGAACAACATAGTATATAGTGTTTTAGTATGTCAAACAAAAAACGGCATCCGCACTTTCATGCAGATGCCGCTAGAAAGCCGTTAGTCCTTAGCAGAAAATAATTTCTGTATGATTTGGGCTCCGCCCTGTATCAAGCTTCCTGCAGCTGCAGGCCTGCCATCCTCAGCACGAGTACACCCGGTTCCGTGGAACTTGTTTTGTTTCAGCAAGGACGGACTAACGGTTACTTTCTATTTTTGCCAGATAGCCGGAGAGTTCGTTGACAAGCTTTTCGTGCTCGGCGGAAAGGGCGTTCAACTTGTTCTGTGCGTTGAACTTGTATACCGTTTCCGTAAGAGTGACGAAAAGGAGCATTTCGAGATAGTCTTTTTCGGGATATTTCTCGGTATAGCGGTCCAACATCCTGTTGATGTCTTCTGCAGCGAGCCTCATGGACTGCTCCATCTCGGGAGAAGATGCCTTGAGGTTAAACTGCTTTCCTGCTATGACGAGTGTAATATTTTGATCCATAACTAACTATCCAACAACGCTATGCACTTGTCAATCTCCGCAATCAGCTTGGTCAGGCGCTGCTTTGCCTCGGTATTCCCTCCTTCGGCTGCGAACGCGCTTGTAAGCCTCTGATTGTCTATCTGTCTGTTCAATTCAGCAATCTGCTTTTTGCAGGCTTCAACCTCGCCTTTGCTTTCTGCAAGGAGTGTAAGAGCATCGTCTGCACGCTTCTTCTCCCCTTCGTAGAGGGCGATAAGCCGCGTAATATATGATCTTACATCTTCCAGCATAGCATTGGCGTTTTAGCCTACAGTGTACAAAAGTAATAAAAAAAGCCGAAAATCGTCAAGATTTCGGCTCATTATTGTCTGTCTGCTGCAAATTAACCTTCCGGTAGCGTTTCTGGCGCTTTTTCCAGCGTTCCTTAGCATACTCCTGCATATCGCTCACTTCATCCATTTCGTCCATTATCTCAAGGCCGAAAATGGTTTCAATGATATCTTCGAGCGTCAGGATGCCCTCGAAGCAGCCGTAATCGTCTATGATCAGGGCCATCTGCTCGCGGCTCTTCAGGAGTTTCTCCCAGATATCCGCGAGGGAACTCTCCTCGTGGAAGAAGGAAATATCCCTCCTGAGTTCCTTAAGAGTCTTTCCGAACTTGTCTTCCGCCAGGTCTTCCAGGGCATCGTCGCGGAGGATGTATCCGGTGATGTATTCGGGAGATTCGGCATAGACGGGGATACGGGAATGGTGCTCGAATTCGTCGGTTTCGAAGTACTCCTTGAGAGTCATGGACTCGGGAGCCACGGAGCATACCACGCGGGGCGTCATGGCTTCGTAGGCCTTGACGTTATCGAGTTTGATAATATTCTGGATAACCTTGTTCTCGCTGCGGTCTATCACGCCCTCTTCCTCCCCCACATTGGCCATGGCGGATACTTCCTCGCGGCTGATGGAGGCCTCGTCTTCATCGGCGGAGAAACGGCTGCTGATGTAGCGTATCAGCACCACGAGCGGATACATTATCACCAGCAGGAAGGAGATGCCGCGGGTGGTGAAACCCATCAGGCTGCGGTACTTGGTGGTGCCTATGGTCTTGGGGATGATTTCCGAACATACAAGGATGAGAAGCGTAGTGAGGGCGCCCATCCAGCCCACCCAGGGGCTTCCGAAGGCCTTTGTGGTGAGCACGCCGACCAGAGATGCGCCGAAGGTGTTGGCTATGGTGTTCATGGCCAGGATGGCGGCAATCGGGCGGTCGATGTCGGTCTTGTACTTCTTGAAAAGAGTGGCAGGCTTGTATCCTTCTTCTTCCCTCATGCTTATATACGAAAGAGGCGTAGACATGAGAACGGCTTCCAGGATCGAACAAAGGAACGAGATACCCACGGTAAGGGCCAGGTCCAGAAGAAGCAGAAAAATATAGTTCGCCTGTGTCATAAGATTCAATCTTTCAAATATAGCAAATATTTTTCATTCAGAGTGTATTAATCCTCCTCATCCGGGTGAAGGCCCGGATGCACCGAGCGAACATTCCGCTAAAAAATCAGATGGTTACCGTTTTTTCTTCATTCGCGCACACTGTTTCTGCCAATCGCTTGGAGGCAAACCGTACTCGGAGTAGAATTGCTTCCGGAAGTTGCATTTGTCGGAGATTCCGACCTTTGCGGCTACATGGCTCAGTTTGCAGCCCGGGTTTTCGCAGATGATACGGCGGGCTTCTTCCAGGCGCAACTTTTTGCGGATGGTGCAGAAGCGTTCCCCAACCACACTTGTGAAGTAGAAAGAGAGCGCCTCCTCCGAAACACCGAATTCTTCTGCCACATCAGAGATGCTTATGTCCGGACAGCAATACTTTTTCTCCGCCACCCAAAGATGGAGCTTCCTTGCAATCCTGGCATTCACGGAACGCTGAGAGGGTTCGGCTACCGTCGAATAACATCTCATCAGCATCCTGATCATAAAAGAAAAGACCTTCTTCATAAACAATAGTGCTTAAATGGTCACTATATAGATATTCGCTTTTTTTCCGTATTTTTGCACCGCTATGTTTGAAAATTTATCCGAAAGGCTGGAGAAATCCTTCAAGATTCTCAAAGGAGAAGGCAAGATTACCGAGGTTAACGTCGCAGAAACCCTGAAAGACGTTCGAAGGGCCCTTCTTGATGCCGACGTCAGTTATAAGGTCGCAAAAGAATTCTGCGACTCCGTCAAGACCAAAGCCATAGGCACAGGCGTGCTCACCGCGGTCAAGCCCCAGCAGATGATGGTCAAGATCGTCCACGACGAGATGGCCGCTTTCATGGGCAGCGACGCCTCCGACATCAATGTCAAGGGGAATCCCGCCGTTGTGCTCGTCGCCGGCCTGAACGGTTCCGGTAAGACCACCTTCAGCGGCAAGCTGGCACTATATCTCAAGCGCAAGGGCATCAAGGTAATGCTCGCCGCGTGCGACACGTTCCGTCCCGCTGCAATAGAACAGCTGCGCACCCTTTCGGAGCAGATCCAGGTGCCCATGTTCAGCATCGACGGGGAGAAGGATCCCATCAAAGTGGCCAAAGCCGCCATCTCCCAGGGCGGACAGCAGGGCTACAGCGTCATCATAGTCGATACCGCCGGCCGCCTCAGCGTCGACCAGGAACTCATGGACGAGATCCGTGCTATGAACGAGGCTGTGAAGCCCACCGAGAGCCTGTTCGTGGTTGATGCCATGACCGGTCAGGATGCGGTTGCATCGGCCCTGGCCTTCAACCAGGCCATAGACTACGACGGCGTGGTGCTCACCAAACTCGACGGCGACACCCGCGGCGGTGCGGCCCTTTCCATCAAGGCCGTCACAGGCAAGCCCATCAAGTTCATCTCCACCGGAGAGAAGATGGAGGCGCTGGATGTCTTCCACCCTTCCCGCATGGCAGACCGCATCCTCGGCATGGGCGATGTCGTATCCCTCGTGGAGAAGGCCCAGCAGGCGGTAGACGAGAAGGAGATGCGCGAGACTCGCAAGAAACTCGCCCGCAACCAGTTCAACCTGAACGACTTCTACAACCAGATACAGCAGGTGCGCAAGATGGGAGACATCAAGGACCTGGCATCCATGCTGCCCGGCGTCGGAAAGGCCATGAAGGATGTCGACATCGACAACGACAAGGCCTTCAAGAGCACCGAGGCCATATACCATTCCATGACTCCATATGAGCGCGAGCATCCCGAGGCCATAAACGGAAGCCGCCGCCGCAGGATAGCTGCAGGCAGCGGTACTTCTGTCGAGGATGTAAACAAACTGCTCAAGCAGTTCGAAGGATCCCGCAAGATGATGAAGATGGCCGTGGACGGTTCCCTCGCCCAGCGGCTCAAGAACTTCAGGGGTTAGAACAACAGTTTCAGATCCGCTTTAATACGTTCGTTCGCGAGTTCCTCGGGAATGAACTTCCATGAACCGTTCCTCTTTGCATCGTAGATGGCCGTGTTGTCTATCAGGCCGTATTCCTCTATGAATTTATAGAGCAGTTCGCGAATCTCGGGATAGCGGTGCAGGATACGTTTGTCGAGGTCTTCTTCAGGAATGCCGGCGCCCTTGATCAGCATCCCTCCGGCACCGCTCGCGCGGTAGGATGTCATCGCCACGGTATAGTCGGCATCAGGGTCGAAGGCGCTTCCGTCTGCCATGCTCTCGATAGTTATCCTTTTTCCGAAAGGCTGCGTGATATCCACCGTATAGTTGATGCCTGCAGCAGAGTCGAAATTGTAGGTACGGTTGATGAATGACCATCCGCTCTGGTTGTTGCGGGGATCGTCCTGGTGAGAGATGTTCAGCACATGGTCCTTCCCCAGAGGCGCCAGCCATCCCCGGTATGAGTATTCCAGGTAGCCCTTTATCTCCTTGCCCTTAAGACGCAGCGTATAAAGCTGATTTTCAAAGGGATAAATAGAGAACAGGTCGTTATAGACGAGCACACCGGCCTTGATGGTGCTGTTGTAGGTAAGCGGTGCAGCGAAGGATATGTCGGCACCCGACCCCTTCAGGCTCACGGTATGTATGAGGTTGACGTAATCACACATGCCGCTGTATGCATCCCTCGTGCGGAGGTCCATCGCAAGAGCACCTATTTCTTTGGTAGAGAAGGTCTTCACCGTTTCGTATTCCTTCTGGAAAGTCTTCTTCATTACGGGATCGGTCTTGCGCTTGTCGATGCTGATAAGCCCTGCGGATATCTTCTTGCCAGCCATTTTACCATCCTTGAATGAAACAGTCAACTCACCGTGTCCCAGGAACTTAGCCCTGTTGCCAGTATTGATCAGTGCCCTCTTCCCGTCACATATGATTACCTGTTTGTGATCGTGCGAACATACCACGAAATCTACGCCCTTCAGCGAATCATAAAGGTCCTTTCCCTGTGCTCCGATAGACTCTCCTTTGCCGTTTCCTGTTGCCGAATGAACCGATACTATTACCACGTCCGGCTTTTCTTTGGCAACTGCCATGTCCACATCTTCCTGTACCCTGGGGATCAGGCTTACGAAGTGCATGCCGCTCCAAAGGCTCTCATCCATCCAGGCAGGGTTGTGTGGATTGGTATAACCGAGCACAAGAACCTTCATGCCGGCACGTTCGAACACCTTATATGTCTGGAAATAGGGTTTTCCATTATCGTTACGGATCGCATTTCCGGCAAGGAAAGGGATCCCGTGGCGTTTAAGCTCTTTGTTTACCCTGTCGTAGACAGCATGGCCAGTCTCGATATCGTGATTCCCCACAGTGACAGCATCGTATTTCATATATGCCATAAGACGGGTGAAAAGATGCTCGGACTTGGTGTCCACGTAATTATAGTAGTAGCTGGCATTGTCTCCCTGAAGGCAGTCTCCTGCATCGATCAGGAGCACATTCTCCTCGCCGACGGCGTTGCGGATACTGTCCACGTACCAATTGACAGCCAAAAGGCTTTCTCTTGTACCTTTGCCTACATAATCCGATGAGAACCAGCGCCCATGCACGTCGTTCGTGGTGAGCAGATGCAGGGTATGCTCCTCGTTCTTGGGAGTGCCGCACGCTGCCAGAAGCAGCAGGAAGGCAATATATATCAATCTTTTCATATCTTATCTATGATCATTACGAATCCACCGCCCGGGGCAAGATGGATCTTCTCTTTACGGCCGGAGTCGATTCCGAACTCAGATACGGCGTAATCCTCACCGACCGTGTCTGCATTCACTCCGTCCCTGAATATGCGGCAGCGCCATGCTCCTTCAGGAAGGAAGCTGAAATCGACATCAAGGTCCCTGGCATCCCAGTTGGTCATGCCCCCGACATAATATTTCCCATCCTTCTCGCGTAAAGTAAGCACATACTCCCCTATCCTTGCATCCAGGATGCTGGTGCGCTCGAAAACAGTGGGAATGGAAACTATCCAACGCGTGGTTTCATCTTCTTTCAGGTAATCCGACGGAGAGTCGCAGAGCATCTGCAGAGGAGCGTCGAAAACCACATAGCAGGCGAGCTGATGGGCGCGCGTGCCCATGCTCATGGGTTTACGGCTAATGGCGCGGAATTCCTTGCGTGTGGCGTTGCGGAGCGCGCCCGGAGTATAGTCCATCTGGCCTGCGGCCTGACGGATAAAAGGAAGGATGACGTCGTTCCGGGGCATGTCGCAGCGGTCCGGGTTGCACCATTTCATGTTCTCGAGGCCGAAAACTCCCTCGAAATTAAGCACATTGGGCCAAGTCCTGCTAAGCCCCACAGGCTTGAATATTCCGTGGAAATCCACCACGAGATTATACTTGGCAGCGGCTTCCGCATACATGTTGATGCGGTTCACCATGGCTGCCTCCTGGGAGTCGAAGAAATCTATCTTGAATCCGGCCACACCCATCTTGGAATAGTGCTCGAAGGCTTTTTCCGGCTTCAGACCAAGCACACCTTTCGATACCCACAGCAGCACCTTCACCCCCTTTTCGGCAGCATGTGCGCATATCTTCGGGATATCCATGGCATCGATGGGCGTAAAGATATTCTTGTTCTTGTACCAACCGTCGTCGATGAGTATGTAGGGAATGCCATACCTGGCCGCAAAGTCTATATCGTAGAGGTATGTATCGGTGTTGATTCCTGCCTTGAAGGCCACTCCGTGACGGTGGAAGTCGTTCCACCAGTCCCAGGTAGAAAGCCCTGGCTCTATCCAGGAAATATCATCGAGTTTGCAGGGTGTGGCGAGCTGGTAGACCATGTTATTGGTAGGAAGGGCCGTTTCATCCTTGCCATAAGCGATTACCCTCCAGGGGAAGGTCCTCGTGCCGGCTACCATGTTTATGTAGTCCAGATACTTGGCATCCTGTTCTCTGATGTTGTTCGGATATGGAGGGAATTCGGCCTCGAAGCCTTTTTCGGTGCTGCGGAGGAACATGCCGGGATAATCCCAGAGGTCGGATTCCATCAGCAGGAGCCGCCCCTTATCCCCCAGGTCTACATAAACCGGCATGAATGCGAGGCGTCCGTCCGCAACTGAAACGTCTCCCGCCTTCACATCAGCATACAGGTTCTCGAAGGAGGAGCGGTAGCGGTCGCCGTCGTTGCGTTTATGCACGTATGGCGCCAGCATATCGTATGGCTGGGTGAAATTGAATTCGGCGGTTTCGGAATATACCTTCCGGATGTCCGGACGATTGGTCACGAAACGGTATGCGACTCCATCGTCGTAGGCGCGGAGTTCCAGGGACCAGTCCCCTTTCATCTTGAGAGTCAGCCAATTATATGCCGCATCGAACTCGGCCTGACGGTAGAAGGGAGCCACTATATGCTCGGAAACCGATCCTTTTCGCACCTTCACGACCTTCGGATCAGGGCCAAGAGTTCTCTCATCGATTGCCATCGAAACCGTGTTGTCCTTAAGCACGGTCTCCCCTTCAACCGAAAGCGACCATGCCGTCTTGTCCGTAACGGAAACGGTCAACTGCAACTTGCCGGAAGGGCTGCCCAGTTTGTAATCCTTTGCCGGGAGAGGCAGGAAAGCGACGGATGCTGCAATCAGCAAAAAGAGATACTTCTTCATATAGTCATAAGATGTTACAAAAATAAAAAAAGAGTGTTACTTTTGCAATATGACCAGGTACGATAAAGTATGCATTCTCGGCAGCTGCTTTGCAAACAGCATCGGGGAGAAACTGATTGAAGAAGGATACGATGTATGCCTCAATCCGTTCGGCACTCTCTACAATCCTGTTTCCATAGCCAATTCCATCGCCAGGCTCGACAGTGCAATACCCTTCCGTGCAGAAGAATGCGTGGAAATGGGTGCAAACGCCGGAAAGATTTGCTCCTGGTGGCATCACACATCCTTCGCCCGCGTGGATGCCATGGACTTCCTGGATAATGCAAACGCAGCCCTTGCGAAAGCATCAGAGGCATGGAAAGAAAGCAATGTGGCTATAATAACGCTCGGCACCGCAAGGGTATGGAAACTGGTCAGCAGCGGAGAAGTAGTTTCCAACTGCCTCAAGCGCCCTGGCCGGGAATTCTCGCATGAAATGCTTTCCGTAGGGCAGGTTTCAGCCGTGCTGGGGAGCATTGTGCGGAAGCATCCTGAAAAGGAATTCATCTTCACGGTCAGCCCCATACGTCACATGGGCGAAGGCGCGCATCTTAACACACTGAGCAAGGCCGCCCTTCATCTGGGCCTGGAACCCGTCCTCGGCGATAGGGCATCATATTTCCCTGCATACGAGATACTTATCGACGAACTCAGGGATTATAAATACTTTGCGGCCGATGGTTCCCACCCTTCGCAAGAAGCAGTGGACATCATTTGCGAACACTTCATGCAGACAATACGATAAAACCCCGCCTCCCGGCAGGGTTTAAATCAAGTATAGTTTAGTTCGTGAATAGTTTTGTTAACTGTTTATGGCTTGTTAGAATAACACCTTAATTATTTCTTCTTTGCTTATATCCAAAAGCCGTGCCTTTTCTGCAAATTGAGGCAAATCTTCTTTCAAAAATTTTTCTTTTGCCTCTTTGCGTATGTTCTGAGCGGCATTTTCAGTAACAAAAAAACCAATTCCACGCTTGTTGTAGATTACCCCCTGGTCGGTGAGTGTTTCGTAAGTGCGGGCCACGGTATTCGGGTTCACCCCGATCTGGGCACCGAATTCGCGAACGGAGGGAATCCTGTCCTCCCCCTTCAACTCTCCCTGGAGTATACGGTTGCAGATGCTGTCAGCTATCTGCAGGTAAATGGGTTTGTTGCTGTCGAATTCCATGGCTTAATGTTTTATAGTCTTAATCCTGAAGTAGATTCCCAGATCGAGCAGCGCGAAACTGACAATATAGAAAATCCACAAACCCATGTTGAACAGTCTCATGAACCTGTCTTCGCTGATATCCTGGGGCTGGATGTTGACATCGCCTCCGAAGATAAGCCCAACCGCCAATACTACAACCAGAGTTATTGCAAAGATGGAAAGGAAGGTGTAAACAATCTTGTTCTTGCGAAAGAAAATTGCACCCAAAGTGAACAGGAGGATATTCCCGCACCATTCGAGATACAGCATATACGGGGCGCTGAATGCAAGCTCCACATTCTCTCCATGTACTTCATTCATGGCAGTAGTCAAGCCGTCCATGACGGTCACCAGGCCCATACCGGCATAATTCGAGAACAGCAGGGTAAGGATGCCGTCGCAGGAAGCTATAACGCACAGCCACACCGCCGGCAGCACAACGCATGTAAGCAGGAGCATGGACAGGAACTTCTCGAAACGGGATGCAGGAAGAAGAATCCAGTCCGAACCGGCTTTCTTTTCGGTAAGACGGCCATAAAGTTGCACGGGGAAGAACAACAGGGCCAGGACAAAAGAAACCATATATGCCGACAGGATGCCCGCGGTATTGAGATTTCCGAATCGCCCGTTGAAAACGAGGGATACCAGTTGCACTATCACAAAGAACCATACCGGCATGGCCGCAATGGTAAGAACACTGATCCCGGCATTCTGCCAGGCAGAAACCAGATCATAGCGGAAATACTTTCCGAAACGTTTGAGATCGAATGTATTATTCATGGCTGAAAATTCCTTTTATGAGTTCTTTGTGCTTGTGTACGGTGTTGAAGAGGGCCTCGACATTAAGTTTGCTCTCTTCGCCGCTGGCGTTGGGGTAAACCTGGATGAATCCGCCGGGGAGCTGTTCCGTATAGAGGCTGTCGGGATTGAGCGTGGTGCCGTAATCGAAGTACAGTTTGGAGGTAATCTCCTCCACGGTTGCATTCAGCAGCACATCCCTCTTGTCGAGGATGATGATGGGATCGATAATGTTCTCGAGGTCCTTCACCTGATGGGTAGAGATCACAATCGTAGAATCCTCGCAAGTGTAGGTCATGAGGGCCTTGCGGAACTGTGCCTTGGAGGGGATGTCGAGGCCATTAGTGGGCTCGTCGAGGAAGAGATACTTCGTGGAGCATGCCAGTGCGAAGGATATCCAGGTCTTCTTGAGCTGACCGGCCGACATGGCGTTCATCTTCTGGCTGAGGTCCATCTCGAAAATCTGCATGATTTCCTTGAACTCGTCCAGCGAGAAGCAAGGCCAGAAGCGTCCTTTCTCCATTGCGAAAGAAACGGCCGTTGTGTTTACAGGCGTAACTTCATCGGGGAGATAGAAAACGGATGACAGGAATTCAGGATCGCGCTTGTAGGGGGTGAAGCCATCCACGTCGATGCTTCCCGTCTGAACATTTTTAAGCCCGCTCAGAAGAGTCAGGAGCGTGGTCTTGCCAACTCCGTTCTCCCCCAGCAGGCCATAGATTTTCCCCTCTTCGAGATTGAGGGAAATCTTTTCCAGGCACGGTGTATTTCCGTAGCTGAATGATATTTTGTCTACCTTTAGCATAGTGTATTAGTTTAATAGTACACTGCAAAGATAGACATTATTTTTATACTTGCAAATCTTTTTTGAAGATTTTTTGCACGATGAGGGCAATAGCTCCGTCACCAGTCACATTGCAGGCGGTTCCGAAGCTGTCCATAGCTATGTAGAGAGCTATCATAAGTGCCTGCTGTTCAGGGTCGAAACCAAGTATGGAAGATAGCGGTGCAAGGGCTGCCATAATCGCTCCCCCGGGCACTCCGGGAGCCGCTACCATCATGATTCCAAGCATCAGAACGAACTCCAGGAACTTCCCGAACTCCACGGGAATACCGGACATCAGACATACTGCGATGGCGCAGCAAGTGATCTTCATAGCACTGCCAGGCATATGGATCGTAGCGCAAAGAGGCACGGTAAAGCCGGCAAAATCCTCCTTCACTCCATTCGCCTCGCACTGCTTCAGGGTTACAGGGATAGTCGCCGCAGAACTGGATGTGCCAAGGGCGGTGAAGTATGCCGGCAGCATGTTCCACAGAAGTTTGAACGGGTTGCGCTTTGTAAACAATCCGGCCACAACAAATTCATATATCAGCACCAGAATGTGCAGGGCGAAGATGACCACTATGATGAGTGCGAACACCTTCAGCACGCTGAACACCTTGCCTGTGGCGGTCATGTCCAGGAAAATGCCGAATATATATATAGGTAGAAGAGGGATTATCAACTTCTCTATCACCCGGGCCACGAATGTCTTGAGTTCAGCAAAGAAACCCTTCATCACCGGCATGTTCGCATTCGCTATGCACAGACCCATGATGAACGAGAACACGAGCGCCGTCATCACATCGAACATCGCAGGGATGTTGATAGTGAAGTATGGCGTAAGGGAAGCGGCTTCCGTCAGGTCGGCCGCAGAACCCACTTTGGCGACGATGGAAGGGAACATGGCATTGCCAACACCGAATCCTCCCAAAGCGACTATCACGGTATCCAGATATGCGATCAGCACCGTAACAAGCAGCATCTTTCCCGCGCCATGGCCAAGATCGCCTATCGCAGCGGTCACAAGGCCCACGATGATCAGCGGAATCATGAATCCCAGCAGTTGGGAGAAGATGCCGTTGAATGTGAGGAAAATTCTTGTGAACCAGTCCGGAACGAAAAGCCCCAGCAGTACGCCGAGGCAAATCGCAATAAGTACTTTGGGCAAAAGCCCGAGTTTTTTCAGTTTCATTCTTCCGCCGGTTTCATGGTGGTGTAGACGTTGGTCACGTCTTCGTCGTCTTCCAGAAGGCCGATGAGCTTCTCGAGGGTGGAACGCTGCTCATCCGTGACTTCCTTGAGCTCCACGTTCGGAATCTGCTCGAATCCACCGGAAATCAGCTCGTAACCATTCTCTTCGATGAACTTCTGAATAGTACCATAGGAGGTATAATCACCGTAGATGACAACTTCTTTGCTCTCGTTGTCGTCCTTGTCCACCACTGTTTCCTCGAAAACTTCTTCTGCACCGTAGTCGATGAGTTCGAGCTCGAGTTCATCGAGATCCAGGCCTTCGGTTTCCTTGATGCGGAAAACACACTTGTGGTCGAACATGAAAGCCACGCTGCCGCTGGTGCCGAGAGAACCGCCACACTTGTTGAAGTAGCTGCGGACGTTGGCAACGGTGCGGGTGTTATTGTCGGTAGCGGTTTCCACCAGATAGGCGATACCGAAGGGGCCATAGCCTTCGTAGATAACTTCTTTGAAGTCCCCCTGCTTGCTTTCGGTAGCCTTCTTGATGGCGCGCTCGATATTCTCCTTAGGCATCTGCTCGGAGCGGGCCTCGGCCATAAGGGCACGGAGACGGGGGTTGCCGGTCACATCCGGACCGCCCTGCTTGACCGCGATGGTGATTTCCTTTCCGAGTTTGGTGAAGGTGCGGGCCATGTGACCCCACCTCTTCATCTTGCGTTCCTTGCGGAATTCAAATGCTCTTCCCATGACTTATTCCTCCACGCCAGCGATGTAACGGTCGATTTCGTAACCCTCGATGCTCTGAGGATACTTGTCCTTGATGACCTTGTAGCATTCCAGGGCTTCAGCCTTGTTGCCAAGCTTCTCGAGCGCCAGGCCTTCTTTGAGAAGATAAGCTGCGGCAAACACATTGTCTGCTTTGGCGACAGCCTTCTTGTATGCGGAGACAGCCTCTTTGTACTGCTCAAGCCCCACATATGCATCACCGGTGCAAGCAAGGGCGCGGGCGGCCATGATGGGCTCCTTGCCGTTATACTTCTTAAGATAAGAGATCGCGCTCTCGAAATCGCCAAGCTGAAGTTCGCAAATACCGGCATAGAGATAGACTGCCTTGCCGGCCTTGGTGCCGTAGCTGTCGATGATCTCGGTGAAACCGAGCACGTTGCCGTCCCCATTGAGGGCAAGCTCGTACTCACCCTGCTGGAATGCATTCTCTGCGGGGAAAGTCTGCTCCTGTGCCTCAGCGCACTTGGGCTGATAGATATACTTCTGATATCCGAGGATTGCGAGCCAGATCACCACGATTGCGCCCAGCACACCCCACAAAATAGTCTTGTTCTTCTCGTAAAACTGTTCGAACTTGGAAACCTGGGTTTCAACCTGCTCCTGACGAACTTCTTCCTTGGTTTTGTTCTTGATAGCCATATTACTTGTTATTTGATTTTCAATTAAGCCTGCAAAAATACAAAAATTGCTGAAGATTTACAATATCATTGATGTGCAGGCCTGAGAAGGTCCAGAACTACCTTTACAGGATTGAAAGTCTCCAGTGGAACTTCCACGAAAAGCGTGTTCCAGCGGCTCATGGAGCCATTCCAAAGCCCAGGCAGCTCGAGGGCGCGCAATTCCCTTCCCTGGAAACTCTTCGATGAGATGAATCCGGCATCGGGATCCACATATTCCGGAAGGTTGAACTTCTCTCCCTTATAGTTGCGCAGGCAGCAGACAAGGTCTACAGGATTGAAGTGCGTTGCAGAATCCAGTGCGGCCTTCGCTGAAGCATCATTCTTGTTAATCTGCACGCTTTCAAGTATTTGCAGCGACGTACTTCCGTCTGCTTCGCGGATGACGAAGGGCCCGCCACCGGGTTCTCCCTGGTTCTTTACCATGCCGCAGACACGCACGGGCCTGTCCAGTTTGGCGCGGACAAAAGCGACAAGCTTGTCTTCAGGCACTGCCGGAATCCCGATGCAGAGCTGCCCGGCAAGGAAAGGAACTATTTCGTCTTTCGCAAGCGCCAGAGCCTCAGCCGGGGAGGCGGCATCCAGCTTACGCAGATATCCGAAAATGCAGTCGCGAAGCTCCAGGGCCTTGCCCATAAGCACCTTCTTGTACCTTGCCGTAACGGGCAGATACTTCTCTACTGCCACGTTGTCTATGTTCTTGATAGAAACAAGTTCCTCTTCCACCTCGTTCAGGTTGTAGATGAGCGCGCCATGGCCGGCAGGACGGCGGAGCACAGTGCCATCGTCGCAGAGGAATGGTTCGTTGTCGGGCGTAACCGCGATGGTATCGGTATCCTTGGACTGATATGTGAATGTTACATTGTACTTTACGCCATACCGCTTCTCATATTTCCCTTTTATTTCTGCAAGTGCATTCTCGAACAGCTCGCGATGCTCGGGAGAGATGGTGACCGTAAGATTCACGCTGCCATCCGCATTGCGCATATACTCCTGACCCTCGACGAGATGCTCAGCCAGGGCCGTGCGTACCTCATCGGCATAGCGGTGGAACTTGAGCACGCCTTTCGGCTTGCTTCCATATCCCAGTCCGGGCTCTTTCAGGAGTTTGGCGGCCGTGGCACAGCAGTCCGCATCCGAATCCGGAGAAGGATTGCCGAAAAGGCTCTCATCGTAAAAAGCGAAGTTGCGGATTTCTGCAGTCAGCTTGCGCACAGCATCGTTGGGCTGCTCAAGGCCTCCGAAAATGTCTTTGAACATGCGGGACGCCGCTCCGGAAGCAGGGACGAACTTGACCTTGCCTTTCACGGACGCCTTCTGCAGATAAGCGATGCATTCATCCTCCTCTGAAGGGGTCATCACCGCAATCCCCTTGCCGGGAATCGCAGGAGCATCTATCTTCATCCACGGGAATCCTTCCCTGAAATACTTCAATTGCTGTTCTGTGGTCATATTCAGTGTTATTATCGATTAATCTTAGATGTAGAACTCACGGCGGTAACGATACATCTGTCGAAGTTCATCGAAACTCTCCGGATGCACCCGGAACATGAAATCATCGGTAAAGACCGGATAATTATACTGGAAAACGGATGTTATCTGCCCCTGGGTAAGCCCTGTGAGATCCAGCCTCACAGCCTCCAATTCCTCCAGCTCAGTCGTAGGGAAGAATTCATAAAGGGGCTCGAGTTTGAAGAACCTGGCTACGGCACGCACTGCTGCAGCAGTCGCCATCTGCTTGCCCTGATAGGAATAGCCTGCGATATGGGGCGTGGCAATCGATGCCTTCTTGATGAGTTCCGGATTGACATTTGGCTCATTGTTCCAGGTGTCGATGATTACAGGACCGAGCTTGGAAAATGCCTCCATCAAGGCGTCGTCGTCCACAATCTCGCCGCGGGCGGTATTAATAAAGAACGCCCCGAACTTCATCTTTCCGAAGAAATCGGCATTCGCCATCCTCTGAGTGCCGGGATTGAGAGGCACGCTGAGCGAAACTATGTCTGAATTCTCCAGCAGGTAATCCAGAGCTACGAACTGGCCGGGGCCCTCGATTTCCGCACGGGGCGGATCGCAAAGCAGCACCTGCATGCCGAGGTGCCTGGCCATCGCCTCTATCCTCGAACCTACATGGCCCGCGCCGATTATGCCGAAAGTAGCTCCGGAAAGCGGTATCCTCTCGCGGCTGGCAGCACCATAGAGAGCGGAGAAAACATAGTTCATGACGCCACCTGAGTTGCTTCCGGAAGCGTTCTGGACAAATATTCCGTTATCGTTGCAGAAGGGGATGTCGATATGGTCCAATCCTATTGCCGCGATCGAGATTATCTTAACGGATGTTCCGGCAAGCAGTTCCTCGTTGCAGCGGGTGCGGGTGCGGATCACGAGGGCATCGGCATCCAGCAGGTCTTCCCTGCAGATTGAACCGCCATCTTTGTAAACGGCTTCTGCATAAGGTTCGAATACACCTTTGATGAACGGTATGGCCTGGTCTATTACAAATTTCATTTCAGTATCAGTTGTTTTACCGGCCCTTCCGCGGCCTGCCCTATATAGAGTTCGTTTCCGGCAATGACGGAATTGATCTTTGCCACCAGCACGTCCTTCTGCATGCTCAGTTGATTACAAATCACCGAGGATGAAAGGGTTATATACAGCTTGCCGTCCCGGAAAAAGCGTTTGATCGTATACGCCCCCGCCCCGGAAACGGCATCCCATGCAGAAAAGATAAGATTGGTATTATGTGTCGTGGTAGCGCCGCTTTCCGCAAGCATTTGCTTGAATACTTCCACCAGCGGCTGGGCGGATTTCCGCGCGATCCGGTTACTCATTACGGGTAAAGACGCCTCCCTTCGCCTCGTAGTATGTGCGCTCGGACGTGATTCCGTCCACAATGGAATTCAGGCGCACCTTATTGCAGTCCGAAAGGAATATCTGGCCGAAATCGTTCCCGGCCACCATAGTGAGCAGGTTCTGCACGCGGCCCATGTCCAGTTTATCGAAAAGGTCGTCCAGCAGGAGGATGGGAGGGAAACCGCGGCGTTCCTTCATCAGACTGTACTGTGCGAACTTGAGGGCCACCAGGAAGGATTTCTGCTGACCCTGGGAGCCACAACGGCGTATGGGACGTCCGTCCATCTCGAAGACCAGGTCATCCCTTTGGATTCCAGCGGAGGTGAATTTCAGTATAGCATCCTTCTCCCTGCGGGAACGGAAGATGTCCGTGAGGGAGCCGGATTCGAGGTCCGAACGGTAGCTGATGCCCACGCTCTCTTTCCCTCCGGAAATCTGCGCATAGAGCTCCTGTATCCTCTTGGAAAGATCTTCCGCAAGCGAAGCGCGCATTTCGTATACCGGCTTGGCAAAGGCCTCCATCTGCGAGTCGATGATATCCATCAACGCCCAGTCCGGCTGGCCGTTCTTGAGTATGGCGTTGCGTTGCAGCAGCAGCCTGGAATAGTTCTGCACTGCATTCAGGTACTCTGCGCTCATCTGCGAGAGCACCGCGTTGCAGAACTTGCGACGCTCCTCCCCCGTTTCGCTCACCATCGCGACGTCTGTCGGAGAGACCATCACCACGGGCAGGAGCCCGATGTGGTCGGCAAGGCGGGGATAGGGTTTGTCGTCCCTGCGCAGTTTCTTGCCTCCGCCATCCACCTGGATGCTGACGCGGGTATCGGGACCTGAAGGCATTCCGTAGAGCCCCGAAAGCGCGAAGCCGCTGCATCCGAAGCGGAAATTGAAGCGGTCGGAAGTGGAAAAGGCGCTCTTGGTCATGGAGAGATACCAGATGGCGTCCATGAGGTTGGTCTTTCCCTCTCCGTTGCCCCCGGAAATGCAGTTTATATTCGGACAGAATTCCAGCTCCTGCAACTCGATGTTGCGGAAGTCCTGCACTACTATCTTCTTCAGATCCATACCACAAATATATAAAATAAATGGCTATCTTTGCAAGATAAAACAGTGAACTATGAGTTTGCAGCAAGATAAAATCAAGGCTCTTGTCGAGCGCAGGGCGAACGCCCGACTCGGCGGCGGCCAGAAGAGGATAGACGCCCAGCACGAAAAGGGCAAACTCACCGCCCGCGAGCGTCTCGCTCTCCTGCTGGACGAAGGCAGTTTCGAGGAATTCGACATGTTCGTGCAGCACCACTGCACCAACTTCGGCATGGAGAAATCGCATCCCGACGGCGACGGAGTGGTCACCGGCCAAGGCACCATCGCAGGCAGGCAGGTATTCGTCTTCGCACAGGACTTCACCGTCAGTGGCGGATCGCTCAGCAAGACCATGAGCGAGAAGATCTGCAAGGTGATGGATATGGCCATGCGCTGTGGAGCCCCCGTCATCGGTCTCAACGACTCCGGCGGCGCCCGCATCCAGGAGGGCATCGACGCCCTCGCAGGCTATGGCGACATCTTCGAACACAACATCCTCGCCAGCGGCGTGGTTCCCCAGATATCCGGCATCTTCGGCCCCTGCGCCGGCGGTGCTGTCTACTCCCCCGCCCTCACCGACTTCACCCTCATGGTCAAGAACACCTCCTACATGTTCCTCACCGGCCCTGCGGTCGTGAAGAGCGTAACCGGAGAGGATGTAGACCAGGAATCCCTCGGCGGTGCCAGCGTGCACGCAACCAAGAGCGGCGTGGCCGACTTTGCGGCCGAGAACGAGCAGGAAGGCATCGAGACCATCAAGCGCCTGCTCAGCTATATCCCCCAGAACAATATGGAAACGGCTCCGGAACGCCCCACGGCAGACCCGGTCAACCGCATGTCCGATGATCTCAACGAGATAATCCCGGACAACCCCAACAAGGCATACGACATGTACGAGGTCATCCGCACAGTTGTGGATGACGGCGACTTCTTCGAGATCCACAAGGACTTCGCCAAGAACATAATCGTGGGATTCGCCCACTTTGGCGGACGCAGCGTGGGCATCGTGGCCAACCAGCCCAAGGTGCTCGCCGGCGTGCTCGACATCAACGCATCCCGCAAGGCAGCGCGCTTCGTGCGTTTCTGCGACGCATTCAACATCCCTCTGGTCACCCTGGTGGACGTGCCCGGATTCCTTCCCGGCACCCAGCAGGAGTACGGTGCGGTCATCACCAACGGCGCAAAGCTTCTTTATGCCTACGGCGAGGCCACCGTTCCAAAGGTTACCGTTACCCTGCGCAAGGCCTACGGCGGGGCGCACATCGTGATGAGCTGCAAGCAGCTCCGCGGAGACATAAACTACGCCTGGCCCACCGCCCAGATTGCGGTCATGGGTGCCGACGGCGCGGTGAACGTCCTCTACGGCAAAGAAATAAAGGCCGAGACCGATCCCGCAAAGCAGGAGAAGGTCCGCATAGCCAAGAAGGCGGAATACGAGGAGCTCTTCAACAATCCATACCAGGCCGCCCAGAAGGGCTACATCGAGGATGTTATCGAGCCCCGCAACACCCGCTTCCGCGTAATCCGCGCCCTTGAAAGCCTGCAGGGCAAACGCCAGGAGCTACCGGCAAAGAAACACGACAATCTGCCGCTCTAAACCATGATCAACCTTTTGAACATGACCGCAGGCGCCGAGCGCATGGCCCAGACCGATCCTCACGGATGGACCCTGGCCCTGATTGCCGTCACCACCGTTTTCACCGCCCTGGTGATCCTGTATTTCATCTACAGTTTCATCGGCAAAGCCTCCAATTCGAAGGTGCCCCGCGTGAAGCGCAGCCCCAGGAAAGGATCCGCTCCCGATGCCGAGACGGCCGCAGCAATCGCAATGGCTCTCGAAGCCGAGAACGGCGGCGAAGTCAACGCAGCCATCGCCATGGCCCTGCACCTGTATTTCAATGATGCCGTCCATGATATCGAACCCGGCATAATCACTTTCGCTCCCCGGGCCACCCAGTGGAACGATAAATCCCTTACATTCAGAAAAACTCCAAGGAAATGAGTCAGTATAAATTCAAGATCAACGGCAAAGAATTCGAGGTTGCCGTCAACTCTATCGAGAATAATATAGCATCTGTCAACGTCAACGGTGTTGATTATAGCGTTGAAATCAACGGCGGACTGCAGGAGAGCACTGCCTCCTCAGGCGCCTCACATTCGTTCGGCCCCACCGCTGACGCGGTTCCCCCTCTTACGAAGCCGAGGGTGGCACGTCCTTTGGAGGCAGTCTCTCCTGCTCCCGCCAGTGCTACATCTGGCAAGAAGATCGTGTCCCCGCTGCCGGGCGTAATCATCGACGTTTGCGTAAACGTGGGCGATGCCGTCAAGCGCGGGCAGAAGATCGCCGTCATCGAGGCCATGAAGATGGAGAACGACATTCTGGCGGAAGCCGACGGAACCGTCACCGCCATCTATGTGAAGAAGACCGACTCCGTCCTTGAAGGAGCAGATATCGCCAGCATAGCATAAGCAATGGGCAATACGGTTATAGACAGCCTCCAGCAATTCTGGCAGTTCACAGGATTTGCGAACGCGACCTGGCAACATCTCGCGATGATCTGCATAGGCCTGCTGTTCATCTTCCTGGGAATCAAGAAACACTGGGAGCCCCTGCTTCTCGTGCCTATTGGATTCGGCATGATCATAGGCAACATCCCGCTCTTCTTCGATCCCGCCACGGGCGAAGGCCTGCGCATAGGCGTCTACGAAGAAGGATCGGTGCTGAACATACTCTATCAGGGCGTGCGTCAGGGATGGTATCCCCCGCTGATCTTCCTTGGAATCGGTGCAATGACGGATTTCAGCGCTCTCATCTCCCAGCCTCGGCTGGTGCTGATTGGCGCTGCCGCGCAGATGGGCATATTCGGCGCGTATCTTCTTGCCTTGCTTCTCGGGTTCACCCCGAACGAAGCAGGTGCAATCGGCATTATAGGCGGAGCAGACGGCCCTACGGCCATCTTCCTGAGCGGTAAGCTGGCCCCAGAGCTGATGGGTGCGATTGCGGTTTCGGCATATTCCTATATGGCCCTTGTTCCGGTTATCCAGAAGCCTATCATGCTTCTTTTGACCAGCAAGAAAGAAAGACTGATCCGTATGGCGAAGCCCCGTGCCGTCAGCCAGAAAGAAAAGATCATCTTCCCTATCGTGGGATTCATCTGCACTGCATTCATAGTGCCTTCAGGCCTTCCGCTGCTGGGAATGCTCTTCTTCGGCAACCTGCTTAAGGAATCCGGCGTAACCCGTCGCCTTGCAGAGACCGCACGCGGACCGCTCATCGACGTGGTTACCACGCTTATCGGTTTGACTGTCGGTGCATCCACTCAGGCAGACGTATTCCTTAACGGACGTTCCGTGCTGATATTTGGCCTCGGCCTTCTGTCGTTCATCATAGCGACATTCTGCGGCGTGCTGTTCGTCAAGATAATGAACTGGTTCTGCAGCGAAGACCGCAAGATTAATCCGCTTATCGGCAATGCAGGCGTTTCCGCAGTGCCAGACAGTGCCCGCGTCTCCGAAGCCGTCGGCCTCGAATGCGACCCGTCCAACCACCTGCTGATGCACGCCATGGCGCCCAATGTAGCCGGCGTTATCGGATCTGCTGTTGCAGCAGGTATATTACTTGGTTTCCTTGGATAATCTATTTCAGCACCCCAAGCTCTTTGCCGACCTTGATGAAGGCGGCGATGGCCTTGTCCAGGTGCTGCTTCTCGTGAGCGGCGGATATCTGCACGCGGATGCGGGCCTGGCCCTTGGGAACCACGGGATAGTAGAATCCGGTTACGAAGATACCTTCTTCCGCCATGCGGGCAGCGAACTTCTGGCTGAGAGGCGCGTCGTAGAGCATCACGGCCAGGATTGCGCTCTGGGTGGGCTTGCAATCGAAGCCGGCGGCAAGCATCTTCTCGCGGAAATACTTCACGTTCTCCTGCTGTTTGGTGTGAAGATCGTCGGATTCCTCCAGCATCTTGAAGAGTTCGATTCCTGCACCGCAGATCATAGGAGGCAGGGAGTTGGAGAAGAGATACGGGCGGCTGCGCTGACGGAGCATATCGATAATCTCCTGACGGCCGGTGGTGAATCCGCCGACAGCGCCGCCGAAACTCTTGCCGAGGGTGCCGGTGTGGATGTCGATGCGGCCGTAAAGATTGAATTCTTCGGCGACGCCGTGCCCTGTCTTGCCGACTACGCCCGCGGAGTGGCTTTCATCTACCATTACGAGGGCATCATACTTCTCGGCGAGTTCGCAGATCTTGTCCATAGGGGCGACGTTTCCGTCCATACTGAACACACCGTCGGTGACGATGATGCGGAAGCGCTGGGCCTGGGCTTCCTTGAGTTTCTCCTCAAGATCTGCCATGTCGGCATTCGCATAGCGATAGCGAACGGCCTTGCAGAGGCGCACGCCGTCGATGATGGATGCATGGTTCAGGGCATCGGAGATGATAGCATCTTCAGCTGTCAGAAGGGGCTCGAAAACGCCACCGTTGGCATCGAAGCAGGCTGCATAGAGGATGGTATCGTCGGTATGGAAATACTTGGCGATGGCCTTCTCCAACTGCCTGTGGATGTCTTGGGCTCCGCAGATGAAACGCACAGAAGACATTCCGTAGCCACGCTCATCCATGGCCTTCTTTGCCGCAGCGATCAGGCGCGGATTGTCCGAGAGGCCGAGATAGTTGTTGGCGCAGAAATTAAGCGCCTTCTTGCCACCCTCTAGGGTGATTTCTGCGCCCTGGGGCGAGCAGATATTGCGTTCGCGTTTGTAGAGACCAGCCTCTTCGATGGCTTTCAATTCATCTTGAAGATACTTTTGAAACTTTCCGTACATAATATGATTATCGTTTTAGATTCATTATTACAACAAAAATAGTAAATTTGTATGGTAATTTGTAACACTCGAATGAAAAATGTTCTTATAATCGGCTCCACCGGCCAGATTGGTTCTGAGTTGACCATGAAACTCAGGCACTTGCATCCCGAAGGCAATATTGTGGCAGGGTATATCCCCGGTTTTGAACCCAAAGGCGAGCTTCTTGAAAGCGGCCCTTCCGCGGTTGTGAACGTAGTTGACGCCGTCCAGATTGCCGAAGCGGTGGGAAGATACAAGATCGATACTATCTATAACCTGGCTGCCCTGCTTTCGGCAACGGCAGAAAAGTTCCCTCTCAAGGCCTGGGACATCCAGATGAACGGACTCATCAACATCCTGGAAGTTGCCCGCGAGCACGGATGCGCCGTATTCACTCCCAGCTCGATAGGATCCTTCGGGCCGAGTACTCCTCATAAAGATACACCCCAGGACACTATTCAGCGCCCGACATCGATGTATGGCGTAACCAAGGTTGCGACTGAGCTGTTGAGCGATTATTATTTCCACAAATACGGCGTAGATACCCGTTCGGTCCGTTTCCCCGGGCTGATTTCCTATACGACTCTTCCAGGCGGCGGCACCACTGACTATGCTGTAGAGATTTACTATGCGGCTGTCAAAGGCGAGGAATTCGTTTGTCCTATCGCTGCCGGAACACTGATGGATATGATGTATATGCCGGATGCCTTGAAGGCGGCCGTAGACATTATGGAAGCAGATCCTTCCAAACTCATCCACCGGAATTCCTTCAACATCGCTTCTATGAGTTTCGCTCCGGAAGATGTGTTCGCGGCCATCAAGAAGATCATCCCCGATGCAAAGATGCGTTACGAGGTGGATCCCGTCCGCCAGGCTATCGCAGATTCCTGGCCGGACAATATGGACGATTCCTGCGCCCGCGCCGAATGGGGCTGGAAGCCTCACTATGATCTGGACAGCATGTCGCGGGACATGATCGAACATCTGAAAATAAAGCTCGGAGCCTAGGCCCCGAGCTTTTCTTTTGCGTATTCAGCGGTAAGTTTGAAAACCTTTTTCCGCGAGGACGGCGCTTCGTACATGGCGTCGTTCATTATGCGTTCACAGATTGAACGGAGGCCGCGGGCGCCGAGCTTGTCCTTGATGGAGGTATCCACTATGATATCCAGCACCTTGGGCTCGATCTCGAGCTTGATGCCGTCTATCTCGAAGAGCTTTTCATACTGGCGTAGGATTGCGTTCTTGGGCTCCGTCAAAATCCGTTTCAGGGCCTTGCGGTCCAGATTGTCGAGGCTCATGACCACCGGCAGGCGCCCGACGATTTCGGGAATCAGGCCATACTTGCGTATATCCTGGGCTTCCACGTAGCGAAGCAGATTATCCTTATCCACCTTCTGCTTCTCGTCTGAGCCGAAACCTATCACACGGGTATTCAGGCGCTGGGCGATAACACGGTCTATGCCTTCGAATGCGCCGCCACAGATGAAGAGAACATTCTGGGTGTTGAAATGGATGAATTCCTGCTCCGGATGCTTGCGGCCGCCGGCCGGAGGGACGTTGACCACACTCCCCTCCAGCAGTTTCAGCAGCCCCTGCTGCACGCCCTCACCAGACACGTCGCGGGTAATGGAAGGATTGTCGCTCTTGCGGGAGATTTTGTCTATCTCGTCGATGAACACTATTCCCATCTCGGCCTGGGCCTGGTCGTAATCCGCATCCTGCAGGAGACGAACCAGCAAGCTCTCCACATCCTCGCCCACATATCCCGCCTCAGTCAGCACGGTTGCATCCACTATGGCGAACGGCACCATCAGCATCTTAGCAATGGTACGGGCAAGCAAGGTCTTGCCGGTTCCGGTAGGCCCTATCAGGAGGATGTTGGATTTCTCCAGCTCCACTCCGTCGTCCGGCCTCTCCACCACATTGTGAATGATGCGCTTATAGTGATTATAGACCGCTACCGACAAGAGTTTCTTGGCCCTGTCCTGCCCTATGACATACTGGTCCAGGAAGGCCTTGATCTCCTTTGGTTTAGGAACGCGCGCTTCAGTTTTCTCTGCCATCACTTCTTCTTTTTACTGAGGATCTTGTCCACCATTCCATAGGCAAGGGCCTCCTCTGCATTCATCCAATAGTCTCTGTCAGCATCGGCGAATACCTTCTTGAAGGGCTGGCCGGAGTGCTCGGCGATAATCTTACAGAGCTCATCCCGCATCTTCTCTATCTCCTTGGCGGCTATGAGAATATCAGACGCCTGCCCCTGGGCACCGCCGAGAGGCTGATGGATCAGCACACGGCTGTGCTGAAGGGCGGAACGCTTGCCCTTGGTGCCTGCGCATAGCAGCACGCTGCCCATGGAAGCTGCCATACCGGTGCAAACGGTAGCGATGTCAGGCTCCACTATCTGCATGGTATCGTAGATGCCAAGGCCTGCGGAAACGCTTCCGCCGGGGGTATTCAGATAGAGGGTGATGTCCGCGCTGCTTTCGGTGCCGGATGCCAGATAAAGCAACTGGGCCTGCACTATATTTGCCACGTCATCGTCGATGGGCACGCCCAGGAAGATGATGCGGTCCATCATCAGGCGGCTGAACACATCCATCGATGCAACGTTGAGCCTGCGCTCTTCGATTATGGTCGGATTGATGTAGGTATCCATCGCCGAGCCATAGCGGTGCAGGGTCATCGCCCCCACGCCAAGCTCGGATTTGGCGAATTTCTCGAAATCGGACATGATTATTTCAGTTCACGGAATTTCTCCGAAGTGATCTTCTTTGCCTTTACGGTAACCTCTTCCTTGAGCTTGCCGAAGACCTTGTTGTCTTCTACCTGCTCCACGAGGCGGTCGATCTGCTTGCGGTCGCTCATCATGTTCTGCACGGCCTCCTTCACAATCTCCTCAGGGACATTGGGCATGCCGTACATAGCATACTGGTAGTGAACATATCCCACTGCAGCATCCTGGATGTCCTTCTGCTCGACCTTGAAATCGTACTTGCGCATGAAGGCGCTGCGGATGAGCTGCCAGCGGAAGTCTGCGAGGAAGCCCTCGAAGTCTTTCTCGATGTCTTCCTTGCTCACCTTGCCGCCGTTGGCCTCGAAGAGCCAGCGCTTCATGAAAGCCTCGGGAAGGTCGAATTTGATCTTCTCCACGAAGTAGTCGCGGATGTCCTTGGTGAACCTCCATTCTGCCTGCTGGGCATACTCGGAAACCAGACGAGCGTCGAGTTCTGCGGTGAGATCCTCATCGCTCTTCTCTTCCTTCTTCTCCTCATAGTACTTCTTGAGGTTCTTGAGCATATCTGCCTTTTCCTTTGCGGTAGCGGTGATGGTATACTTGTTAATGGCATCTTCCTTCCCTGCGGAAACCTCGAACTCAGGATAGGTGGCGATGTCGAACACGAAGGTGAAATCGTTTCCATCCTTCCACTCTACCTCGGGCTGTTTCTCGCTTCCAAGAGGCTCTCCGAGCACATTGAGCTTGTTCTCATCGATAAAATCCTGGAGTCCCTTCGAAATCACTTCGTTGACGGACTCAGCAAGGATCTGGTCGCCATAGACGCGGCGCACCAGGCTCTCGGGCACCATTCCCTTGCGGAAGCCCTTGAAGTCTGCGGTTTTGCGGCGCTGGGAGAGTTTCTTACGTTCGATCTCTGCATAGTCACCCTGTTCGATGTTCAGGGTGAGTTCGATGTTCAAGGCATCGACCTGTTTCTTTTCTAATTTCATTTCAGTAAACCTATTAATTTGTTTTTCTTTTTCGGATATTCGATACGCCCGTGATACATCTGGGCGAGATAATTCTTAAGTGCCGCTTTCACGATCCCGAGGTCCTTCACACTGATTTCGGCATCCTCGAACTGACCTTCCTCCATCTTGCCGGCAACAATGTTCTCCACGAAGCCGTCAAACGCCTCGGGAGTGTATTCCTTGAGCGAACGGGACGCGGCCTCGATACTGTCGCACAGCATCAGGATGATCTGCTCCCGTGTGACGGGTTTGATGCCCGGATATGTGAACTCCCCTATTTCAGCTGGGGAACCTCCGGATTTCAGGAAACGGTCGTAGAAATAACTCACGACCGTGGTTCCGTGATGCGAAAGGATGAAAGCACGGATAACGGAGGGCAGGCGATGCTTTTGTGCGAGCTCGTCGCCGTCCGTAATATGTTTGATGATCTCCTGTGCGCTCTGCTGGGGAGCAAGTCCGTCGTGATAACGCTGCATTCCTTCGGCGAGCAGCATGGATTCATTCTCCACGAAACACATGGGATTCAAGATCTTTCCAATGTCGTGATAGAGGGCACCGGCACGCACCAGTTGCACATTCGCACCTATGGCACCGGCAACCGCATCCGCCATATTCATGACCTGGAGGGAGTGCTGAAAAGTGCCGGGAGCCTTTTGCTCCAACTCACGCAAAAGCGGAGTGGAAGTGTCGCACAATTCGCGAAGCCTGTATACCGATACAAGGTTGAAGATCTTCTCGAAAAGGTAGGAAAGAGGATATCCTGCCACGCAGAGGAAGGCCGAGAAGAAGAGCATCCACGCCATGCGGAGTATATTGCCTCCGGCAAGGTCCGTAAGCCTGAAACCGAGGAACACGGTGAACATCACAGCGAAGGTGATGAATGCATTCAGGAACTGCCTCCAGCCGCGGTTGAAGAACTTGAAGGTTATCACGGAAATCACCCCTCCGGCAAGGAAGATGGTGAATACGGCCTTGCCACCGTCTGCAAACAGGAGCAGCGGAAGCAGCGAGACCGTATAAGCCATCACCACAAGCTTGGTGTCGAAGAATGCCTCGAGAAGCAACGCGCATAGCACAAAGGGGATGGCGTACAGGTAGTCGGGATTTGAGCGGGGCATCACTATAGACAGCACCGTGAAGACAGTGACAACAAGTGTCAGATAGAGATACTTTCCGCTGTCGTTGAAAACCGTAGGATTGACCAGATTGATGGAGAAATAGAGGAACACCACCAGCAGGAGTGCGATCACGGCATTCCCCAGCCAGAAGAGCAAACCTCCGGTCGAGGACCCCATATTTGCGTTGTACTCCTTCTCATAGGAGTTTATCATCTGGGCTATCTCGGCCGTAACCATCTCTCCCTCTGCAACGATCTGCTGCCCGGCACTCACATAACCGGATGTCGGAGAGACGGATATGCTGGCATCGGAACTCAACTGTTCGCTGGCCAGACGGTCGTAATTGAGATTGGGAACAACCAATTCCGGCGCAGACACACTGCGAAGGACAGAATCCACATTCTCTTCCGGCCACTTCATAGCTACAGAAGCAATGAAAGCCTCACGGGCATCCGCAAGACGGGACACTTCGGAAACCGGCCTGGCGGCAGCACGCTTATCTTTCTGAACATATATGACTTCAGACGGGCTGGCGACACCATCGTCCCCCACTATTCCCCTGTCGTACAATGCTTTAAGCGAAGACACCATGGTAGGGCGGAGGTATTCGTACTCACCCAGTTCCATGGTCTCGGCAGTGCGTACATTGCGGGTGACGACATCATCGAGATACTTGTAGTATGGTACGATCTGGCCGGCGGCCTGGCGTCTCTCCTCCATCAGCTCATCTTCCGACTTGAGGATAGGGAAATCGAAGCGGGCGATGAGTGTTTCGTGCTCCCATGGCGAGCCTTTACGGTAGTCATAGCGCAACTTGGCACTGCGGGGCAGCACCAGAAGGATCACCAGGAACACTATCAGGAGGGGAAGGAACTTTTTCATTTGAACGGGCTGTTGGCTTCTCTTGCGATATACTTGTATGTCAACTTGTCGGTCAGGCGCGGGAAGAGCCTGTGCGCCCATACGGTCGCCTTTCCGAGGGTTGTGAGCGTGCAGGTGGATCTGCGCTTGCGGAGGGCCCTGGCGAGATGCTTCGCACACTCTTCGGCACTCATCAGCTTGCCTTCGTCCAGAGGAGTCTCCCCTTGGGCGGAACCGTCAGCGGTAAGCGCAGCGTTACGCACATTGGAAGAAGTGTATCCGGGTGCGAACACCAGTACCCCGAGACCGTCCTTGAGGTGCTCGATGCGCAGGGTGTCCAGGAATCCGCGGATGGCATACTTGGAGGATGAATAGCCTGTGCGGGCGGGAAGGGCGGAATATCCTGCGATGCTGATAACTCCAACAACCTGTCCCTTACGCTCCAGCAGATACGGCAGGGCGTACTTGGTGCAATTCACCGTACCCCAGAAGTTTACATCCATAAGAGAATGAATAACCTTAAGGTCCAGATCCTTGAACATGGCGCGCATGGACAGACCGGCGTTGTTCACCAGGATGTCTATGCCCCCGAAACGCTCTACCGTCGCGTCTATCAGGGCCTTGGCATCCGACTCGTCGGACACGTCGCACTTCACGCAGAGAACGCGCTCGGCGGGAGCGACGGACGGTGCGAGTTCTTCCAACTTATCCAGCCGGCGGGCGGCAAGCACAACTTTAGCGCCGAGGCTGCCGAACAAGCGTGCCGAGGCCAGCCCGATTCCCGAGCTGGCTCCGGTGACGACTATCACTTTGTCTTTGAAATATACAGATTCCTTCACTTCGTTCGGAATGACAGTTTAACGAATGACGATTATTTAACGGTCATTGCGGCGATGTCGTCGCCGTCGTAAAGACCGGCGTCGAGCTTCGCCTTGATCTCCTTGAAAGCATTCAGGGTGTACTGCACATCCTCCATGGTATGGGCGGCGGTGCAGACTATGCGGAAGATTATCATGCCCTTCGGGATGACGGGATAGATGACCATCGAGCAGAAGATCTTGTAGTTCTCGCGCAGGTCCTTGGCCATCTTGGTGGCCTGGGCGATGCCGCCCTTGATATGCACGGGAGTCACGCAGGCTTCCGCCTCGCCGATGTCGAATCCTTCCTTCTTGAAACCGTCCTGAATGGCGTGGGTGATGGCCCAGCACTTCTTGCGGAGCTCGTCTCCCTCGGGAGAATCGATTATCTCCATGCGCTTTAGGTTGCCTATCACGAGAGGCATGGGAAGGCTCTTTGCATACATCTGGCTGCGCATGTTGGCGCGGAGGTAGTTGATGATGTAGTGGGGGCCGGCGACGAATCCGCCGATGGATGCCATGCTCTTTGCGAACGCGCCGATGTAGATATCGATGTCGTCCATCACGCCGAAGTGCTCGGATGTACCGCGGCCATGCTCTCCGAGGAGGCCGAATCCGTGCGCGTCGTCGATCAGGATGCGGAACTTGTGCTTCTTCTTGAGGGCTACGATCTCGTCCAGCTTGCCGAGGGCACCGGTCATGCCGTAGACGCCTTCGGTGATGAGCAGCACGCCGCCGCCGTTCTCTTCAGCCTCTGCGCAGGCGCGGGTAAGCACCTTATCGCAGTCGACCATATTGTTATGACGATATTTATATTTGCTGCCTATGTGAAGGCGGATGCCGTCCAGCAGGCAGGCATGGCACTCTGCGTCATACACGACCACGTCGTGGCGGGCAAGCAGGGCGTCGATGGTGGAAACTATTCCCTGATAACCGAAATTGAACAGGAATGCATCTTCCTTCTTCTCGAAATCCGCGAAAACCTTCTCGAGTTTCTCGTGATAACGGGTATGGCCGGACATCATGCGGGCTCCCATGGGATATGCGAGGCCCCAATCTGCTGCGCCCTGGGCATCAGCTTTGCGCACCTCGGGATGGTTTGCCAGGCCGAGATAGTTGTTCAGGCTCCAGTTGAGCACCGGAATGCCGTTGAATATCATATGCGGGCCGAGTTCGCCTTCGAGGCGGGGATACATGTAATAGCCGAAGCCCTGTTCAGAGTACTGGCCGATAGGGCCGCCGGAATCGCGTGCAATGCGATCAAAAATATCTAACATAATGGTTTATTGGTTTTAAGCATCAATATTTGCGTAATGTGCATTCTCCTCGATGAACTGCCTGCGAGGCGGAACATCGTCACCCATGAGCATCGAGAATGTGCGCTCTGCCTGGGCGGCGTTCTCGATGGTGATCTGGCGGAGCCTGCGGTTGGCGGGATCCATGGTGGTTTCCCAAAGCTGCTGGTCGCTCATTTCACCGAGACCTTTGTAGCGCTGGATGGTGTAACCCTTGTCGGAGCCCTTGCCAAGGCGCAGGGCTGCCTCTTCGCGCTGATCCTCTGTCCAGCAGTATACCTCTTCCTTGCCCTTCTTCACCAGATAGAGCGGAGGAGTTGCCAGATAGACATACCCGTTCTTGATGAGGTCGAGCATGTAACGGAAGAAGAAGGTGAGGATTAGGCAGGCGATGTGACTGCCGTCCACATCGGCATCGGTCATGATGACCACCTTGTGATAGCGGAGATGGCTGAGGTCCATGTGCTTCTCGCCGGTTTCGTCTTCCTGAGCCACGCGCACGCCGAGTGCGGTGTAGATATTCTGGATCTCCTGGCTGTCGAACGCACGGCCTTCTGCGGCCTTCTCCACGTTCAGGATCTTGCCTCGCAGAGGCAGGATGGCCTGGTAACGGCGGTCGCGGCCCTGCTTGGCAGTGCCGCCTGCGGAATCACCCTCGACGAGGAAGAGTTCGCACTTCTCGGGATCGTTCTCGGAGCAGTCGGCGAGTTTGCCGGGCAGGCCTGCGCCTGTCATGACAGTCTTGCGCTGCACCATCTCGCGTGCCTTGCGCGCGGCAGCACGGGCGGTAGCGGCAAGCACTATCTTGTCGATGATGGTCTTTGCGAGCTTGGGGTTCTCTTCGAGATATATGTCCATCGCGGCCGCAGTTGCCTGAGAGACAGCGGACGTCACCTCGGTGTTACCGAGCTTGGTCTTGGTCTGACCCTCGAACTGAGGCTCTGCCACCTTGACGGAGATGACGGCGGTGAGGCCCTCGCGGAAATCTTCCGGAGCGAGTTCGACCTTCGCCTTCTCGAGGAGCTTGTTCTTGTCGGCATAGTTCTTCAGCGAGCGGCTGAGGCCCATCTTGAAGCCCTGCAGGTGGGTTCCTCCTTCGATGGTGTTGATGTTATTCACATAGGAATAAATCTTCTCGGAGTAACCGGTATTGTACTGGAGGGCAATGTCGATGGGGATAATCTTGTCGGAAGACACGCAGACAGGCTCGGGGATGAGCTTGGAGGAACCTGCATCGAGGTAGTCGATGAATTCCTTGAGACCTTCCTCGGAGTAGAACACCTCCGACTTGAAGACCTGCTTGCCCGTAGCCTTGCTTTCTCCGGCCTCGTCCTGAACGAATTCCTCCACGAGGGAGCGCTTGTCGGTCAGGCGGATATGGATTCCCTTGTTGAGGAAAGCCAGCTCACGGAGACGGGCTGCGAGAGTCTCGTATTTATAAACAGTCGTCTGTACGAAAATGGTGGGATCCGGATGGAAGGTTATGATGGTTCCATGATCGGATTCGGGGCATTCCCCTATTACCTCTACCTGTGTGATAGGTTTGCCCTTGGAATACTTCTGCACGAAAATCTTGCCTTCACGGTGCACTTCAGCTATCAGGAGGTCGGAGAGGGCGTTCACGCAGGATACACCCACGCCGTGCAGACCGCCGGACACCTTGTAGCTGTTCTTATCGAACTTACCGCCGGCATGGAGCACGGTAAGCACCACCTCGAGTGCCGAACGGTGCTCCTTGGGGTGCATTCCGGTAGGGATGCCTCGCCCGTTATCCTGCACACGGATGGAATTGTCTTCAAGTATCTGCACGTCTATGCTGTCGCAGAAACCAGCCATCGCCTCATCGATACAGTTGTCCACAACCTCATAAACCAGATGGTGCAATCCCCTTTCGGAGATGTCTCCGATATACATGGAGGGACGCTTGCGCACCGCTTCCAACCCTTCGAGAACCTGTATACTACCTGCTGAATACTGTTCTTCAGCAACCTTCATCTCTTCTTGTTCAATCATTGTTCTTATATTTTAAATCGTTTTTAATTATCTGATATTCAGGCTGATACCAGCCGTGCAATATATTCCTTTCTGCACATGCAGCGGAGAAAGGGCTATCTCTCCGTTAAGCAGGTTGCCCACATTGACCCATGCGCCGAAGCGGTTGTTGAACCTGTATTCTCCGACAAGCCCCAGGTCCACAAACCCGGGAACGGGATATGTGGCGGCTTTCTGCTCGGTGCGGGCATTGCAGGTGACCCCTGCGAATATCCTGTAATTCCAGTTGTACACTGCCCGGAAATTGGCGAGCAAGGCTGGAATATCGAGGTAGTTGTCGTTTGCCACGACATTGGTATGTTTGTAGCGCAGGCCGAGATCTACGGCCAGACGGTTGGATTTCCAGTGAATGTCGGCATCCGCATACCAGGCATTGAAATCGGCATATTTAATACCGCGGTTAAGCTGCGTCGCAACCATGGCATCGGGAATCAGAGTACGCATGGGAGCATCGGACCATGAGGCCCATCCTCCACGAACGTCGTACTGGAGATACTTCATTGCACTGCCTCTGGCGCCGAGTGCAAAATTCAGGCGTTCGAGAGTGGGTTTCAGCACATTGGTGTAACCCGCTCCGAACCAGTGGTCGTCGAGCTTGAGATCTGCATAATTCCACGCCAGCTGGCCGCCCTTTACGAAGGCATAGGCCTGGAGTGCGTTGTCCAGAAGGTCGGCGGTAAGCCTCACATCGGGATAAATCCACTGTATGTCGCTGGCGGGGCTCAGAACCACACCGGCGGATAGCTTGGCCCAATCCCACTCGAACAGGGCCTTGGGAGCTATCTGTGCAACAAAGACGTTGTTGAATCCGCCTTTCTCGTAAATGTCTGCCTGCAGGTTGAAATCCACGCGCAGAACAAATGGCAACATCCAGTTGGGGAAGAAACCTCCCTGAGCCTTGATGCATGTCTGGGATACCTGAGCATCGAATGCCTGCCCAAGCTCCAGGCCGAAATCATAAACGAGTTTCGCGTCGGCATCCGAGAGTATCCTGCCCTTGAGGGCGAAGTCGTTGAAAGCGGAATTGCCGGAGAAGTCTCCGGTGAAGATGCCGTTGTAGTCCAGGCCGTATGTAATGGTATAATTACGGGCGAAATAGCGGCCTTCCACGCCTAGTTTCTCGGCGAAATCGTGGCCGGCATAATCTGCACGGCTGTCCACGGTGCCGTAGTTGCCCATATATCCGTGGAAATCGTTGAAAACCGCCACAGTATTGCCGGAAAGGGAACGGACGGGCGTCCACACGAATTGCAGCTCGGGACGCAGGGTATAACCTGCTCCGGCCTTCAGATAGAATTTAGTGTAATCGGAAGACGGTTTCTGGGGTGTTACGCTTATTTCGTAGGGGACGAATTCATAGGAGCCCTTGTACGGCGTGGTGAACACGTCATAGCTTACCGAGGTACGGAAACTTGTCAGCGAATCCGGAATCTCGAGCGGGACCGACTGCTTGCCGGCCTTTCCCATATCGGCCTTATAGTCGTTCGTGACCTGTACCTGCGGATTAAGATTCTGTGAGAAAGCGGGTACTGCGGCGATCAAAGCGGCAGTCAGTATGTATATCGATTTTCTCATAATGCAGCAATTCTCTGGTTAACGGATTCCAAAACATCGTCACCTTCGCCATACGCTGTGTAACCGTCGCGTATGCTCTCCCATGTGGCCTTAGCCTGTGCGATCTTGCCCTGCTCACGGAAGCCGTCGCCAAGCACGATGTAGCATTTGGCGAGCCAGTATGACTGATCTCCGCACTTGGATGCGAAGTCATACACCTTTTCTTCGAGTTTCACGTATTCACCGGTATCGCAAAGGTCGCGGACAACCATATAGTAGGATTCGGCACCCTCCGGGGTGGAAGGCTGCTCGGCGAGCTTGCGGAAGAAGAGATATGCCTCGTCCCGGTGGCTGGTGGCCAGCAGGGACTTGGCCTCAACGAACCACGCCTCGCGGGACTCGACCATCGTGGGATTGTTGGAGATGATATCTCGGGCCGCAGCTATGGCGTCTTCGTAGCAGCGTCCCTGATATGCGGAGCGCATCTTGCCCAGCCTTGCAGCCGCCTTATTCTCTTCCATCTTTGCCATGTCGAGAAGGGCGCAGAAGCCTTCGTAGGCATCGGACCAGTGCTGCATCTCGAAAGACAGTTTCGCGTAGTTGTACGCAGCGGTCTCGGCGAAGGATCCTTCCTTCAACTCATTGAATGCGAGCTTATAGGCGGAGCATGCCTTTTCTTTATCGGAAAGGGCGCGGTAGGAATCGGCAAGATAGAACCATGCGTCTCCCCTCTTTTCTCCGTTGGGATAGTCCTGAAGATACTTCTGGAAGGAAACCACAGCACGGTCGAAGCCGCCGGAGAGGTAGATCTGCTCGGCGGTATTGAAGTAGATAGTCTCGCGCTCCTTGGGAGTCTTGCCCACGGAAAGGTTGCGGGACTGCATGTACTCCAGAAACTTCTCGGGCTCGTTCGTGGTCTGGTAAATGGAGTTGATGGCCATCAGCGCCTCCTCGGCATATTCGCTCTGGGGCAGGAGGTCGACCACCATTTTGTAGTCGTCCACAGCCTTCTCGTACTCCTTCATGTTGCGGTGCGCCATTCCGCGGCCTATTAGGGCGCGGGCGGCGTAGGTATTGTCGGATGTCGTGGTCTGCAGCTTGCCGAAAGTCTTCACGGCCATGTCGTTGCTGTCGATTTCCATGTAGGCGCGCCCGAGCTCGTACATCGCTTCAGAATACATGGGAGCGTCCGCCGATGCGCCTGAAACGCGTGAAAGCACGCTCACCTTCTCCTTCTTGTTGCCGGACAGGCCGTATGCGAGAGCCTGTTGGTAATAAGGGTAGATGTCGTTTACATCGTAGTAGGTATCCAGCACCTTCTTGTAAGAAGCGATGGCAGCCTTATAGTTGTGGCGGGCGAAGTCGCAGTCGGCACGGCGGACGAGGGCATCCTTGCGGGCCACGGGGTCGGCGGAGTTGATGTACTGGTCCAGCCAGCGGGCCGCGGTTTCGTACTTGCCCTGGTTGTAGTTGGAGTAGCCTATGTTATAGGTGAGCATCTTGCCCTCGCTGCGGTTGTAGAGGGCGGAGATGTTGTAAAGGTCTTCATAAACTTCAGCTGCGGATGCATAGTCTCCGCTGTTGAACAGGGATTCGGCCAGCCAGTAGCGGGAAAGCTGTGCGTAGCGGTCGTTCTTGGGAAGGTTGAAACCTGCGGAACGGAAATAGGGCACCGCATCTGTCCAGGCTCCGGTGCCGGCCAGCTGGCTTGCACGTAGGTAGTTGGCCTTAAGGTAGTTCCCCAGCTGCTCGTCATCCAGCTCCTCTATGTTGGAGTACGCTTCGATCGCGGCGGCATAGTCCTTGGCGTTCAGGGCCGCTATTGCCAGATAGTTGAATATCTGTTCCTTGCGGGAGGTCTGCGGATACTGCTGCAGATATCCCCCGAAGACGGACATGTCTGAGTTGAGGTCGAACGCCAGCTTGGCGTAGTTGAACCAGGCATCCTCCTGGATCTGGGGATCGTAGCCGGCCTGGGAGGCATCCCGGAAGGAATCGGAGGCAGCCACCTTGTTGCCGGTGCGGATGTAGGAGTATGCGAGCTGATAGTTGGTCACCTGACCAAGGGAGTCTATGCGGTTTTCAATTTTCGAGAACTTCTCGATGGCTCCCTTGTAGTCCTGCACGGCATACAGAACGGAACCGGCGTGGTAGAGGTCTGAACGGGACTGGCCTTCCTTCTCCCCTTCCATCATATAGTATGCGAGGGCCTTGTTCTTGTCTCCCTTCACGAGATACGCCTCGGAAATGATGCGCGCGAGGCGCATCTTGCGCTCCTCGGGGCACTGCTCGAGCATTGCAGGGCCGTTGTCGATAATGTAGTCGTAATCCTTCTTCATGAAGCGGCATTCCAGGATGTAATACTGCGCGATGGCCTGGAAGCGCTCGTCGGGTTCAATGAGCTGGAACCATTTCTCGGCGATGTCGAACTGTCCTCCGTTGTAGGCGATGTATCCGAGATGATAACGGGCGGGATTGGTGAGGCTGCTCTTGGGGGCCTGTTCGACTTTGTAAAGATAGGTTATGGCCTCATCGTATTTGCCATTCGCATAGGCGCAGTAGCCGCGGCGGAAATTGTAGTTGAGAAGGTCTGACGGATCGAGCCTGGTTTCGCTGACCTGCTGGAGCATCTGGGCCGCGCCGGAATAATCCTCTTTTGCAAAAAGCTTGGCGGCATATTCGTAGCGGATACGGTTTCCAAGAACGGATTCGGGATACTCGTTATTGTATTCCCAGAAGACACGGGCGTAATCGTCGTCTTCCCCTTTGATGGCACAGAGCACGGCATAGGCGCGGGACATGGGATCTCCAAGGCCTTCGAAGATGGTACGCGCTTTCTCGTAAGCCCCATTCTGATAGAGGTTTACGGCGTCCTGGAAGGACTTTTCGCCTGCCTGCGCGCCCGCGCGCACAGAGAAGGAAAAAAGTACCGCGACTGCCGTAACGGTCAGCAAAAATGTATGTTTCATAGAATCCTTATTTTCTAATCTTCAAATATAATCATTTTTCTTCAATTATTCAGCAAATAAAATGTATATTTGCGGTAATCAGTTGCATTTTTTATGGATTCATTAATATCCTTCCGAAACGCGGACATCCTGGCAGGCGACAACATAGTTGTCCATGGCTTGAACATGGAGGTCGCCGCCGGCGATCTGGTCTACATTCTGGGCAAGGTCGGAAGCGGAAAAACATCCATCATCCGAAGCATAACTGCAGAGAACAAGATAGGCAGAGGCGAGGCCGATGTGTGCAGCTTCAAACTGAAAGGCCTTCGCCAGAGGGACATCCCCAAGCTCCGCCGCAAACTGGGCGTGGTGTTCCAGGATTTCCGCCTGCTGATGGACCGCAGCGTCTGGGATAATCTGGATTTCATCCTGAAGGCAACCGGATGGAAAGACCGCCGCAAGGCCGATGAGCGAATAGACGAGGTGCTGGAGGCCGTTGGAATGACTACCAAGGCCCACAAGATGCCCCACCAGCTGTCCGGCGGAGAGCAGCAGCGCATAGCCATAGCCAGGGCCCTGCTCAACGAACCCGAGGTGATTCTGGCAGATGAGCCCACAGGCAACCTCGACGACGAAACCACGGAAGAGATTCTCCAGCTGCTGAATAAGCTCAATAAAGAGAACGGCACCACCCTCATCATGGTAACCCACGACAAGAGCATCGTGGAACGCTACCCCGGGCGCGTGTTCGTCTGTTCAGAAGAAACCTGCACCGAGCAATGACGCTTAAGCAGAGATATGATGCCGTTCTGGACTACTTCCGGAACAACGTACCCATTGCTGAGTCTGAACTGCACTTCAACAGCGACTACGAGCTGCTTGTATCCGTTATTCTCTCCGCGCAGTGCACAGATAAAAGGGTAAATCTCGTAACCCCCGCGCTTTTCGCAACCTACCCTACTGTGGAAGCGCTGTCGAAAGCCACTGAGGAGGATATCTACCCTTTCATCAAATCAGTCTCCTACCCCAACAACAAGGCACGGAACCTGGCCGCGATGGCCCGGAAAGTAATGACTGATTTCGGTGGTAAAATCCCTTCGGACGTAGATAACCTGATGAAGCTTCCGGGAGCCGGCCGCAAGACCGCAAACGTCGTTGCATCAATACTTTACAACGAACCGGTCATAGCTGTGGATACTCACGTTTTCCGCGTCGCGAGACGCCTCGGCCTCAGCCGCGGCACAACTCCGAGGGCTGTAGAGCTCGACCTTGAAAGGCATATCCCCCTGGACATCCGTCCGATTGCGCACCACTGGATATTACTTCACGGGCGCTATACCTGCACGGCACAGCGCCCGAAATGCGAAAACTGCCCTCTCAAAGAGTGGTGCAGGGAGTTTACTTCACAAACTGCTTAGTCAGGGCCTCGATCTTGGCATCTGCGTCGGAGCCTTTAGCACCAAAGTAGAACTTGATCTTTGGTTCGGTTCCCGAAGGACGGACAGACACCACATCTCCCGCCTCATCAAAGAACTGGAGCACATTGCTCTTGGGCTGCCCTGTCTTTTCAGGTTCCAGATAATCAATGACTTTGGTTACAGGTGAGCCGCACAGTTCCTTGGGAGGATTGGTACGGAAATCCGTCATCATGTCTGCAATTTCCTGCGCTCCGCTGATGCCCTTGCGGACTATGTAGACCATGTGTTCCTTGCGGTATCCTATTTCGCCGTAAACCTTCTGCAGGAGCTGGTACATGGTGAGGCCCTGGTCGGCGGCCCATGCAGCACATTCTGCCACCATGATACAGGCCATCTGGGCATCCTTGTCGCGCACGAACTGGCCCACGTTGAAGCCGTAGCTCTCCTCTCCGCCGCAGATGAATTCACCGTCAGCCTCGTGGCGCTTGACCACCTCCGCAATGTATTTGAAACCTGTCAGCACGTCGTAGCAGGGCACGCCGAACTTTTCGCCGAGTTCCTTTATGGATTCGGTGGTCACGATGGTCTTTACCAGATACTTGCCCTTTCCGAGGGTGCCGAGTTCCTTCCTGCGCGAGAGGATATAATAGGTGAGCAGGGTGGCGGTCATGTTGCCGTTGAACTGCACCATCTTACCTTCATTGTTGCGCACCGCTATTCCAAGGCGGTCGGCGTCGGGATCGGTTGCCATTACGATGTCGGCTTCCTCGCGGTCGGCTGCCTCCAGGGCCATCTTCATGGCCGCAGGCTCCTCCGGATTTGGAGACACCACCGTGGGGAAATCGCCGTCGCTCACATCCTGGTCGGGCACGTGGATAACGTTCTTGAATCCGAGGCGCTTCAGGCATTCCGGCACCAGCCGTACGCCGCAGCCGTGCAGAGGCGTGTAGACGAACTTGATGTCCGAATGGCGCGCGCAGGACTCCGGCGAAAGCGCCAGGGACATGATATCCCTCAGGTACTGCTCATCCACATCCGCTCCCATAATGTCTATGCTGCCGCAGCGCTCCCCTGCCTCGAATTTCACCATGGAAGGATCGGAAATCTTGTTCACCTCCGCCACTATGTCTTTGTCTACGGGAGATGTAATCTGCCCGCCATCGCTCCAGAACACTTTGTAGCCGTTGTATTCCTTTGGATTATGGGATGCGGTTATCATCACGCCGGCGATTGCGCCCTTGAGGCGGATGGCATAGCTGAGTTCGGGGGTAGGACGGATGTTGTCGAATATGAAGACATGTATGCCGTTGGCGGACATCACATCGGCCGTGATCTTTGCGAATTCCTTGCTGTTGTTGCGGCTGTCGTAGGAGATGCAGAAACGGAGGTCATCCCCCTGGCAATGGCTCAGGATGTAGTTTGCAAGGCCCTGGGTGGCCATACCCACCGTGTATTTGTTCATTCGGTTGGTGCCTACACCCATAATGCCGCGCAGGCCGCCTGTGCCGAATTCCAGATTCCTGTAGAATGCATCCTCGAAGGCGGCAGGATCGCTGTTGCGGAGTTCGATTATCTTGCCTTTGGTTTCGGGATCGAAGTCACCGGTGAGCCAGGCATTGGCTCTGGACATATAGTCTTCCATATCAATTGGTTTTAGCTTTCAAATATAGCAATTATCGCTGGTTTTTCAGATACTTCAGCCAGAATAATCTGTCAGCCTCGCGAGAATGCTCTCCCTGCTTGCCGCGGTAGCCGTGCATGCCGTCGGGATATATCATCAGTTCGAACTGCTTGCCTGCTTCCTGAAGTGCGTCGACCAGCTGGAGCGTATTCTGGAAATGCACGTTGTCGTCGCCGGTTCCGTGCGTAAGTTTGAGGTGCACGTTTTCACTCAGCTGATCGGCATAATTCAAAGTTTTCGATTTTTCGAAACCGTCGTGATTCAGGTCTGAAGTAAGCATGAAACGCTCGGTATAATGCGAATCGTAGAGCTCCCAGTCATAAACTCCGCCTCCAGCGATTCCGCAGCAGAAAAGCTCCGGATGCCGCATCAGCAGCATGGCCGTCATGGTGCCTCCGAACGAGAATCCTTCCACCCCTATATGCTTCCCATCTACGTAGGGAAGGGATTTCGCCCACTCGGCCCAGGTCACGAAGTCCTTCACGGGAACGGTGGTCAGGTCGCAGAAAGCGAGGTCTCTTCCAGCCCTTCCGGTATGCCCGGCTACGCGGCAGTCAGCCACTATGCTGATGATTCCGTTCTCCCAGAACCAGGGGTCAGGCTTGCGCCACCTGTCATACACGTAAGCCGTGTTGGGTCCGCCGTAAATTTCAAAGTGAACGGGATATTTGCGGGACGGATCGAAGCCTTTGGGATAGGTTATCCTCGCGTACATGTCCTGCCCATCCTCGGCCTTAATACTAATAATATGAGGAAGGGCGAAATGCGTAGAATCCTCTTCCGCCTTTATGCTTCCGGCCGCACGTGTAGACCATTCGAACACCATCGTGCGCGCATTCGAAAGGCGCGCATACACATTCTTCATATCCCTCGAAAACCAGCAGCTCTCCACATTGTATCCTTCAGGCGTCATGCGGATTATCTTACCCTTTTTGGTAAGTTTGTACATGTAGGACATCACCCGCGAATCGCGTTCGGCAACAAAGTACAGGTCACCCGTCTTCTTGTCCAGCTTCCGGAGCTTGATCCTCCAGTTCTTGCCGTCGGTAAGCCTCTTCAGCACCTTCCCGTCATAGGAAAGATAATATATCTGCTCCCAGCCGGTCTCGAAATCGCGCACCATATAAATCCCTTTCTCGGCGAAGTACATCCCCTCTATCCATGTAAGCCATGTCTTACTGTCTTCGGAATAGGTGCACACCTTGCTGCCATCGCTTGAATCCACGCGGTAGAGATCCAGATGCTGCTGCACGCGGGGCTCACGCTGCACATAGAGATACTTCCCGTCATCTCCCCAGAAGGGGCGGCCGAAATACTGGTCTTCATTCTCGTCAAAATCCGCCCAGACTATCTCCGAAGGCCGTTCCATGTCTATCATACCTATGCGCACCTTCGGATTGGGCTCCCCAACTTTAGGATACCTCGTTTTATAAAGAACACCGTCCTGGCCTATGGGAGAATAGATGGGGAACATGGGCACATCCGTCTGGTCAAAGCGGTAGAAGGCGAGCTTGCGACCGTCCATGCTCCACCAGAATGCGCGGTAGCGCGAGGGACGCCCGAAAATCTCTTCGTAATACACCCAGGAGGCGTATCCATTCAAGATAAGGTCCGATCCGTCATGCGTCAGCCGGAGTGTGTCGGTGGTACCTTTTGCACAGACATAAAGGTCGTTGTCGCGGGTGAAGGCAAAGCGGGATGAATCCGGCGCCCAGGTCAGATTCACGATGGATGCGAGTATAATAATCAGTGTTTTCATACAAAGAAACGGTCGGGGAAGTTAACGAGATATACTTTTTCTACTGCACGCGTCAGCGCTGTATACAGCCATTTGAGGTCGTCCAGAGTCTGCTCGTCCTGCCAGAAGGGACAGTCTATGAACACGCAGGGCCACTGGCCGCCCTGCGACTTGTGGCAGGTGATGGCATCGGCATACTTGAGCTGAAGCGCATTGTAATATGGATCTTCCCGCACTGCATCGTAGCGGGCTTTCTTAGTCTTGAGATGCTCGTAATCGGCGGATACGCCCTGGTACAACTGGTTCTGCTGCTCATAGGTCAGCGAGGCCGATTCGCTCTCCAGGGTATCCAGACAGACTTTCGCCTTAATTTCCAGTTCATCGTAATCGGGGAAACTCAGGACCGCATCCGCGAAATGCAGCCCGTAACGATCTTCGAAGTTACGTATCCGCACAAGCTCGGCCATGTCGCCGTTGGCGATGTAGTCCATCCCCTCAACATCCTGCACGAACTGGTAGCAGTTCTTCACTATCATCAGTCTGTCTCCACGAACCAGCCGATCCTCTTTATACTGCACCTGCGAGCGTATGCCCAGGTTGTAGCGTATCGCCCGCTTGTTCGAACGGCACAGGATTATGGTCCCCTCCTCCCCGAAATCGGCGTATGCAGAGGTCAGGGTGTCGATGAGTTCCCCTCCGGTGATTCGGATCACGTCCGGGCAGTCCCGGACATCCAGCTTTATCGGTCCGGTGGGCTCGGACTCCCCTGCCGCACGTATCATTTTCCTGATGGTGGTAGCATTGCGGAGGATGCCGGATTCGAGGGCCTGGCGCACTACCGTTGTGAGTTCCGCATACTGAACGCCCCCGAATCCGTCCATGAAGTCCGGAATCAGAGCAGGGCTGGCCTCAAGACCCACCGGGGGCAGCTGTGCGGAATCCCCTATCAGTATCAGCCTGCAGTCGACTCCGCCACGCACGAAGGTAACCAGGTCTTCCAGCAGGTTGCCGGTGCCGAACGCACTCATGGACTGCTTCTGTGCCTCCTCTATGCCTATCAGCGACACCTCGTCCACAACGAAGAGGGTGTTCTTCGCCTTGTTGGGAGCCAGGGAGAACTGCCCGAATCCGTCCGCTCCTACCGACTTCTGCCGATAGATGTGCTTGTGGATGGTAAATGCCGGGCGATGGGACATACCCGACAGTACCTTGGCGGCACGGCCGGTGGGAGCAAGCAGAACCGTGTGGAGTTTCATTTCCTCCAGGGCATCTATCACCACTGAAATCGCGGTGGTCTTGCCCGTTCCAGCGTATCCGTTCACCACAAGGATATCCCCGTCATCCCCAGTCAGGAAAGACGCTATCTTATGCATCAGCGCCTCCTGACACGAGGTCGGCTCATAGCTGAAGCGGCTTATAAACTCTTTGAAGAGGAAATCGCTGCGGTCCATCTATCTTTTCTTGCGGCTGAAGATAAACGAAGCGACTGCGAGCACAGGATAGATTTCCACGCGCCCCATGAACATATCAATCGTATAGAAGAATTTTGCGAGGGACGGTTCGGCGTTGTAGTTGCCGAAAGAACCGATAGAACCGGCTGCAGGGCCCACATTGTCCAGACTGCAAAGGGTTCCCATGATGGCATTGGCGTTATCGGATCCGGATGCCATGCACAGGAGCGTCGATATGATGAAGACTATTAAGAACAATGCCACATAGAGCACATGCGGCTCCACGTCCTTATCGGCGACAGGCTTACCATTGATACGGACCTCATTCACAGTAGACGGATTGATGGAGCGTTTTATATGCACTGCCATACTCTTGAATACCAGCAGTATACGGTCGGACTTGACACCACCGGTAGTGGAACCGGCCATGCCGCACTGGATACCCAGCACCATGATCAGCACCGAAGGGAACAAGGGCCATACACTATTGTCGCAGATTGCCAGACCGGAGGTGGAAGCATAGCTGAGAACCTGGAATCCACCGTCGATGAAAGCGCGGAACCAGGTCGCGGTCACTCCCTGCATCTTAAGCACGGTGGCAACGATCACCGTACCGACTACCAGTGTTCCTGTAAAGAACTTCAGCACGTCGTTGTTCAAAGGCTTGAGCGACCTTGTGACTATCGTTATATACAGCATCCCGAAATGCAGGGAGGCCAGGTACATAAAGAGCATGGTCACCAGGGTGATCGGCAGCGAATTGAACGAGGCGATGGACATATTGCGACAGCTGAATCCGCCGGTAGCACATACGCTGAAAGTGTGATTGATCGCATCGAATGGCGACATTCCGGCCAGCATATAGGCAAGGAACGCAAGCACATTCAGCCCGAGATAGACGTACGTGAAGATATATACCGTCTGGTTCGCCCGCACATTATAAGAATCCTTCGAGAGCGAAGAAAGCTCCATATTGGTCAGCCTCAAGCGCATGGGGCTGGAAGAAGGAATGATCAGAAGCAGGAACACAACAACTCCCAAGCCTCCAATAAAGTGGGTGGAACTCCTCCAGAACAGCAGGGCCTTGGGCAGGCTCTCCACTTCTTCCAGGATGCTCGAACCGGTTGTGGTAAACCCGGAAACGCTCTCGAACCAGGCATTTATGACGGTGAATGGGCCGCCCCAGAGCACATACGGCAGCATACCGAATATGAAGGAGAGCAGCCATGAGAGCACGATGATCACGTAACCTTCCCTCATCGTGATGGCGGCCGTCTTGCGGACAAAGATGAACGGGAAAACGCCGAAAATGAAGGTGAGCAGGAAGCTGATGGAAAGCGGGGCGATAGCCGTATCTTCGTGGCCGAAAATGGCAATTCCAAGGGCAATGAACATGAACAGCGCACTTACCAGAAGTGCGTAGCCAACATTCCTGCTTATGGTTTTCCAATTCATCCGAAAGCTATTTGGAATTCAGCTTCATAGCGGAGATGCGCTTACGAAGATTCTTATTCTCTTCGGTAAGTTCTTTCAGTTCGCCGTTCAGTTCGTTCAACTGATCGTCCCCGTCGAAAGAATAGGTGTAATCCCTGCCGTAACTCCTGTAATTCTTCGTGGATGCAAGCATCCTGTAGATGGGTTTCGTATAGTTCGATTCAAGGAAGAACAGGAGCATGATAACCAGCAGCAGACCAACGGCAACGGCGACCATTCCCGGGATTATACTGCGATAGAACGCGCCTTCGAAAGTCTCCGAATTGTTCGCGAGTTCTTCGTAGATGGAATTCGACAGGGCATCGATATCGTGACGGAGACGGTTGTAACGCGGCTGGAGGCGTTCGAAATACCAGGAGCGGGTGTCGATAAAATCCGACTGCAGCACGTCTTCCAGCTCAAATGATGTGAGCATGTAGGCCGAATATGCATATTGCACGGAATCTGCTAGATGGGCGACTATGGAATTGGGGGCAGAAGAACGCAGGCTGTCGATACGGGTAGAAAAAGAAGTTTCATCGAAGCTCGGGCGGCTGGTGGACGTTTCATCGCCAATGACCGAGAGGATCGCAAGGTTGTATGCATTGGCATCGTCGTAGAGCTTCTGCGCAGCGTTGATGCTCTCGATGTTGTCTGCAACCATGTCGGAGATATACGAACTCATGCGCCTGTACTCCATGACCGAGATGATGCTGGATATCAGCAGCACCAGTGCGATGGAACAGAGGCTCAGGTAGAGCTTGGCTCTGAGGGACAGTCTCCTTTCTCTCATTTTTTAAATTTTTTTAAAAAACTTTACAAAAGTACTAAATATTTGTTAATTTTGTATAGTTCAACACTAAGACTTATGACGCCAATCCAGAAAGGTATTATTGAACTTTGCATCAAGAATGGGGATTGCAGCATCGCCGACTTCAGCAAGGAACTGTCCGTCAGCGTGCCTACGGTAACCAAACTCGTAGCAGAACTGATTTCCGACGGCTACTTGACCGACAAGGGCAAAGTTGGCACCAGCGGCGGCAGAAGGCCGAATACCTTCGGCCTGAACCCCGATGCAGGATACTTCGTAGGCGTGGACGTCGCCCGCCAGCACATCCACATTGCCATAGCCGACTTCACCGGCAATCTGAAATTCTTCATCCAGGACATAGCCTTCGTGCTCGAAGCCAACGCAGACTCCTTCCGCACCATCTGCAAGAAGATCAAGGAAGTGGTCACCGGTTCCGACATACCCTGGAACAAGGTCCTGGGCGTAGGGATCAGCCTGTCCGGAAGGGTGAATCCGGAAAAGGGATTCAGTCTGTCGTATTTCGTCAGCGACGACATTCCCCTTAAGGATATTTTCCAGCGCGAGCTCGGAATCCCGGTCAACATAGAGAACGACTCCCGCGCCATGACATACGGGGAATACATGTCCTTCAGTGCCGATTCCGACCCGGACATGCTCTTCATCAACCTCAGCTGGGGCCTTGGCATGGGCATGATACTGGACGGCAAACTCTACTATGGCAAATCCGGTTTCTCCGGCGAATTCGGCCACACGCCCATGCTGGAGAACAACATCATATGCCGTTGCGGCAAGATAGGATGCCTGGAGACCGGAGCATCCGGTTCCGCTCTTACCAAGTGGATACTCAACCGCCTGAATGAAGGGCGGCGCTCTTCCCTTTACAATATTTACAAGGAAAATGGAGACATCACCCTCCAGAACGTGCTGGATGCCGTAGAAGATGAAGATGTGCTCGCCATCGAGGGCATCGGAGCAATAGGTGAAACGCTTGGACGCGGCATCGCGGGCCTCATCAACATATTCAACCCCGGCCTGGTGGTGATAGGCGGACGTCTGATCGTCGGCAGGGACTACCTGATGCTGCCCATACGCACAGCAATCAACAAGTACTCGCTCAGCAAGGTCAGCGCCGACACCAAGATACGCTTCTCGCGCCTTGGCCGAAGCGCAGGCGCAATTGGCGACTGCCTGCTTGCCCGCACCAAACACCTTAACCAGCTTTAAATCAGTTAATTGATAATGAACAGATTCTTCATTTCACTGGCCTGTCTCACTCTGATCGGAACAGGCGTTTCGGCGCAGCCTAAACTCACGGAAAACAATATCCCTGATGTCGTGAAAGCGATGACTACGGAAGAAAAAGCACATTTCGTGGTGGGCGTCCGTTATCATGAGCCGCCCTACAAAGGCAAGTACCTCGACGGAACAGGAGGCGTTACTTACCCCATTCCGCGCCTGGGCATACCTTCCATTGTAATGATGGACGGTCCTGTCGGCATAAGGCTGGACAACAATCACACAACCTGCTTCCCCACAGGCTTGCTCACTGCAGCCTCCTGGGACAAGGAAATCGCACGCAAAATAGGCGAAGCCATTGGTGAAGAATCCATTGACATGGGAAACGACGTAATTCTCGGCCCCGGCATGAACATTCTTCGTAACCCGCTGTGCGGCAGGAACTTCGAGTATTTCTCCGAGGATCCGGTGCTGACCGGCCTGATTGCAGCGGCCTACGTGAATGGAGTGCAGAGCAAAGGGGTTGGAACATCCGCAAAACACTTCGCTGCAAACAGTCAGGAAACCAACAGACTCGACGGCGATTCACGCTTGGACACCCGCACTCTCCGGGAAATTTACACCAAGGCTTTCGAACTCTGCGTCAGGGATTCCAAGCCCTGGACCGTGATGGCATCCTATAACTATCTGAACGGCGAATACACGCAGGAAAACCGCGGATTGCTGACCGACATCCTTCGCAGCGAATTCGGCTTCGATGGCCTTGTAGTTACCGACTGGACCGGCAAGCGCAACACTCCCAAGCAACTGAATGCCGGTTCAGACCTCCTGATGGGTGGACATCCCAATCAGACCGAACATATCCTGGAATGCCTGAAGAACGGCACAATGAAGATGGATGACCTTGACCGCGCATGCACAAAGCTGCTGGAGTTGATTGTAAAAACTCCCGCTTTCAAAGGCAACAAACGCACACTCAAGCCAGATCTCCGTTCTCATGCCAAACTGGCCAGGGAAACTGCGGCAGACGGCATGGTGCTGCTCAAAAATAACGGAACCCTCCCCTTCCTGCCATCAAAAACGGCACTGTTCGGTGTTTACTCCTACAACACCATACAAGGCGGAAACGGCGCCGCATGGGTTAACTCTCCCCATGTCATCAACATTTCCGACGCCTTGCAGGCACAGGGTTTCAAACTGGACAGTAATCTCGAAGAACTCTATGTTTTCTATTCGGCCTACATCTCCAGAGATCTGAAGTATAACCATAAAGTAAACGTGCACGTGGGTGATGCCCAGAAGCCGGAGCTGGAAATCACCCTGCCGCTGATTAAGGCTAGCGCAAGGGATAACGACCTGGCAATCATCACCTTAGGCCGTATCTCAGGCGAGGCTCGCGACCGCATCCTCAGCAAGGAATTCCTTCTTCAGGAAGATGAAACCAATCTGCTCGAGACCGTATGCGACGAGTTCCACGCACTGGGCAAAAAAGTGGTTGTGGTGCTGAACGTATGCAGCCCTGTTGAAACCGCCTCCTGGAAGGATCTTCCGGACGCCATCCTTTGCGCATGGCTCCCTGGCGAGGAGGGAGGTAACGCCATCGCAGATGTGCTGACCGGCAAGGTGAACCCTTCCGGAAGGCTCCCCATGACCTTCCCCATCGACTACTTCGATGCCGCGGGTGCAGAGGACTTCCCCTACAACTTCGTGAGCGACAAAGCCAACGAAAGCGTCGTGCATCCCGAGCGCAGGGGCCTCCCCCTCAAGAACATAGCCTACACCGACTACACGGAAGGCATCTATGTGGGATACAGGTATTTCTGCACCAACAGGAAGGATGTTTCCTATCCTTTCGGTTACGGTTTGAGTTACACGTCATTCTCTTATTCCAAGCCCGTGGTAAAAGTCAAAGGAGACAAGCTGACAGCCACGGTAACCGTCACCAACATGGGCTCGATACCCGGCAAGGAAGCAGTTGGCTTCTATGTGAATGCGCCTCTCGGTTCATTCAAGGACAAACCTTCCATGGAACTGAAGGAATTCGGCAAGACCGGGCTGCTCCAGCCCGGCGAGAGCCAGACACTTACATTTACGGTACCGATACGCCAGCTCGCTTCTTTCAACAGCGACAAATCTCGTTGGGAAACCGCCAAGGGCACTTATAAGGCCTACTTCGGGGCGGATGCCACGAAACCTGCCGCCGAAGCGACGTTCAAAGTATCTGCAAAGAATTACCCGGCCAACAGGGTCTGCGAACCCCGCTAAAGAATATTCATCGACTGCTCGCGGATCTTCTCGAGCTCGTCTTTCATCCGCACCACCGCCTTCTGAATGGCCGCATTATTGGCTTTGGAACCGGTGGTGTTGATTTCACGTCCCATCTCCTGGATAATGAATCCCAGCTTCTTTCCGGGGTATGGTTCACCGTCGATGGTGTCCATAAAATAGGTGCAGTGCTGGCGCAGGCGCACTTTTTCTTCGTTTATGTCGAACTTCTCCAGCCAGAATATCATTTCCTGCTCGAAGCGCTCCTTGTCCAACTTCACATTCAACTCTTCTGCCGCCTTCAGGATCCTTTCGCGAACTGCCTGCACCCTCTCTCCTTCGTTGGCCTCCACCTCGTTCTCCAGATTCAGGATATTCTGAACACGGCCTGTAACATCTTTGTACAGAGCCTCTCCCTCGTGCTGGCGATACCTGTCAACCTCATCCAGCGCTGCATCGAAACCCGCTTCCACATCGGGCCAGTTGGCCTCTGTGATTACTTCATCCTTCTTGGATGCTATCACGTCCGGGAACCGCAGCACAGAGGCCAGGATCTCGTTATTCATCCTGTCGTTCGCTTCCATGGAGCCCATGGCAAACCCCGGCAGGCCGCTGCGTATCTGCTGCACCTGGGTGTAATAATCCAGCACCAACGCCGCGTCGATGACCTTGGCATTATCCGAGGTGGCAGCTTCGAAATTCAGATAGACATCGATAGTCCCCCGCACCAGGCGGTCTGCAATCTTCTGCCGGACCAAAAGGTCCTTGTCCTTCGGCAGAAGGGACGACTTGATACTGATGTCTGCGCTCTTGGAATTTAAGGTACGTATTTCGATGGTCAGCTTGCCGGCTGCAAGATTTGCCTCCGCCTTGCCGTAGCCTGTCATGGATTTGATCATAATTCAGTGGGTTCTATCCCACAAAAATAGTATAAAACGAGCAAAAATGAAAATATGCCTTTTTTTTTTACATAAAAAGCCGAAAAGAACACACTGGATGATATTTTAAGTCCGCAATTGCAGATTTACAAAATAGTTCCTATTTTTGTAAGATAATTACAGAAGACGACAATGGAAGAAGAACGTAAACTGAATTTCCTCGAAGAAATTATCGAGAACGACCTGAAGTCCGGCAAAGTCAAATCCATCCTCACCCGCTTCCCTCCGGAGCCTAATGGCTACCTGCATCTGGGGCACGCCAAGAGCCTTTGCATCAACTTCGGCCTTGCACAGAAATATGGCGGCAAGACCAATCTCCGCTACGACGATACCAACCCCACAAAAGAAGACACCGAATACGTGGATGCCATCAAAGAAGACATCAAGTGGCTCGGTTTCCAGTGGGAAAAGGAGCTTTACGCTTCCGATTATTTCGATCAGCTCTACGAATGGGCAGAACAGCTCATAGAGCGCGGCCTGGCCTATGTGGACGACCAGACCCAGGAGGAGATCAGCGCCGGGCGCGGCACCGTGGAGACTCCCGGTAAGGAAAGCCCCTGGCGCAACCGCACCCCTGAAGAGAACCTCAAGCTCTTCCGCGAGATGCGCGACGGCAAGTATGCCGACGGCGAGAAGGTGCTACGCGCCAAGATAGACATGGCACATCCCAACATGATGTTCCGCGATCCCATCCTCTACCGCATCAAGCACGCGCATCACCATCGCACCGGGGACAAGTGGTGCATCTACCCGATGTACGACTACACCCATGGCCAGTGCGACTCCATCGAGCATATCACCCACTCCATCTGCACCCTTGAGTTCGATGTTCACCGTCCGCTCTACGACTGGTTCATCGAAACCCTGGGCATCTTCCCCAGCCATCAGTACGAGTTCGCACGCCTGAATCTTACCTACACCCTCATGAGCAAGCGCAAGTTGCTGGAACTGGTGCAGAAGGGCCTGGTGGCCGGATGGGACGATCCGCGCATGCCTACGCTCTGCGGAGTGCGCCGCCGCGGCTACACCGCCGAGGCCCTCAAGATGTTCTGCGACAAGATAGGCGTCAGCAAGCGCGACCAGCTCATGGACATCCAGCTCCTCGAATGGTGCGTCCGTCAGGACCTCAACGCCCGCGCAAACCGCTACATGGTGGTGCAGGATCCTGTCAAACTCACCATTACCAACTATCCCGACGGCCAGGTGGAATGGTTCGACTGCCCCCTTAACCCGGCTGAGCCCGAAGGCGCAACCCGCAAGGTTCCATTCACGAAGGAACTCTACATTGAGCGCGCTGACTTCATGGAGGATGCCCCCAACAAGTTCTTCCGTCTCAAACCCGGCGGAGAGGTACGCCTGAAATATACCTACATTATCAAGTGCGAAGAAGTGGTGAAGGATGCCGACGGCAACATTACCGAACTCAAGTGCCCCTACGATCCTTCTACCCGCCCCGGCGCCAGCGAATGGCGTTCCGTGAAGGGCACCATCCACTGGGTCAGCACCAAATATGCGAAGGAGATCACCCTGCGCAACTACGACCGGCTTTTCACCCTCGCAGATATGAGCCAGGTGCCGGAAGACAAAGACTACAAGGATTTCCTCAATCCCGAATCCCTCGTGGTTGCCAAGGCCTTTGCCGAGCCCGCCCTTCTGGAAGATGCATCCGGCATTGCCGTGCAGTTCGAGCGCACCGGCTACTACGTAAAGGATTACGACAGCACCCCCGATAATCCCATTTTCAACAAGACCGTCTCGCTGAAGGATTCCTATAAACCCGAATAACTGTCATTCCGAGCAAAGCGAAGGAATCTAATGCAAGAACAGGCTGCGATATCGGAAAACAGCAGAAGGATCGCCCGCAACACGGTCCTTCTGTATTTCCGCATGTTCCTGCTGATGGCCGTGGGGCTTTTCACCTCAAGGGTCATCCTCCAGGCCCTCGGCAAGAGCGAGATAGGCATCTACAGCACCATTGCCGGCGTGGTGACCATGTTCAGCATCCTCACCGGATCCATGTCGTCGGCCATCAGCCGTTTCATCACTTTCGAGATGGGTCGGAAAGAAGCCGACCTCGGGAAGGTTTTCTCCACCGCGGTCGCCATCCAACTCATCCTGGCCGGGATTATCGTAATCCTTGCCGAACCGGCGGGGCTATGGTACATCTCCAACAAGATGGTTCTGCCTCCGGACAGGATCTATGCCGCAAAGTGGGTGCTGCAGTTCACGATCGTGAGTTTCGTCATCCAGCTGCTCAGCGTTCCCTACAATGCCGATATCATCGCCCACGAGCGCATGGACGCATTCGCGTGGATAAGTATCTTCGAAGCCATAGGCAAACTTGCCGTCGCTTTCGCGATAATGGTCTCCCCTATCGACAGACTGATCTTCTACGCCTCCCTGCTTGCCCTGGTAAGCCTTCTGACCAGATTCGCCTACGCGGTCTTCTGCAAGAGGCATTTCGAGGAGACTCGCACTTCCGTCTCAATGGACAAGGGCATTTTCAAACAGATGTTTTCCTTTGCGGGCTGGAATTTCATAGGAGCCGGATCTGGCGTCCTCCGCGACCATGGCGGAAACTTGCTGCTGAACGCATTCTTCGGGCCCATAGCCAACGCAGCCTGGTATTTTGCGAATCAGGTGAACGGCGCGGTGCAAAAATTCGTTACCAGTTTCACCACGGCCATCAATCCGCAGATAACCAAGTCCTATGCCGCCGGAGACCGGGACTATATGCTCAGACTTATATTCCGCGGTTCCAGGCTATCCATCTGGCTGCTTTTGCTAGTCGTCTATCCCATCGTTTTCAACGCGGAGTTCCTGACCGGACTGTGGCTGGGTGCTTCGCAGGCACCGGAAAACACAGTTATTTTTATACGGCTGGTGCTCATATACATAATGATAGAGGCGGTATCCTACACCATGGTGACCGCCATGCTCTCCACCGGCGACATACGTAACTACCAGCTCCTCGTGGGAGGCCTTCAGCTGCTGAACCTGCCTCTGGACTACATCTTCCTCAAGATGGGAGCACCCGCAGAAGTGATCTACTACGTCGCCTGCGGCGTCGCCGTCCTCTGCCTGGCTGCACGTCTCTACATGCTCAGGGGCATGATAGGCCTGCCCGTAGGCCGCTTTCTGAAGGAAGTGCTCCTGCGTGAGATTCTGGTAGCAGGCCTCGCTATGGTAGTTCCCTTTCTCCTCTCCCGATGCATCGGCGGAGGATGGGGCGGATTCCTCATCTCCCTGTTTGCAACCGAAATCGCATCCTGCGCCATCATCTGGTTCATCGGATGCGACCACGATGAACGCGATATCCTGCTTCACAAGATTCTTCACAGATGATACGAATCAACGACCGTAGCAAATGCTGTGGATGCAGTGCCTGCGCGGATTCATGTCCGCACGGCGCCATACGCATGCAGGCCGACGGAATGGGATTCAAGTATCCTGTGGTGGATGAGGATAAATGCGTCGACTGCGGCATATGCGAGAAAATCTGCGCATTCCATCCGGTTCAGAAAGAGGAAACACCCAAATGCGAAGCAATACGCTTCCCGGACTTGCTCTCCGCAAGCCAGAGCGGCGGCCTTGGCTTCGCCATCATGCGCAAGGCCATCCTGGAAGGATACGTTGTCTATGGAGCCGCGATAGCGGATGATCTCTCCGTCAGACACATCCGTGTAACTGATGAAGACGGCCTGGCACCCCTCAGGCTCAGCAAATATGTGCAGAGCGACATGACCGGCATCCCGGCAAAGGTTCTGGAAGATCTGGAGGCAGGCAGCAAGGTGCTGTTCACCGGCACACCCTGCCAGTGCGCAGGCGTGGCATCCATCGCCGGGAAATACCGCAACCGCTTGCTTCTGGCCGACATTATCTGCCACGGAGTGCCTTCCCCTGCCGTCTGGAAATCCTATTTGGAAGAGAAATCAAAGGGCAGGAAACTCACCGGAGCGCTGTTCCGCGACCCGGCGCTTGGCTGGCACGACCACCGCGAAACCCTCATCTTCGAAGACGGAAAGGAAGTTTCCGATGAATATACTTTCCTATTTTACCGTCACCTCATGTTGCGTCCTTCCTGCCACATATGCCCGTTCGCCTCGCTGAGCAGGCCCTCCGATATTACGATGGCGGATTTCTGGGGAGTGGAGAAGGATATTCCCGGCTTCTCCGACGACAACCTCGGATGCTCCCTTCTGCTTACACACACGGAGGCAGGAGCCGCATTCTGCAGGGAATTTCCGGACGAATGCGTGCGCACCACTGCGCCCATACCCACGGACAAACAGCCTAATCTATATGCCCCAAGCAAGCCGGGCAAACATGCAGAATCGTTTGAAAATGTTTATATTCGCAGAGGATATTCCGCAGCGGCCCGTCGTTTCGGCAGGCAATCGTTGCCAGTGCGCATGGAAAGATTCATAAAAAAAGTCAAAAGGCATATATGAAAATCGGTATCCTGACATTCCACGCCGCCCGCAATTATGGCGCGGTGTTGCAGTGCCGCTGTCTCTACGAAGTGCTCCGGAACATGGGGCACGAAGTAAGTGTCATCGATTACCGCCCGGATTATCTGACCGAACCGTACAAACTCTGGAAGAACAAGTTCCTCAGGCATCCCATGACCATGCTGAAGGTCTCTTCCCGCATCGCTGGAGCGGCCAGACGAGAAGCCGGCTTCAGTGCCTTCGATAAAGAAATATCACTCTCCCCCTTTGGAGAAGGCGGCTTCGATGCCATCTTTTACGGCAGCGACCAGATATGGAACCGGAATATTTGCAACGGCATTGATCCTGTCTTCTACGCGGCTGAGCCCTTCGCCGCCAGCGCAGTCAATATAGCATATGCCGCCAGCGATGGAGATGTAATTCCAACCGATGAAGAGAAGGTGGCCATACGCAGGTATCTGCACAATTTCCAGCACATTGGCGTCCGCGAGAGCGGAATGGTGGAAAGGATGGATTCCGAAGGCATCCCTGCGGATCTCAACCTCGACCCTGTGCTGCTGGCGGGAAGGCCGGTTGTGGACAATCTATGCTCCGCACCCGTCATCAGCGAGCCATATGTGCTCACATACGAAGCCATCGACAATACGGCAGTTGCCGACAAGGCCCGCAGGATAGCTGCAGAACGTGGTCTCAAGGTGGTGCAGGTCGCCCGCGCCCCATACAGTGAAGGTATCAACAAGTTCTCTCCCAGGGAGTTCGTGGCCCTTTTCCGCGATGCCGATTACATAGTCACCACATCTTTCCACGGCACAGCTCTCGCCATACTATACGATAAGGAATACGAGTTTGTGCATACCGGCACCCACGCAGACGGCCGCATCGAGTCCCTTCTGGATAGTCTTGGAGATAGGCCGGAAGAGAATCTTGAACGCCTTCGCAAACAATCGTTGCACTACATAGAAAACGCCCTCGCATCCGTCAAATGAAGAAGATACTCTACATATCCAATGAAGACCGCGCGGTAGGAGGATCCTCCCTTTCGCTGCTTGCCTTGCTGCAGGCGCTCAAGGGGGATGTCGATCCTGTCATCCTCTTCCGGGAAGACGGGCCTGCTGCAGAGCGCTTCAGGAGTGAAGGATATGAGTGTGTCGTCATCCCTTTCAACCGGGCCACTTTTCATGCAACGGGCCTTAAGAGGCTTATCCGATTCCTCCCCCACCTGATTGCAGATGCGGTGGTCCAGGGCAGATGCGTTCGCCGGGCATGCAGACTGTTCAAGGGAATATACGCCGTACACAGTAATTCCGGCACGGTGGATATAGGGCTGAAGATTGCACGCAGGCTGGCTGTCCCCCACATCTGGCACATACGAGAATATATGGACCTGGGTCTGCACAACCGTCCATTTCTTGGCTGGAATCACTGGAAGAGGGAAATTGAAGCATCCGATTGTGTTATAGCAATTTCCCAGGGTCTTTTCAATCATCTAAGCCTGCAGGCTCATAAAAACGCCACCTGCCTTCCAGACGCAGTCTGCGCTGCTTCGGATGCCGTGCTTATCAAGGAAAAGGACCATTACGTTGTCTTTATCTCCGGCATAGTATCCGAAATCAAGCGCCCGGACGAGGCTATCAGGATACTCGCCGCTGCAAAACCCGAAAACTACCACCTGAAGATCGTGGGCCTGATTGAAAATGGCATGAGAGCAAGGCTGGAGGCGATTTCAGAACGCCTCGGCGTGAAGGAATGCTTAGAGTTTATCCCCTTTGTCCAGGATATCAAACCCCTTCTATCAAAAGCATCTGCAGCACTCGTTTGCACTGAGTACGAAGGAATGGGCAGAGTAGCCGTGGAGGCCATGTTCTACGGATGCCCTGTGATTGCGAGGAACTCCGGAGGATCCAAAGACATACTTGCGGAGGGGCAATACGGGCTGCTGTACAACAATATAGACGAAGCGGCAGCGAAGCTTTCCGACACGCTCCGCAGTTTCCCTTTGCAGATGGTGGAACAGGCTCAGGAATACGCCGTGGAATGCTTTTCCATAGATAATTACAGAGATAAGATCAAGAAAATATATGCGTCCCTTTAGATTGTTTGTCTGCCTGCTGGCAGCCCTGTCATTATTCTCCGGCAACGGCTACGCCAGGAGCGAGAACGAGAAAGCGGCCCAGGCGCTCGCTAAGAGAATTATCCCCGAACAGGCAGGGAAGATAGTTTTCCGCGAAGTGCCTGCCGACGGTGCCGACACCTTCACTCTCTTTTCCGAGAATGGAAAGATTGTGATCGAAGCCAACAACGCCGGCACGATGGCAGTAGGCCTCAACTACTACCTCAACAACTATTGCAACACGACCGTTTCCGAGTATGCCGCACATCCGGTGGAGATGCCCAAGGTCCTGCCCGCAGTTCCTGAAAAAGTAAGCGTCAGCGCCAAAGTGCCCTACAGGTTCTACCTGAACTACTGCACCTTCGGCTACACTATGCCCTGGTGGGGTTGGAAGGAGTGGGAACGGTTCATCGACTGGATGGCCCTGAACGGGGTCAACATGCCCCTCGCCAACACCGGCGAAGAAGCAGTCTGGCAGCGCGTATGGAGGCGATTCGGCCTAAGCGACGAACAGATCCGCGCCCATTTCACCGGTCCCGCCCATCTAGCCTGGCACAGGATGGTAAACATCAACTCCTTCCAGGGGCCTCTCCCCCAGGACTGGATAGACGCCCAGGCAAAGCTCCAGAAAAAGATACTCGCCCGCGAACGTTCCCTCTCTATGAAGCCCGTCCTGCATGCCTTCAGCGGCAGTGTGCCGGCAGCATTTAAAGAGATGCATCCAGATGCCAAAATCACCAAGGTAAGCAACTGGGGCGGCTTCGGAGATCCTTTCCGCTGTGAGTTCCTCTCCCCTATGGACCCCCTCTATACAGAGATACAGAAAGCCTGCGTAGAAGAAACCGAAGCCCTTTTCGGCAGCGACCACATCTTCGGCCTGGACCCCTTCAACGAGGTGGAAGCCCCCTCGTGGGATGCCAAGACCCTGGCGGAGTACGGCAGCGCATTCTGGAAATCCCTCGAAGCGGCCGACCCCGAAGCTACATGGCTCCAGATGGGCTGGTTCTTGATCAACGACCGCAGGCACTGGACTCCCGACAACATGAGGGCCTTCCTGGGCAGCGTGCCCATAGGCAAGATGATCATGCTGGATTATCACGTGGACTGGGTGCTGGGCTGGAAGATTACGGAAAAGTTCTACGGCCACGACTACATAGCCTGCGCACTGCTCAACTTCGGTGGGAACACCCTCTTCAACGGCAACTTCCCCACCCTTATTCCCTTCTACGAAGAGACCTTTAAGGACGGAGGTCCTAACATGAAGGGCGTGGGATCCACCCTGGAGGGCTTCGGCACCAATCCTTATTACTATGAGTTCGTGCTCAGCCGTGCCTGGAACTATCCCCAGACACCCGACGAGTGGATAGATAAGCTTGCCGACCGCCATATTGGCCGTGAGGATGCCTCCGCCCGCGCTCTCTGGCACGATCTAATTATGAATATCGCCCCCAAATATACCGGCAGCGGCGTTTCCATGAACGCACATCCCAAATTCGGAGGACGCTGGAACTGGACCGTGAAGTATCCCGACATCAAGGGCCGCACCCCCATCATGGATCACGCATGGGCAGATATGCTCGCCATCGGCTCCGACCGATATGAATGGAAATACGACCTGGTAAACCTCGGACGTCAGGCTCTCGGCGACTATTTCGACATGCTGAAAGACAGCCTGGAAATTGCCTGGAAGGCAAAGGACCTGGCTCGCGTCAAGGCTTTGAGCGCCAGGATGGAAGAGGCGATTGAAGACTGCGACAGGTTGGTTGCCTGCGTGCCCGAATTCAACATGCAGGTATGGAATGAGGCCGCACGCAGCTGGGGTAGGACCAAGGAAGAAAAAGACTACTACGAGCGCTCCGCCCGCACCATACTCACCATCTGGGGCAACGCGACCGGGCTTACCGACTATGCCAACCGCCAGTGGGCCGGGCTGCTCCGCAGCTACTATAAGCCGCGCTGGCAAATGTTTTTCAACGACATGATTTCCAAACTGGAGACTGGCAGCGGCGCATGGGAGAAGAACTTCGACGACCGCATCCGTTTCCACGAAATACGTTGGACCGAGCCAACTATCACAAGGATAGAATACAATGTTCCCGGAGATCCTGTTGCACTGTCGAAAGAATTAATAGAAAAATACGGTTTCTGATATGAATTACTTTGTTTTAGCGATCCTTATTATCGCCTACTGCGTCATCCCGGCCGGAGTGCTGTGGCTCTGCAGGAAAGTTAAAGTGATAGGCAAGATTGGACCTATCCTCATGCTCTACTTCCTTGGCGCAATCATCGCCAACATCGGCATCCTGCCTTCCGGACCCGAAACCGGCAAGGTTCAGGACCTGCTCTCCAACGCGATGATTCCCCTGGCCATCCCCCTGATGCTCTTCAGTTTCACCTTCCGCAAGAGCGAGACTCGCGACCAGCTGATAGCTATGATCACCGGCCTGGTGGCCGTGATAGTGGCGATTGTGGCCGGCTATCCCATCTTCGGTCCCCACATACCCAACGGCCCCCAGGTCGCCGGCATGTACACCGCCTGCCTTACCGGCGGCACAGTGAACATGGCTGCGGTCAGCCAGATGCTGGATGTGGACGGACAGCAGTACGCCCTGCTCAACACCTACGACATGATGGTATCTTTCACCTACCTGGTATTCATCATGGCGATAGGTATACGCCTTGCTCGCAAGTGGCTGCCTGTCAAGACTTTGGATCACTACGACGAGAAGGCCGTCCTCGAAGCCGGCGAAGAGAAGAACCCCTACAAGGGCCTCTTCACAAAGCGCGGAATGAAGCACGCCCTCGTTCAACTGGGAGTAACACTTGTGGTTGTGGGTCTCGCAGCAGGTTTTGCTATCGGACTGTCCAAGATAATCCCCGGCACCTTCATGATGTTCTTCATCCTGGCCATCACCACCATCAGCATCATAGTCTCTTTCTGGAAGCCAATCCACAACTACGATTACGGCTACGACATGGGTATGTATTTCATCTACATCTTCTCCCTCGTGGTCGCCTCGATGGCGGACGTGCGTGCCCTGGACTTCACCGGTGCCCTCTGGATCGTGGGATTCCTCTTCTTCATGGAGGTGATTTCCCTCTCGCTCCAGCTGCTTTCCGCCAAGTTCTTCAAGGTGGATGCCGATACGGCTGTCATAGCCTCCGTCACCTACATCAACTCCCCGCCCTTCGTGCCTATGATCGCCGCCTCCATGCGTAACAGCCGCGTGCTCATGCCCGGCCTCAGCATTGGTATAGTCGGCTATGCCGTAGGCAACTATCTCGGAGTGTTAATCTGTGGACTTCTGAGCTGATGCGCCCGGTTTACGCAAAAGACACCGCTTACGACCTTCTGGTTCCCTATGTGAACTGGACCTTCCGCCGTATGTTCCGCAACCTCAGATTCCAGGGGCTGGAGAACATCCCTCGCGACGGAGCGGTAATCTTTTCGCCCAATCATGTGAACACCCTGTTGGACGCCCTGGCAGTGCTGTCGATGATGGGAAACCATCCGGTTGTATTCGCAGCCAGGGCGGACATCTTCCGCAAACCCGCGGTCGCCCGTATCCTCAACTTCCTCCGCATCATGCCCATCAACCGCATGAGGGACGGTGTGGATGCCCTAGCGGGCAACGAAAAGACCTTCCGGGACGCGGTGGATTCGCTCAATGCTGGCATCCCCTTCTGCATATTCCCCGAAGGCAGGCACAGTCAGGAGCCCGGACTTCTGCCGCTGCGAAAAGGCATAGCCCGCATAGCCATGATGGCTGAGAACGAGCTGGAAAGGCCGGTGTACATCGTTCCTGTCGGATTGGTCTACGAAGATTATGTGCGCTTCCGCACCAGCCTTACGGTGAATGTAGGAGAGCCCATGCCTGTGGCGGGTGCCATGGAGGAAGAAGCGCCCGAAGATACTCCTGAAGAGAACCTGCACCAGCGCAGGGCAAGGAAGATCCTGCAGAATCTTGCGGAAAAGATGCGCGGGCTGATAGCCAATCCCAAGCGCCCTAAACGGGCCAAAGATTCGGATTCCCTGTTGCTGCGTATACTGCGCGTGCCGCTTGTGCCTTTTGCCGGGCTGATACTGCTGCCAGCCTTCGGCATCATCAAATATCTGCGCAAGAACATGAAGGACAAGGCCTTCCTGAATTCCGTCCGCTACGGCATCTGCTACCTGATCAATCCCCTGATCATCCTCCTGATAGCACTTATCCTGCTGATTTGCGGCGTTCTTCCCTTGTGGGGTCTGCTCCTCATCCTTCTCTTCACCCCCTTCGCCCCCGAAATCTGGTACGGCGCAATCGGTTAATTGGACCTTACCCGCTCAACATAAGTAAGTTCTATTATTTCGTACTGGAAGGAGAATTGATCTTTTTATAGGTGCTTTCGTTGAAGAAACTGTCTCCCACAAGAGTATTTGAGTCCTGAATTTTGAACAGCATATCGGCACCGTCATGGGTGTGGACATAAACATATCCGTTGTCAATACGATACGTGGCTGGAAACTTCATTCCCAGGGTCGTGATATTGCAGGAATTGTTCCCCACGAATTCAATCTGTTCATACAGCCCACCGCTTTCATTCACATAGGTGCCAGACACCCTGCTGCAGGATGCAAATAATACTATGGCAAGAAGGATTACAAGTATTCTTTTCATGGTTGGAAGATTGATGCTAATTTTCACTCTTGATAAAACGCCAGGGCTTCTCGTCGGCTTTGCCCTTTCCATCGTTAAGATTGATGCGTTTGTCCTGCTTCCTGATCGGAATAACACTTTCAGGCTCATCGACCCACCTCATGGTAAGCCCATTCCCTGCGATGCTATTGTATCCGAAAAGGTCTTCCCATAGGTATGTGGGATTCTTGATAACCTCGCCACCGGTTTCATAACGGTAGGAGCGAATCAGGAAAGATGCGCGGTACTTCTGCTCTTCGTTCTCAAAGGTGTAATCAACACCGGAACGATGCGGGTACAGGGAGCCTTCTTTTGGGAAGTACGGAACGCCTTTTCCTTTGTGATACATATTGGCATCGCGCTGCCAGCTTCCCTTGGAATCTTCTTCCACGTAAAGGTAGAACTCGATCTCAACCGGATAGATGCGGGTTTCCCCATTGACCAAGAAATAGCCGCCATATAGGGCCACTTCAGCTATGGACCAGAATTGATCCTGAATTGTTCTCTCATCGGCCCGCCTGGGGTCAAATGCTGCAATTACTTGAGATAGTGTTTTCATTATGCTTCTTCTTTGGTCCACTCGTAAACATCGGCAAGGATATTCCAGGTCACACAGTGGAGGGCGCCGCCATCCCGGGCCAGCTCTTCACATCCTTGCACCTGGATGACTTTGCAGTCTGGGTAGAACTGCTGGATCTGCTGCAGGGCAAGCGGGTCTTCCTTCGTGTGCAGGCCAGGTACAAAGATAGTGTTTTTTACGCGAAGGAAATTGAGGTAGGCCCATGATAGCTTGTTGAGCCTCGGGGTGTTAAACTCCAATTCATCGACAACGAAGTGCGGGGTAAGGGCCTCCAGCAGCCTTTTGCGGAAGCCTGGATCGGTGTTGATGTAATTGTTCATCAGAACGTGATTTCCTTCAATCCACTGCACCATCCCGTCTGAATGGCCGAAGATTTCATAGCGGTCCCAGGGAATGATGACAATCTGGACCTGCAGATAATCCTCCAGAGTGGCCAGCAGTTCTTTCCTCTCCATCCAGTCATTCTCCTTGAAGATCTTGTCGGTCATGATGACCTTGTCTCCGCATTTGACAAAGTTGCCTCCGTCCAGGATGAAGTCCACGGGAATTCGGCCGAGGTGCAAATGGTCAATGATCTCCAGAACGTTCGGGATGTAGCCCTCATAGCCCAGCAGATAATCCGGCCAATACTCAAAGTAGAACACCATCGTCTTCTCGAGTTGAATTGGCATGTAGTCACGTGCCCATACGTGCTTGTAGGATGATGTGTAGGGCAGGAATTCGGCGTGAATCTGCTCCCGGTGCAATGCTTCCAGCAAATTCCGACAGACTGGCACATAGTGGCTGAGGCCATGTGCCAGGTATACCATGTTGGTTTGATAGTCCTGAATCATATTACCTCACCTTTTTCTCTTTGGTTAATCCATGTTCTACCGCCAGCGCCTCAAGTTCTTTCGCTTTCTCTTTATCGACCGTTGTGCCTATACCTCGCCTGTAACAACGAGCCAGATTGTGCTCTGCACATGCTCCGGCATTGTTTTCAACTGCCTTTGAGAACCATTTGAAGGCATTCACGTAGTCAATGGGCATACCAATCCCGTCCTCGTAGCAAAGGCCGAGTTCGTTCATGGCCATCTCATTGTCCAGGTCCGCACCCATAAAGGCATAGAGTAGGCCTCGCTCGATATTTTGGTACTTACCATTACTGAAGAGATAGATGTCGGCCAGATTTCCCATTGCATCCGGACATCCTCTCTGGGCGCTTTTCTCAAACCAGTATATGGCCCAGCGCATACTCTTTCGAAGCCCTAATCCATGCATATAGGCGAAGCCGATATCATTCATGGCGCCAGCGTGCCCCCTCTCCACAAGGTTCCAGAGAATAATGAGACTGGCCTTGTAATCTTGTACGCCGAACCATCCTGCAGAGAGACCATATGAAAGGGTTTTCCCTGCCTTGAAGCTGCCCAAATCGTAAGCTTCCTCCAGATACTCCCTCCCCTCCAGAGGCTTGCCATCAGAAATCAATTCCATCGCGCGAGCATAGAGAACTTCTGTTTCCTCCTCTTGCTCAAACTCCTCCACTTTATGCGGTGGAATCAACATCGCATGGGAATAAATTCTAACTTCAATTGTTGGATCAATAATTGCTGGTTTTTTCATAATATTTATATTTAATTATTTAATAATCAGTGGTTTACGAAACACGGCGACAAAGATAGCCGGTACTTTTGAGACCGCCAAACGGATTTTGTTAAAAGATGTTAAAGGATTCGAAAAAGATAATTTGTCCATGTCCACAAGGCGTGGACAGTTTCGTTGGGAGTGGACAAAAGAATAGCACCTCATCAATAGGACGGACACTGATGAGACCCTTGCGGGCGGGCAGAATGACACAGCTACTCTGCGGGTGCTATAGGCTTTGATTGGTTTATTTCCTCCGAAAGACGAAGGGAATGTTGTAGGGCAGGCCGACACACTGGCCATCGAATGCGGAGAAATCGGCCTCAAACTTATGGCCCATGTTGATCTTGCCGAGGAGGTAGTGGTGGATGCTGAAGAAGTCCTGATCATCCAGGAAGAGGCCTCCATAGAAGTAGAGGTTTCGATAGTGGATATCGTCGTATTGTGTCCAGGTTAAACCCAGAGCCTGATTGACGGCATCGTAAGTGGCGATTTCAATCCCATTGGGCTGGGTTTTGAGCCAGGCATAAACTTGTCCGGCAATAGCCTTAGCATCAGGACGTCGTTGCTCATTTATCATGATGACCTTTTTGTACCTCTCAACCTGAAGCTGGTAAAAGTCTGCATCGGATTTGATTCCTGTGGTGCGGCGGTTGTTGGACCAAGCGTCGGCTTTTCTGGCATCTTCTACATCCTCTTCATCCCCTTCATCTTCTGCCCATGGAACGGATGAAGGGACAGACCAATGATTTCGCTGGAAGTAGTACTTCTCCAGAATCATATCGATATCGTAGCCCTGGTTATTCTTGTGGGCCTCAACTTCTTGAATCGTCATTGTTTGCAGGGTTTTGCGGAATACTCCATAAGACTGTAAAGCAGGTGATAACCTTCCGCTACCTTGCAGTGGCCACTTCGAAGCATCAACATTCCATCGACTTTAAGCTTCGCTAGATGTTCCTCAAGGCTATTCGTAATCTCCGGCTTATGGTCCCAGGCATCGGCGAGGAATAATGCCGCGACTTCATACTGGTTGAGGTCCAGGCCTTTTAGCTTGCTGCCATTGGAAATGGCTTTGTCCAGGATTCTTTTGATACGAGCCACGTCGTCTTTCAGGCTATCGACCTTATTCTCACGTGAAAAGCGCTTCGCCTCGATGAAGATGATGCGTTTCTGCTTCTCGGAGAGGATAAAACCGTCTATTCTTGCCGTGTATGCCTTACCGTCCTTATTTGTATCCGGGACCGGCAATTCCATCCAGGTAATGGAGTCCGGATATACGGCAGTAAAAGCATCGAGGAAGTGATGCACCTGATTGGCCTCGTTAATGGTCTTGCGGGTGTCCTTCCAAGGTGTGAAGGTCTCAAAAATATTTGAATAGATCTGGCAATATACCGGGAAGACTCTGTCTAGTACAGTAAAGATATTCATAGTGCGTTCGTTTTGATTCATTTTTTCTTGCGGTTAAAGACATCATCCGGATTACGATACTCTATGATTATACGGAACTGGGTTCCGCAATCGACACATTGGTAGTCCGGTCCGTCAAGGATGATGCAGCAGCCACCGAGGATTACTTCTCTTCTTTCAGCTTTTTCGCAGAGCTCTGCGCTTGGCTCGCCAAAGGTGATGGGCAATACTTTTCCGCCGCAGTGGGGGCACTTGCGAGGCTTGCGAGTCACGTCAATAATGGTGTCGTTTTCTTGGTTCATACGCTTTCGTGGGTTAAAGATACAAATAATCATTCAGATAAAAAGGAATGCCGGGTGGTCATACTGAGACCGTGAAGCCGAATCTCACCGCTTTTCCGGCATTTCAGGCGGCAATTAGTGGCCCTAAGGCGGGCAATGCACAGACCCATGCAAATATGGCCCCTATTTCTAATGAACACAAATCCGTACAAGGCTTGTATGAAGATAACCTCCTATGCAGGAGCGACCTTCTATGGCTCTTTACTAAAAAATTGTTAAATTTGTCATATTCAACGATTCATAGCCATGAAAAGATTTATAGTACTACTATTGTTTCTATCTATCTGCGTCCCTTCTTATTGCCAGACATTTACATCAGATATGGGCAAGAGACTGACCTCATGGACTTTTAGTAGTGATAGCAGGCGGGCTCATACTTATGAGATATTGCGTGAGTATTACCCACAAGAGTCTTATTCTTCACTTGAAAAGAGAATAGATAATTTTGCAAATAGCCCCGATGACACACGTAAGGTCCTTCTTGGCATCTATAATATTGGTGGACCGGACTATGGCTATACTGCCATAAAAGACTATTTTACAAAGCAGCAAATCGATATTATTGACAAAGCCTATATTGCTAATGGAGGCTCTATCAATAAGGAAAGGACAGAAGCAGAAAGAAAAAAACAGAGTGAACTTGCTGCCAAACGTGGAATTACCAAAGATATTGCACGAAGTCTTACAGCATTCTGTTATCAAAATAACAACATCCGATACCTTGCTAACGACGTGTTAGTTAGCAAGGGTGTGAGTACTTTTGGATGCTCTCGTATTATTGATACATTCGAAGATAACTTGGACTATGTTGAGGATGTCATCATAGCCATCTATGATAGAGAAGGTGGAATTGACAGAGCATATCATTCCTTACGCCTTTTTTTGAATTCTTCCCAGATACAAGTAACTGATGCTTTGTACGAACAAATTGATTCGCAAAGGAGAGAGGCAAGACAATCAAGAATTGAACCTTTTGTTAACCAGATTTATGAAGGCGAGCCATATATGCTCCCTGAAGCGACTATTGCTGATATAGCCGAGAAGGCCCGTTCTCTAGCTGAACGGCATCTAAAGAAGTACTCCGAGAAGAATTATACACTAATAGTAAAAGACTCTATCTTTACGTATCGAGGTCATAATGAAGGATATCATAAAGCTAATTTGACGTTGACTCCAGACGTTGGGAGGAATCGTGTTGATCTCTTTTTAGCCATCGACGCCATCCCTGTAAAGCCGTTAAGTTTTTACAATAGCGAATTGAATTATACTTGTTATCCGGTATGTCAAGGCTATTACGAGTTTGAATAAACGCGTTCTGAACAGACATATAATTTTTATGTTGAGCATAAGAGATTGAAGAGTAAAGATGTTGAGGCTGAAAAGGCAAGATTGAAGGCTATGAGAGAGGAGGATCCCGAACAATTCAAATCATTAGTGAAAGACAATTCCAGTCATTACGCCAAAGACTGCAGAAGCCAATCTCCGGTTTCATTGTCGGCATCAACACTCCTATTGGGGGATGAAAATGCATTCCATATAGTTATGGTACCAGTTTCAAATTACCTATATAACTTGAACAAATTTGGCAAGCAAAAAGTCCAAGTGAACCTGGTCACAATTAACGGTGAGTTAGAGTATGTTGAGGTAAGTTTGCTCGATAAGAATGCTGTCATTGAATAGATTAACCAGCTGATTATGGAGCAGTTTTACGTTAGCAAGAACCCTCTTGAAGTAGAGTATTCCCCGTTGCGGGAGCTGCCGTGGCCGGTAAGAATCGACCACGTGTGGCTGGTGACCGGCGTGTTGGCGCCGGATTGCCTGGCGCTGACGCAAGATCTGATTCCCGGGTTTGCGATGCGCGGTTATCAGCTGCAGAGTTTCCCGCTGGTGCTTGGCCAGCTGAGCGCCGTTGGCCTCAAATACAATTTCCCCGGGCAGGAACTTGCCCTGGGTGAGGTTAACGAGATTGAATTCCGCAAGACGGTTGCCAATGCCATCGGCCTGGAGATGAACCCGGCCGCCGGTTATTTCATCCGCAAAGATCCTGACGGCGAGTCCTTCTTCGTGATGGAGATTGTGGAAACCGACTTTCGTCGCTTCATCCTGGCCGCCAGCAAGTACATCCGCAAGTTGCCGGAGATTGTTGAGGCTCAGGGAATCCGTTTCTCCAAGGTAAGGCACGATAAGGATGAGATTTCGATGCTTGCTGATTCTGCCGCTGAGCAGGGCCAGTATAATGTTGACCCGGAGGTGGAGAAGCTTGCCAATGAGGTTGAGGCGAAGATTGCCAATCTGATTATGCAGGACTTCCCGGTAGAGGTTATCGAGACCTGGCTGCAGAAGGCCGTGAAGCTGAGCCGCGTGAAGGTGACGGCCGACTATAGAATCTTCCTGACAGACTACGATAAGGAGATCAAGATGCGTCAACTGCCGAAGACGCTGTTCCTCTTCTTCCTCAGGCATCCGAAAGGATGTCGGCTGAAGGACTTGAGTGACCATCGGGACGAACTCCTGGACATCTACAGCAAGCTCACCATCAGCGATGACCAGGCGCAGGTGGAAGCCAGCATAGACGCGCTGGTAGATCCACTGGCCAATTCCTTCAGCGAGAAGAGCGCTGCCATCAAGCTGGCGTTCCTGAAGGAGATTCCTGAACGCGTGGCAAAGAACTACTACATTCAAGGCCCCCAAGGCGGCGTCAAGAGCATCAGCCTGGATAGGGCGCTGGTGGACTGGGAGGAGTAAAAAAGCCCCGGAACCGTTTCGCAAGCGATTCTATCCCTTTGGCCATGGGCGGCTCGATGGGTCGGGGCGCATCAAAGGTCTGAACTATTCCTGACATCACGAAATCTATGCAAGGCTTGTATTGATATAGCCTGTTTTTTCGTATCTTTGCGGTAGCGATGGAAGTCAAAGGGCGTTAATACCTAAACGCTATGAAACGCTTGATGATTTTCTTTCTTTTGATGGCCGTGGCTGCGCTCTCTGCAGCTGGCCAGATTTCTCCAAAGACGGCTGAACTGGGGTGGCTGGAGCTGCCGTCGTTCAGCGAAGATCCTGAACATTTTTTCGTGAGCCACCATACTGAGGAGTATTGGGGGAAGCAGCGCAATTACTCTCTGTTCTGGGACCATGAACGGCAGATACCCTTGTGGGTGGCGTATTCGCTCAACCAGAGGCTTATCGGCAAAGGAAAACGCTCCGGAGCCTGGCAGTATGACAAGTTCATGGCCACGAAGAAGCAGCCGAATCTGCGGCGGACGTACCAGGCAGGTTCCGTGGAGGGTTACATCCGTGGCCACCTCTGCCCGTCGAATGACCGAATGAGGCCCGGAATAGGTCGGATTAAACTTACCGTCGGGATAGTGCGTCGCACACTGGAGAAAGTACAGTATTGTATTACTGCTTTAGAGAGCGAGTGTGTAAAAAAGAAAAAAGCATCCAAAAAGGATGCTTAGTTCTGCCCCAGAGATACGCAGTAGATGTCTACCTTTCGGTGGGTCTTCGCGGGTGGGGACTTTCGCGCGACTCGAATGACCCGATCTTTAAAGCGGATTACTCTCCAGCACAAAGGTAAAGCATTTTTTTTAAATAACAACTATTATCACCAAGATTCCTTCGAAGCGTTCTCTGAGCCTTCAGGCGAACCGCCGGTCCCGGTCTTTGCTGAGCAAAGACATTAGGGATGTAAGGCGGCGGGGTACATTAGGGGCAGAGCCCCTGATAAACAGGGTCATCCAGACGCAAAAAGCCCCGCTTCCGCGGGGCCTGCGTCTGGATGACTGGACTTGAACCAGCGACCTCCTGGTCCCTAACCAGGTGCGCTACCAACTGCGCTACATCCAGAATTTGGGATTGCAAAGATAGCAAATATTTTGATAGTTCAATACGAATTATCGGGAATTTTGTATCTTTACGCGATATGTTTAAAAGAAGCACCATTTATCTCCTTCTCGCAAGCGCCATTGCATTTGCGGCGATTTCCTGCCAGAAAGAAAAAGAACCCAACGTAAACGAGCAGGAAACGGAAGAACTCGAAGACCTCGACGATGCCGCTATCCTTAAACTAGTCAAGACCACAACCACCAACACAGCCTACTACAAAGACATTTTCCTTGATGGCGGATGCGAGCTGAACCCCGGCATCAAGGAGAACGGAGTGGTCATCAATGGCAAACTCCCCTATGCCCTTGCTAAAACAGGCATAACCAATGCAGAATACTTCCTGTCCACGCTCAACGACGTGGGCGACGGCTATACTATTGAAGACAATGCCATCCAGCTACGTCTGATCTCCGGCACGGAAGAAGACAGCAACGGCGTGCTTCTATATCCCGACGGAGAACCGCGTTTCCGCATGTTCTATTCCTTCGGCGGTCATTCCGGCCCCCACGGAAAGACCATAGGCATAGGAGGGAGAGCCAACATCAACAAGTTCTACACCAACGGCGGGTCGTTTGTCGGTTCCTGCGCAGGAGCCTATCTTGCAGGCAAATACGCCAGCGGCAGCGAGTCCTACTACTATAATATATGGAAGGATGGCAACATGAAAGGCACCGGTGTCAGCAATTCCAGCATAGACATCGAGATAATCTCCCCCATTTTCAGTTCCTATTATGGGCCTGAACACCTTACCATTGTCACCGGAACCCGTCACAACGGCGGCGGATACATGGATGTCAACCGCGCACCCGCGGGAACCGAGATACTGGGGCGCTTCCTCAATCAGACCGGCAGGATCTCCACTTCCGCAGGGTTCTACAGCCAGCCGGCCATCTGGGCATACAAGGCATCCGATACCAGCGGACGTCTGGTCGTCACCGGATCCCACCCCGAAGACGCTCCCTCCGGCGACATCCTGAACATGACTGCATCCATGTTCAAATACGCCTGGGACGGCAGCGGTTGCGCCAAGGTGAAGAATGTGCTCCGCAACGGCGACATGATTCCCATGACCAAGATTACCTCGGACAATCAGCCCGAATACACGGCCATCGGCGACAAGCAGTGTCACCATTTCGTGATCTATCTCACCAAGGACGTCCCCTCCCTGACCGTTGAACTCAAGGGCTTCGGCGACTATGATCTGGAACTCTATCTCAAGAAAGACGATTTCGCCTTCCCGGAGAACGAGCCGGATTATTCCGCCAAAGCGGGAGGAAGCCATCAAGTCATAAACACCGGCAAATTGGAGAAAGGTCTCTGGTATGTGACGGTACGTTGCGCGACAACCGTTACCGCCACCGAGGTTATTACAGACAAAACAAAAAACCTTGGCAGGTCTTTTGTATATTCCGGCAAGACCGGAGTACTGAACGGTGTTCCTTATAATATTGTAGCTAATTGGTAGTTTTATGAGAAGATTCTTTATCAGTGTGTGCATGACCATTCTGGCATGCACACTGGCAAACGGTGCAGACACTGGCTTTCTTAAAGGAAAAATCCTTAAGATCGACATGCAGGACGTTGTCGCCGAACGCGGCGGCAATTCTTTCCAGATTTCGCTGTCCGGCATCAACACCGGATCCTCCGTATCCCTCCTTTCTCTGGAAAGAGCGCTGGAAAAGGCGGCTGAGGACGACAAGATAGCGATGATTTACCTGAACACCGACCATTTCTCCGCCGGTCTTGCTCCCATGGAAGAAATACGCGAGTACCTGAAGCGTTTCAGTGCCGAAGGCAAGCCTGTGGTAGCCTACGGTGCAGGATTCAGCAATGCGTCCTATTACATTGCGTCTGTGGCCGACCGTGTGTTCCTTTATCCAAAGGGTAGCGGCACCCTGAATGGCCTGGGTTCCACCCAGTTCTTCCTCAAGGATGCACTCGACACCCTCGGAATCGAAGTCCAGCTCATCCGTCACGGAAAGTATAAATCCGCCGGAGAGATGTATATACGCAACGATATCTCCCCCGAGAACCGCGAGCAGTACGAGACAATGCTCAACTCCATCTGGGGATGCATGGTGGAAGAGATGGCCGCATCCCGCGGCATCGAAGCAGCAACGCTCAAGGGATGGATTGACAATCTGGAGATCAGCACCGCCAATACCTGGCTCGAAAAGGGCCTCATCGACGGCCTCAAGTATCGCGACGAGATGGAAGAATACCTCTGTCATCTGTTCGGCACGAACAATCCGGAAAAGGTCAAGACCGTCAGCATTAAAGACTATATCAACGACCTTAAGAAAGGCCCGTCCTCCAAGAAGATAGCCGTTATCTATGCCGACGGCGAGATTACCCGGACCGGCAGCGAAGTGGCCGGAGAAAAGCTCTCCCACCAGATAGCCAAGGTCCGCCAGGATTCCACCGTCAAGGCCGTAGTCTTCCGCGTCAACTCCCCCGGCGGAGAGGTCGTGGGAGCCGATATGATACGTCGCGAGATCGAGGTCCTGCAGAAGTATAAACCCGTTATCGCCAGCTACGGCTCCTATGCAGCCTCCGGCGGATATCTGATTTCCGCAGGATGCGAGAAGATCTTCCTGGACAACTCCACCCTCACCGGTTCCATCGGCGTATTCGGAATGATTCCCAGCTTCGGCAAGGCCATACGCAAGAACCTCAAGGTGAATCCAGTTTCCCTCGGCACCAACGAGCACAGTACGATGGGATCCGGCATGGCCCCCCTCACCCCCGAGGAAGAAGCCTGGTACCAGCAGGAGATAGAGGGGATCTACGACGACTTCGTGAGCGTGGTCGCTGATGGGCGCAAGGTCACCAAGGAATATGTGGATTCCATAGCACAGGGCCGCGTCTGGGCAGGTAAGGATGCCCTCCGGATCAAACTCGCGGACGAGAAGGCCACCGTGCTGGAGGCCGTGCAGTATGCAGCGGAAAGGGCCGGCCTGGGAAACTATCGGATCCAGATGGTCCCCGAAGTAAAATCCATGTTTCAACAAATTATGGACGGGGATTCCAAGAAGAAGGATGAGCCCCTCGTGAAGGATCTGCTTCACCCCGGCTTCAATGCCATCGCACGTATGCCCTACATCACCATCAACACGCCTAATTCCATATTGAAATGAAAAAGACCATCATATTAATATCAGCACTTCTTGTCGCCTCCGCATTTAGCGGGGCGGCACAGACCGACAGCACCAAAACTGCGAAAGACCGCCTGAGCGAGATCGAGCAGATGACGGTCGACGTCAAGAAGCACAAGTCCACTTCCACCGAGAACGACGTTTTCGAGGTGAACGCACTTGCCCATGCAGGTTTGGGCAAACTGTATCTACAAGGAGACTCTTTTAGCTCCAAGGATGGCTTTTCCAATGAGTTGTTCCTGAATGTTTTCGACCTTGCCTTCAATCCCGTTCCCGTCCTTTCGATAAATGCCGGGCTGGATGTCAAATGGAACAGGTTCGTATCCAAGTCCCAGCAATTTTTTATTGTAGACAATACCTTTGTTGCAGGGATGCCGGGATACACTGCACCGGACGATATCGAATCCCGACTCTGCGGCTTTGCCTTGAGCGTACCTGCCACCATTTCGCTCAATCTTGGTTATACATCGATACGCGTTGGTGCAGAGGCATCCTACAATATCGACAAGTTCAACAAGGTCAAATCCTTCTATAGCACAGGCGGTTCCAATTACAAGCAGGTTACCAAGGGCGGCGAATTCGAGAAGTTCACAATCAGCTATATTGCATCCATCGATTTCGACGGTCTGGGCGCATACTTCAAATACTGCCCGAAATCCATAATTCCGGGCAGCAACATTATAAAGTCTTATATGGCTTTTGGAGTAGTCCTGACGATGTAGCTTACTTGATTTTTATCAGCCCCATCTGAAGTCCCCAGCATCCGTCCGTGATGATGGGGATTTTCTTTCCACTCGCATCCTTCACATAGATGATGTCGTCTACGAAAGTATGCGTATGACCGCCTATGATCAGGTCCAGTCCTTTGGTTTGGGGCACTACTTCCTGGTCGACATCGTAGCCGAGATGGCTCAGGAGGATCACGAAGTTGCACTTATCCTCCTTGCGGAGATGCTCCGTCCACTTGTTGATGGTCTCCACGTTGTCCAGCTGGCGTATGCGCTGGGCGGTGGGTGCGGCCACCATCGTGGCGATGTCGGACTCCATTCCTATTATACCAATGCGCATGCCCCCGCGTTCTATCACGGCCGTGGGAGAAACGTACTGCTGAAGGATGTCCGGGAACTCGCAGTTCGCGCACACTATGGGGCATTCTATAACGCTCAGACGCTGTGCCAGGCTCTCAATACCCTCATCCAGTTCGTGGTTGCCAAGGGTGATGCAATCGTAACCCAGGGCATTCACTATCCTGGGTTCAAGGGACCCGCCGAGTTCGCTGTAGTAAGACGATCCCTGGTTGAAATCGCCGGCATGCAGCATAAGCACTTTTTCTGCGGGATAAACTGAACGGATGCTGTCTACGAAAGCGGCCCGCTCGATAATGCCGCCAAGCCCGTCGCTCTTTCCACCGCGAACGGGATCGAAGTGACTGTGTGTATCGTTGGTATGGATTATCACGAGCCGGGGCTGGCAAGCTACGGCCATGAATGCAATTGCTATAGCTAAGACTAATCTTCTCATTGCTCAGACTTTTCTACGACCATGCGGCCATCGGTTTTGTACTCAAAGGGCTTCCCTGCAGCGGTAAGTGCACGGATATCGGCAAGGACTGCATCTCCGATCTTGACGTCGGAAATAACATAATCCACGGCCCCGCGTGCAAGCTTATAGCCATCTCCGCCGTCAAGCAGGAAATCTATCGTGGCCAGTCCATAATACTTGGAATCATCCAGAGGCTCTCCTCCGATTTCGGCGCTCACAAGTTTCTTGTCCCTTATCACGATGCGGGCGTTGGAAACGCACTGAGGCCTGGTTTCCGCCATATACTCGAACACCTTCCGAAGCTCGCTCCCGGGCACTTTTACATAACAGAGATAATTGGCGAATGGCAACATGGAAACAATATCGTCCAGCAACACGTCACCTGCAGGAACATCCACCCTGATTCCGCCCGTATTCGTGAAAGCAAGGTCCACCTTCCGGCCGGAAGGTGCAACGAGCTTGCTGACATCCTCGAACAGCCTGTCAACGATGAAATTGTTGAGATTGCTCTCGGGCGTACGTCTGATGAGGGGCTCGGGGGCATAGGCCACGACCTCTTTAAGACGGGCCATGGCAGGCTGCACGTCAATCAACAGCGAAGCCACTTCCGGAGTAGATCCGGATGTAAACGTCTTACCGTTTGGAGCAGTATAAACACTGTCTTCCACCACACCCAGAGCCTCCGGCACATTGGTGGCCGTAGGGGTGGTAACGCCCGTGCGATGACCGTCTATAGTAAAAGATTTCCACTTGTAGCAGTGGCCGCAGGAACACAGCAGGACTATGCCCGCGATTGCAAGAATTACTTTTGTTTTAACCATTTCCAAAGATCCCCCCAACTGGATTTCTTACCGAACATAAGAATGCCGGCCTTATAAATCTTAGCGGATGCCCAGGCCATCAGAACGAATGTCGCCAGGAGCACCAGCACCGAAACCAGGATCTCCCATACCGGCACACCGTATGGTATGCGCGCTATCATTACGATGGGTGATGTGAAAGGTATCATCGATCCCCAGAACACGACTCCGCTCTCAGGATTCTTGAACGCGAAGAATACGATGAAGAAACCAAGCATGAGAGGAATCGTGACGGGCAGCTGGAGCTGCTGGGAATCAGCCTCGTTCTCCACCGCGGAACCGATTGCAGCATACATGGATGCATACAACAGATATCCAAGCACGAAGTAAATGAGGAAGCTCACGATCATGGTTCCCCATGGAATATGGGACAGCGTGGTGAAGATAACGGACACCTCGCTGTTCTGCGTCATCGCAGCCATATCCATGCCTCCCATTCCCGTCTGTGTCATGCTCATCATATCCGTAGAAGAGACCATGCCGCTAAGCCCGAAGATGGCATTGGCACCGAGGACAAGAATAAGGGTGAGGATAATCCAAAGCAGGAACTGCGTAAGGGCGACCAGTGCTATGCCGATGATCTTGCCGAACATCAGTTCAGTGGCCTTGACGCTGGAAACGAGCACCTCCACGACGCGGGAGCTCTTTTCTTCGATTACCGAAGACATCACAGATGCACCGAACATAGCGATGAACATGTAAATCATCATGCCCAGGACCATGGAGATGACCATGTAGATACCGGATTCAGACACCGTGGCGTTTCCTTTCTCGTCCAGTGTGAACTCGTTGACCTTGACGTTGGCCTTCACATCCTTCATAATCTGATCCAGACCACTTATCTCATAGGTGCTTATCCTGTATTGCTCCACGGCCTTGTTGGCCTTGCTCTTGATATTCTCGCTGAAATCCACCCCTGCAGGCTTCTTGCTGTAGGTCTGCACGCTCACGCTCTTGACGGAATCCAGCTGAGAGACCACTACCAGCACGTCGAATCCCCTGTCTTTCAACTGGTTCTTAAGTTCCGTGGGATCCTCGCCGGTGCAATCTGTAAACTCAGCAGACTCGGTGTTCTCGAAGTATGGTATAACGATGCCGGAATAATCTACCACAGCCACCTTCTGGCTCTTTTCCTTCACATTCATCATCAGGATGCTGGGAAGTATGCAGATGGCGGCGAATAGGATGGGCACCACAAAGGTGGTGATGAGAAAACTCTTTTTCTTAACCTTATTGAGGTATTCCCGGGTAATGACTATACCAGTTTTCTGCAGATTCATTTTTCTCCGGCCTCCTCTCCGGTAACCAGTTTGATAAAGATATCGTTCATCCTGGGCATAAGTTCCTTGTAGGAATTTACGGTGACGCCCTTGTCGATGTACGACTGGAGCACGTCGTTGCCCGCCTTCTCGCGGGAGACAACCTCGGTGTGACGGCCGTCAGCATCGGTGTACTCTATTTCGATATTGTTATTCCCGTATTCACGGCGGATGTGGTCTACCCCACCAGTGATGACGAGCTTGCTCTTGTTGATCAGGGCGATATTGTCGCAGAGTTCCTCTACGCTTTCCATGTTATGGGTGGAAAGGATGATGGTCGCCCCTTCCTCCTTCAGCCTAAGTATCTCCTTCCGGATGAGGTCTGCGTTCACCGGGTCGAAGCCGCTGAAAGGCTCGTCCAGAATCATCAGCGAAGGCTTGTGCACCACAGTGGTGATGAACTGGAGCTTCTGGGCCATGCCCTTGGACAGCTCTTCCACCTTCTTTCCCCACCAGTCCTGGATGCCGAAGCGGATGAACCATTCCTTGAGGGCCTTCTGAGCGGCGGAAGCGCTCATTCCCTTGAGCTGAGCCAGATACATCGCCTGGTCGCCGACCTTCATCTTGCGGTAGAGGCCGCGCTCCTCAGGCATATATCCTATTTTCTCGACGTCCGCCTGGGTGATTGGAGCGCCCTTGAAAAGGATCTCTCCCCCGTTGGGGATGGTAATACGGTTGATGATGCGGATCAGAGTGGTCTTACCGGCTCCGTTCGGGCCTAGCAGACCGAAGATACCGCCTTCGGGGATGGAGAGGCTGACATGGTCCAGCGCTACCTTTTCCCCGAAACTTTTACAGACTTCCCTGCATTCTATTATTGCCATTGCTTATATTTTTTCTTAACCCACAAATTTAACTTCAAGCGGGGAAAAAGCCAAATTTATTTTGTATTTTTGTGCTGATATGGCTAAATCGACCGTGAATATCGCCCAGCAGGCTACAGACATCATTAACGATGTCCGGGCAGGGCGTTTCGCGCCGGTTTATCTGCTGATGGGTGATGAGCCATATTACCCCGAACTTGTCTGCCAGGCCGTAGTGGAGAATTGCCTGCAGGACTTCGAGAAAGATTTCAACGAAACCATCTGCTACGGGTCAGACGTAACTGCATCCCAGATAGTCACCACCGCCAGGCGTTTCCCTATGATGGCCGAGCGCCAGCTCGTGGTCGTGAAAGAGGCCCAGCAGATGAAAGGCATCGAAGACCTTGCCGTCTATTGCAACGAGCCTCTGGATTCCACCGTGCTGGTGCTGCTCATGCACAAGGCATCCGCCGACAGGCGCCGCGGCCTCTTCAAGGCCGTTCAGAAGAACGGTATCGTGCTCGACTCCCCCGCCATCCGGGATTATGAAATAACAGGTTGGATAAGTTCCTATTATGCCGGACGGGGCCTTCAGATAGAGCCGCAGGCTGCCGCCCTGCTCGGGGAATCTGCCGGAACAGACCTTTCGGTGATAGTGGCCGAGACGGAGAAACTACTGCGCAATCTCCCGGAAGGATGCACCCAGGTGCGGGTGGAAGATGTAGAGAAGAATGTGGGCATCTCCCGCCAGTTCAGTATTTTCGAACTCACCAGGGAACTGTCGCTCAAGAACTCCGCGAAAGCGCTGAAGATTGCCACCCATATCGGCACCGCCGCCAAATTTGCCATGCCCATGGCGGTCAGCGCGCTTTATACGCATTTCTACAGATTGTTGAAATACGAAGCCGCACTCAAGCAGAACCCCCGTATGGGGCAGCAGGAGCGCGCCGTCATCCTGGGAGTAAGTCCTTTCTTCCTCCGGGAATACGATGCCGCCGTGCGCAACTATCCCATGCCATCCGTCATGAGCATAATCTCCATGCTCTGCGAATTCGACTACCAGGGCAAGGGAGGCGACGGCGCGGCACTCCCTCCGGCCCAGCTCCTCATTGAACTGACAGCCAAGATACTGAATGCCTGAGACCGAGAAATACTTCGACCCACTGCGCCGGAAATGGGTTGCCGCCACTCCAGAAGAGAGGGTGCGGCAGTGGTTCATAGGCATACTGTCCGACAAGGGCCTGGTTCCCGCCCATATGATGATGAGCGAGGTGCCCATGAAGTACGGTCAGAAAAGCTGGAGGGCGGACATTGTGATTTATTCGAGCGACGGCACCCCGCTCGCCGTGGTGGAATGCAAACGCCCGGATGTGGCAATCAGCGAAGCTGTGGCCGAACAGGCCCTTCGCTACACCGCAGTACAGAACGTGAAGTTCATTTTCCTCACTAACGGAAAAGAGACCTACATATATAGGAGGAACGGCAGCGGCTTCGAGCCTGCAAACACATTCCCCACATACCAGCAAATGAAAGAACTATGCCAACAGTAACCGCACAATACGTCCAGAAAGACATCTTCCGCATCGTGAGCCAGGTGGCCCGCGAACGCGGAGTACGTGCCTTCGTGATAGGCGGATACGTGAGGGACTGCTTCCTTGGCCGCCCGTGCAACGACATCGACATAGTCGTGGAAGGCAGCGGCATAGACTTCGCCCAGGCTGTAGGAGAAAAGACCGGCAAGACGGTATCCTATTTCAAGAACTTCGGCACCGCCATGCTTCACTACGAAGGGGATGAAATCGAGTTCGTGGGTGCACGCAAGGAATCCTACCGTCGAGAATCCCGCAATCCCATTGTGGAGAACGGCACCCTCCGGGACGACCAGCTCCGACGGGACTTTACCATCAACGCGATGGCATTCTCCCTTCAGGAAGATGACTACGGTGCACTCGTGGATCCCTTCGGCGGAATTAAGGACCTGGCCGCAGGCATCATCCGCACCCCGCTCGACCCCGACACCACCTACTCCGACGACCCTCTTCGCATGCTCAGGGCCGTGCGTTTCGCCACCAAACTGAGCACCCCGGAGCAGACCTTCACCATCGTGCCTGAATCCATCGAATCCATGCGCAGGATGGCACCGCGCATGGAGATACTCTCGCGGGAAAGGATTGCCGAGGAACTCAACAAGATGCTGCTCTGTCCCAGGCCTTCCATGGCATTCTACCTTATGGACGAGGCCGGGCTACTGCAGGGTATCCTTCCGCAGATATCCGCCCTCAAGGGCGTGGAAACAATAGACGGACGCGGGCATAAGGATATCTTCACCCATACCCTGGCGGTGCTGGACAATGTCGCCGCCGTTTCCGACAACCTGTGGCTGCGCTGGGCTGCCCTCCTGCACGATGTGGGCAAGGCCGTCGTTAAGAAATACGACCCCAGGCTCGGCTGGACCTTCCACGGGCACGACGTGGTGGGCTCGAAGATGGTTCCCAAGATATTCGCATCACTCAAACTCCCTCTGGACGACAAGCTCAAGTATGTGAAGAAGCTGGTGTGGCTGCACATGCGTCCCATCGCTCTGGTAGATGATGAAGTCACCGATTCCGCAGTCCGCAGGATGCTCTTTGACGCCGGCGACGACATCGACGACCTGATGACCCTTGCAGGTGCCGACATAACCTCAAAGAATCCGGTCAAGGTCGCCCGCATACGTGCCAACTTCGAGCTGGTGAAGCAGAAATTGGTGGAGGTGGAAGAGAAGGATGCACTGCGCAACTTCAAGAATCCAATCTCCGGCGACTATATCATGGAAGTGTACGGCATCGAACCATGCAATACCATCGGCCAGTTGAAGGATGTCATCAAGGAAGCCATTCTCGAGGGGGAGATTGGAAACAATTTCGAGGAAGCCGATGCGCTGATGCGCAAGCTGGCACCCGAATTCGGACTCACCCAGTGCAAATAGAGGAATACATAAACTATATCGCCGGCGTACGCAGGTATTCCCAGCGTACGAAAGAACTGTATTCAAACATCCTGAACGAGTATAAACTCTATTTCGAAGGTGCCGAGCCCCGTTTCACCCCCACGGACATACGAAACTATGAAGTGCACCTCCTGGACGAAAAGAAGGAAAGCGCCCGCACGGTGGGGCTTCATCTGAGCGTGATAAGCGGCTATTGCAAATACCTGATGAAGAAAGGAGAACTCTCTTCCAACCCGGTCCGCATGGTCCGCAGGCCGAAAGAGGAGAAGCGTCTGCCTGTGTTTTACCGGGCCGATGCCATGAAGGATTATTTTTCCGCCACCGAATGCAATGCCGACCAGCAGGCCATGGATTTCCTTTTTTCCCTTCCTACGTCAGATCCGGTTGCCAAAGACCTCTACAGCCGCCGGCTGAGACGTCTCATCGTTTCCATGCTGTTCAGCACCGGCATCCGCCGAAGCGAACTTATCTCCCTGGATAAAAGCTCTTTAAACCGCGGCAGGCGAACCCTTTCGGTGCTTGGCAAGGGAGACAAGATGCGGGAAATTCCAGTAACAGATTCGTTATATGCAGAAATTTTGTTATATTTGGATGCAGCCGACTATATGTTGGGGGCAGGAAGCGGGAGCGGCACTCCCCTTCTGCGGACTTTGAAAGGCACGAGGCTCTACCCTGTCTTCGTGGACCGCTCGGTCAAAGAGGAACTTTCAGGCTCGGAAGGCTTCACCGGCAGGAAGTCACCGCATGTGCTCAGGCACACCATAGCGAGCGAACTTCTGGACGAAGGCACCGACCTGAATTCCATCAAGGAGATGTTAGGGCACAGTTCTCTCGCCGCAACACAGGTCTATACCCACAACACGATAGAAAGGCTCAAAAAAGTGTACAACAATGCCCATCCAAGGGCAAATAAAAACGGAGGTAAAAATGGAGATCAAGATTAAGACTCTCAAGTTCGATGCCGACCAGAAGCTGATCGAGTACGTCGAGAAAAAAGTTTCCAAGCTGGACAAGTTCTTCAAAGGCGCCGCAGATGTGGCCGAAGTAACGCTCTCCCTGCTTTCCGAACCCGACAACAAGCAGGCAAAGATCCAGATGCATGTCAAGGGAGACGACCTCATCATCGAAAGGAACGCTTCCACTTTCGAACAGGCAATCACCGATTGCACGGATGCCATGAAAGAGAAGCTCACCCGCAAAAAAGAGAAAACGTACGATATTTAAAAAATATCCGTATATTTGCAGTCCCAAAAGGAAAGATGCTCGAGTGGCTGAAGAGGCGCGTCTGGAAAGCGCGTGGCCGCCCAAAGCGGCTCCAGGGTTCGAATCCCTGTCTTTCCGCGTCATGCAATAATGTTCAAATCCCGCACCTGATGCGGGGTTTGTTTTTTTATTGCGTCCACCCGAATAATCAAAGATTATTTTCATTATATTTGTTCCATATTGAACACATATATTTTAACACACATAACTATTCACTAACAATTACAAACCGTAATTAAAACTCTATGAGAACCAAATTCAATCTATTGATGCTGGTATTCCTGGTGCTTTCGGTTTCGGCATTCGCCCAGACAGGTGGCAAAACCACAGTCTCGGGTAAGGTAGTCGACGAGCAAGGATTACCGGTCATCGGTGCTGGTGTCATGCAGGAAGGAACCACTACGGGCGTAGCCACCGACATCAACGGTAACTACACCATCACGGTTCCCTCCAACGCCAACCTGTCTGTCCAGAGCATCGGTTACAAGACGGCTTCCATTCCCGTCAACGGCCGCGCCAAGATAGACATCACTCTCACACCCGACTCACAGCTTCTCGACGAGATAGTCGTGGTCGGTTACGGTACACAGAAGAAGGCCAACCTTACCGGTGCTGTAGACCAGGTCGGCGAGGAAGCCTTTGAAGGACGTCCGAACGCCAATCTGGCGCAGATGCTCCAGGGCCGCGTCGCCAACCTGAACCTCAAGTTCACGGACGGCCGTCCGAACTCATCCCCTTCTTTCAACATCCGTGGTAAAACCTCTATCGGACAGGGCGGCAGCGCGCTCGTGCTCATCGACGGCGTCGAGGGCAACGCCAGCCTCCTCAACCCTAACGATATCGAGAGCGTTTCCGTGCTGAAGGATGCAGCATCCTCCGCAATCTACGGATCCCGCGCACCTTACGGCGTGGTGCTCATCACCACCAAGAGCGCGAAGAAGGGCACAGCAACCGTCACCTACCAGACCAACCTCTCGTTCGAAACCCCTACCGCCATGCCTGACGTGGTTTCCGATGGTTACACCTGGGCAAAGCACTTCTACGATTCCTGGTACAACTACAAGGGCAGCAACCCCACCGCCATCAACAAGACCATGGAATTCTCCACGGCATGGTTGGAGGAATACCGCCTGAGGGCCGAAGCCGGCAACTACGAGACCCTGGTCTCAGACGGCTCCATCGGCACGAAGGGCCGCTGGCTCTACTATCATAAAGGCACCGACTACTACGATGCCCTCTACAAGGACTACACCTTCACCCAGACCCACAACCTTTCTGTTTCCGGAGCGGACGACAAGTTCGACTACTACGTATCCGCCCGTCTCTACGACAACAACGGTCTGTTCGACAGCGAGGTGAACCCCGACTACTACAAGATGTACAACGGCCGTGTGAAGGTAGGATACCAGGTAACCGACTGGCTCAAGATCACCTCCAACACGAGCATCGCCTACAGCCGTTACATGATGCCTGAGACTCAGAGCGAGGGCGGCGGTAACATCTGGCGTAACATCGCCGATGAAGGCCACCCCTGCTCCCCTATCGTCAACCCGGACGGAACCCTTTCCTATAGCGGTGTGTATTCCGTCGGTGACATCCTCTATGGAACAAGTAACCGCAAGTACACCAACAGGCAGGCGGAGAACACCCTCGGCGCAAAAGCCACGTTCCTCGACAACCGCCTCCGCCTGAATGCGGACTTCACCTACAGGGCCCGTTCCTACGACACCCACGTACACCGTCTCCCCACTCCTTTCACAAGGTACGAAGGCATCACCGAGTCCCTTGCGGAAATCAAGGGTCTGGCCGACTACATCAGCGAAACCCTCCGCACCTACGACTACGTTGCCACCAACGAATACATGGAGTATGAAGACAACATCGGCAAGAGCAACTTCAAGTTCCTCCTCGGCTACAACTACGAGCGCCAGACCTACAAGGAGACCTACGCCTACAACGACGGCCTGCTCTCCCCTAACGTAGACAACCTCAACCTCGCCCTCGGCCTGGACAACAAGTCCATCACAGGAGACTATTCACAATGGCGTACCGCCGGCGCGTTCTTCCGTGTGAACTACAACTACGACGAGCGCTACCTACTCGAAATCAACGGCCGTTACGACGGTTCATCCAAGTTCCCTGCACGTCAGCGCTGGGCATTCTTCCCTTCAATCTCCGCCGGTTGGCGCCTGAGCGAAGAGCCCTGGTTCAACGTCGACAAGAATGTAGTCTCCAACATCAAGCTCCGCGGTTCCTACGGTTCCCTCGGTAACAGTAATGTCGGCGTCTATGCATACGACGAAACCTTCGACTTCAGCACGGGAACCATCATCAACGGGCAGAAGGTCCGCTACACCAGCGCCCCTTCACCTATTCCTGATTCCCTCACCTGGGAAACCGCCCAGACCCTCGACGGTGGTCTCGACCTCAGTTTCTACGGCGGACGTCTCACCTTCACTGGCGACATCTACAAACGCCGCACACTGAACATGTACACCGTAGGCCCCACCCTTCCCGACGTGTTCGGTGCTTCTTCCCCTAAGGGCAACTATGCCGAAATGACTACCCGCGGTTTTGAAATCGCACTCGGTTGGGAAGATACCACCACCCTCGCAGGCAAGCCGTTCAAGTATGGCGTACATGCAACTCTGGCAGACTACTACTCCATCATCGACAAGTACAACAACGCCCTCAAGGCCCTCGGCGACAATGCCTACAATACAAGCTATTATGAGGGAATGAGGCTCGGTGACATCTGGGGTTACGTCTGCAACGGGCTCTATCAGAGCCAGGCTGAAATCGATGCCGACGAGGCTGCCGCAGCAGCCGCTGGCCAGGCCCACTACAATCCCCGCATGCAGCAGACTGAAAGCTACACCGTCTATCCCGGTGACATGCGTTTCGAAGACCTTAACGGCAACGGCTACATCGACCGCGGCGCCAATACCGCAGACGATCCCGGCGACCGCAAGATCATAGGTAACAGCGAACCCCGCTACATCTATTCCTTCGGCTTCGACGTTGAATGGTCCGGCATCTATGCCAGCGCATTCTTCCAGGGAGTCGGCAAGCAGGATTGGTATCCCGACAACGAATCCTCCGCATTCTGGGGCATGTACAACCGTCCTTACAACCAGATGCCTTCCTGGCACCTGAACAACTACTGGACTGAAGACAATCCCGATGCCTATCTGCCGCGCTACACCGGTTACTTCGCTCCTTTCTACAAGGGCCGCGTGAACGCCAATACCAGGTATCTGCAGGATGCATCCTACATCCGACTCAAGAGCATCCAGATCGGATACAACATTCCCGAGAAGATCACCCGCAAGGCAGGCCTCCAGAAGGTTTCTGTCTTCGTCGCAGGTGAAAACCTCTGGAGCTGGTCCCCTGTTTACAGGCACACTCGCGACATCGACGTGACTGCCAACATCTACGGAACCGACGGCACCCTCTCCACTACCGGTGACGGATACAACTTCCCCACCATGAAGAGCGTCAGCCTCGGTCTCAAGGTTACCTTCGGACAAATCAATACCAAATAAGGAGGAACAACTATGAAAAGAATATTATACATCCTTTCTTCCCTCGCGGTACTTGGCATGATGGCAGTTTCCTGCGACCTCACGGAGGCCCCGCAGGCAGAAGCCGGACGTGCTATCCTTTTCGGCGACGAGGCCGGACTCCGTAACTACACCTACGGATTCTACAACTATCTGCCGGACTATGGAAGCGCGCACAAGATTAACGTGATGCACGACCACTCCGCCAAGATGAACATCGGCGTTTACGAGCAGGGTGCCTACACAACCGCCACCTCCACCTCATGGAGCTGGGGCAGCATCCGCAACGTCAACTACTTCATCAAGTACAATACAGATCCGACCGTGTCCGAGACCGTAAGGAACAATTACACGGGTATCGCCCGCCTGTTCCGTGCTTATCTCTACTACGACAAGCTCGTGACCTACGGTGGTGTTCCGTGGATCGACAAACCCCTCGATCCCACCGACGAGGAGCTCTACAAGACCCAGGACAGCCGCGACGTCATCATCCAGCACATAATGGAAGATCTCGACTACGCAGCAGCCAACATCACCACTACCACCATCACTCCTTATTCCAACACCGTGAACAAGTGGACGGCGCTTGCACTCAAGAGCCGCATCTGCCTCTTTGAAGGCACCTTCCGCAAGTATCATGCTAACGGAAGCACCTATGGAGCACAGTACCTTGCAGGTTGCACTATCACTGCCAACGAACTTCTCCAGGCAGCCGCCGATGCAGCCAAGCAGGTAATGGATGCCGGAGTGTACAAACTCCACACCGGAACAGTCTATGAAGCCGGCGGACGCGGAGCATACCGCGACCTCTTCATCAGCGACAACCCCGTCACGGAGGAAGTCATGCTGGCATACAGCCAGAACAAGGAACTCTCCGTCCTCGGCGAAGCCAACTGGTACTACAATTCCACTTCCTACGGCCCGCACCTCTCCATGACCCGTGCCTTCGCAAAGACCTACCTCAATGCAGACGGCACCATCTATAACGAGAAGACCGGCACCGGAGCATACAAGACATTCGTGCAGGAGACAACCGGACGTGACGCCCGTCTGTGCCAGACCATCCGCGGTGCCGACTATACCCGCAAGGACAAGTCCGGCGCATACGTGAAGACTGCTCCAGATATGAGCCTCTCGCTCACCGGCTACCAGTACACCAAGTATGTAATGGACGATGTGGGTTACGACAACGGACGTACCAACGACAACGACGTTCCCCTCCTCCGCTATGCTGAAGTTCTTCTGAACTATGCCGAGGCCAAGGCCGAACTCGGAACCATCACCGCTGAAGACTGGTCCAAGACCATCGGAGCCCTCCGCCGCCGCGCCGGCATCACCGGAGGAGACCTGGACAAACTCCCCACGGTCGTGGACACCTATCTCCAGAGCACCTTCTATCCGAATGTCACCAGCCCCGTCATTCTTGAAGTCCGCCGCGAAAGGGCCATCGAGCTCATCCTCGAAGGCTTCCGCCTCATAGACCTCAAGCGCTGGGCCTGTGGCAGCAACTGGCAGAACGCTCCATGGGATGGTGTTTATATCCCCGCCCTCGACTCCCCCATCGACCTCAACGGCGACGGTGTGAACGATGTGTATGTGACCGCTGATGCCAATTATCAGAAGAACGGCACCTACAAGTCCATCGCAATGACGCTGAACGCTCAGCAGAAAGCCAACAAGATAACCGGCGATCCCAACGGCGGATACCTGCTCGGCTACGACATGCCTCGCAAGTGGAACGACAACATGTACATTTACCCGGTGCCTGAGAACGTTATTCAGAAGAATACCAATCTCACTCAGAACCCCGGATGGAGCAACTGATTAATGTAATTGAATATGAAAAGAATAGAGACAATATTCCTCGCCGCAATGTCCTTGTTCGCCGTGGCATCCTGCTCACAGCCCGTGGTATCGGTGACTGCCGATTTCACAACCGACAAAGACACCTACGAGATATTCGAGGATATCAAGATCACCAACATTTCCTCTGCAACCAACGACATTATCGAGGCGTGCAAGTGGGAATGGGAGACCGAATCCGGCGTTAAGCGTGTGTATGGCAAACAGCTTGCCGATCCTATCTCCTTCGACACCGTTGGTGAGAAGCAGATCACACTCACCGTCACTTCCCATACCAACGTTACCGCAACCTGCGTGAAGACCGTCACAATCCAGGATACCAATGTGCGTCCTGTGGCAGACTTCAGCTGGTCACCCGCAACGGGTATCAAGGCCGGTGACGAGGTTCAGTTCACCGACAAGTCCTCCGACTCCGACGGCACCATCACGGCCTGGGAGTGGAACTTCGGCGGAACCACCAAGACCGAGCAGAATCCCAAGTTCACCTTCAACGAGTTCGGCGACATCGAGGTCACCCTCACCGTCACCGACAACCAGAGGGGCAAGGGCAGCGTCACCAAGACCGTACACGTAGACAAGAACGAGAATTCCATGGAACTCCTCTGGTCCACGTCCTACGACAGCGACGGTGACGTAGTATTCAGCTCGCCTGCAGTCAGCCCGGACGGCAAGACCATCTATGCCTTCTCCTCCGCCTGGCATCTTGCCGCCATCGGCAATGACGGCGTGAAGAAGTGGAGCTTCGATGCAAGCACCCACAACCCCGCCACCACCCCGACCGGATGGCCTTGCTGCGGTGTTTCCGTCGACACTGACGGCAGCATCTACTGCATCGCCGGCAACAAGGACAACCAGGACAAGACCGGAGCCACCAAGACCACCATCTACGGCGTCAATCCCGATGGAACGCAGAAGTGGGCCTACGACTATTCTTACGGCTACTTCATCGATGTTATTCCTCTGGTGCTGCAGGAGCAACTCTTCATGGCTACCAAGAGAAATCCTTCTGTGGGCGACGCACCCGATCTCTGGCCCGAAGGAAAGGCGGACAACGGCCTCATCCTGAACAAGTCCAACGGCTCATACTTCGGCTATGTCCAGGTCAAGCGCGGCTCTCACGGAGGCGTGGCTGCAACCAAGGAAGAAACCATCGTGGTTCACACCGACAGCAAGTACGGAACCCGTGTCTACTGGAAGGAAGAAGGCAAATGGAAGTTTTATGGCGTGGCAGCCGGCCAGGACAAGTTCATGCTTGGATACACCGGTGTCACCAATACCGAAATAGGCTTCACCAGCTACATGGCCATCGACGCCAGCAACAAGATTTACATCCTCTACGGCACCGCCACCGGAAGCAGCAGCTCCGAGGCACCTGCCAAACTGTACTGCTACGACCTCACCAAGTACGACAAGACCACCAACGGAGCATCTCCCGAATGGAGCCTCGAGCTCGACGGCAGCAACAAGATGTACTATGGCCTCGGCACCGTGCTCGGTGAAGACGGAACCATCTATGTAACCACCTCCGCCGGTGTCACCGCGGTCAAGCCCGACGGCACCAAGAAGTGGTCTGCAGCTGCAGAGAATGTTGTTTACGGCTGCCCTGCAGTAGACAAGAAGGGCTTCGTCTATTACACTGAAACCTCTGCTACACTGGACAACGGCAAACTAATCAAACTGAACAGCGAAGGCGCAAAGGTCGCAGAAGTCACCCTCGGCCAGAGTGCATGCACATCCCCGACCATCGCCCCTGACGGAACCATTTACGTCAACGGCATCAAGGACGGCAAGCCTACCCTCTCCGCAATCGAAGGCGTGGCAGCGCCCGCATCCGGCTGGTCACAGCTTGGCGGCAATCCTCGCAAGACCTGCAAAGCTGAATAGTCATGATGATCCGTAAGCTTTTTCTTCTCACTCTCCTGCCCGCAGTGCTGTTTTTCCAGTCCTGCGGGCCGGAGAATGTAGTTAATCCGGTAACTCCTCCCAGTACTGGTACGGAAGATCCTCAGAAACCGGAAGACCCTCCGGCAAGTACCAGCGCGGACGCCATGCTCGTGTGCACGTTCAACATCCGCTATGCCAACACGGCCGATAAATTCCCTGACGGCACCAGTGCGGCATGGTCCGTGCGTGCACCGGCGGTCAAAAAGTTCGTGGAAACCAATAAGCCAGACCTTATCGGCCTTCAGGAAGTCCGCAAGGAGCAGTCTCAATGGTTCTCTTCGACTTTCGGCTCGGAATACGGATATTACGACGTGTGCAGGGACAATGCCAGCGGCAGTTCCGTTGCCTCGGCCGGTGGGGAGGGCGTAGGTCTTCTCTACAAGAAAGAACGTTTCGAGCTGGTCCTCAAGGACTTTTTCTGGCTCGACGACAAACCGAGGGAACGTCCGGCCCAGAATTCCGACGGCACATACGGTGCCTGGAATTCAGCCTGCCGGCGTGTCACCGTCTATGCAGAACTGAAAGACAAGAAGCACAACAATTCCATAGTGTGGTTCTTCCCTACCCACTACGATCACAAGAGCGATGCCGCCCGCAAGAACGCAGCCGAGCTTATGATCACTCAGATGAAGGCCCTTTGCAAGGTTACCGACCTGAAGAACGCGGAACCCGTGATCATTCACGTCGGAGACCTTAACACTACTCCCGAGAACGCTGCGCTCAAACCGCTTTTCGACAATATGTCCAATTCAAGGGACACTGCCGAGAGTGCCAACAAATACCAGAGCACATTCAACGGTTTCGGTGACAGCAGCAAGATAATTGACTTTATCTTCTACGGAGGCAAATCGGTCAAACCCGTGAAGTATTGGGTGGACATTGCCGACTACGGAGTGCCTTTCATTTCAGACCATTATCCTGTTTTATTCCAGTGGGAGTATCAATGATGAAATTGCATTTACTGCCCCTTATCCTGACGCTGCTTTCGGTAACTGCGAACGCTCAAACCGGAAGCAGCGTTCCGGATAAATACGACCCCCAGGCCCAGCCTGCGGCTGTCGTGACATGCGGGAACGCCCGCTTTACCGTCCTTACCTCAAGGCTCATCCGCATGGAATGGGCTGCGGACGGCGTTTTCGAAGACAGGGCCACGCTTGCCGTGGTAAACCGTAATCTGGATGTGCCGAAATTCCGGACGATCCGCACAAAGAACGGTGTAACCATAACCACATCCGCCCTCACCCTTCAGTACAAGGGCCCCGGACGCTTCTCCGAAAAGAATCTGAACGTGTCCTTTACCATGAAGGATGCACACGCCAAGAAAGGCGTGCGCAAGGTAAAATGGACTCCCGGAGCCGATGACAGCGGGAACCTGATGGGCACATACCGCACCCTGGACGGATGCAAAGGCTTCTCCCAGATAAACTACAAGGGAGACGTCTATGAACAGGGCATACTGTCCCGCGACGGCTGGGCGATAGTGGATGAAAGCTCCAGGCACGTGCTCGTGAAGGACGGTTCCGACTGGGGAGAATGGGTTGCCGCGAGACCGGACGGCGAGAGAATCGACTGGTATATTTTCGCCTACGGACACGACTACAAGGCCGCCCTGGCAGACTTCACCAAGATTGCCGGCAGCATTCCTCTGCCCCCGAAATTCGCATTCGGATACTGGTGGAGCCGATACTGGCAGTACAGCGATTTCGAGTTCATCGACCTTGCGAAGGAAATCCGCTCGCATAGCATTCCCCTGGACGTGATGGTCATAGATATGGACTGGCACGACACCTGGACCCTCCAGCGCAAGAATCCCATAAAGGACGAGTTCGGGCAGCGTATAGGATGGACCGGATACACCTGGCAGAAGGAACTCTTCCCCAACCCTGAAGCGACACTGAAGCAGCTTCACGAGTTGAACCTGAAGACATCCCTCAACCTTCATCCGGCATCCGGCATCCAGCCTTATGAAGATTGCTACGAAGGCTTCGTAAAGGATTATCTGTCCAGGACTTCCGATTATGACGGTCCGGTCGGGTACAAGTATCAGGAAGGAGACTCCCTGATTTATCTGAGGAGTGATCCCAAAACACGCAAGGCCCGCACCGCCAGCCAGGGAGAACCCTGCCCCGTTCCGTTCCGAATCGACCAGCAGGCCTGGACGGACGCCTATTTCAACAGTGTCATCCATCCCCTGGAGAATCAAGGAGTGGATTTCTGGTGGCTTGACTGGCAGCAGTGGAAACTGAGCGAGTACATTCCCGGCCTCAGCAACACCTTCTGGCTCAACTATACCTTCTTCAACGACAAGGTGCGCCGCAGCAAGAGCCTGGGCCTTGCCACAGGACGCCCCATGATATATCACCGCTGGGGCGGGCTCGGCAGCCACCGCTATCAGATCGGATTCTCCGGAGACTGCTACGACACCTGGGAAGTACTGAAATTCCTCCCCTACTTCACGGCTACCTCCTCCAATGTAGGTTACGGATACTGGGGGCATGACATCGGCGGACACCAGAATCTTGGAGATCCCTACAAGCCCGAGATTTTCACCCGCTGGCTGCAGTACGGAGTCTTTACGCCCATATTCAAGACGCATTCCACCAAGAATGCACTTATAGAGCGCCGCGTATGGACCTATGCTCCCGAGTATTCCGGCCCGATGAGGGATGCGATACGCCTACGCTACTCGCTTTCTCCTTATATTTATAATGCGGCCCGTCAGGCATACGACACGGGTATCTGCCTCTGCAGGCCCATGTATTATGATTATCCCGAGAACGACGAGTCCTACGACATGAAAGAACAGTTCATGTTCGGCGATGACATACTTGCAACCGTGGTCGGCGAGCCCGTCGACACACAGACAGGCCTGGCCCCCAGGACCATCTGGTTCCCCGCCGGGAACGACTGGTACGATGTTGCCACAGGCATGGTCTACGAGGGAGGCAGGACCAAAACCCTCCACTACACCATCGCCGAGAATCCCTGGTACGTGAAGGCAGGAGCCATCATCCCCATGGCGGATGAGAACATCTCTTCTCTTCAGGAAAAGAGCAACGTCCAGCGCTTCTTCATCGCTCCCGGAGACGGCGCCAGCAGCTGCTCCCTCTACGAAGACGATGGCACGAGCCAGGCATATATCCGCGATTTCGCAACCACAACGGTTACCAAGGAGTCTTCCCGCGAAGCATGTACCGTGGTTGTCGGCGCCCGCAAGGGCAGCTATGCAGGCATGCCTTCCACACGCCGCGTTCAGATCATACTGGAAGGCGTCGGCGTGCCGGTTTCAGTCACGGTAGATGGCCGGAAGGCCGACTGGAAGTATTCCGGAAAGGATCTGGCAGTTGTCATTACCATTCCCGAGGCTGCTGCATCCAAGGAGACCGTAGTCAAATGCGAATACGGTGATTTCGATCCCTCGATCCTCAGGGGCAAGAAGGGCATCTTCCACAGGATGATGGCCATCACCCCCGAGTTCAAAGATGCCTACAATACGGTTGTGGACAAATACAAACTGCTCTCCCGCCCGTTCCTGAAGGTGGTACAGTGCCCCAGCCGCATAGACGCCGATCCATCCCGCCTGAAAGAGTATCTGGAGGGAATGGACCTGAAGGCCGTGGAAGACGACCTCAAAGCCTATCCGGGCCTCGAGCGCATGAACACAGCCATCCAGGCACAATGCAAGTTGTAACGGAAAAGGCAGCCGGTCGGCTGCCTTTTTTCGTGGAGATGGGCGGACTCGAACCGCCGTCCAAACAAAGTCCCAATGGGCTTTCTACACGCTTATCCTTCCTTTGATTGTCGGCACCGGCCAGCCGGAAGGCGGGCAAATCGGCACTTATCCCCTGAGTCTTGGCGCGGTTTAAGGGAGTCCCCGCGTGCAGGCTTCTTGGATGATACCCCTTGGTCCGCACATAGAAGCCTTAAAGGCGGAGGGATACTCGTCAGTAGCGCAACCTTGGCGCCCCGATTAAGCTAATCCGCTTGGCAGATTAGGCAGCGAGTGCATAGTTGCTGTTGCCAGCTAATTATTTGTCGGTTGAGATTTACGGGCCAGCCTCCGAAAGCCCGGCGTGCTTACCTACCAGGATCAGTGCTGTCAAAACCAGAACATCCCCGTAATAAGCGGCTGCAAATATAGCAATTATTTCGAATTCATCCTGATCCTGGCTGCGAGTTCTATGGTGCGGAGCCGGTCTTTGTATAGATTATTGGCGTTAACTTTGTCGATGTCCAGGCCATGGTCGGAATTGTCGTCCCAGCGGCGGCAGTAGTACATTACATCGTAGATGCGGCCGATGCGGTATTCGCGGCTCACACGCAGGCCGACGGCATAGTCTTCACCATATTTGGTGGTAGGGAAATTAAGTTTACGGAGCAGCGGTGTGTAAAATCCGCGAGGAGCGCCCAGACCGTTGATCCTCAGGGCGTTGTTGCGTCCGTTATCCGGAGTCCACTCCTTATGGTCTATCACTCCGGGAGGTATGGTGTTGAGCTCAAAGTCCGTAATCTTGTAAGTTCCTACCACCATGGCGCAGTTCTGCTCCCGGAATGCATCTACGAACTTCTGTACGGTATTCTCATCGCTATACAGGTCGTCCGAATCCAGCTGCAGCGCAAATCGTCCGCATTTTGGATGATGCAGGGCTGCGTTCCAGTTGCCGCCTATGGCGTGATAGCTCTTGTCCTGGGCTATATAGATCAGACGCTCGTCTCCCAGAAAACTCTTTATAACCTCAACCGTGCCATCCGCGGAATTGTCGTCCACTACTATAACATTGTACTTGAAGTCCGTATTTTGACCAAGGGCGCTGCTGATGGCGGCACCTATGGTACAAACGCGGTTCTTGCACGGTATCACAACCGAGGCTTCAAACTCGAACTCCCCTTCCGTCAGGTCCACATCCCTGAAAACAGGTTTCAGATAACCTCCGACGGCCTTCAGATGCTCCGTACACACTTTTTCCATCTCCACCTGTACTGCACGGTTACGGGGATTCACATAGTCGAAAATCTTCTCGCCGGAATCCCGCTTGTCGCTGTCCAGCTCATAGTATAGATACTCGTTTATATGAAAGAGCTTACCAATCCTGGATGCACGCAGGCGCAGGTCGTAGAGGCCCGCGAACTCATACTCCTTTTCCATGCCGGCAACTGCCGCCTTGAGAACGGCGGTCCTGTACATCTGCACGCCCCCGAAATCGAAATCATCTCTGAGCGACCCGGCCTGATAATCTATCACCGGAGCGGGATCCTCGCCGTTGAAATGGTCGGCATACACCATTGCCGCCGCGGTGTCGTCAGCCACCTGCACCATACGTTCAAGGCCGAAGTCCACGAACTTCAGCTCAGTCGGACGCGTGTAGATAATCGTGTAATCACTGTCGGCGGCAGCCGCAATCCTGCGGATTTCTGCGGTGCTGAAAGATGCAGGTCGGAAAATTTTCACTCTTTCCATAAAAAATCGTATCTTTATGCAAAGTTAAAAATAACACTGAAAATGACCAAATACATTCTAGCACTCGACCAGGGCACCAGTTCCTCCCGCGCGCTTGTTTTCGACCACGACGGCAATGTCTGCAGCGTGGCCCAGATGGAATTCACCCAGCATTTCCCCCAGCCCGGATGGGTGGAGCACGACCCAATGGAGATTTGGGCCTCCGAAGCGGCTGTGATTGCCGAAGCCATCTCCAAGATTGGCATCAACGGCAAGGACATAGCTGCCATAGGCATCACGAACCAACGCGAGACAACCATTGTGTGGGATGCAGAAACCGGTAAACCCGTCCACAATGCAATAGTCTGGCAGGACCGCCGCACATCCGCATTCTGCGATGAATTGAAGGCCCGCGGCCTTACAGACAAGATACGCGAAAAGACCGGCCTCATCATCGATGCCTATTTCTCCGGCACCAAGATAAAATGGATACTGGACAACGTCCCAGGGGCACGCGAGCGTGCAGAAGCAGGCAAGCTCCGTTTCGGCACGGTGGACAGCTGGCTGGTTTGGCAGCTCACAAAAGGCGAAGTGCATATCACGGACGTTACCAACGCATCCCGAACCATGCTGTTCAACATCAACACGCTGGAATGGGACAAGGAGATGCTGGAATTGCTCGGCATACCCGCCTCCATGCTGCCTGAAGTCAAGTCATCCTCCGAGGTCTACGGACACACCAAGACCACCATCTTCGCACACGAAGTGCCCATCGCAGGCATAGCCGGAGACCAGCAGGCCGCCCTTTTCGGGCAGATGTGCACCAGCCCCGGCTCGGTGAAAAACACCTACGGTACCGGCTGCTTCCTGCTCATGAACACAGGCACGAAGCCCATCCTTTCCAAGAACAAACTCCTCACCACGGTTGCATGGAAGATAGGCGATACCGTCAACTACGCCCTCGAGGGTTCCATCTTCGTCGGCGGATCGGTCGTGCAGTGGCTGCGGGACGGCCTCGGCATCATCCGCAGTTCTTCCGAAATCGAGGCCCTGGCATCCTCAGTGCCCGATAATGGCGGAGTATACTTCGTGCCCGCACTCACCGGCATGGGTGCTCCCTACTGGGATCAGGATGCCCGCGGCACCATCTGCGGACTCACCCGCGGAGCCACGGCGGCACACATCGCCCGGGCGGCTCTCGAAGGCATCGCTTTCCAGACCATGGACATAGTATCCGCCATGGAGAAGGATGCCGGCGTGAAACTGGCCGAGCTCAAGGTGGACGGCGGCGCATCCCGCAACAACCTGCTCATGCAGTTCCAGTCCGATGTGCTGGGCGCATCTGTCGTACGCCCGAAAGTCACCGAAACCACGGGTATGGGCGCCGCATATCTTGCAGGTCTGGCGGTAGGATTCTGGGCTTCGCCCGAAGAGATCCGCAGCCAGTGGCAGGCAGACCGCACATTCACACCTTCCGGCAAGGACGTCGCCCCGCTCAAGGCCGGATGGGCAGACGCTATTTCAAGGACAATAAACAAGTAAGAAATGATACAGTACGTTTTCGAATTCATTGGCACCCTTGTTCTGGTGCTGCTCGGCGACGGTGTTTGCGCCGCCACATCCCTCAATAAATCCAAAGCCAAGGGAGGCGGATGGGTGGTAATAGCCCTCGGTTGGGGCCTTGCAGTAATGCTGGGCGTGCTTATCGCCGGTCCCGTTTCCGGAGCACATCTCAATCCGGTTGTAACACTCGGCCTTGCGATCGCAGGTTTTTTCTCCTGGGCTCTTGTGCCCGGCTATGTGGTTGCCCAGATGCTGGGAGGATTCTTGGGTGCATGCCTTGTATGGTCCTTCTACAAAGATCATTATAAGGCCACTGCAGACCAGCCCGATACTATCCTCGGCACATTCTGCACCATGCCCGCCATCGACAATAAATGGCGTAACTTCTGGTGCGAGTGCGTGGCCACCTGGCTGCTTGTATTCTGCATCCTGGCCATCGGCTGGGGCAGCAACGTATTTACAGTGGGGAACGCCGATGCTTCCATCGGTGCCATTGGCAGCTGGCCCGTCACCTGTGTAATAATGTCCATCGGTATGTCTCTCGGCGGAACTACGGGATACGCTATGAATCCCGCCCGTGACCTCAGTCCCCGCTGCGCACACGCCGTGCTGCCCATCGCAGGCAAGAGGGACAGCGGATGGGCCTATTCCTGGGTGCCCGTTGCAGGACCCGCAGTGGGTGCCGCACTTGCTGCCGGTTTATATTTGCTGGTGTTCTAAATTTTTTATATCTTTGCACCCTCTTTCAGGGCGCATAGCTCAGCTGGTTTAGAGCACGTGCCTTACAAGCACGGGGTCGGCGGTTCGAATCCGTCTGCGCCCACATCAAAAAAAAGACAGCCGTCAAGCTGTCTTTTTTGCCTTTATCTTGCGGAATCGCAATCGTAGCACCCCCCAGAACGCCTCGCCGAATATGCCTCCGGACATTTTCGACGTACCTTCCTTACGGTTAACAAAGATTACCGGCACCTCGACCAATCTGAATCCAAGCTTGACCGAAGAGTATTTCATCTCTATCTGGAAACCATAGCCTTTCATCTGGATGGCATCGAGGTCGAGTGTCTCCAGGACCTTGCGGGTGTAGCACACGAATCCAGCCGTGCTGTCGAAAATCTTCACCCCAAGCGTCTTACGCACATAAATGGATGCACAGTAAGACATCAGGATACGTCCTATAGGCCAGTTGACAACGCTGACGCCATCGCAGTAGCGGGAACCGACCGACAGGTCGGCACCTTCTTCACACGCGCTGCAAAGCCTCGCAAGGTCGAAGGGATCGTGCGAGAAGTCCGCATCCATCTCTAAGATGTAGTCATACCCCCTTTCCAAAGCCCACCTGAAGCCTGTCAGATAAGCTGTTCCCAAACCCAGTTTGCCACTGCGCTCTATAAGGAACAGCCTGTCCTTGAACTCTGTCAGAAGTTTCTTAACGGCGATGGCAGTCCCGTCCGGAGAGCCATCGTCAATAATAAGGATATGGTAACCTCCGTCAAGACCGAGAACTGCGCGGATTATCCGAGTTATGTTCTCAATCTCGTTGTAGGTTGGGATTATGACCAGTTTGCTTTTCATCTATTTCTTCTTGAGCAGCCCTCCGAGAATGCCGGTAGCAGCTCCGAGAAGGGAGGAGCCGGTAGATTTCTTTCCTGTGAGGGCGATTATAATATCGTTGATGTCCACGTCACCGTCGCCATCCTGATCCTTGACTATGCCGGAGAGTTTTCCGAAAATGCCGGGGATGAGGGCGGTAAGGGTTGAACCGAGGCTGCTGCCCAGGCCGAGCTTGCTTACCACGTTCTTCTTGAAGAGGTTGCCTGCAAGGGCGGTAACGGGGCTGCTGGCTGCATTTGCCTTACCTGTGAGGAGATTCTTGATTACGTCTACACCGCCTGCCTTGGTTGCAGTCTGGGTAAGACTTCCAAGAATTGAATCGGAAAGGCCGCCAAGAACCTGATCCTTGATGTTGGAAGGGATTGAAACCCCGCCGGCAGCGGATTTCACCTGCTGCATGATTAAATCGCTGATAGATGCCATAATCGAAGAATTAACTGAACAACAAATATATAAAATTATTTAACCAATCCCAACGATATTCTTTTCCGGTCCAGATCGACGCCCATCACACGCACATGTATCTGCTGATGGAGCTTGAGAACCCTGGAAGGATCCGTGCCGCGGGGGCCGAGCTGGGAAACATGCAGGAGACCGTTATCGTGAAGGCCTATGTCCACAAAAGCGCCGAAGGCGGTAATATTGGTCACTATTCCGGGCAGTTCCATACCCACCTTCAGGTCTTCTATCTCGTGGATATCTTCTGCAAATGCGAAATCGGATGCCGCTTCACGAGGGTCCAAACCGGGTTTGGCAAGTTCTTTAACAATATCGTTCACCGTCGGAAGCCCCACTTCACCCTGGACGTAGCGTTCCGCCTGAATCCTGGAGCACAGCTCGGCATTCCCCACAAGTTCCTTCACGCTGACTCCCAAATCGCGAGCCATCTTGTCGACCACAAAATACGACTCCGGATGCACGGCCGAGTCGTCCAGAGGATTGACAGCGCCCTTCACTCTCAGGAATCCGGCGCACTGTTCGAAGGCCTTTGCACCCAGGCGCGGAACCTTCTTCAGTTCCGCCCTCGAAGCAAAGCCTCCGTTTTCGGAACGGTAGGCCACAATATTGGCGGCCAGCTGCGGACCTATACCGGAAACATAGCGCAACAGATAGGGGCTGGCAGTATTCAGATTCACGCCGACGGCATTCACGCATGCCTCGACCGTATTGTCCAGTTTTTCTTTCAGCAGGGCCTGGTCCACATCGTGCTGATACTGCCCTATACCCAGGTTCTTCGGGTCTATCTTCACCAGCTCGGCCAGCGGATCCATCAGCCTCCGGCCGATGGAAACAGCACCGCGCACCGTCACATCCTCATCCGGGAATTCCTCCCTTCCCACCTCGGAAGCCGAGTAAATTGATGCACCGTCCTCGCTGACAGTCCAGACCTTGCAGCCATCAGGCAGCGAGACTTTCTTGAAGAACTCGGAGGTCTCGCGACTGGCGGTGCCGTTGCCTATAGCAACCGCCTCGATGCGGTACTTCTCCAGCATTTCCTGTACGGCGATCAGAGCCTTCACCTTTTCATTCTGAGGGGGATGGGGGAAGATGATGGTATGGTAGAGCAGTCCTCCTCTCTCGTCCAGGCAGGCTATCTTGCAACCATTGCGGAATCCCGGATCCACCGCCATGGTCCGCTTCTGCCCCACCGGGGCGCCCAGAAGCAGCTGGCGCAGATTGTCCCCGAACACACGAATGCTCTCGATATCGGCCTTTTCCTTCGCTTCGCGAAGCACTTCGGAACTGATGGAAGGCTCCAGCAGGCGTTTGAAACTGTCGTCCACCGCCTCACGAATCTGCTCACCGAGCTCTCCGCCCGGATACCCCTGCATCTGGCAGAAATCATAATATATCTTCTTACCGCAGCGCTCGGAATCCGCATCCACGCTCACGCTGAGGAAGCCTTCGTTCTCGGCACGGAGTATGGCCAGGAGGCTGTGGGAAGGCACTTTGTCGAGGGGATACGACCAGTTGAAATAGCTGCGGTACTTGTCGGCCTCAGGGCCTTCGGCCTTCTTGGTAACTTTCGAAACCACCCTTCGGCTGCGGAATATCTGTCGCAGGTTCTCACGTATGACGGCCGTTTCGCTGAGGCGCTCGGCGATTATGTCCCTGGCACCGGCCAGAGCGGCATCCGCATCCTCCACCTTCCCGGGTGTAACAAACTTCGCGGCATCGGCGCGCGGGCTGCGGCTGCGGAGTCTCCACATGGCATCTGCAAGGGGCTCCAGGCCCAATTCTTTTGCAACGGTGGCACGTGTGCGACGTTTCGGACGGAAGGGTAGGTAAATATCCTCGAGCTCCGACGAAATCACGCAGTTCTCTATCTTCCCGCGCAGCTCATCCGTCAATGCTCCGGCTTCGGAAATGGTCTTCAGAACCGTCTCCTTGCGCTTTTCCATCTCTTCGAACACGTCCACCCAATGCTTGAGTTCAGCAACCTCGGAATCGTCCATACCGCCAGTTTTTTCCTTGCGATAACGACTGATGAACGGTATGGTATCCCCTTCTGCGAACATGTCCGCACAGTTCTCCACCTGCCATGCCTTCAAGCCCATCAGACCGGCAATATGATTTATGTATATCTCTTTCATGACTTAATCTTCTGCAGTAATTTGCTTGAGTTCCTCACGGTAGGCGGCAAGGAGCCTGGAGCGGGAAATGAATCCCAGATATACCCCCTCATGGGTAAGCACCGGCAGGCGCCAGACTTCGGGGCGCTCGAACTTGCGCATCACGCTCTCCATGCGCTCATCCTCGTAAATGAAATCGGCTGGAGCATGCATTAAGTCCCGCACGCGCAGTCTGGCAAAACGCTCTGCATCGAACACGTGCTTGCGTATATCGTCCATCTCCAGCACACCCTCGAAATGTCCGTCGGAATCCAGCACAGGGAAGACCGCCACAGTGCTGTCGGAGATGACCGAGGACACATCCTGCAGGTTGTCGTCTGCACGGAGTCGCGGATATTTGTCCCGGATGAGGTCCGCGGTTTTGAGCAGTGCAAGCGCCGCCTGATCGCTGGAATGAGTCAGCAGATCTCCGCTCTGCGCTATGCGCTTGGTGTATATGGAATAGCGTTCACGTATGCGTGTAACCCCATAAGAAACGGTGGCACAGAGAATCAGGGGAAGCAGCAGCTCATATCCTCCTGTAATCTCGGCTATCAGGAAGATTGCTGTCATCGGGGCCTGCATAACACCTGCCATCAGCCCGGCCATGCCCACCAGGGCGAAGTTCTGTTCGGGCAGGGAAAGACCGCAGAGATTCACGGTCCGGGCAATCAGGAATCCAAGTATAGCACCCTCGAACAGGGTAGGACCGAAGGTTCCGCCCACACCGCCTCCGGAATTCGTCAGCGTCATGCTGACAACTTTCAGAAGGAGGATAAGAAGAAGGAATACCGGGACCCCCCAGGAAGATTTCATGCCGAGGTCTCCCCCGTTCAACAACTCACCCACAGAATCATACCCTTCGCCGAAGAGAGGAGGGAAAAGCCATATCAAGAGTGTGAGCCCTGCGCCGCATACCAACCAGCGAAGCCATGGGCTGCGGAATGTCTTGCCAAGATGGTCTTCCAGCCAGAGGGTGAACTTCGTGAAATACTGCGACATCAGTCCGCAGAATACACCCAGGAGCAGGTAGAAGGGCAGATTCCCCATGTTGAAAGGAGCCAGCGAGCAGGCGAATGGAGACTGCGGCCCCATGAAAACGTACGACACAACCGTTGCCGTCAGAGTGGATATCAGCAACGGCATGATGGAAGTCATGGAGATGTTGAACAGCAGGATCTCCAAAGTGAAGAGCACACCGGCCAGAGGAGCCTTGAATATACCGGCAATGGCACCTGCAGCTCCACAGCCTAACAGCACGGTCACTCCCCTGTACGACAGCTTGGCAGCGCGGCCAATATTGCTGCCGAAAGCAGCCCCAGTATAGACAATCGGAGCTTCGGCACCCACGGAACCACCGAGACCGATGGTTATGGCGCTGGTCAATAGCGAAGACCACATGTTATGGGGCTTGATCCTGGATTCGTTGCGGGAAACCGCCAGCAGCACTTTGGTAACCCCGTGCCCTATATTATCCTTGATCACATAGCGCACCAGCACCAACGAAATCAGCATACCGACTGCAGGAAAAAGGAAATGCCCTCCACGGATCAGACCATGGATGAATCCAATCACCTTAAGCAGCACAACAGCAGAAGCTCCTGCGCAAAGCCCCACAAGAAGGCTGAGCAGCAGGAGTTTGGTGCTTTCGCTGAACTTTATATATGGCAGCTTCATAATCGGCTAATCGCCGTCCGGCCCGTCATCGTCTCCTCCATACTGGGAGATGTTGTCGTCCGGCAAAGTGCCGGCACCCGGATCCGCATCGGCGGAAGGCCCTGCGACCTGTTCGTTCTCCGCATTCTCCTCCCCTTCCAGCCAGCGCTCTATGTCTTCGAGATCATCGGTTTCCACCTTGATTTTAACCAGGCAGATGGAATCCGGCATTTCGATTGTCACAGCATAGAACGGGGTACCGTCCGGCTTTGTGTATTTGGTAAGATCCTGGAACCAGTCGTTGAATCCGCCGGGATATTTCTCGTTGAACGCAGCAGCGAGTTCATCCGACATATTTTCGTAGCTGATTACTCGTCTCTTCTTGTTGTCCTGTGGCATAGGTTAATAGTGTTATTATTTCACCACAATATTAGAGTAAACTTTTTGATTTTGCAATAGCAAAAATCACATTCTTTCCGGAAGTTCTATGCCAAGCAAAGCCATGGCATGCGCAAGTACCTGTGCCACAGCAGTTATCAGCGTCAGACGCATGCTGCGAACTTTATCGTCAGGTTCACGAAGAATCTGCGTGTCGTGATAATACTGGTTGAATTCCTTGGCAAGATCGTAGGAATAGTTGGCCATCACCGCTGGCGAGAAGGCGTCGGCCGCTTCAGCCAGTTTCTGCCTGTATAGATTCAGTAACTGAACAAGTCTTATTTCCTTTGGAGACAATTCTGCTCCAAGCTGAATCTGACTGGATTCAGCTTTCCGCAGGATACTGCGGATGCGGGCATGGGTATACTGGATGAAAGGACCCGTATTGCCATTGAAATCGATGGACTCCTTGGGATTGAAGAGCATCTTCTTGCGCGGATCCACCTTAAGAATGAAGTACTTGAGGGCGCCAAGACCTATCATGTGATAGAGCCTGTCCTTCTCCTCGTCGCTGATATCTGCCAGCTTGCCGGATTCCTCGGAAGTGGCCTTCGCCTCGAGGTACATGTCTTCGATCAGGTCGTCGGCATCCACCACGGTTCCCTCGCGGGACTTCATCTTGCCTTCCGGCAGCTCCACCATGCCATAGGAGAGATGGTAGATACGATCCGCCCACTCGAAACCGAGCTTTGCCAACACGAGCTTGAGCACCTGGAAGTGATAGTTCTGCTCATCGCCCACAACGTATACGTGGCTGTCCAGATTATACTCCGCAAAACGGCGCTCTGCCGTGCCAAGGTCCTGGGTCATATAGACGGACGTGCCGTCGGAACGGAGCAGGAGCTTGCGGTCCAGGCCGTCGGCGGTGAGGTCGCACCACACGCTGCCGTCGGGGTCCTGCACGAAAACACCCTTCTCCAGCCCCTTCTGCACCAGCTCCTTGCCAAGCAGATAGGTATCGTGCTCGTAGTAAGTCCTGTCGAAACTGATGCCAAGGGCGCGATAGGTCTGGTCGAATCCGTCGAAGACCCATCCGTTCATCTTCTGCCAGAGGGCGCGCACTTCCGGGTCGCCCTGCTCCCACTTCACCAGCATCTCGTGCACCTTCTCCATCACGGAAGGATCTTCCTTCTCCATCTTGGAGAACTCCACGTAGCAGTCACCCACAAGGTGGTCACCTTTCTTGCCGGTGCTCTCCGGGGTGGCCCCGTTGAAACGCTGCTGCCAGGCGTACATGCTCTTGCAGATGTGCACTCCACGGTCGTTCACCAGCGTGGCCTTGATTACATCGTTGCCGGCGGCGGAAAGCAGGCGGCTCACCGAATCGCCAAGCAGGTTATTGCGTATGTGCCCGAGGTGCAGGGGTTTATTGGTGTTGGGGGATGAGAACTCCACCATTATCTTCTTCCCGGTGGCAGGCAGGCTGAAGTAATCTTCTCCGGCGGAGATGATTCCCTCCAGCGCCTCGCGCCAGTAGAGATTACTGAGGCTCAGGTTAAGGAAGCCCTTCACGCTGTTGAAAGCGCTGATCTCGGGGCAGTGCTCCACCAGCCATCCGCCTATGGCAGAACCGGTTGCGTCGGGCGCGGCATGGGATATCCTTAAAAGAGGAAAGACTACAAGCGTGTAGTCTCCCTCGAATTCTTTGCGGGTCACCTGCACCTGAAGGGTTGCAGCGTCGACCTCGGCTCCATAAAGCTCCTTTACGGCCTGTGCGGCCTTCGCGGAGATGAACTGTTCAGGGGTCATTCTTTATCCCAGATAAGATTTGAGTAATTTGCTTGCGGAAGGCTTCTTGAGTTTGCGTATGGCCTTCTCCTTAATCTGGCGTACACGCTCACGCGTGAGGTCGAGGCGTTCGCCGATCTCCTCCAGAGTCATCTCCTGGCAACCTATGCCGAAGAAACTCTTGATGATCTCACGCTCACGGCCGGTCAGGATCTGGAGAGCGCGCTCGATCTCGATGCTGAGGCTCTCGTTGGTGAGACCCTTGTCTGCCATGGGGCTGTCGTCGTTGGGCAGCACGTCGAGCAGGCTGTTGTCTTCGCCCTCGACGAAGGGAGCGTCCACGCTCACGTGGCGTCCGCTTACGCGAAGGGTGTCTGCGATCTTGTCGGTGGGGATGTCTATCATCTCGGCAAGTTCCTCGGTGGAAGGCTGGCGCTCATGCTCCTGCTCGAACTTTCCGAGGGCCTTGTTGATCTTGTTGAGGGATCCCACCTGGTTCAGGGGCAGACGCACTATGCGGGACTGCTCGGCCAGGGCCTGGAGTATGCTCTGACGTATCCACCACACTGCGTAGGAGATGAATTTGAAACCACGGGTTTCATCGAATTTTTCCGCAGCCTTGATGAGACCCAGATTGCCTTCGTTGATCAAATCAGGAAGGCTAAGCCCCTGATTCTGATACTGTTTCGCAACAGATACCACGAATCGGAGATTAGCCCTCGTGAGTTTTTCCAATGCTACCTGGTCGCCCTTGCGGATGCGCTGTGCCAGTTCTACTTCCTCTTCCGGTGATACCAACTCTTCGCGGCCTATTTCCTGGAGATATTTGTCCAGCGAGGCACTCTCGCGGTTGGTGATCGATTTTGTAATCTTTAATTGTCTCATTTACTCTTATTCGTCTTTCGCGAAGCCGAAGTAGACGGACTTTCCGTTGGCATCCACGCCCTCGATGTAAATGGCCCTCTTGCTGCGGTACGCGATATCTATCACTTCCCGAGGCTTGGAAACAGGCTGGTCGTTCACATAGAGGATGACCGTGCCGTCGGTGGCACCCGCCTTGGCGAGTGTGCCGTTTCCGGCAGAGACGATCTCAACTCCCTTCTTGAGCCCGAGCTTTGCGAGCTTGTCCTTGTCCGCTTCCTTGAGCGAGCCGCCGTAGAATGCGGTTTCACCCTCATCATTGACGGTGCCGGTTATACGCTCCGTGCCCTGGAAAGTCACAGGGAGTTCCTTAACCTTGCCGTCGCGGACAATCTTGAGGACAGCCTTGTCGTCGGGATGGAAACCGTTGACCTTTTCCTGAAGTGCTGAAGGCGATTTAACGACCGTAGAATCTATTGCAAGCAGGATATCTCCTTCCTTGACTCCGGCCTTGTCTGCCGCTCCGCCCTTCGAAACCTCGTTAATATATACGCCGTCCAACGAAGAAAGTTTCATTTTATCTGCAATTTCCTGGGTGACCGGGCTCATCGTCACTCCGAGCTTCGCACGCTTGACGGAACCGAAGTCGATGAGGTCGCCGACAATCTTCTTCACGATGTTAGAAGGCACCGCGAAAGAGTATCCTGAATAGGCACCGGTCTGGGACACGATTGCAGTGTTGATACCCACCAGTTCGCCGGCCTTGTTCACGAGAGCGCCGCCGGAGTTTCCGGGGTTGACGGCGGCATCGGTCTGGATGAAGGATTCGATCTTGAATTCACGGGTGGTGTTGGGCATCGAGCGGCCCTTTGCACTCACGATACCGGCTGTGATGGTGCCGCGGAGTTCCTCTCCGAGCGGCGATCCGATTGCAAGCACCCATTCGCCCAGGCGGAGTTTGTCCGAATCCCCGATGGGCACGATGGGCAGGCCGTCGGCCTCGATCTTGATGAGGGCCACGTCGGTAGCAGGGTCGGTGCCGATGACGCTGGCCTTGTAGGATTTGTTATTATTGAGGGTAACCTCGATTTCGGTAGCACCCTGCACTACATGATTGTTGGTGACGATATAGCCATCTTCGCGGATAATGACGCCGGAACCGCTTCCCTGCTGCACACGCTCGCGGGATTGAGGCTCTCCGGGATTTCCAAAGAAGAAGCTGAACGGATCGAAATTATAATACTGCTGGGTGGTCTTGACCGTCACCTTGACGAACACCACGGCATCCACCGCAGACTCGGCTGCATATGTGAAATCCGGATATTTTTCTTGTGACAGATTGACAGTGCGGTATGCCGAACCGTCAATGGAATAGGATGTCTGTGTAGTTGCTGTCTGGGTTTCAGGCTGATTGGCTTTAACGATGCCGAATGCGGTCAGCCCGCTCAAAAGTACGGATGCGATAACTGTTAGCATATTCTTGTTCATATCTTTTGTTTTTATTGTCTTTTGCCGGATTCTTAAAAAATCAAAAGATATGCCAAATTATTCGCCATTAATTCCTATATTTGCAGTTACCCTCGCGCGAGAGGGCGTATGTAGGATAGTAAAATAGAGAAGATATATGGAATTCAACGTTTCAAGTGCCGAATTGCTCAAAGCCCTGGTGGATGTTTCCAAGGCCATCCCCGCAAAGACAACCCTGACCATCCTGGAGAACTTCCTCTTTGTCGTTAAGGGTAACAAACTCGAGATCACAGCTTCCGACCAGGAACTCACCCTCCGCACCAACGTGCCGGTTGAAAGCGTGAAAGAAGAAGGCAGCATCGCCGTGCCCGCACGCCAGATGATAGACCTCTTCAAGGCCCTTCCGGACCAGCCGGTCAACATCCACACCACCTCGGATTCATCTTTCGAGTGCGTATGGTCCAACGGTAATTCCGCACTTCCGTTCTTCCCCGCAGAGGACTTCCCCGAAATCAAGGGTGCCGGCGCCGAAGCAATCACCATCACCGTTCCGGCCGGGAACCTGGTGGACGGCATCAGCAGCACCATCTATGCCACGGCAGACGATGAGATGCGCCCTGCGATGAACGGTATCTTCTTCGATATCGCCCCCGAGGCTACCACCCTGGTGGCATCCGACTCCCACAAGCTTATCTGCTACACCACCGACGAGGTCAAATCCGAGGCAGTGGCATCCTTCATCCTTCACAAGAAGCCCGCAGGCGTGCTGAAGGCCATCGTAGACAAGGAAGCCGGAGACGTCACCGTCACCTTCGACAACGCCACCGCGGTCTTCACCTTTGGCGAAACCATGATGGTCTGCCGCCTGGTAGTAGGCAAGTATCCCCGCTACCGCGATGTCATCCCTCAGAACAATGCCAACGTGCTCCGCATCGACAGGGCCCAGCTCCTGAACACCGTTCGCCGCGTGGCAGTCTGCGCCAACAAGGCTTCGAACCACATCAAGTTCGAGCTCAAGCCCGGCCAGTTGGAAATCACCGCACAGGATCTCGGCTTTGCAACCGAAGCCTACGAAAAGCTCGAGTGCGATTACAGCGGTGCAGATCTCGTCATCGGATTCAAATCTTCCTTCCTCATCGAGATACTTGGCAATATGAGCTGCGAAACTGTTGTGCTCAAGTTCGCCGACGCCCGCAGGGCGGCACTGATTGTTCCTTCCGAAGAAGAAGCCGAGAGCGAAAAGATCTGCGGCATCCTGATGCCGATTATGGTTTCCTAAAGCAAGTCACTATGGATCTGAATCTTACAAGGCCCCTGATTTTCTTCGACATAGAGAGCACGGGGCTTAGCATTCCTGCAGACTCTATAATAGAACTGAGTTTCGTCAAGGTCTTCCCCGGCAACCCCGAGCCGGAGGTCAAGACGTGGAAGATACGCCCGTGGGACTATGAGAACAACTGCCAGCGCCACATCAGCGAAGACGCTTCCAAGGTGAACGGGGTTCACGATGAAGACCTCAAGGGCTGCCCCCTCTTCATAAAAGTGGCAGGCGAGATAGCCGAATGGCTGAAAGACAGCGACCTGGCCGGATTCAACTCTGCCAAATTCGACCTTCCCATGCTTGCGGAAGAATTCGAACGCGTGAAGCAGTACTGCAGGATGCGGATATCTTCTGCAGAAGCTCGGGAACTTCTCGCGAAAGTGGAGACAGTCAACCTTCACGAGCCCCTGATGGTCGACGTGCAGAATATATTCCACACCATGGAGCCCAGGAACCTCCGCGCCGCCTACCGTTTCTATTGTGGAGGTGAGGATTTCGAGAACGCCCATGCCGCCGAAGCCGACACCCTGGCCACATTCGAGGTACTCAAGGCCCAGCTGGACCGTTACAAAGAGCCCGACAAATACCGCGAGCAGGTGCTCAAAAACGACGTTCAGGCTTTGGCTGCATTCGTCGGAAAGAAATACGTGGACTTCTCCGGCCATCTTATCATGGGTGACGACGGCGAGGTCTACATCAATTTCGGCAAACACAAGGGCAAGACCGCCCGCGAAGTATGGAAGGCCGAACCGGCTTATTATTCCTGGATACAGGATGCCAGTTTCACCCTCGATACAAAGGCTCAGTTCGCCAAACTGGAAAAACAATTCAGGGCCGAACGCGATGCCGCCGGCAAACGCCCTGCCACCGCAAACGAACTCGAAGACCTGAAGAATAAATTCAACAACGGAAAACTGTTTTAACATTTATCAGTCGTGAGACTCATACCTATCTATACCTGGAACAAGGGTATACGCAATTTCGACATACGCAGCAAGCGTTTCAGCAAGCAGCCCTGGGCGCAGGGGGTTATTCTCCTCGCGTGCGTGATGATAGCGATGCTGCTGGCCAACCTGCCCTTCACGAAGGTCTTTTACAACGATTTCCTACATACTGCATTCACCCTTCATATAGCCAGCCCGGACGGTGCCCTGAATCTGTATGTGCCGAAGGATCTGACTGTGGAGAAGCTCATCAACGATGTGCTGATGATGGTTTTCTTCTTCACCGTAGGTCTGGAAATACGCCGCGAGATCGCATACGGCGAGCTTTCCTCCCCCAGGAAGGCATTGCTGCCGGTGATAGCGGCATTCGGCGGCGTGGTTGCTCCCGCGCTCATCTATTCCCTGGTGAATCACGGCGCTGCGGCTGCATCAGGATGGGGAATTCCTACGGCCACGGATATTGCCTTCGCCGTGTGCATCCTTTCGGTGCTCGGAGACAGGGTACCCATATCGCTTAAGGTCTTCCTGACCGCACTTGCCATTGCAGACGACCTGATCGCCATCCTCGTAGTGGCATTCTTCTACGGTGGAGCAATACGCTTGAACCTCCTGCTGATTGCCATTCTCGTCATGGCATTCATATTCCTTCTCAAGCAACTGGGAGAGAAGCACGTGTTCCCTTACCTTTTGCTCGCACTGGTAGTATGGGTGCTGTTCTACTATTCGGGCATCCACGCGACCATGTCCGGGGTGGTGATGGCTTTTCTCATCCCCTCAAGCCCCCGATACAACAAGTCCCAGTTCGAGCATAGATGGCTTAAATACACCAGACGCTTCAACGAATTTGCCGATGTGCCTTCAAATGCCTTCCCTAACGGCCCACAGAGGCACTGTTTAAAGAAACTGGGCAAGATCGGAAAAGGCTCGATGGATATGACATACCGTCTGGAAACAGCCCTCTCTCCCTGGGTCAATTTCCTGATCATGCCGCTGTTCGCCCTTGCGAATGCAGGAGTCGAGATAGCCGATCCGAGCTACTTCAACGTATTCCATTACGAGCCTGTGCTTGGTAGCGTAAGCATGGGCGTTTTCCTCGGTCTTGTTTTGGGCAAGCCCATAGGCATTACTTTGTTCAGTTGGATCGCTATCAAATGCAAGGTGGGAGAAATGCCCGCCAAGGCCACCTGGCCGATGTTCTTTGCCGTTGCATGCCTCGGTGGCATAGGTTTCACCATGTCCATCTTTGTGGACACTCTTTCTTTCAGCGACCTTCTGGATGCGCACCAGCTGCGGGATATGGGAAAAATCGCCGTGCTGATGGGCTCTCTGTGTGCAGGCGCCCTGGGATCAATTCTGGTCAGCATTATTGCCAAGAAGAGTGAAGTTCATAAAAAATAACTATATTTGCATCCCCGTTCCCAGTGGACGGCACGCCACTTTAGCTCAGCGGTAGAGCAGCGCATTCGTAACGCGCAGGTCGGGAGTTCAAATCTGCCAAGTGGCTCGAAAGGCGACCCTTAAGGCCGCCTTTTTTGTTATTCTTCCATAATAATTGCTATTTTTGTAAGTATGAACGTACTGAAATACTTACTTCCCGCTTTGCTGGTCTGCAGCATTGCAAACGCAACGACACCAAAACTAAATGAATTCCCTGCCAGCGACTCTCGCATAACCTATGTGGCACGCACACTGGTTGAAGGCAACGACGTTTCTTTCGACTGGACCGGTTCCTACATCCGCATCGCATTCGAAGGCAGTTACCTGGCCGTCACCCTGAGCGACAGCGGCAAGGACTGGTTCAACGTTTGGCTCGATTCCCCCTTCACCAAGGATGCTGACCGCATCCTTACCGCCAAGGGAGACACAACCCTGGTGCTCTGCGATGCGGACATCCTGAAGGCGAAATACGGAAAGAAGGTGCCGAAACAGCATACGGTCATATTCCAGAAGCGCACCGAGGCCAGCCAGGGCAGGGTTACCATCCATAGCTTCAAGGCGGAAAAGATCCTTCAGGCGGAGCCCATAAAACAGAGGGTTATCGAGTTCGTGGGCGATTCCTTCACCTGCGGATACGGCGCCGAGAACAGCAAGCCATCCGATCCCTTCCGTCCGGAAGATGAGAACCAGAACCACACCCACGCAGCCATCCTGGGCAGGTATTTCGATGCGGACATACTGGTTGCAGCACATTCCGGCCAGGGCGTGAACCGCAACTACAACGACGGCGGCCGCGGCTATACAATGGTCGACCGCTACCTGCGCCTTTTCGACGCCTCAGATCCCAAAGACAAGGATGCTCCCAAATGGGCGCAGGAATCTTTCCCGGTCAAACCGGCAATCACCGTCATCTACCTGGGCGAAAACGACTTCTCCCGCCAGCGTCAGCCTTCCAAACGCGCCTTTACCGAAGACTATATAAAACTCCTGAAGGAAATCAAGGCTTTCTACGGCGAGGATCACCCGATACTCTGCGCAGCACCGAGGATAGAAGTATTCGAATATGTGCAGGCGGCCGTGGAGCAGGCCGGCATGAAGAACGTGACCTATACCGGCATATTCCGCCAGGCTTTCCTGATGAACGAAACCGGATCCTCACATCATCCGGCATACCCCGCCCAGCGGAAGATTGCCCACAACTTCATCCCCTATATCTCTACCCTCACCGGGTGGCCGATACAGGAGAAACCCATTCTGTAGGGGCTCCAAACAGATTTATCCGCAGTAGAAATACTGGGCCACCAGACGGCGCATCAGCTTGGTGTCGCCGCGCGCCTCGCGGTGCAGGGATTCATCGTGATAGGAACGCAGGGACTTGATAATGCCGTCTATCATGCGCGGGCGGAACACGTCCGCATCCTCATAGACCGAACGGACCTTCTCCAGGCACTCGGCACTCTCCGTGCAGCATGTAGGCAGCTGCTCGAGGGTGGCCAGACGCGCAGCATTCTCGCTGCGGTGGATGTCCATGTCCACGTACTTCTCTTCCGCGATGCGGAGAGCCTCCTCCCTTGGCATTTCCAGGCCCTTGCGGGCAGCCACGCATAGTCCGGCCATAAGCTGGTAGATGTCGGCGGAGCAGTCGGGGCTGCGCATCTCGAAGGTCTGCTTGGCGGTTGTATCGTGATCGGCCTGCTGCTCAAGGGGATTCGCCTTTGAGCACATATCCGTGCCGGAACTCCAGCCCAGGGGCACGCGCACCAATGCGGAACGGTTGCAATCCCCCCAGCAAACATTCGTAGGCGCTTCCTGATGAGGCACGAGGCGGAAGTAGGATGTAGGGTTCTTGTTGCCGAAAGCGGTGATGGACGGGGCCATATTCATGAGTCCGGCAATAGCGCGCCGGGCCTCCTCGGAGAGCCTGCCGTCCGCACCCAGGGTGACATTCCTGCCATCCTTCATCAGGCGCATGTGTATATGCATGCCGGACCCGGCCTTGCCGGTAGTGATCTTCGGGGCGAAACTCACGTCCAACCCGTACTTGAAGGCCAGGTTACGGATAACCCACTTTGCCAGAAGCAGTTGGTCTGCGGCGGTATCCACAGGATTGGGCAGGAACTCTATCTCATTCTGCTCATAAATCTTGCCGTCCAGGGTGAAGTTGCCCACCTCGCTGTGGCCGTATTTTATCTGACCGCCTGTCTTGGCCACATGGTCCATGCAGGCACGGCGGAAGTCGTTCATCTTCGCAAACGGCTCACTCTCGTGATAACCCTTCTGGTCGGTGGCCGGGAATAGAGGATCCTCGTTGCATATCACATAGTACTCCAGCTCGCCCATGGCCTCGAACTGCATGCCGGTGCTCTCCTCGAAAGCCTTCTCAGCCCTCATCAGAGTAGCGTAGGGAGCGCAGTCGAAGGGTTCTCCGTTCTTGTCGAAGAAGCTGCAGAGGAAGCACAGGGTGGGAATCTCGTTGAAGGGATCCACAAACGCTGTGCGGTAGCGCGGAAGCACGTACAGGTCGCTGTTGCCCGCCTCGATGAAGGTCGGGAACAGGCTCGAGCCGTCCACGCGCTCGCCTTCCGTCAGGATGGTTTCCGCATACGCGAGATTATTAATGGTGAAATTCAGTGTCTTCACGCGCCCGTCTTCGGCGGGGTACATGAAATCGATCATCCGGATGTTCTTTTCGCAGATGAACGTGAGCATATCCTCACGGGTGAAGGTCTCCGGAGACTTTTCCAGGAAAGAAACCACCTCGTTGGGATTCAAAGCAATTCGTTTGTCCATTACAGAAATTGGTTATTTATATAGTTTAAGTGTTGCAATCAAAGGGGTTGCCGGTGCGGTGCTTTCCGGCTGTATTTTAATGTCGCACCCGAGGTGCAGTTCGGCCGCCTTGAGACGCATGGCCATAATGATTTCCCCCGCCTCCACCAGATAGCGTCTGGGAGACGTAGGCCCCAGCACCCGTATCATCCCCTCCTTTTCGTCCGTCTCGTACCTAAAAGATTCGGATTCTTTTATTATGGTTCCCGCCCGCAGCACCGCCTGCACTTGTACTGGCATAACTGATGCGTCGACCGACGCATCAGTCGACAATCTCTCAAGCAATCCCTCTACGGAAGCGGACGGACGCCTAACGGGAGCTTTGCCGGAACGGAACTCCTCCATCTTCTTCTCCAAATAGTTATCTGCCATTTGCAGCCGCCTCCGCACAGCGAATACCGTCTATAGCCGACGAAACGATGCCACCGGAATACCCGGCACCTTCGCCGCAGGGATAAACCCCCTGCATGGAAACATACTCCAGAGTTTCCGGGTCGCGCGGAATGCGCACCGGAGACGATGTCCTGGACTCGACACCCAGGAGCAGGGCGGCATTATTATAATAGTTGCGGATCTTCACCCGCGGGAATACCTTGCGGAGCCTGTCCGCGATCATGGGCGGCAGCAATTCATGCAGAGGAGCGGAAATCACACCGGGATGATAGGTGGTCTCCGGCATCTTCTTGCTGATCTTTCCAAGGCAGAAATCCTCCATGCGCTGGGCAGGGGCCGCCATGGGATTCTCCGCGCCATTCGCAGCGCAGAAATCATACATCTTCTTCTCCACCGAATGCTGGAAATCCATCAGGCGGAACGCCGAATCGCCCGGAACATCCTCCGGCTCGATCTGCACCACTACGCCGGCATTGGCGAATTTGCCGCTGCGGGCGGAATTGCTCATGCCGTTCAGTACAACTGTGCCAGGCTCGGTGGAAGAGGGCACCAGGATGCCGCCCGGGCACATGCAGAAGGAGAACACGCCGCGGCCGTCCTGCTGCTCCACGAATGAGTATTCCGCGGCCGGCACGCCAGGTTTCCAGGTGCCGTGATACTGCGCCCAGTTAATCTTCTCCTGAGGATGCTCCACGCGCACTCCCATGGCAAATCCCTTGGCCTCCAGAGTGCCGCCCCGGGCCGCCAGCATCTCATAGATATCGCGTGCGGAGTGGCCTGTAGCCAGGATTACGGCCTTGCCAGAGTATACTTTTCCGTCGGCCGTCCCGATCCGGAAAGCGCCCGGCTCACCCTCAATGGAGACCACCTTCGATTCGAAGTGATACTCCCCTCCGTGGGCCACGATGCACTTGCGGATATTCTCCACCACCACAGGCAGTTTGTCCGATCCTATATGAGGATGGGCGTCGATGAGTATGTCTTTCGACGCGCCGAAATTTACCAGTTGCTGAAGCACCTCGCGTATGTCCCCTCGTTTGGAAGAACGGGTGTAGAGTTTGCCGTCCGAGAAAGCGCCTGCTCCGCCCTCGCCGTAGCAATAGTTGGATTCAGGGTTGACCAGACCGGTCTGCGAGAGCTTCGCCATATCGAACTTGCGGGCATGCACGTCCTTTCCGCGCTCCAGGATCACGGGCTTCAGACCCAGCATCAAAAGCTTCAGGGCGGCGAACATTCCGGCAGGGCCGGCGCCCACCACGATAACCGGCTCGGCCGTTGAAACATCCTGATATTCAGGAAGTTCATAGGGCTGATACTCACCCGGGGCATAGGCCTCGTACCTGTATCGCCACACCGGCTCCTTGCGGGCATCGATGGAACGCTTCACGGCAATCCACTGAAGGCCGCCTGCCTTGGCTTCTATCTCTTTCAGGCGCGGTTCCCGCGTCAGGGGGCAACTTATCTCGAACTCTTTCATATCACTCCGCTTCCTATCATTTCGCCGTCCGGGGCATACCACACGGCGAACTGGCCGGCGGTGATGCCACGCTGGGCTGAATCGAACAAAATAAACATGCCGTCCTCCCGGCGGAGGAGGGTTGCATCCTGCAGGGGCTGACGGTAGCGGATGCGCACGCGGTAGCGGCGCGTCTCCCCCACTGCCATCTCCAGGTCCGGACGAATCCAGTGGAGTTCATCCGGCGCCACACGGAGGCAGAGGCGGGAAAGCCCGGGATGCGTATGGCCCTCGCCGACATAGATTATATTCTTCTCTATATCCGTGGAAATCACGAAGATGGAATCCTTGTGACCGCCGATGTTAAGGCCCTTGCGCTGGCCTATGGTGTAGAACTGCGCACCCTCGTGACGCCCCACAATCTTCCCGAAAGGATTCTCCTTCCACCGTGTCTTGCGCACGTGTTTCTTGCCGGAACGGTAGGTCTCGGTCTCGAACTTGATTGCCTCGTAGCTCAGAGGCGTGGAAAGCGTCCTCAGGTCTTCATCAGTCATGAACGCAATCTTCGCATCGTCGAAAGGATGCGAATCTTCCACCGGAGTGGCCTTGTCTTCCGAGATGTAGTGGGAGATGACTGGCAGCGGACCTGAATAATCATCCTTCAGCATGCTGCGGACTATGTCGCACTGCTGCTGATAAAGCGCATCCGACTCATAGAAAGCCGGATAGACCTCCACCACATCCCCCTCGACAGACTTGAGTTTCTGCTGCAGGAATGTAGGCAGATCCACCTTCCCAACGAAGCATATGCCCTGGGAATCCTTCTTGTCGGCAGACGGCAGGTCAGCCTCCTTCGCCAACCTCCGCACCTCGCTCTTCAGCATCCCCCCGATGGGAAAAATGGCCTTGGAAAGCTGCTCCTGGCTCAACTGGCACAGGAAATAGCTCTGATCCTTCCCCGGATCCACTCCCTCGAGTATCCGGTATATGGTGTGCGGGCCTGTCGGACGGGCAATGCCCGTACAATCGGCCCCTTGCGGGTCATTGACGGGCCCTTTGCCCGTCGCGGAGGGCACGCGCTCAATGCGGGCGTAGTGGCCCGTCGCCACCATATCCGCCCCCATCTTCTGCGCCACCTTCAAGAACGCATCGAACTTGATCTCCCTATTGCAAAGCACATCGGGATTCGGCGTACGCCCCTTGGAATACTCGTCGAACATATAGTCAACCACACGCTGGCGGTAGCTCTTGCTCAGGTCGACGAAATAGAAGGGAATCTCCAGTTTGCGGGCGACCATCTCGGCCACGAACTTGTCTTCTTCCCACTCGCAATCCCCATGCAGGGTGGCATCGGCATCGTGCCAGTTCTGCATGAACATCGCGAAAACGTCGTATCCCTGCTGCTTGAGCAACAGGGCGGCAACGCTGGAATCGACTCCGCCGGACAGTCCTACGCAAATCTTCATAAGACTACAAAGATACTGCTTTTTCTGTTTCCAGAAAAAAATCACTAAATTTGAAATCGTATGAAACGCATATTACTGGCTATCTGCCTCTTATCGGCATGCCTGGCCGCCCGCGCCGGGGAAAGCGTCAGCCTCGACGGAAAGTGGAAACTGGATTACTGGAAGCAGGGCCGCACGGCCGTGCTGGGGCCTGAAGACCTTGCCACACAGGGCATAACCCCCAAGGCCATAGACGCTACTGTGCCCGGAAATGTGGAACTGGACCTGCTGGCCGCAGGCCTTATAGATAACCCCGAAATCGGCAGCAACATCTATAAACTCCGCCCCTGGGAAGGCTTCCAGTGGCGTTACAGCAGGAGTTTCCAAACCCCTGCACATGGGGAAGAAGACTACCTGGAACTGGATTTCGAAGGCATAGACTGCTACGCGGAAGTCTGGTTGAACGGCAAGCACATCGGCTCCACCGACAACATGCTGATTCCATGGAAATTCGATGTCAGCGAAACCCTGCAGCCGGTCGGCGGCACCAACAGCCTGGAAGTCTACATCCGCTCCACGGTGCTGGAAGTGCGGAAGGAAATCCCTCCAGTATACGCCTACAACTGGGGCCGCACCGAGGCGCCTTATGTGCGTAAGGCCGCCCATTCCTTCGGCTGGGATATCATGCCCAGGCTGGTGAGCGCCGGGCTCTGGCGGAGCGTGCGTATCAACATAGAAAAACCAGCCCACATCAGGGACGTACACTGGACCACCAGAAGCCTTGATACAGCCAAAGGAACAGCCGATATCGCAATGGACTACGTTCTCACCCTTCCCGTTGATTATCAAGAAGATGCACTGACGGCAGAGATACTCCTGTCCTACAAGGGAGAGACCGTCTGGAAGGAAGTCTTCCCCATCCGCACACACGCTTTCAGGCATCGCGCCAGCCTCAGCAACGTGCACTTCTGGTGGCCCCGCGGATACGGCGAACCCGCCCTCTACGATGCCATCTTCCGCATCCGCGGTAAGGACGGCAGCATCTGGGACGAGGACATACGCCGCATAGGCATACGTACCATCAGGCTCGACAATACCCAGACCCACACCAAGGACAATCCGGGCCGCTTCTGCTTCGTGGTAAACGGCGAGCCGGTGTTCATCAAGGGCAGCAACTGGACGCCACTGGACGCCCTCCACAGCCGGGACCCGCAGCATCTGGAGAAGGCTTTCGCGCTGGTAACCGACCTCAACTGCAACATGCTCCGCTGCTGGGGCGGCAACGTCTACGAAGATGATCCGTTCTACAAGCTCTGCGACGAGGCGGGCGTGATGATATGGCAGGATTTCTCGATGGGATGCACGGCCTACCCGCAGACCGCGGATTTTCAGCAGAGGCTGGAGAAGGAACTCTACGCGGTTGTCCTGCGCCTCCGCAGCCATCCCTGCATAGCCCTCTGGGCCGGAAACAACGAGGATGACGTACTGATCGCCGACGGCGATTTCCGGGCCTGCAAGCCGGACCCGAACCGGGATATAGTCACCCGCAGGACCATTCCGGAGGCACTTTTCGCCCTCGACCCGACACGCGACTATCTCCCATCCTCCCCCTGGTGGAGCCCGGAACTCATAAAAGAATACTACACTGCCAAGGCCCTGCCGGAAGACCACCTCTGGGGCCCTCGCGGCTACTACAAGGATCCCTTCTACTCCCAGTCCAATCCCCTCTTTGCCAGCGAGACCGGATACCACGGCATGCCCTGCCGCGAAAGCCTCGAGCAGATGTTCACCCCCGGCAACGTGTATCCATGGACGGGAGACTTCGAGTGGAACGATGAATATGTGACCAAGGCAGTCCGCAAATGGAAGGAGGACACCGACAGGGATTCCCGCCGTAACAACCTGATGACCAAGCAGGTACGCATCCTTTTCGGAGATGTTCCCACCGACCTCGACGACTTCATCTTCGCCTCCCAGTCGGTGCAGGGGGAAGCTGTAAAGTACTTCATTGAGATGTTCCGCGCCGGCAAGTTCGACACCCGCACAGGCATACTCTGGTGGAACATCCGGGACGGCTGGCCCATCATCTCCGACGCGGTAGTAGACTGGTATTTCTGCCCGAAGCGCGCCTACTGGTACATCAAGCGGGCGCAAACCGATGTATGCGTGATGATTACCGATGCCGCGGACGGCGCACACCCGATAGTTGCGGTGAACGATACCCGCAAGCCGGTAAAGTGCAAGATTACCGTCAGGGATGCCGCAAGCGGCAAAACCGTATGGAGAGGAAGCACAAAACTGGAAGCAAACGGAAGGGCGGAACTTGCTCGCCTTGAACGCCCTAAAGGACAGGGAATCTGGCTGATGGAATACAGCGTGGACGGCGCCCCCACGGCACACAACCACTATCTTTACGGCGAACCGCCTTTCAAACTTGAAGAATACCGCAGATTATTTGTATATTTGTGAGTTATAACACAAGATTATGACCGAAAAAGAGATCAAAATCATATTCCACGAATACACTTCGCTGGACGAGCTGGATAAGGAAGACCGCGAACTCGCGGATGCCGCAATAGATGCGATGAAGGGCTCATATGCGCCTTATTCCCATTTCAACGTGGGTGCGGCCCTGAGGCTTAGCAACGGAGTGATAGTGCAGGGAGCTAACCAGGAGAATGCCGCATTCCCTTCCGGACTCTGCGCCGAGCGCACGGCCATGTTCCACGCCGGAGCCTCATATCCCGACAAGGCCATGGTTTCGCTGGCGATAGCCGGAGGAGTTATGGGACGCCTTGCTAAGGCCCCTGCAACCCCCTGCGGAGCGTGCCGTCAGGTGATGGCCCAGTACCAGCTGAAGGGTGGCAGGCCCATGTCGGTGCTCATGATAGGAGATGGCCAGATATGGAAGTTCGACAAGGTCGACGACATTCTGCCCCTGATTTTTGACAGCATCTAAAAAATTACGTATATTTGCAACGGGAAAGTCGTACACGACCAGCTCCCTCCCAACTCCCCCAGGGCAGGAATGCAGCAAGGGTCAGAGGTTGTAGCGGTGCGATGTACTAAGCTTTCCCTTTTTTCGTTTTATGAAGTCTGACATAATCATAATCGGCGGAGGTGCGGCCGGCCTTATGGCCGCCTATGGAGCAGCATCCACCCTGGTGGCGGCAGGATCCGACGCCTCCGTGCTTCTTCTGGAAAAGATGCCCCGCCCAGGGCGCAAGATAATGATTACAGGCAAAGGCCGCTGCAATTTCACAAATGTAAAGGATTGGAACGCCTTCAGCGCCCACATCCGCAGCAAGGCCAACTTCGTAAAACCCGCATTCTACAACCTTACACCCGAAAAACTTGTAGAGTTCTTCGAATCCGTCGGCATGCCATCCGTGGTAGAGCGCGGAGACCGCGCCTATCCCTCATCCTATCATTCGACAGATGTGATTGACACCCTGGTGCGTGCATGCCAGGGTGTCGGCGTAAAGATTGAAACTGAAGCCGAAATCTCATCCTGTCATTCCGAACCTGCGGAGCAGGTGAAGGAATCTCCTTTCACCATAACCACCGCCGATGGCCGAACCTACACCTGCAGCCGCCTCATAATCGCCACCGGTGGCCTCTCATATCCCGGCACCGGCTCCACCGGCGACGGCTACCGCTTCGCCACCGACACCGGCCACACCCTCACCCCGCTCTTCCCCTCACTTACCGCCCTGGTCCCCCGCGGCTACAAACTGACCACGCTTGATAATCAGGCACTTGCTGAAAGTCGTCTGGTAAAAAAGAACCAGACGACTACACCTAATCCGCTGATAATCAGCAGCACCACCGAACTACCCCGCCATATCGACCGCAGCACGCCGCTGACCGAATTGGGCGAAAAGTTCCAGAACATACACCTGAAGAATGTCGGGGTGCAGTTGCTGATAGAAGGCACTGTGGCTGACAGCGAATTCGGTGACATAGACTTCACCGACGGCGGAATCGAAGGTCCGATAGGCTTCCAGCTTAGCCGGAAGGCGGTCAAGGCCCTGATCAACGGCTCCCGCGTGAAGCTTGCCATTGACCTCAAGGCCGGAGTGCCGCTGCCCGAACTCACCGCCCGCGTGAAGGAACTGTGGATGCAGATAGACAAGGATCCCCGCAGCCGCGGGGTGCGCGAAAAGGAAAAGTGCCGCATCCTGCTGGGCAAGCTGATGCCCTGGGAGTTGATTCCGGCGTTCACCGCGGCCAATCCCGGAATCATCACGCTGGAGAGGAAAGGACGCACCGACACCAAGGTCTGGGTTAATCTCCCCACCATAGCCAAGTGCTTGAAAGAGTGGGAGTTCGACATCGAAGGATATGTGGGATACGAGCGCGCCGTGGTAACCGCAGGCGGTGTCAGCACCGACGATGTAATCGCCAAAACGCTAGAATCCCGGAAGGTGCCGGGGCTCTATTTCTGTGGGGAAGTTCTGGATGTGGATTGCGATACGGGCGGCTACAATCTCCACTGCGCCTTTGCTACCGGCCTCCTCGCCGGCCAGTCGGCCGCTAAAAATCTGCTATCCTAGATACAGGAGCCACATCCAATGACGTACGCTCACCGGCAAGATAATGATAGTAGCCGGCGATGGCGATCATAGCGGCATTGTCCGTAGTGAACTTGAATTCAGGAAGATAGGTATTCCATCCGCGCTTGCGTCCTTCGGCCACGATGCGATCGCGCAGCCCGCTGTTCGCCGACACGCCGCCGCCGATGGTAATCTCGCGAATTCCCGTCTGCTTAGCTGCTTTTATCAGCTTGTCCATCAGGATGTCGATCAGCGTCTTCTGGAACGAAGCGCAGATATCCTCCTTGTTCTTTTCCATGAAATCCGGATCCTTCGCAATCTCGTCCCGCACGAAGTAAAGAAGCGAAGTCTTGATGCCGCTGAAACTGTAGTCCAGCCCGGGGATATGGGGTTTTGCAAACTTGAAGCGCTCAGGATCGCCCAGTTTTGCAAGACGGTCGATCACAGGTCCGCCGGGATATCCGAGCCCCATCATCTTTGAGCACTTGTCGAAAGCCTCGCCAACGGCATCGTCTATGGTCTGACCAAGGATCTCGAAATCAAGCGGGGAATTCACCTTGACTATCTGGGAATTACCTCCCGAAACCAGCAGGCAGAGGTAAGGGAAGGACGGCTGCACCACAGGTTTGTCTTTCTGCTTCACGAAGCCTGCGAGGATATGCCCCTGCAGGTGATTGACCTCAACTATAGGTATATCCAGGGCCAGCCCGAGGGCCTTGGCGAAGGACGTGCCAACCAGCAGCGAACCCAGAAGGCCCGGCCCGCGGGTGAAGGCGATGGCAGTCAGGTCGGATGCGGAAATACCCGCCCTGGAAAGAGCTTCGCTGACAACCGGCACGATGTTCTGCTCATGCGCACGCGAAGCCAGTTCCGGTACCACGCCGCCATAAGCCTTGTGCACATCCTGACTAGCGATCACGTTCGAGAGCAGCCATCCGTCGGAGATGACGGCAGCCGATGTGTCGTCGCAAGAAGACTCTATTCCTAAAATAATGTCCATTTCACCTGTTTTGAACGTGCAAATTTAAGCATTATTTCTTATTTTTGTAGATTACAATAAATGTGCATTGACGAAAAGGAATCCTGACATAGCGGCCCGAATCTTTGGATTCATAGTACTGTTGCTGGCAACGGCAGCGGTGGCCGTGCAGTCTCCCGACGTGCAGTCCCGCCTGGTGCGCACCTTTCTGGAACGCAGCGCAGGCAAGATGGACGGCAGGATAGAATTCTCTTCCGTCAACTTCCAGTCCCCCGGTACCATCGCCCTCACGGACGTTCTCATCCTCGACAAGAATCCCTACGACGACAAGTTGGGCACCGGCAACCCCACCTGCGACACCATCTTTTTCGCGAAGGAAGTCAGGGGAACCGTCTCCACCGGCATGCTGCTGAAAAAGAAGGGCCTGCACCTGAGCAGGGTGGAAGTCCGCGATGTGGATTTCTTCCTGGCGATGGAGCCTGACGCTCCCGGAAGAATGAACATCACCAGGGTGTTCGGCGAAGGCAATAAGGATTCCACATCCACCGGTTTCCCCATCAGCATATCCAAGATCTACGGGGAGAACATCCACTACAGGATGTCCGAGTTCACGAAGTTACCCAAGCCCTGCACGCCCACGGCCATCAATTACGACAGACTGGATGCACAGGTCAGCACCATCACAGCGCACAACCTGAACGTGAATGGCGGCAAGTTCTCCATGACGGTCGACAACGTCGACATAGTGGAAAAATGCGGAGCCGACGCCAAGGTCAGCATGCGCATGGACATCGACCGTCAGTTCATCCAGTTCCGGGACATCCACATAGTCGACGGCACCACCGATCTCCGCGCTCCCCTCTATTCCATGACAGGGACCACGCCCAACGCTTACAAGGACTACTGCAGGGCGGTGCGTATGCGCCTGAAGGTCGCCAAGGGAAGCATAGTCTCGGCAAAGACCATTTCCAAGTTCTCCCTCGGGCAACTGGACAACATGGACTTCCTTCTCGATATAGATGAAGCGGAAGCCGACGGATACGTAAGCGACCTCAACATTTCCAAACTCAAGTTTACCGATCTCTACGGAGGAATCAAGGGAGATGCCACATGCCGCCTCACCGGTATCACTCTCACCGAGGATTTCCTGTTGGATGCCAAAATAGGGAAGCTCAATTTCGCCACGGCCGGAGCCGAGAAAACCATCAGACGCATGACGGGTAAGGACGTGAAACTGAAGAACTTCGCCCCAGGGCAGAAGATCAGTTTCTCCGGCAATGCGAAGGGGCCTCTCAGCAAACTCGCCGCCAAGGGAAAGATCAAGACAGGCAATGGCAGCGCAGATGCCGACCTCACCATAAAAAATCTTGCAAGCAAGACGGAGGGTACGGAGGTCGGAGGAGTTGTGCGCGCCCACAACCTCGGTCTCGGCCGCATCATCGACAAGGATTTCCTCGGAAACGTTACCGCAAACACCGGCTTCAAGGCCGTTCTCAACAAGGATAACGTCTCCGTCAAGGTGGACTCCCTGATGATAGACCGCCTGGGCCTGCTCGGTTATGACTACACCGGGATCGCCGCTGCCGGCACTTACTCCGACAATGCCTTCGACGGCAAGATAATCTGCGCGGATCCCAATCTGAACTTCATTTTCCAGGGAATATTCAACCTTTCCCCGAAGACAAAGAACGCCCTCTACAAGTTCTCCGCCAACGTTGGATATGCTGATCTGGAGGCTCTGAACCTCGACACCCGCGGAGGCACATCCAAGGTTTCTGCAGAACTCAGCGCCAACCTGATGAAGATTCCCCGCGGGGACCTGCTCGGCGATTTCAACATCTACGACCTCACTCTTGAAAACGACAACGGAGTCAAGTATATAGGAGACGTTTACGCCGGTTCCCATACTACCGGCGGCACCAGCCGGGCACAGATCAGCTCCAGCTTCCTGGATGCAGGATATGTGGGAAACCGGAGCATAACGGACCTGTTCAACGATATCCAGGCAATCACAACCAGGCGCGAACTTCCGGCCATCTACAGCAGGAAAGACAAAGACAAGGGTGACCCTGATGCCAACTACGACATTACCGTAGATTTCCACGACAGCCGGGACATCCTGTCCTTCATCAAACCAGGAATGTACATATCCGATTCCACGAAGATAGACCTTCGCATGGCGAACGGAGACCTTTCCGGCATCATCCACTCCTCCCGCATGGCCTACATGACCAACTACCTCAAGGGGCTGGACATCATCCTCGACAACCAGGGCGGCAGCCTTAACGCTTCGGTGCTGACAGATGAATTCAGGATGGGCCAGATAGGTTTCGTGAACAGCGCCCTGATTGCATTCGCCCAGAGCAACGGATTCTTCCTCAGTTTTCACTACGACAACATCAGCGGCATGGACAATGTGGGAGAACTCTACCTGGCTGGAAACATAGAAAGAGATGCCACAGACACCCTCATAGTGCACGCCAAGCCTCTGTCGTCCTATGTCCGCTTCGAGGATTCCCAGTGGGATCTCGCCGAATCCGACATAACCTACCGTTCAGGAGAAGCCAGTTTCAACAACTTCTCCATCGTCAACGGCGACCAGGCAATACGCATCAACGGCGGTATCTCCAGGAGCATGACCGACACCCTGACCGTCGGCATCGACAATGTAGACATGAGCCTCATCAACCACTTCACGGGCAAAGACTACGGCTTCGCAGGACGGACTACCGGCCGGGGCATACTGTCTTCTCCGCTGAAGGGGGACATGATGGGAATGGTTAACCTGAACTGCGATTCGCTGGCTGTCGCCGGAGAGAATGCCGGATCGCTCCGCATGGCCCTGGTATGGGATAAGGCGGCGGACAAAGTCAGTGCTTTCATCCGCGATATAAACGACGGCCTGGACGCCCTCAACATCAAGGCGAACTACGCTATTTCGAACAAGATCCTGGATGCCTCTGCAGTCGCCGACGGCCTGCATCTGGCATTGCTCTCTCCCCTGCTTCCTGATGCCCTTACCGGCCTTGGAGGCAGTCTCAGCGGCTATTTCAAAGCACGGGGAAATCTGGATAGCCTGGCCCTCAGCAGCGACAGCGCACGCATCGAAGGCGGCAAGCTGAAAGTGGCATACACCGGGGTCGATTATAAACTCGGAGGGCCTTTCCACATCGACAACAAAGGCCTGCATTTCGACAACTTCAACATCACCGACCCTGAGGGAGGATTCGGCATCCTCAACGGAGGCCTTCTCTTCAGCAACCTCAAAGACTTCAGCCTCGATACCGACCTGGCCCTCAACAACCTGATGGTCTTCGGCAACAAGAGCGGAACCATCTACGGAGACCTCTTCGTCAGCGGCAACGCCTACCTGACAGGACCCATGGATGCCATAAACATGGACGCCGACATATTCACCAACAAGGCAGGAACCATGCATGTATCCCTCGGAGGAGCATCATCGGCCAGTGTGGGCGATCTGCTGACCTTCACCGATCACACAGAAGAGGAGATAGATCCTTACGACGAGATGCTGCGCGAGATACTCCAGCAGGTGGCGACCCAGAAGCAAAGCTCCGCATCCAACTTCACCGCACATGCACGTATCAATGCAACTACGGACCTGGAAGCTGTTCTTGAACTTGATAACACGGGAGACAACTTCCTGACCGCACGCGGATCCGGCCTGCTGATCATGGACGTGAATTCGGCACGGAAGATATTCGACGTAACAGGCGACTACAACATCTCCAACGGTAAATATCACTTCGCCCTGCCGGGCATCGTGAGCAAGAACTTCAACATCGAGAACGGCTCCAGCATCAAGTTCGGAGGCGATGTGATGAACAGTGAACTGGACATCGACGCGACCTACACCCTGCGCACCTCCATAAACCGCCTGATGGCCGACACATCGTCCGTCGCAACCCGGCGTACAGTCAACTGCGGCATCAGGATAAGCGACAAACTGAGTTCCCCGAAAGTAGACTTCTCCATCGACATACCCGACCTCGACCCGTCCACTAAATCCGAGGTCGAAAGCGCTCTCAACACCGAAGACAAGGTGCAGAAGCAGTTCCTTGCGCTCCTGATCACGGGATCCTTCCTCGAAAACGAGCAGTCCGGAATCGTCAACAACACCAATCTGGTGTTCTCCAACGTGAGCGAGGTAATGTCCAGGCAGCTGAGTAACCTGCTGAACCTTATGGACATACCCGTAGACCTGGGTGTAGGATACCAGCAGAATGCGAGCGGCACAGACCTCTACGACGTGTCGGTTAGTACCGAGCTGTTCGACAACCGGGTGGAAGTGCGCGGCTCCTTCGGCAACCGCCAGTACAGCACCACAACCAATCCGAACGGCGACATGGTGGGCGACCTCGACATCGACGTCAAGCTCGACAAGCCCGGAGAACTGCGCCTCAACCTGTTCTCGCATTCGGCGGATGAATACACGAGCTACCTCGATTACTCCCAGCGCAACGGCGTGGGTATCACCTACCAGAGGGAATTCAACAAGTGGAAGGACTTCTGGCGTAGCCTGTTCATCAGCCGCAAGAAGCGGCAGGAACTCAACCGCGAAGCCAGCCTGACGGAGGAAAAACAGACCATAACCATCGAAGCAGATGAATAAAGGCAGACTCTTTCTTATCCCTTCCCCGCTCGGGGATTACGATCCCGCGGAAGTCATTCCGGCAGGCACCCTGAACGTGCTGAAGGGGATAAAGACCTTCGTGGTGGAAGAGACGCGCACGGCACGCCGCTACCTTTCGGCGGCCGGTCTGAAAGGGCACATTGCGGAACTGGAGTTCCACGAACTGAACGAGCACACCGCTCCCGCCGAGGTTGAGGGCCTGATGAAACTCTTCGACCAGGGGGATGTGGGGCTGATTTCCGAGGCGGGGCTCCCTGCGGTGGCCGATCCGGGGTCCGCACTGGTGGCACTCTGCCACCGGCACGGCGTCGCCGTGGTGCCGCTGGTCGGTCCGTCTTCGCTGATGCTGGCGCTGATGGCATCGGGGCTGGACGGGCAGAGTTTCGCCTTCCGGGGATATCTTCCCGCGAAGACGGACGAGCGGCGTGCGGCCATCCGCCGTTGCGAAAAAGACTCATCCGCCCTGCACCAAAGCCAGATTTTCATAGAGACTCCGTACAGGAACGATTCCCTTCTCGGGGACCTTCTGGAGCAACTCTCCCCTGCCACCCGCCTCTGCATCGCCGCAGACATAACCCTGCCGGATGCATTCATCCGCACCGATACTGTCGCCTCCTGGCGAAAGAATAAACCTATCATTGGAAAGAGACCATGTGTATTCATAATACTGGCACGATAGAGCTTCTGGGAATGCATTTCAAGGCATACCACGGTTGCCTGCCGGAGGAAAGGACCGACGGCGGCGAGTACGTGGTGGATTTCCGCTGTTCGGTCAATCCCGAGAATGCCATACAGACCGACGACCTTGCCGATACAATCGATTATTCCGAGATCTACCGCATCGTTTCCCAAGAGATGGCCGTTCCGTCCAACCTGCTGGAGCACGTGGCCGGGCGCATCAGGGATGCGGTAGAGGCCGCTTTCCCGGATCTGGAAGAGTTCGAGATCAGCATCTCCAAGCTCAATCCTCCTGTCGGCGGTCCTGCCGATGCTGCAAGGGTAACTGTCAAAGGAGGTTCTGCCATATGAAGATAGCCTTCATCACGCTTGGCTGCAAGCTGAATTTTGCAGAGACTGCCACCTACGAGCGCGGGTTCCGCGCCGCAGGGCTGGAGGTCGTTCCCTGGCGCGAGAAAGCAGACATTTATCTGATAAATACCTGCACCGTTACCGAGACGTCCAACAAGAAGTCCCGCGGCGAAATCCGCAAGGTGCACCGCATCAATCCTGACGCAAAGATCATTGTCACAGGCTGTTACGCCCAAATGAAGCCTGACGAGGTGCGCGCCATCGATGGCGTCGCCCGCGTCTTCCTTGCGAACGAAAAATCCCTGGTCGTCCCCGAGACCCTTGCTGCGGCAGGGTTGTTGCCCCCCGGGGAACTCCGCTCACTTCGTTCGCTCCGGCCCCTCCCATCTGCGATGGGCCCCTCCCCCTGCCCGAATAGCGGGGCCCCCGAAAAGTTCCCGCTTTTTGGGGTGCTCTCTCCGGGGGTGGACACGTCCCCGGGGGGTAACACCCTGCCGCAGCCCGTATTCGGAGCGTATTCTACAAGCGAGCGGACGCGGGCGTTCCTGAAGGTGCAGGATGGATGCGACAATTTCTGCAGGTACTGCACCGTGCCGTATGCAAGGGGCAGGAGCAGGAGCATTCCTATATGCGAGGCGGTCAAGGCCGCGGAAACGATTGCAGCGGAGGGAGTGAAAGAAGTTGTGATAACCGGCGTGAATACAGGCGATTACGGACGCGGAACGGACGAGAGTTTCCTGGATCTGCTGAAGGCGCTGAATGCCGTGGAAGGCATAGAAAGGTGGAGGATTTCGAGTATTGAACCAAACCTGATAACGGAAGAGATTATCGACTGGATAGCCTCAGGGACGAAGTTCCAGCCCCACTTCCACATACCCCTGCAGCAGGGCACCGACACCATCCTGTCACGCATGGGCCGCAAATACACAACCGCCTTCTTCGCCAACAGGATAGCCTATATACGCAGCAGGATGGAAGGCCCCGGCAAACCGAAAGTATTCTTCGGAATAGACGTTATGGCAGGCCTTCCGGGAGAGACGGAAGAACTGTTCCAGCAAGAGATTGAATTCCTCAAAGAGATAAGGCCAGCTTTCATCCACGTATTCCCCTACTCCAAACGCCCCGGCACTCCGGCCGCAACCATGCCGGACCAGGTGCCCGAACAGGTAAAGGCGGAACGGGTAGCCAGGCTGGAAGAACTATGCAGGACTCTCCACGGCGAATTCGTGGAATCCAACCGAGGCATACGCGAAAAAGTACTTTTCGAATCGAAGGAAAAAGACGGCTCAATGAGCGGATACACAGGCAATTACATCCGTATTACCAGCCCCTACGACGCGGCGCTGGTGGGTAAACTGACGGAGGTTACGATATGAAACTGACATTCTTTGGAACTGGCACTTCGCTGGGCGTCCCCATCGTGGGATGCCAATGCCCCGTATGCACCAGCAAGGATCCTCGCGACAAGCGCTTCCGGGCATCCGCCCTTTTCCAGGTGGACGGCCTCAATATACTGGTAGACTGCGGACCGGACTTCCGCAGCCAAATGCTTGCGGCCGGCATCGGGCATCTCGATGCCATCCTTTTTACCCACAACCATAAGGATCACACGGGTGGCATAGACGATGTGCGCTCGCTCAACTACATAGACAGGCGTGCCGCCGAGATTTATTGCGAACCCCGCGTTCTGGAAAGCCTACAGCGGGAATATCCATATGCCTTTGCTTCACCGCGCTACCCCGGTGCCCCCGAATGGCATCTGCACATTATCGAGAACAAACCTTTCTGCGTACACTCTTCCAAAGAAGACAAGGAACTTGTGTGGGTGCATGATGTAGGATACGGATACAAGATGCCGGACGGCAGCGTGCAGCCATGCCCTGCAAACAACATAGACAATGCATCCGACGATGGCCGCGGGGTGCGCGTGATTCCGATTCGCGGAATACATGGCCAGTTACCTATACTGGGATTCCGCATAGGAAAGATCGCATATCTAACCGATCTGAGCAGTATTCCTGAGGAGGAAATGCCCAAATTGGAAGGGCTGGAACACGTGACGCTGAACACAGTCACCTACGGCCCACACCATTCGCATCTGTCGCTGGATGAGGCACTTGCACTGGCAGACCGCATAGGCGCCAAACACACCTGGCTCACACATTTGAGCCACCACTTCCCTCCCCACGAACAGTTCTGCGAAGAACTACGCAAACTCTGCGCGGAGCGCGGAATCCGCTCCGACGTGCAGCCCGCCTACGACGGCCTTCAAATTACTGATTAGAAGCGCGGCAGATATCGCAATGCCCACAGGGGGCGCTGTCACTCTGGCCGAAATAATCCAGAAGATATGACTGACGGCAGCGGTCGGTTTCGGAAACGTAACCGACTATGGCCTCGGAACGGGCAGTGGCCTTTTCTCGCAGCATCTCGTAGCGGGCGGGTTGAAGGTCCACGTTTCCGCGCTGCAAGTGATTGTGATGCAGGGTGATGACATCGCTCTTATCCCCGGGAATATAGCGTATCACATGCTCCAGGCTCATCCTGTAAAGCAACTGATGCAAATCCGCAATCCCTACGCCCAGAGTGGCAGCCACAAAGTCTTCGGAGATTGAAACAGGATAGGAGAATATGCCTGTATAGCTGCGCATGAGCAGTTCCAGAAGCGCGACCATGCGCGGATCCGGAAGGTCTATTTCGTATAGGTCACGCCGCTCCACGACTATCTTAACCTGGGTATTGATGTCAACGGATTCAGTATAGCTCAAGTGATCCGAGCGTTCCAGATACACGATTGCGTTGCGTACTGCGGACTGGCTCAGCTTGAAGTGTTTGCAGAAGTCCGCAAGGTCGAACTTCATCTGGCGTCCCATTCCGGTTTCGTATGGAATCTGCCAGTAAACATGCAGTTTGTGATAGATGTCTTCTATGTATTCCAGCGGTGGAAAAGCCTGTGCATCAAGCTGATGCAGGCGGCGCACATCATCCGGGCTCCAAAGGAGCACGGCGTACGACTGCTTGCCATCACGCCCTGCCCTGCCTGCCTCCTGGAAGTAGGCCTCGGGGCTGTCCGGCAGGTCGCAGTGAACCACGAAGCGTACATCCGGCTTGTCTATGCCCATGCCAAAGGCATTGGTGCATATCATCACACGTATGTCGCCCTTCTTCCAGGCAGCCTGACGCACGCTGCGCATCTCGGCGGAAAGCCCTGCGTGATAATAAGATACGCTCACGCCTTCGGCCTTCAGCATTGCGGAGTACTCCTCGCACTTCTTTCGGCTGCGCAGATAAACGATGCCGCTCCCCTGCACTCCCTGGCAGACGCCCAGCAACTGACCGAGCTTGTCTTCGCACCGACGGACTATATAATTAAGGTTGGGGCGCTCGAAGCCGCTCCGGAGCATCAGTGGCTCACGGAAATCGAGCTTGTCCATAATATCCTCCGCAACTTTAGGAGTAGCCGTAGCCGTCAAGGCTATCACCGGCGCATCTATGCGCTTCCGGAGCTTTCCTATCTGCAGGTAATCCGGACGGAAATCGTAACCCCACTGCGAGATGCAGTGAGCCTCGTCCACCACTATGTAGCTGACGTTCAGGAGGTCGATGTATGATTGGAACAGGGCCGTACCGAGCCGCTCAGGCGAGAGATACAAGAACTTGAAGTCTCCGTATGCCGCATTGTTCAGGGCGGTATCCACCTGGAAGCGGCTCATGCCCGCATGGATGGCCAAAGCCTTGATGCCCCGGGCCTCGAGATTCTGCACCTGATCTTTCATCAGCGCTATCAGCGGGGTAACCACCAGGGCTATACCCTCCTTCATCATCGCGGGAACCTGGAAGCATACGGACTTGCCCCCGCCCGTGGGCAGGATGGCCAGCACGTCACGGTCTTCCGCCGCTGCAGAGATAATCTCTTCCTGCATCGGCCGGAAGGCATCGTAGCCCCAGTATTGCTTCAGTACTTCCTTTGCCGTCATACTGAAGGCAAAGATAACTATTTAAATTCTACTTCGTGGGAAACCTGGTGGTTTTCGGGCATAAAACGGACCGCAATCTTGCGGAGGCGCGGGACACGCTTCTCGATGAAGGTCAGGATATGCCTGTCGCGCTTGTCCGGATACATCTCGTCGAAGTGGATCATCAGTCCGGTCTCGATCGCATCCGAAAGCTCGTCATTCACCGTAGAGCCGAAAATCTTCATGGTGGAAGAAGAATTGATGTAGGAATTCACCAGCGGAGGGATGCTGGTGCCGAGCTTGCGCAGGGCCTCCTTAAGGCAGCGTAAATCCTCCTTTAGGCCATCCTCCCTGAGGATCAGGTCCAGAAGACGCCCGTCAGTATGCGACCTGAGCGGCCTATAAGGACGGACCAGCACATCTTTATCCATGAAATGTTTCTCTAGGAAACGGATGATCAACTCGCGGGCACTTTTGTTATAGCTCTTGTAGATGGTCATCTTCCCGAAGAGATACTCCACGCCGGGGTTGCTGAGCAGCACGCCGGCTATGCCGTCCCAAAGGTTGTCCATTGTGAACAGAGCCTTTGCGCCCGCCTTGGAACTCTGGTACTCGGGAGCCACGAAAGAGCGGCCCAGCTCCATTGTCTTGGGAAGATACTCGTCGATGAACTTATCCGAAAAAGTATAAAGATGGGACGAAGTCACATTCGGCTGGCCGTCCTTCTTGAAAGTCACATCCTTTCCGAGCAGATAACGGTAGCCACCGATGATAGTTTCAGCATCGGGATCCCATACTATCAGCTGCTGATAAGGCTTTTCCAGGTAATCATACTCATCCAGATCCACCTCCTTTCCGGAACATCCGCCGGCTTCGCGATAGGTAAGTTCGCGTATACGGCCTATCTCCCGGAGGGTATTGGGCGCATTGTTGCAATCCACCACATAGAGCTCATTGCCACCCTTGTTGGTGTCCATCAGCTTGCGGCTCCTGGTAAGTTCCGCCTTGATCAACTTGGTCGGAACAGGATCGATAATCTTCTCCATAACAGTATAGGTTCAGTACTAACTATGGCAAATATACTATTTTATTTTAAAAACGCGCCCTTCCTTGCGGGGCAGAGGATCCGGATTCGGAACGGCCGGCCACCCGATCACGCAATGGCCTATCCCTTCATACTCCCCTTCCAGGCCTAGGGAGGGCAGAAGTTCCTTGAACTCAGGAAGTTCAAATTCTTCTTTGGCGCGATGCACCCAGCAGCTGCCGAGCCCGAGGGCATGGGCAGCGAGCATCAGGTTTCCCATCACCAGGGAGCCGTCGTACACCCTGTTGCGCCAGTCGGCTTTGTCCAGCACAACAAGCACGGCGGGTGCCCCGAAGAAGGGATCCACCCCTTCAGGCTTACCCCAGATCACGCGATTGGCCTCAGCCAGACGGCGTATCGTGGCTGGGTCCGTCACTGCAATTATCACGGAAGACTGGTGGTTCTTACCGCTCGCCGCAAAGAGCCCGGCCTCGATTACCTGATCCAGCAATTCTTCAGGAACAGGATCCGGCTTGAACTGCCGTATGCTCCTGCGGGAAATAATATCTGCTATAGTCTTGTTCATATAGCAAAAATAGAGGTTTTTTCTTATATTTGAAAGTTTGACTATTTGACGCAAAAGATATGAAAAAGTTTATCCTGACCGCACTTGCAGCACTGGCCGCTTTCAGCGCATGGGCAAAAGTGGAGCTCACGCCCCTCTTTACCGACAATATGGTCTTCCAGCAGAACACCCAGGCGCCAGTCTGGGGCAAGGCTGCTCCCGGGGCGACGGTGAAAGTCACACCTTCGTGGAACAACAAGACCTACACCGCCACGGCCGCTGCTGACGGCCGCTGGGAAGTGCGCATCCCCACTCCCAAGGGAAGCTTCAAGAAATACACCCTCACCATCTCCGACGGCACGCCCGTAACCATTCAGAACGTGCTCATTGGCGAGGTCTGGCTGGCATCCGGCCAATCCAACATGCAGATGCCCATGGAGAGCTGGAGGGCGATACGAGTGAATCAGGATGACATCAACAACGCCTCCGACTATGCCAACCTCCGCGTAATCCAGGTCTCCCGCGCCACCGGTATGGGCGAGCACGACTACTTCAGCGCGGATTTCGACGGCTGGAAGGAATCCTCTCCCGAGAGCATTCGCAATTTCAGCGCAGCCGGCTGGTATTTCGGGCGCAAGCTGATGCAGGATCTCAAGGTACCTGTGGGCATCATCCACACCAGTTGGGGCGGCACCATTATCGAGGCCTGGATGAGCGCTGAATCCCTGTCCATGTATCCCGAGATGACCGCACCCATCGCACATGTCAAGTCCCTGGCGGACAGCGAGGCGGATCGCGCGGCCACATTCGACGGCGAGATCAAGGCCTTCTACCGCAAAGTCACCGTGCAGGATACAGGCCTCAGGGCCGGAGTGGCCACATGGGCGCTGCCCTCCTTCGACGATTCGTCCTGGAGGGACATCACCCTCCCCTGCAAGGTTCAGCAGCTCTGGCCCGGCATCAACGGCATCTACTGGTACCGCAAGACCATCGACATCCCCAAGGCATGGGAAGGCAAGGACCTCACCCTCAGCCTCGGCCCCATCGACGACTTCGACGAGACCTACTGGGACGGTGAGATGGTGGGCAAGGGCACGGTATGGAACCTGCCCAGGACCTACACCATCCCCGGCAACCTGGTCAAGGCCGGCAAGGCAGTTATCTGCATACGAAACACCGATGACCATGGCGACGGCGGCCTCTACGGCGATGGCAAGATAATGTACGTGCAGTGCCCCGACGGCACCAGGATCATGCTGAACAACGTGTGGAAGGTGACTCTGTCCGTTTCCTTCGAGGGCATGCCCAAGTCCGCCGCACGCGAGCCCAACATGCCCACGGTGCTCTACAACGCCATGCTCAGGCCTCTGGCCCCATATGCAATCAAGGGTGCCATCTGGTATCAGGGCGAATCCAACGCCGAGAAATCCTACCGCTACCGCGAGCTGATGGAGGATATGATTCTCGACTGGCGCTCGCTCTGGGGCTACGATTTCCCCTTCTACATCACGCAGATAGCAGGATACAAGGCAGTCAGCGAGAATCCCGGAGAATTCAGCTGGGCTGAACTCCGTGAGGCCCAGGCCCTCGCCACCGAAACCGTCGCCAAGACCGGCATGGCCTGCATAATCGACATTGGAGAAGCCGAAGACGTGCATCCCGTGCGCAAGCGCGAAGTAGGCGAACGCCTGGCCAACCTTGCCCTGGCCAACGATTATGGGAAGAAGGTCGCCACCGACGGCCCCCGCTTCAAGTCATATACTATAGGCAAGGGCAGCATAACCATTAAGTTCAGCAACGTCGCAGGCGGCCTCAAGACCGTTCCTTCCGGCGACTTCGCTGAAGACAGATATGGCAAGAAGGCAATGGGATTTGACCTGGTGAAACAGGCCGAAAGCGGCAAGCTTACCGGATTCCAGATCGCCGGAGCAGACCATATCTGGCACTGGGCGGATGCTGAAATCAGCGGTGACTCGGTTATAGTCTCCTGCCCCGATGTTCCCCATCCCGTTGCGGTACGTTATGGCTGGGCCGACAACCCTGTCTGCAATCTCTTCAACTCAGAAGGCCTTCCTGCATGGCCTTTCCGCACAGATGACTGGCCCGGCCTGACCTATGGCAAACTCTAAGGAACAGTTCGGAAGCAGGTTCGCCGCAATCGCAGCCCTGGCGGGAAGCGCCATAGGGCTGGGTTGCATATGGCGTTTTCCCTACATGGTGGGCGAGAACGGCGGAGCGGCATACATTATTATCTATGTGATCGCTACACTGCTTCTATGCATACCCATCTTCTTCGCCGAATTCATCATCGGCCGCAGGAGCGGAGCGAACTGCCTGGGTGCCATGCGCAAGCTCGCGCCCGGCACCCCCTGGAAATGGCTGGGTGTACTGTGCACGCTCACTCCGATGATCATCCTGTGCTACTATTCCGTAGTGGGAGGATGGAGCATCACCTATCTGCTCAAGTCTTTCAACCTGGGCTATCCGGCCTCCTTTGCTGCCTTCTCCGCTTCGACCTGGGCGCCCCTGTGCGCATTCGTAGTCTATCTGGGCCTCACCTGCCTGATAGTCGTTGGCGGCATCAAGAAGGGAATCGCAGCCTTCACAAAGGTTTCCATTCCCCTGCTTTTTGCCTTGATCGTCTTCCTGTCGGTCTACTCCATCACCCTCAAGGGGAGTTCCGCGGGCGTAGACTACCTGTTCAGGCCGGACTGGAGCAAAGTCGATGCGCACGTGGTCATCAACGCCCTCGGGCAAGGGTTCTATTCCCTGTCCCTCGGTATGGGCATCATCGTGACTTACGCCTCATATATCAGCAAAAAGGACGATATGGTCGTAGCCGGCCTGGGCACTGCAGGTTTCACACTGTTCTTTGCCTTGCTCGCCGGCCTGGCAATCATGCCGGCGGTTTTCGCCGCAGGCATCGAACCCGCATCCGGGCCAGGGCTGATCTTCGATTCCCTGCCCTTTATCTTTACAAGTCTGAGCAGTACATACCCGGTCCTAGGCACGGTCGTGGCCGTACTGTTCTTCTTTTCTGTCAGCATCGCAGCCCTCACATCCTCCATATCCCTTGTGGAGGTCCCTGTGGCCTGGCTGATAGAAGAAAAGGGCTTCAGGCGCGGGCGTGCCGTGCTGCTGGTGTTTGTTATCGGACTGATCGGAGGCGTGCCCTGCGCGTTGAACACCGGCATATTCCAGTCTTTCGACCTTCTTTGCTGCAACGAGCTCCTGCCCGTCGGAGGCCTGCTCTGCGTGCTCTTCGTGGGCTGGAAGATGAAGCGCGAAGACGTGTGGGACGAGTTCACCAACGGCGGCTCCCTCAAATGGAATTCAAGGGTTTTCGGAGTGGTCCGTTTCCTGCTTTGCTACCTTGCTCCGGTGGCCATTGCAGTCGTTTTTCTGTCCAGTTTCATTTAAGTAGCTATTTATTGTGATTTTGGCTTAATTATGGTTCATTTTTTGCAGCATTTTGTGTAAATTTGCGCGATTAAGAAAAAACTCTAAACTCAAAGATATTTATGGACAAAAAAGTTCTTGCCAAGTACGGCATTACCGGCGTTAAGGAAATCCTCTACAATCCTACTTACGAGGTCCTTTACAACGAAGAAACAAAACCTGAACTCGAAGGCTATGACAAAGGCCAGGTAACCGAACTCGGCGCTATCAACGTCATGACCGGCATCTACACCGGCCGTTCCCCTAAAGACAAATACATCGTTTACGACAAGACCACCAAGGAAGGCAAACCCGGCGAAATCTGGTGGACTACCGAAGGCTATCCGAACGACAACCACAAGATGTCCGAGAAGACCTGGGCCGCAGTCAAGAAGCTTGCAAAGCAGCAGCTCAGCGGCAAGCGCCTCTTCGTGGTAGACGGTTTCTGCGGCACCCATAAGGACACCCGCATGAAGGTCCGCTTCATCATGGAGGTAGCATGGCA
>JAFRSW010000012.1 GCA_017427385.1 Bacteroidales bacterium
AGACTTTTCCCGTTATACCAGCAAGCCGCTGCGCGATTTCATCTATGAGAGCAACAAAGGACACCATTTTGGATTTCTGCCTACTGAAGCAGAAGCTGTTGAATGGTTGAAGAGGTGATGGACTTGGATTATTCAAATTCGGATTTATCGGTATAAGTGCCCTGACTATACTTATTATGGTGGTTGGGGCGCTTACTATAATGTGGAAATATCAATATCCAAGAAATTCCATTATCTTTGCATTAGATGTTGCCGAATGAAGGACATCTTTTAATGCAACCGTCTGGGGTGGCCTTTTGGGGCTATCCCAGACATTTTGTATGGACCTGCTTAATAATAGCCCCAAAATAGCCCCAATTTGGAAAAGAAAATGCCCTACAACTATGTGTAGGGCCATTTTCGGAGGTGCGAAGCGGAATCGAACCGCTGTACCAGGTTTTGCAGACCTGTGCCTAACCGCTCGGCCATCGCACCGGAAAGGATTGCAAAGATAGGAATATTTTCTGAAACGAGAAATAATCTTTGCATTTTGTCACATTTCATCCCTCACGCGCATCATATATAGGGTGAAAACCTTATTGGCAAAGAAAAATAATTAAACATATAACGTTATGAAAACCAAGTATTTGTTCATTATTGCATTCGCGGCAATCCTTGTTGCAGGTTGTAAGAAAAACGAAAAACCCCTCTCCCCCAGTGACCAGAAGGACGCTCTCGAAGGCATGGGCATGGAACTTATCGAATATGCCGATGTAGAGAACTGGGGCGAAGCCTTCAAGGCAGTTGCACAATTCGGGACAGCTGTCACCGATAAAGAGAACGACCAAACCGTCTTCGAAGCCCTTGCTGAAAGCATAGAAACTGAAGAAGAGAGCGGCTCTAATGGTAATGACACCGACTATGGCTGGTATTGCAGCTATCAGGAACCCGGTGAATTCATCCACGAAAGAGTCACCACTGTTCAGTTCGCCAATGCCAAGGGCAACATTACTCTGGATGCAGGAAAGAAAGCCTGGGTTAAGGCAGATGCCCCCAGTCTCAGTATCACGGCAAATGTGGACGGAACCCCGATGACTGCCAATGCGGAAATCAAGACCTCTTCGACAAAGACCCTGATAACCGAAAGCCGCAGCGAGAGCTACAATGAGTGGCCCGCCTACACCACAGGCCCTGCAATGTATTGCGAAAAGGTCAAACACGAACAAGAGACCTACACCTATTATAGCTGGGAGCCCATTACCCGCGAAACCGGCGGAGTAACGGAATATCACTTCTATAACCCTGTCACCAAACTGGATTACGGCTGGCTTTCCCAGGATCAGATTAGTAATGACTACATTAACTATATGAGCATAGTCTCCGTACCCGCAGGCAAGCAAAGCCAGGTCAATATCAACAAGAGCTACTTGTTTATGCCTCAAAGCATTACCGCCAGCTTCATCAAAGGTGGCGATTCTGTCGGAGATCTTGATGTCACCATCGACTACAAACCCGCATCAGCAGGCACCCTCGATATCGCCAAAGATCAGGTGGACGTAAGCTTCTCGTTCTCAGCAGCCGGCTACACACTCAAGACCAAGAAACTCAATTATCTCTCGGACGGTGCCGAAGCTTCATATATTTTCAGCTATGGCAAGAAAGACATCTTGACGATGACTGCAGTAGAGCAGGGATTCAAGCTTTCATCCGAGAAAAAGGAAAACAAAAGCGAGAACGATAACGGCAACGGTTATAAGAATGGATACATCAATACCAGCACAACTTACGATGTGTCTTCTATGCCCAAGAGCGTAGAGATCAGCTTAGACCTTCTGGGTGAACTTCAGATAAAGGGTACCGCCGATGTCGAAAAGCTTGTCGAATGCTCCGCTAAGATGGAAGAAGCCCGTAATAATGAGAACGAATTCAAGAACTGGCTCGCTCAGGCCGAAGATGCAATCAAGGTGCAGGCCTTCTACGACAGTAAAAAGTGCTCCGCATATCTCGGCCTCGAACCCGAAAAGAACGAGGCAGGTGAATGGAATGTCATCCCTGTCATCCGCTTCGAGGACGGCAGCGCCTTCGCCATGTTCGAAGATTTCTTCAACAAGACCGATTTTGCAGACCTGATCCAGGCTTTCGAAAACTGGCAGAAGAGTGTCGACAACTACATTTCGAGCGTTCTGAACGACAAATAGTGAAGTCCGGACGCTTATATAGTCTGATATTCCGGTCTGCGTTGCTTATCCTCGGGGTTATTCCCGGCAGGATTTCGGCGCAGACCGATTCTTCTTTGGTGCGCACCATCGACAGCACTGTCGTGGCTGCGCATCGCCGCACTTCTCCCCTCTCTGCCAGGGCGGAAACCAGGGTTGACATGAAGGGACTTGGAAAGCTTCCAACTATATTGGGAGCGGCCGATCCCCTTCGTTTCATCAGGCTCCTGCCCAGTGTGCAGACGGGCAGCGAGATCGATGCCGGCATCCACATCCAGGGATGCGACCACGGGCACAATCTCATAAGCATAGACGGCACACCCGTTTACGGCTCCAGCCATCTCCTGGGCATTTTTTCCGTCTTCAATCCCGCCCACTTCGGCATTATGAACTATGCCACCACGGCATCCAGCAGAGGGCGTCTGGGAGGATATGTGGATATGGTCCCCGACCGCAGCATCCCCGACCGCAGCATTTCCGGAGATTTTTCCCTGGGCCTGGTGGCCGCGCAGGGGAATCTGAAACTACGCACCGGGGAAAACTCCGCATTGAGCATATCTGCCCGTAAAAGCTTCCTGAACCAGCTCTACAAGTCTTATCTGATGGTAGAAGAAGACACCTTCCTGTACGGATTCGGAGATGTCGACCTGGGCTGGGCCTGGCAAGCCACTGAAAAAGATCGCATTTACGCAGATGTGTTCTACTCCACCGATGCGGCTGAATACGCCTCCCTGGAAAACAATCTGGGCGTTCATTTGGGTTGGAGCAACGCTGCCGCCGCCTTGCACTGGCAGCACCGTGGCTCAGATATCCTTCTGAAACAGAGCATCTTTGCAAGCGGATACAACGCCCGGGCAGACATATCATATAACTTTGAAGGCGGGTTCATCCCCTACCACACCCGAAACACAGGTTACAAGGCCCTCATGCAGTGGCGGGACTTCGACTTCGTGGCAAATCTGTGCTACTACGACGTACTCATCCCGAGCCCGGTCCATCAAAGCGGGTCGATGACTTCAGCCACCTCCGAAGAGGCCCAGCAGGCAATGGAAGGCCGCATCAGCACTGCATGGAGCAAGTACCTGACCCTGAACTGGAAGGTCAAGGCTGAACTCACCGGAGGATGGTATCTCTCCCCCGAAAAACAATCCTTCTGGCAGTTGGACCCCCAGGTTGCCATCAGTTACAATATGTTCAGGTCGGGGCTGGTGGAATTAAGGGCAGGAAGCGCCACACAGAACATCTTCCTGACCGGAGTCAGCAGTATGGGCTTCCCAATCGAATTCAACTTCCTGGCCGGGAAATATGGTGCTCCGCAGCGCTCACTTTGGGCTTCATTGGCCTACAACCTCGATTTCCGTCAGGAAGCCTGGGCCTTCTCCGCAGAACTCTACTGGCGCCGCCTCTACAATCAGATGGAATACACCGGCACCCTTCTGGACTATCTGAGGGCTGATTCATCCCTCGCCGGAATGCTTACCGGAGCAGACGGATGGAACTATGGCATAAATCTCATCCTCCACAAGCAGGCGGGTAAACTGACGGGATGGCTGAGTACTTCCCTGGGAAGGTCGCTAAGGCGCGGGGAAGACGGCAGCATATGGCCATCCAACTTCGAGCGCCCCTTCGAAATGAACGCCGTCGCCACCTGGACAGAACGGAAATGGGACGCCGGCGGCACCTTTACCGTCGCATCCGGCACGCCCTTCACCGCCCCGGAATCCTTCTACCTGCTGGATTCCAAGCTCATCTGCGTCTACGGTCCCCGCAACGGCAAACGCCTGGCCCCTTACATCCGTCTGGACCTCAATTTCAACTGGTACTTCCGCAAAGACAAAGACTTCACCCACGGCATCAACTTCTCCATCTACAACGCCCTGGCCAACGACAACGAACTATCGTATTACTTCGACTACCGCGAAGACGGCAGTTTTGCATATGTTCCATTCTGTTTCTCCCTCAAGTTGATGCCCGGCATCGGCTGGTTCTGCAAGTTCTGAATATGAAAAGGGTACTTCTCATAATAGCCGCCGCACTTCTCTGCTCCTGCAACGGGCCGGGAAGATGGGAAGACACACCCGGAGAACTTGTGGTAGAAGGATGGATAGAAGCCGGAGAATCCCCCGTGGTGATGCTTACCACCACGCTCTCCCCCAGCCCGGAATACACCCACCTGGATTCTCTCAGCAACCATATTATCAAACGGGCCAAGGTAAGTTTGAGCGACGGCGACACTACCGTGATACTGTTCAGCAAGCAGGATAAGCGCTATGTGCCACCCTTCGTTTATACTACCGGATGGATTACCGGCAAAGCGGGCAAGAGCTACACCCTGAAAGTGGAATACAACGGCAAAACAGTAAGCGCCCGCAGCGTCATACCCGACACGGAGCCCATCGCAGGAGTTGAGGCGGTGCCCGTGGAAGGCTCCGACAGCCTCTATACCCTGGTGGTAACGCTGGGCAACAAAGCCGGAGCAAACAAGTTCTACCGCATTCTAACTATGGTAGAAGGAGAAGACAGCCGCTACATTTCCTCTTTCCCCAGTGCAATCGAAGGAACTTCTCTTAAAGATAATGCACGGATAACCATCACCCGCGGAAAGAGCATAGACCACCAGGAATTCTCTACCAAATTCAAGAAAGGCAGCACGGTGCGGGTCAAAGTCTGCACCTGCGAAGAGGCCACCTGCCGCTTCTGGATGGCCATAGACGACCTTCACACCCTCGGCAACACGCCATTCTTCCCCATGTACGACAATCCGACCTCGAATATCGAAGGAGGATTCGGATACTGGGCCGGATACGGTGCCACTGTCAGCACCATTGTCATTTAATTATCCTATACTTCACGGATGCGCCTGATCAGCCAGATCATATAGATCCACACGACCGCAATGGCCGCCACAGCGGCAATCTGCGAGCCGGAGATATCGCGTATCCATCCCAGCACTGGAGGCAGGATGGCTCCGCCGATGAGGCCCACTATAAGCAATGCAGATACCTCGTTGGCCTTTTCAGGGGCGCGGCGCATAGCGAATGAGAAAACTATTCCGAAGAGATTGGCATAGCCTATGCCGAAGATGACCACCGCAATCAGGGCGGGCACGAGCCCAACTTTTCCAAGAAGAGCCAGCAGCACCAGGCCTGCCATTGCAAGCCAGCAGCCGGAGGCGAAGAACTTCTTGTCGGATACCTTCAGCAGCAGTGCTCCCCCGGCGAATGCCGCTACGGTGCGGGCCAGGAAGTAGAGGCTGTTGCAGAGATTGGCCTTCTCGGTTGTGAGACCGAACTGGTCGGTCATCAAGCGGGGCAGGGTCATGTTCACGGCGACATCCGCTGCAACCAGCACGATTATACCGAAGAAGAAAGCCAGGATATATTTGTCTTTAAGCAGCACGAGCGTATCCTTGATCCGCACGTTCTTCTGCTCCCGGGGCTGTTCCTCGATGGGGGTGAACCATAGCCAGATGAGTCCCAGCAGCGACAGGCCCGCATAGATAGGGAAAAGCAGCTGCCAGTGCCCGAGGGAAACCGCCGTCCACATGGCGACAAAGGGGGCCACAATGCTCCCGAAGGCCTTTGTGGCCTGTCCGAAGGTGATGGTGGATGTGACCCTGTCCGCATTCACCACGTCCGTCACCAGCGGGTTCATAGCTACCTGCAGGATTGTGTTGCCTATGCCGATTAGCGAGAAAGCCACCAGCACGCTGCCGAAACTGTAGGATACATAAGGCAGAAGCAGCGCCACCACGTGTATTGCGAGACTGACCAGAACCATCTTCTTCCTCCCCCACTTGGTGAGCGCCATGCCCACGGGGATGGAAAGCAGAAGGAACCAGAGGTAGCACGAAAGAGATATGGTATTCACAAGGCCGTCGGACATATTGAAATCCGCACGGACGTTGTTGGTCACCAGGCCTATCATGTCGATGAAGCCCATGGCCAGAAAACCGAACATCACGGGCAGGATGACGGAAAGCGAGTTCTTTTTCATAATTGCTCTTCTATGGCGTGGATAAGTATGTGTATAACCTTTATGTGGATCTCCTGGATGCGGTCGGAATGGGGCGCTGCGGGAGCGCAGACGGCGGCATCGGCAAAACCTGCAAGAGGATTTCCGGCAGGGCCGGTGAGGGCTGCCACCTTCATTCCCTTCGCATGGGCGGCCTCGGCGGCCTTCAGAACATTCTTAGACGTGCCACTGGTGCTGATGGCCAGGAGCACGTCCCCGCTACATCCTACGCCCTCTACATAGCGCGAGAAGACATCTTCGAAGGAGAAATCATTCGCAGAGCATGTAAGATATGCGGGATCGTTGATTGCGATGGCAGGAAGGCTCCTGCGGTTGCCGCGGTAGCGTCCTGTGAGTTCTTCGGCAAAATGGGTGGCATCGCAGAGCGATCCCCCGTTGCCGCAGCTGATTATCTTGTTCCCGGCCTTCAAGGTCTCGGCACAAAGTGTGGCGACGGCAGCGATGGAATCCAGCGTTTTCCCGTCTGCGAGGAAGCGCTCGAGTTCACCGCGCGCCTCCTGTAAATCGTTGTATATCAATTCTTTCATATTGCAGCGGCTAAAGATAATGCGGCAATGTCGCCTATGGCTTCACCGAGTTCTGCGGGCTTGACCTTGCAGACGGCGGCGGCGCCAGGAAGGGCGTCCCGGTCGATTGCGGCCTGCATGAACGGACGTATCAGTTCTTCCGCCCTAACGAAGATGCTGCCTATGGCTATCACCTCCGGATTCAGCATGTCTATCACCATCGCCAGGGCCTTGCCCAGATATGTGGCGGACGTGCGGTAGATGCCTATGGCGAGTTCATCCCCCGCCTTGGCGGCCTCCGCGACGGTCTTGGCAGTGATGCCGGCCAGGTTTCCGTCCGGGCACCAGGACACCTTCTGCCCCATCATCAGCTTCTCTTTTACGGCGGATGCGGCCAGTTGGGCTATTCCTCCCCCACTCGCAAATCCCTCCACCGAACCGGCCTTACCGTAGCCCACGGGACCGAATTCGGAGAGGCGGATGTGCCCCAGCTCACCGGCATTGTCGTTGGTGCCGGAATAGAGCTTGCCGTCCAGCACCAGGCCCGCTCCGAGGCCGGTTCCGAAGGTCAGGAACACCATGTTCCGGGTTCCGCGGCCGGCACCGTACTTCCACTCGGCGAGCGCGCAGGCGTTGGCATCGTTCTGCAGCACCGCCTTGATGCCTGTGGCATCCTCCACCATCTTCACGATGGGAACGTTGTCCCATCCCGGGAGGTTCGGAGGTGACATGACCACGCCCAGGCGGCTGTCCAGAGGACCTCCGCACGAGATTCCCACGCCCTTCGTGTTGGATGCGTCCAGCCCGTGACGGGAGCACATGGCCTTCAGTTCATCAATTATGCGTGCGAGCGTGGTGTTGACATCCGTGGTGTCGAAGCGTACCTTGTCGGCTATTTCCAAGTTGCCGTCGGTATCGATTCCGTAGATGACGGCGCATTTGGTGCCGCCCACGTCTATTCCGAGAAGATTGGTTTTCATATCAACAAATATAGTCATTATCTCTTAAATGTCAGTATCTTTGTAGCTATGGAAGTGCGTAATCTTTTGGATATCAGCACGCGGGAGGAACTTTACCGGTGGTATCAGGATAATCACGACAAGGTTTCTGACTTTTGGCTTCGCGTGAACCGGGCTTCGGCAGACTGCCCGGGCGTCATAAGATATGTAGACGCCGTGGAGGTCGCACTGTGCTTCGGCTGGATAGACAGCACCATGAAACGCATCGACGACGGCAAGGCCATCCAGCACTTCACTCCCCGCCGCAGGGGCAGCAACTGGTGCGAGCAGAACCTGGAACGCTGCCGTCGGCTGATAAAGCTTGGAGAGATGACTCCCGCCGGACTGGCCGTATTGCAGCGCTTCATCGCCGCCTGCCATGCCGGAAAGATGCAGCCCGGCTGGAGTGATTTCGGAAGGTTGGAGGAGTTTTGAATGAGCCGCCAGGCGAACCGCCGGTCCCGGTCTGAGCAAAGCGAAGACGCAAGGGACATAAGGCGGCGGGGTACATTAGGGGTGGAACCCCTAATAAATAGATAGGTATCTCCGCAAAAAAAGCAGGCGGTCTGCCTGCTTTTTTTGTGGAGATAAGGGGATTCGAACCCCTGACCTATAGATTGCGAACCTATCGCTCTACCAACTGAGCTATACCCCCAAACCTTTTTTGCGGCTGCAAATATAGTTATTTTCTACCAATTACAAACTCGTAATGGTAATTTTGATTACTGAAGAGGGTGCGGCTGGGTTCGGGCTTGGCTCCCCAGCTATCGTAACCTCCAACACCGGTCATAGCGCCATCGATGCAGAGTTCCACGAACGGACGCACAGGAATGTCGTTTACGTGGCCCCAGATGCGGCTGCCGTCTTCGTTGCGGGGATCAAGGTCCTCGATGGAGGCGCGCAGGGCATTGAACTCGAAGGGCTCGTCTACACCCAGGACAAGGGCATTGCCTATCTCCAGCCAGTCGCAGTCGGTGTGATGGCCGGTTTCCTGGGGACGGACGTAAGGATAAAGTTCCTTTTCGGCACTGCCTTCGTAGAGGCCGAGGAAGGCGGCGGTATTGCGGTCTACGTAGTTCTCGACGGGGCCGCGGCCAAAGTAGCGGAACTTATCTGCAGAAGCCTTCATACGCGTGCGGAAACCAATCCTGGGCACCTCAATGGCAGGTTCCGAAGAGCCAACGAAATCGGTAGTCAACCTCAAATCTCCGGCATAACTCAATTCATAAACGACCTTTGCCGAGCAGCCGGAAGGAAGACCGTAATCGACAATCACGGAAGAGCAATTCTCACCATCTACCACATTAACAGAATTCACCGCAGGATCGTTCTTCCACTCCCCTCCGCGGACCGGATATTTGTTGCCCCAGTCGTTGTCGATGGGAGCGCGCCAGAAGTTGGGCTTGAGACCGAACTTCTTGTCTATCAGGTTCTTGCCACGACTCTTGAAAGAGACCACCTTGCCAGCGACAGGGTCGAACACCAGCTTCGAACGCTTTGCCTTGAGCACAATCTGCCCGTTGCCGCGCACCTTGGAAGCCACCTTTCCGGCCACATGCTTTGCCACGGGAGGCTCTGCACGCACCAGCACGACCTGATTCGCTGCCAGAACACAGCCATCTTCAAGCGCAGGCTGGGCCCCGGCATTGGTGACGGTGAAATTGATATACCAGGTATGGTCCATCGCCATGGAAGGCAGTTCGATCTCAAACGCTTCCTCTGCCTGAGGAGCGGTGGCAAAAGCCAGCGTGCCGTCTGAAACCTTCTCGCCATCGGCATAGAGAGTCCAGGCGAAACCGTACTTGTCCAACGAACGGAAGTAATTGCGGTTCAACACTTTAAACTGACCGGCATACTCCCCTTCACTCACCCAGACATTCTGATACCAGTGCTTGATCTCTGCGCCTGCGGGATGCACGTCCAGATCGGGATTCACCACGCCGTTGCAGTTGAAATTGCGGTCGGCGAACCATGCGGCGGGATCCTTCTCGATATCACCGTAATCGCCGCCATAGGTCCAGTATTTACGGCCCTTGGCATCCTTCACGGCCAGGCCCTGGTCCACCCAGTCCCAGATGCAGCCGCCCTGCATACGGGGATGGGAATACATCAGTTGCCACATGAGGTCGAAAGAGCCGTTGGAGTTACCCATGGCATGGGAATACTCGCAGGCGATGTAGGGCTTGTGCACAGGATCGTCGTCCCTCTCGTAATAGAGATTAGTCATCTTTGGATACATAGGGCAGTGCACATCGGTGCCTTCCTTGCCCTCAGTACGCTCATACACCACAGGGCGGTTCATCTTCCCCTTCTCTAACTCCTTCAGCATCTTGTAGGTAGTCATGAAGTTGATGCCCATGCCGGCCTCGTTACCGAGCGAAAGCAGGGTCACGCAGGGGAAGTTGCGCGTGCGCATATACATATTAAGGGTACGGTCCTTGTGCTTGGGGAGCCATTCGATGTGCTTCGCGAGCGACTTTTCCCCATAATGCATGCCATGGCTCTCGATATTGGTCTCGTCGTACACATAGAAGCCGAGACTGTCGCAGAGCTCATAGAACGCGCGCGGCTGCGGATAATGGCAGGTGCGGATGGTGTTCACGTTCAGGCTCTTCATCACCAGCAGGCTGCGACGGATGTATTCCCTGGAAGTATAGTGGCCCGTGAACTCATTGTGTTCGTGGAGGTTAACACCCTTGAACTTCACCGGCTGTCCGTTGAAGAGCAGCACAGCGTCCTTGGTGATCTCGGTGCGGCGGAAGCCCACATCGAAGCGGGCATACTCCCCTTCCTTCTCGAGAACCAGGGTATAGAGTTCAGGAGTCTCTGCACTCCATTTGCGAACGGCCGGAATCCTGCCCTTGAAAGGCACTGAGCCCTCTGCAACCACGGAGCCGTCATTATCCAGAAGCTTAAACGAAGTGCCGGGATTCGCGAACAGGCGGAAATCACCATCGACATAGCCATCAAACAAGGTGGACACAACCTCGAAATCGAAGTCCTGCTTCACCTTTTCGGAGGACAGGTACACGTCACGCTCTATTCCGCTGATGCGCCAGAAATCCTGGCATTCCAGCCATGAACCCGTGCTCCAACGGGTCATCTTCATGAGCAGTTCGTTCTCTCCTTCCTTCAGATACGGGGTGATGTCGATGCGCGCGAGGTCCTTGGAATCCTCGCTGTAGGCTATCTCCTTGCCGTTCAAGAAGGTATAGACACCCGACTTGGCACCGCAGACGTTAAGATAAACCTCACGGCCGGACCATTCTGAAGGCACCGTAAAACTCCTGTGATAGATACCCACGGGGATATCTTCCGGCAGGGTCGGAGGCTCCGGATCCACGGATGCGAACTCATAGGGAATGTTCACGTAGATGGGGAGGCCCCATCCCTGTACCTCCCAGTTGCCGGGAACCTTGATCTTGCTCCACTCCACACCGGAAAGATCGGCGGGAACCTGCTTTTCGGAATCGAAATACAGGAAGTCCCACTCGCCGTTCAGGCACTTGTAGAAGGGACTCTGCTCGATATTCTTCTTCATCGCGGACTCCGCATCAGGGAAGAACACGACCTCAGTGCGTTTGTCCTGGACGCCCACTGAAAGGGCATTTATGTCGCGATGCAACGGCAGAACGTCAGCTTTGCCGGGCAGAACTGCGGAGGCAAGGCATAAAAGGGTGGTTATCAGTTTCATATATCAGTTTAATGTATTCTTTATTCTACATAGAGCAGCAATCCCTTAAGGTATTCTCCTTCAGGATGATAGATGCCTACGGCATGATCCGCGGGCTGGCAGAAGCGGTCCATGATGCGCACGCGCCGGCCGGTCTGGGCAGCGGCAGAAAAGACCGCAAGGGCGAAGTCTTCTTTGTCCACCACCTGCGAGCAGGAGAATGTGAACACGAAGCCACCGGGAGCAACTTTTTCTATTGCCCGGGCATTCAGGCGCTGATAGGCCCTGAGGGCATTTTTCAGGGCTCCACGATGCTTTGCGAATGCCGGAGGATCTACGATGATGAGATCGTATTTCCCATCCTCGATATTGGCCAGAAACTCAATAGCATCTGCCGTGTAGGATGTATGCTGATCAGGCTTGAAGCCGTTCAGGGCGATGTTGCGGTCCACCATGGCCATGGCCTTTGCGGAACTGTCCACGCTGTCCACATGAACGGCACCGCCGCCCAGGGCGTAGACAGAGAATCCGCCGGTATAGCAGAAAAGGTTCAGCACATTGCGCCCGCGGGCATAACGTTCCACCAGGGCACGGTTCTCACGCTGATCGAGGAAAAACCCGGTTTTCTGCCCTTCCGTCCAGTTTACGAGGAACTTGTGCCCGTTCTCCAGCACGGATGTCTCCCCTACCTCGAAACCGGGAGCCTGCCAGAGATAACCGTCTACCAGTTCCAGTCCGGCCTTGAACGGTGCAGTACCGCTGCTCTTGTCGTATACGGCCTTCAGACGGTCTCCATAAACCTTCTTGAGAGCTTCGCAGATCTGCGCCTTAGCGCGGAACATGCCAACGGAATGGGCCTGGAGTACGCACACGCCATCGTAATAGTCTATAATCAGGCCGGGAAGGCCGTCACCCTCTCCATGCACCAGACGGTAGCAGTTCGTGGCGGCGGATTCCGTCAGGCCGACTGCCTTGCGTGCCTCGAAAGCTGCAGCGAGAGCATCCTCCCAGAAAGAAGGGGCGGTGGGATCCCCGGCAAAAGAAAGGATGCGCACAGCAATGGATCCTATCTGCCAGTGGCCTGCGGCCAGATATTCTCCTTCCGCAGAATAAACGGCCACCAGATCCCCTTCGGCGGGGTTTCCGACAACTTGTGCCACAGCCCCGGAGAATATCCAGGGATGGAAACGGCGTACGGATTCGTCCCGCCCTTTTTTCAGATACAACTTCTTCATTTCTTCTCCAGTTTTTCCCGCAATGCCAGGGGAAGCTGCTCCGGAGGGCACATGTCCTCAGGCTTGAGGGGATGCTTTTCACATTCCTGCAGCTTCAGGTACATCTCCCTGCAAACCCACGCATCGGTGGCGGCATAAAGCTGCTGATGTGCGTTCAGGGTTTCAGCTTCCCAGTTGGAGAGCTGCTGGCTCTTGGAGATGCGTACGCCAAGGATGTTGGCGGCCATCTTCTTTACGCTCTTGTCCCTGATGCCCCATTCCCAGACTATCTTCTGCAGGTCTACGAAACCGCGGGGCTGAAAGCTCTGGTAGCGCTGAAGGCCGCGGACGTCGTCAAACGATGCGGCACCGACTTTTATTATATTCGGATTGGCGAGAATCGCGCATATCCTTTTGCGCATGCCCAGCTTCTGGATTCTGAACAGGAAAGCCTGATCGGGACCGGAGAGCTGCAGGAGGGCAACTCCGTTATGGGGCTGGCCGGGAGTGAAAACAGGCTTGCTTTCCGTATCGAATCCCAGCAGAGTCTGTTTCCTGAGGTATGCGATTGCCCGGGAAAACTCCAATCCCGGATGGCTGATTACGTGTATCTGCCCCTTAAAACACGCAGGTTCCAACTTCTCTATATCTTCTGGGGCTATGGTAAGCTTAAACATTAATTATTCTGAGGAATATATCTTTCGTTGTACTGCAACAGCATCATTGCCTTCTCCGAGCCATTCTTGGGAATGAGCATGTAGTCCAGCTGACGCGGCTGAGAGATAAAGTGCGTGAACAGGTTCCCCTTGCGGAGGATGGAATAAGTTGCCTTGCAGATGCGGCTCCGGGAATCTATGATCTTGAATCCGGGAGAAATCAGGTTGCCGTAAGTGAGTGATTCTGCATTCATTACGGAAGTAATGCGCTCCAGGGACTCTCTGAAAACAGAAAGATCCACTCCCAGGTCATCTACGAGTATGGCATCCAGCGGGCGCTGGATTCCCAACTCGGAATAACGGTCCAGGAAAGAAAGCAGGGGATCTTCCCCTTCAGGAACCTTGAACCCCACACAAAGCACACTGTCTATCTTTGCCGTGGCGGCCTTGGAACGGATGTACGGGCCGTATAATTCTACAGGGGCGTTGCCGGCAAGCACGCCTACGGTAAGTATATCCTTACCCTTGTTGGATTCAACCGCCTCGTCCACTATCAGCTGCATGGGTGTGATCACCGGCAGGTGGCAGTTCAGGGCATTGAAAAGAGAATCGATATCGTACTGGCCATACTGGGTCATGCAGGCGGATCCCAGGATAATGAGCTTAGCCTGAGGCTTCTTGCCCATTCCGCTGCGGTCGTAGGGGCTCACAAAGCAAAGCGTGTCCATTGCAGCAAGCACATTGCGCGTGGTAAGTTCGCGAAGATCTTCCAGGCGCCCGTCGTTCACCATCTCTCCGAAATTCGAGAAGTTGGCAACGGTGCAAACAGTCTCTCCAGCAAAGTCCTTAAGTCCGTCAGGGTTCGAAGAACCGTCCACATTGTCGTAGGCATCCCATTCCATCAGCACATTGGCCACCGCCTGCGTGCGGGAGCGCGATCCGAACACGAAAATAGCCTTGGATGCATCCTGGGGATTATATTCCGACACAAGTTTATGCTCCGCGGAATAGCTGTCGCTGATAATCTCCGACACGTAGGGTACCGGAGGTTCGGCGAGCGTTTCCGTCTGCTTGTCCCGCAGGAAGAAGTACCAAACTGCGGCTGCGGCAAGCAGGACTATGGCGATGATGATTACTGTAATGGTTTTCTTTTTCATCCCGTTACTCTTTTCAATCCGCGAATTTACACATTTTTTGTCAGATTCCCCGCTTCAATTTCTCCACATAACGGTCGATACGGTGCAACTGTTTCGGAATATCGATGCTCTGGGGGCAATGTGAGAGGCATTCCCCGCATCCGATGCAGTGGTTGGCCTGCCGCAGGGTGGGGATCGCCTTGTCGTAGGAGGTAAGATAGGCCTTGCGCAATTTATTGTAGTTCTTCTGCTCGGGACTCTGGGCGTATGTGCCGGAAGTAATACTGTCATTATAGTGTTTGAAGATGCCCGGGATGTCGATTCCCCAGGGGCAGGGCATGCAATACTTGCAGTTGGTGCAGTTCACCAGAGGATACTCCTTCATCTGCACAGCCATCTGCTCCATGAACGCCAGTTCTTCCTCGTTCAGCGGCTGGAAACGGCTGAAAGTCTTAACATTCTCGATAAGGGGGTCCATAGAGGTCATGCCACTGAGGATGCACAGCACCCGCGGGAAGCTGCCGCAGAAGCGGAATGCCCAGGATGCAGCGGAGCGGTCCGGTTCACGCATTTTAAGCTGGCGGGAAATGTCCATAGGCACATCCGCAAGACGGCCGCCCAGCAGAGGTTCCATTATGACGATCGGAATGCCGCGCTTGTCCAGTTCGGAATAGAGATACTCCGCATTGGTGTTGCGTTTGCCGTCAGCATGCTTCCAGTCTATATAATTCATCTCTATCTGGCAGAAGTCCCACACGTACTCCCCGGAATCGTGCATACGCATGAACGAATCGAATTCATCCGGCGCGCCGTGGAAAGAGAATCCCAGATTGCGTATGCGGCCGGCAGACTTCTCACCCGCGAGGAACTCCATCATGCCGTTATCCACATATCTTTCCCGGAAAGCCTTTTCGCCTCCACGGCCTATGGCGTGCAGAAGGTAGTAATCGAAGTAGTCCGTCTTCATCTCCTTGAAGGACTCCTGGTACATCTTGATGGAGGCTTCCTTGGTAAAGGTACGGAAGTTCGAAAGCTTGGTAGCGATGTAGTAGCTGCTGCGCGGATGCCTGCTGAGGGCCTCTCCAGCCGCTTTTTCAGATAAACCCTGAAGATATGCGGGCGAAGTGTCAAAGTAGTTCACACCATGCTCTATGGCATAATCCACCATCTCGTTGACCGCTTCCTGGTCGATTTCATCTTTGCCGACCGTGTGCTTGATCATGGGCCAGCGCATGCAGCCGAAGCCCAGAAGGGATACCCTGTCGCCATTTATGGGGTTGATGCGGATTTCCATCTTTTCAGCTGTCTCCGCAGGCTGTGTTTTTTCAGGCTTGCCGCTGGTTGCCAGGAGACCGATCCCGGCTGCGCCCGATATCTTTAAAAAGTCTCTTCTATCCATATACTAGCCCTCCAAATGGTTATGACGTCCGTTGACGGTGATGGCGCTCACGGGGCGGGCCGGGCAGAGATTCTCGCAGGCGCCGCATCCGATACAGCGTTCTTCGTTCACCACGGGAATACGAATGTCGGTTTCGTCTTTTTTAATCATACTGATGGCCCCTACAGGGCAGTGGCGGGCACAATTGCCGCATTTGACTCCCCTTTCCGCCACACAGAGACTGCGCTCCACGCTGGCAGTTCCGATGTGGTATTGAGTCTTCTCCTCCGGTGTAATCTTGATGATCGCTCCGCTGGGGCACAGCTGGGAGCATGCAGTGCACTCGGGGCGACAGTAGCCGTCCTCATATCCCATTTCCGGCTGCATGAGATGGTCCAGGCAGGTGGAAGGACGCAGCACCTTGTTGGGACAGGCGGATACGCAGAGCTGGCAGGCGGTGCAGCGTCGGTAGAAATCCTTGACGCTCTTGGAGCCGGGAGGGGTGATGGGGATTTCGCGGTCCAGGCGCTGTTTGGGGAGGATTTCTGCGAATCCGCCATCCACTTTCTTGCTTTGTGCCTTAAGCGCGATGGCTCCCATCCCCAGCGCCGCTCCCGTCAGGAACGCCCTGCGGCCAGCATTCGCCGTCGTCGCAGGCTCCTCCTTACAAAACGCGAAACGGAATTTGAGTGCGTCGAATTTGCAGCTATCCAGGCAGTCGAAGCAGTCTACGCAGCGGCTGTAGTCGATCTTGTGATTGGCGATGTCTATACAGGAGGCCTTGCAGTTGTGTTCACAGAGTTTGCAGTTCTTGCATTTGTCAGCGTCTATAACAGGGCGGAAAAGTGCAAAACGCGAAAAGAAACTCAGAGTGGTGCCCACCGGGCATATGCTATTGCAGTATTCCCTTCCGGTGAACCATGCCAGGAGCCCGACCACAAGAAGAGTGACTGCAGCTACTATGACAACCGTCCCGGGCTGGAAATGGAACGCCGAAGAAACCATGCGCCCATAGGCGCTGTACGGTGCCAGGACAGCCACAAAAGCCTGCACCCCGGCGATAAGCGCAGCTATGAAAAGCAGCCAGATACCATATCGCAACCACTTGTTTTCCTTCCTGTAATGGAACGGCTTGCGGTTGCCACGGGCACGCTTCAAAATCACGCTTAACTTGGAAATACCATCCTGGGCGACGCCCATAGGGCATATGACGGAACAATACACTCGTCCGACCAGCAAGGTAAGAACCAGCATAATTGCGATGACCAACAGATTCACACCCATGACGGCGGGCAGGAACTGCAGCTTGGACATCCATCCCAGCCAGCGCTCAGCGCCCGGGACAATACCGGAAAGCAGGAGGGTGATTCCCAAAAAGAACAAGACCCCCAGGGTAATTCGCAATTTTTTCATCGGAATAACAATCTATCCCACAAATATAATAATTATCTTTGCTAGCGAAAGAGCCGGTATAGTTTTTTTATGAGCACTGTCCTACTTTTACAAATAGCCGTTATCATCCTAATTTGCATTGGGTTAAACAGTGTATCATCCAAACTCGGTGCCCCTACCCTGCTGGCCATCCTCATCCTTGGACTCCTGTTCGGCAACCAACTGGTTATTCTCGACCTGGAAGATTAAGAGAGCAGGTGCTCCAGAAGGATCCTTATCCCAATGATTATCAAGATGATACCGCCGAAAAGTTCAGGCTTGAGGCGGCGGGCCACAGAATCCCCGAAACGGACGCCAAGCAGGCTTCCGGCAATGCTGAACATGAAAGAAACCACCCCTATTGAAAGCAGGGGCATGGTGAGAGATGTGGCCGTGTCGTAGCCGGTGCAGGCAAGGGATATGCCAACCGCAAGTGCATCAAGGCTCGTGGCGACTGCAAGCGCCAGCTGGGTACGCAGTTTAAGTGGATTGAAATGCTCATCTTCTTCCGGAGAGAATGCATCCCTGATCATCTTGATGCCGATGAATGCAAGCAGGCCGAATGCAATCCAATGGTCGTACGCCTCTACACTGTGTTCGAAATAATGTATGGACAGCCACCCCAGAAGAGGCATAAGGGCCTGGAATAGGCCGAATAAGAAAGCCATACGGAAGAAACTGCCCCACCTCATTTTCCGCACGATAACTCCACTGACGATCGATATGGTGAAACAATCCATCGCCAGGGCGACAGAAATGAGCAATATTTCCCAAAGTGTCATCATTTAGTGTGCAAAATTACACAATACTCCTTATATTTGTAAACTATAGGTTTAAAAAAATGAGAGCAGCTATTTACGGCGCAGGGTCCATGGGAACCATCCTCGGCGCATTCATTACCAGGAAAGGAGGACAGATAGAACTTATCAACCGCAACGTGGCACACGTGGAAGCGCTTCGCACAAAGGGAGCCAGGGTGTGCGGCACGGTCGACTTCGTTCAGCCTGTAACCGCCTATACTCCAGACAAGATGTCTGGCAAATATGATGTCATCTTCCTGCTTACCAAGCAGTTGCAGAATGCGGATGTCGCTGCTTACCTAAAGGGCTTCCTCGCAGAAAACGGCGTTGTAGTCACCCTACAGAACGGTATCCCGGAACTGCTCCTTGGTGAAATCCTTGGCGAAGACAACGTTCTCGGATGCACCGTCGCCTGGGGCGCAACCATGCTCGGGCCTGGAGTCTGCGAGCTGACAAGTTCTCCCGACAGCCTCACATTCTCGCTCGGGAGCCTTTCTCCCAATCCCAACTTCCACCTTCCTCAGGTCAAGGGCATCCTGGAGATGATGGGGCCCGTGGAAGTCGATCCCAACTTCATAGGCACCCGCTGGAGCAAACTTCTCATCAACGCAGCCTTCTCCGGCATGAGCACAGTACTGGGATGCACTTTCGGTGAAGCTGCCGGAAACAAGGCTTCCCGCAAATATGTTCAGGCCCTCATCAAGGAATGCATCGATGTCTGCGCAACTGCAAATATCAAGATAGAGCCTGTCCAGGGCAAGGATATAGTCAAGCTACTGGACTACCAGAACCCCATCAAGAAGGCTATTTCCTTCTTCATTATCCCCATCGCCATACGCAAGCACGCACGCCTGAAAGCCAGCATGCTGCAAGATATAGAGAAGGGAAAGAAGACCGAGGTCGATGCAATTAACGGTGTAGTCTGCGCGTTCGGGCGCAAAGTCGGCTGCCCCACTCCGGTAAACGACAAGGTTGTCGAGATTATACACAAGATCGAAGACGGCAGACTCGCCGCATCTTTCGACAATCTGAAGCTGTTTTAACCAGACAATAATACACTATGCCTAATATTTCAAGAGCCGCCGGATCCATTCCGGCATCTGCAATCAGAATGCTCACCCCCTTTGCCGACCAGGCTAAAGCGGACGGTGTCAAGATCTATCATCTGAACATAGGCGCTCCCGATATCAAATCGCCCGAATCGGCGGTCAAGGCTCTCGCCGAATTCAGTTTCGACCATCTCCCCTATTCCAATTCTGCGGGTACCATCGAACTCCGCAAGGCGATGGTGGAGAAGTATTACCCCAAAAAGGGCATCAAGATAGGTCTGGACGACATCCTGATGACCACGGCCGGGAGCGAGGCTCTGAGTTTCGTTTTCCACGCCGCTTTCGATCCGGGTGACGAAGTTCTGGTCATGGAGCCCTACTATTGCAACTACAACACCCTCGCAAAGATGAACGGTGTGATCGTCAGTGCAGTTCATACCGACATCGAATCCGGTTTTGCGGTCCCGAGCCCGGAAACTATCGAGGAACATATCACCCCCGCCACCAAGGCCATCATCGTCTGCAACCCCTCCAATCCCACCGGAGTAGTCTATTCCAAGAAGGATATACTGGCCATTGCGGATATCTGCCGTAAACACGACCTGTTCCTGATTTCAGATGAGGCCTACCGTGAGTTCTGTTACACCGATGAACCCTATTTCTCGGTTATGCAGATTCCTGACTTCGAAGAAAACGCAATCCTTATCGATTCTGTATCAAAGCGTTACAACCTTTGTGGTGCAAGGATAGGCTGCCTTGTATCCAAGAATAAGGAACTTATGACCCTGGTAACCAAGTTCGCGCAGGCACGACTCTGCCCTCCCGTCATCGGGCAGGCAGTTTCGCTCGCCGCCATCGATGCTCCGGACAGCTATTTCAAGGCCGTGCGCGAAGAATACATCGCAAGGCGCAATTACACCGTAGACGCCCTGAACGCAATACAGGGAGTCTACTCACCTAAACCCCAGGGTGCCTTCTACACCGTAGCCGAACTTCCTGTGGATGATGCTACGGCATTCTGCAAGTGGCTCCTGACTGATTTCCGCCTCAACGGCGAAACCGTAATGCTCACTCCGGCTGAACCCTTCTACAGCACTCCCCGCCAGGGTCGCAACCAAGTCCGCGTAGCCTATGTGCTGGAGATTCCCGAACTGGAAAAAGCCATGAAGATACTTGAAACCGCATTGGAAACATATAAAAAGATTTAATATGAAGAAGTTCACCATCCTTGCAGCATTGGTGCTGCTATGCGCTTCAGCTTTCGCACAGAAACCCGACATCAAGTGGCCCGACTATCAGTTCACCACCGATGTCGAGAATCCTATCACTTCCGTCAAGAATCAGCACCGCAGTGGCACCTGCTGGGTGTTTTCCGCGCTTTCCTTCGTGGAATCCGAGGTAATCCGCATTAACAAGATCAAGGACGAAGCCGCATATCCGGACTTTTCCGAGATGTTCGTTGTGTACAAATCATATCTGGAAAGGGCTGAGAAGTATGTGCGCCTCGACGGTGCCCTGAATTTTGCTGTCGGCAGCGAAGGCGATGACGCACTTCATATCATTGCAGACTACGGCCTCATGCCTCAGTCCGCATTCTCCGGACTGAACTATGGCACCGATCTCCCCGTCCAGGGCGAGCTTGACGCTGCTCTCAAAGCCTATGTGGGCGCTATTGTAAAGAACCCTAACCGCAGTCTCACTCCCGTTTGGAGAAACGGCCTTGAGGGTATCCTGAAGGCATATATGGGAGAGATTCCCGAGGAGTTCACCGTGAACGGAGCCAAGTACAACGCCACTTCTTACAGGGATGCTCTCAAGTTCAATCCCGACGATTATGTTACCCTCACCTCCTTCACCCATCATCCCTTCTACAAGCCCTTTGCCATCGAGGTCAGCGACAACTGGCGCTGGGACGAGGCCTACAATGTGCCAATCGATGAATTCATGAAGGTTCTGGATGACGCCATCCGCGCCGGCTACACCGCATGCTGGGGTGCCGATGTGAGTGAACCCGGCTTCACCCGCAACGGACTCGGCGTACTGATCGATCCCAAGGCTGTCACCAAGCAGGGCGGTTCCGACCAGGAGCACTGGGTTGGAAAGGAAGAAGGCAAACCCAAGCCCGTTGATGTCCCGGAAGAAATCGTTCCCGACCAGGAGTTCCGTCAGAAGGGCTTCGACAACAAGAGCATCACAGACGATCACGGCATGCATATCTACGGCATCGCCCACGACCAGTTCGGTACCAAGTACTATCTGGTTAAGAACTCATGGGGCACCGATAACAAATATAAGGGGATCTGGTATGTGACCGAGAATTACGTCAAGGGCCAGAGCCTGGATATCATCCTCCACAAGGACGCTCTTCCCAAAGACCTGAAGAAGAAGCTCGGAATCAAGTAGATGGCTCTGAAAAAGCATATACCTAATGCCATCACCTCGCTTAATCTCCTCTGCGGGGTGATTGGCATCGTGCTGTATTTCAAGAACAACGACCTGGCCTTCGCAGCCATGCTGGCGGCGGTCGCCTTCGATTTCTGTGACGGACTTGCCGCCCGCTTGCTTGGCGTGATTTCCCCCAGAGGCAAGGAGTTGGATTCCCTTGCAGATGTGGTCAGTTTCGGAGTCCTGCCCGCCATCATGATGGCCGGAATGGCCGATTATCTTTACCAGGGTGGTCCCTGGAGATGGCTCTGCGCAATTCCTCTATTGATAGCGGTCTTCAGTGCTTTACGGCTGTCCAAATTCAATCTGGATGAACGCCAGCACGAGAGTTTCATTGGCTTGCCCACCCCGGCTTCCGCACTCATCTGCGGAGCCCTTTGCTGCATAGCGCCCGAGAGTACCCCCTTCTGGGTCTTCCCTGCCGTGGCCGCAGTACTTTGCTTCCTGCTGGTTTGCGAACTGCCGATGTTTTCTTTTAAGTTCGGCAAAGATATGAAGGCGGACGTAGCCACCCGTATGCTTCGTTATGCCATTATAAGCATTTCGATAATTATTATTGTCCTGGTGATTCTTTTACGTCTTCCCTGGCCGGCAATAATATTAGGCGTCCTCCTGGCATACATCCTGGAGAACGCCCTGTATTGTCTTTTCAAGCCGAAGGCCTAATACCAGAGAGCGGGTTCCGGGCCCATCTCGAATACAAGTTTCGCCCCGGAACAAATATCCTTGTAATCTATGAATGGCAGGTCGTAAGGCTTGCCATTCAGCGTTACGGACTGAATGTATTTGTTCTCGCGGCTGTTGTTATTGGCAACGACCGTAAATGTCCTGCCTCCTGCCTTTACCTCAGCTTTATGTACGATAGGGCTGCCGAACCAGAAGCGCGTGGAAGCGGGTTCCGTCTGATAGAAACCGAGGGCGGAAAGCACGTACCAGGCGGACATCTGCCCAACATCTTCATTGCCGCAGAGCCCGTCACGGCCGGTGCCGTAGAGATTGTACATCACCTCGCGTGCCCTGTCCGCAGTCTTCCAGGGGAATCCCTGCATGGTATAAAGGTAGATAATATGATGGCTGGGTTCGTTGCCGTGCACGTACTGTCCTATCATACCGGTGATATCCGGAGCGGCGCCATCCTCGAGGGCTGTGGGAGCTGTGAAAAGGGAATCCAGTTTAGCCTCGAAGCCTTCCCTGCCACCGCTGAACTCCACAAGCCAGTCCACATCGTGCGGAGCCAGCCAGGTGTACTGCCAGGCGTTTCCTTCGGTGTAATCGGTGTTGATGTGCCCGAAAGGATTGAAGGGAGTGCGCCAGCTCCCGTCCAGCATCCTCGGACGTGCAAAACCTGTCTCCGGATCCATGTAGTTGCGGTAGCTGTGGCTGCGCAGATCGTAGAAAGCGGCATCCCTGCCCTTTCCGAGAGCACGTGCCGCATTGGCCACGGCTGCATCGGCGATGGCGAATTCCATATCCTTGCCCAGGGACTCCCTGCAGAGGTCGGAAGGCACGAATCCGTATTTGATGCGGAACTCGTTGCCTACCCCGACCGTGTCGAGAGAGGCCTTCAGGGCCTCGAAGGCAACCTCACGGTCGAAACCGGAGAATCCCTTGACTATGGCATCGGCAACCGCTATCACACCGGCCTCGCCAGGCATGCAATAGGTTTCGTTACCCATCAGGTGCCAGATGGGTAGGAAGCCCTGCTGCTCCCCTATCTTCAACATGGTTTCCACCATATCGTCCATGCGCTGGGGCTCGATTATACTGAGCAGGGGCATTTCGGCCCTGTAGGTATCCCAGAGCGAGAAAGTGGTGTAGTTGTCGAAGTCCGCCTTCTCGTATACCTGATCGTCGGAGCCACGGTAGGACCCGTCCACGTCGTTGAAAAGAGATGGCGCGATCAGACAGTGGTAGAGGGCCGAATAGAAGATCTTACTAACCTCCTCATCGGCATCTATCTTTATCTTGGAGAGTTCTTTGTTCCATGCCTTGCGTGCATCGTTGCGCACACGGTCGAAATCCCAGCCGCGCATTTCGGCGGCGAGATTCATCTGCGCGCCTTCCATGCTCACCGGCGAAAGGGCCACCTTGACGAGCACTGGCTCCCCTTCCGAGGTGCGGAAATCCAGACGCGTAAACATTCTCTCCACATCCTTCCCGTAATCATCCACCGCGGGGATGTATTCGTAAGCGTCGAAGGGCCTGGAGAACTCTGCGTAGAAGAATATCTTCTGGTTCTTCGCCCAGCCCTTGGAAAAGCGCCAGCCTCGGATTGCGTTGCCGCCGACGGTCTCGACGAATGAGTCGGTGGTGTGGTCCCAGTTGCCGCCGTTCTTCAGATCCAGCACTATCGCCGACTCATCGGAAGCGGGGAAAGTGAACCTGTGCATGGCGCAGCGCTCGGTGGCCGTCATCTCTGCAAGAACACCGTAACGCGTGAGAGGAATACTGTAGTAGCCCGGTTCGGCAATCTCGCCGGAACGGTCAGCATAAGACCACAGACCGGTGGACTGGTCATCCTTCTTTCCCCTGGCATAGACCAGATCCTTGCCTACCACGGGCATAATGGTGATATCCAGCAGGTCTCCGCAACCGGTTCCGCTCAGGTGGGTATGGGAGAAGCCTATGACGGTGGAATCGGATTCATGATAGCCCGAGCACCAGTCCCAGCCCTGGGAGATATTTGTAGGGCCTGCCTGCACGAAGCCGAAGGGCACGTTTGCGCCCACGAATACATGCCCATGAAAGCCTGAACCGATCAGGGGGTCGACCTTGCTTACAGGACCGTCTGTACGGCCACAACATGCAGCAGCCAGGAAAGCAGCCACCGCAAGCATGAGGGAGGTATGTCTTTTCATATCAGAGTGGTTTTTCGGGAGTGATGATTCTCAGGGCCGGGCGCGGCATCTGGTTTTCCATCATGCAGGGGCCTCTCCTTCCAAATGCCGCAGGTTTGGGATCGGAATCCGGCAGTTTTCCGGAAATGGCCACTGACAGCATTGTCTCGTTCTCGTCCCCAAGCTGGTATCCATCCAGAGGATTGTCTCCAATCTCCAGATCGGGGGCGATGCCGTCCGGCATGCTGGCGGTAAAGCCGTTCTTGTCGGCATAGCGGGATACCATAACGTAGATGCCCCAGTTCGCGGTGCATTCCAAACCTTTGTCATAGTGTTCCCCGCTGATATCATCCTTAACCCAGCCGAACCACGAAGGCCCGTCCACGATGAATCCGCCGCAGTATTTACCACCCGAACGCTGGCCGATGATATCTACATTCATATAAGGAAGAAGCCCGCATACGGTACTTTCGGATGCCGACGCGGAACTGCCGGTCATAATTACATGAAGCTTGGAGACATTGGGATTGGCCCCGGCCGTGGAAACGATGTGCTTGTCATTATCGTCAGATATCTCGAATTCCGTCCGGAAGAGGGCCTCTTCCACTCCCCAGGCCTCAGTGAGGATGGAGTTGTATATATCTTTCTGGAAAACGCTGTTGTTGTTCACTTCCCGCACAGGGACTATGAGGGATGCAAGCAATTCGGAAGTCAGGGAATAACCTCCGGAATTGTAGCGAAGATCCAGCACCAGCTCAGTGATGCCCGCCGCCCTGAAACTCTTGAAAACCTCAACAAGCTTCTCACAGGAATTCAGGGTGAAACTGGTGTAGTGAAGATAACCTATCCTCCTGCCATCTTTTTCTATGACCTTATAGCAGTTGACAGGCTCCATGTACATCTGCCTGGCGGCGAGAGTGATCTCTTTGCCATCGTCCATGGTGAGTACGGTGCTGCCGCTACCACGGATCGTAGAAGAAATCAGATCCTTGTAATTCTCCGGAGTCATTGTCTCGTCGTTCAGGGCCACGATCTTGTCTCCACGCTTTAGACCGGCCTCATCCGCAGGGCTGCCGGGATTGGTGTAAGTAACCACCATGACAACGTTCTGGTGGGTCTCGTCTGCATAGTAGAGAACGAAATCCAGACCAGTAGACTTGGTATTGCCGGAGACGGAACCCTGGAAAGACTCATAATCGTCCGTCATCTGGGTCCACTTGTCGATATCCTTGCCCTGGGCATCCTTATAACGGATTTCACGTACTTTCTTGATTGGATCCGTATTGTATGTCCATGTGCTCAGACCGCTCTTGATTTCTTCGTTCCAGAGATAATAGGTGGCAACCATGTTGTACCCGAACTCGTTGATGAAATAAAGGGCCTGCTCATCTTTGGAAAGCGATTTCCAGGCACTGTCGCCATTGTCTTTGGAACAACCCGCCAAAACGAACAGCGAAATAATCAGGAATATGATAATGTATATTCTTTTCATACAAGTTCACAAATATAGTTATTAATTGGCAATAATTTTTTATTTTTGTAGACATGACACGCAAAAGCATTCTCGTCATCGCAGCAGCAGCGCTGCTGGCCCTGACATCCTGCGCCGGCGGCAAGACCGGCTTTCCGAAGATAGACCAGAAAGGCAAGACCGCCATCGTGGCACACCGTGGCTACTGGAACTGCGAGGCATCCGGATTTTCCGAGAACTCCATCGCATCGCTCAAGGCTGCCCAGGATAACGGTTTATGGGGCAGCGAGTTCGACATCCACATCACTACCGACGATGTCATCCTTGTATTCCACGACAACCTCATCGAAGGTGCCCGCATCGACACCTGCACATATGAGCGCTTCGCCGAATACCGTCTTCCCAACGGAGAGAAGATCCCCACGCTCGACGAGTATCTCACCCAGGGTGAAAAGTCCGACAAAACCATGCTCGTTTGCGAGCTCAAGACCGAAATCACCATGGAGCGAGAAGATGCCCTCCTGGACCAGACGATCGAGGCCCTAAAAGCCCATAACCTGCTGGATCCCAAGCGCGTGGTTTTCATCACCTTCAGCAAGTACATGTGCGACCGCATCGCCAACGAACTCCCTGAATTCGTCAACCAGTACCTCAACGGAGATTTCACTCCCGAGGAACTCGCCGACTTCGGCATCAACGGCTTCGACTACCACAAGAAGGTCGTCCTTGAGGACAGCACCATCGTTGAGCGCGCACAGAAGCTTGGCATGTCCACCAACGTATGGACTGTGGATAAGCCCGAGCAGATGCAGAAGTACATCGACCTCGGCATTGATGCCATCACTACCAACGAGCCCATTGTGCTCAGGGAACTCCTCGGCGACAAGGAATTCAAGAACTAACTGTGGCAGAGCCGGTTAGACTCGTCATTTTCGACCTGGACGGAACACTCCTCGACACCGTCGCCGACCTGGGTGACGCAGTGAATCATGCACTTGGCAAGCGGGGTTTCCCCCTCCACACCCGTGAAGAATACGTCCGCAAAGTCGGGCACGGAGTGCGGAATCTGGTCACCGTCTCCCTTCCGGAGGAGCTTCAGAGCAACGAAACACTGATAGACGAGTGTCTGGCCGATTTCAAGTCCTGGTACACCACCCACATAGACGTTCTTACACGGCCCTACCCCGGCATGCAGCAACTCCTGAGGGACCTGCACGCACGAGGTGTTAAACTGGCAATAGCATCGAACAAGTTCCAGTCCGGAACGGAGTATCTGGTAGAAAAGTTCTTTGGCGACGTGCCGTTCGTGGCGATTCTGGGCAACCGGGAAGGTTTCCCTCTCAAGCCCGACCCCGAAATAGTTGAAGAATGCCTCCGGTGCGCAGGCGTGCAGCGCAGCGAGGCGGTTCTTGTGGGAGACTCTCTCACAGATATGAAAACCGCCGAAAACGGGGGCATCCCGGCCATAGCGGTCTCCTGGGGCTACCGCGACCTGCACGGCACACCAGGAGTGCAAATCGCGGAGAGTGTAGAAGAATTAAGGGATTTCCTTATACAAAAGCCTGATTAAAAGAATTGTTCTCCTTCAGGAACTCCACGAACTTCTGGGCGGCCATTTTATGGTAGGCCCCTTTCAGGTAGTGGTAGCAGCCGTCCATCCGCCCGTCCGGATGGTCTATGGGCACGGCCTCGAACCCCTTCACCTGATGAATGGCTTCTTCCGACAGGACGGTAACCAATGGGCTGCTGCCCACAAGATCTAGGAGGGAACGTACACTGTTGATTTCCAGCCGGATGTCCATATTTACATTCTGTGCGAACAGGATATCCTCCAGCGTATCACGCGCCTGCAGACCCTTGGACGGCAAGGCAAGCGGGAAGCGGGAAAGGTCATAGACTGATACTTCCCTGCCCAAATCCTTCAGCTCTCCTATGCGTCCGACCATGCAAAGACGGCTCTGGAACAACAGATGGGACTCGATCCGGTCATCTCCGAGCGGTGATTTATAAGTAAGGATCACATCCAGTTCCCGGGCCAGCAACTTCTGTTTTAGATCGTCCTGCGAAGTAATCACCAGATTAAGCCTGATGCGAGGGAACTTCCTGTAAAAGTCCAGGACAGTCTGCTTGAGCAACGGTCCGAAAGAATACGTCGCACCTACGCTGAGCGTCCCCACTTTAAGGGCTTTCACATCCTTGATTCGTTCAGCCCCGGCCCGGGCCTCCTCCAGAACATGTACGGCGCAGGGGAAGAACTGCTCGCCGTAATCGCTGAGGGTGACGTGCCGGGTATCCCGCGTAAGCAACTCCACGCCCAGTTCCTCCTCCAGTTTCTGAATCTGCTGGGAGATAGTGCTCTGCGTGATAAACAGCGCCTTGGAAGCCTGGGAAAAGCTGCCCAGCCGCCCCACTTCCACAAAATATTTCAACTGCCGTAATTCCATAATCAATACTGTTATACCCGCAAATATAGCCATATTTATCGTTAATACCTATTAATTATATCGAAAATAACCTTATTCGCCAATAAAAGCAAATGCTCTTATTACCTACCTTTGCGTGACAGAAATAAAACGACGTTATGAAAAAAATCACAACCGTATGGGCCATTCTTGTTCTGGTTGCCATTTCCTGCACCCGGGAGCACGTCGATGTAGAACGTCTCGTAGAGAATTATGCCCAGGTTACCATTCCCGCACCCGATCTGACCGGTATCACCGACAACGGGAAAGAAGTCCTGAAACTGTACCGGATGGCCGCCGATGAAGTCGACAAGATCTACTGGCAGCAGTATTTCGGCGACAAGCAGTCCTTTATGGAATCACTGGTCACGGATTCGGAAAAACAATTTGCTGAAATCAACTACGGTCCCTGGGACCGCACCACCGGTAAATCTTTCGTGGATGGATATGGCTCCAAAACAGCCGGCGCCGCTTTTTATCCGGCCGACTTGACCGCCGAAGAGTACCTTTCCTGGAACAATCCGGACAAAAGCAGCCCCTACACGCTTATCCGCAGGGCCGCAGACGGCAGTCTCAAGACCGTCTGGTACCACGATGCCTTTGCCCAGTCAATCGACAAGATTGAGGGCTACCTCCACCGCGCCGCCGACGTCACCATCAAGGAAAGCGTCCGGCACTATCTCCTCAATATGATAGAAGGTCTCAAGACCGATGATTACTACGCGGCCAACAAGGCCTGGCTGGAGATGAACGACAGCAAGATGGATCTGGTTATCGGGCCTATTGAGGCCGCTGACGACGGTCTTTATGGGACAAAGACTTCCTACGGCGCCTATGTCCTTCTGAAGAACCTGCAACGCACCGAAGAACTCAACGCCCTGTCGGAACGTATGCCCGAATATCAGAAAATGCTCCCCGGCGACGCCGCCAACCACGATTTCGTCCCCGGGGCCGAATCCGACATCTTCTCCTGCAACGTGCTATATTGCAGCGGCTACACCAATGCCGGTTACAAAGTCATCGGAATCAACTTCCCCTATGATGCGAAAGCCCAGGAGGAACTGGGCACCCGAACCATCATCTTCGACAACATCATCCGCGAGAAATTCAACCGCACCGTACACCCGGTAGGCAGTGCCCTTCTGGAAGACTCTTTCCAGCCTCACGTAGATGCCAGCGCATTCTATTGGCTCATCGTATTCCGCGAGATTGCCAAGGGCTTGGGCGTAAAGGCAACCGTCAACGGTATGGGAACTGTGGCCGAAGCTCTCGGAAACGAAGCCCTCACGCTGGAGAAAGCCAAGTCCAATGTGCTGGGCGCCTGGCTCTGCGCACAGGAAGCCGAAGCCTACAACATCTCCGCACTCTTCCAGAAAGAAGACGTGCTCACCACCTTCGTCACCAACACCATCCGCTCCACCCGTTTCGGAGCGGCCGACCCTACGGGCATCGCCAATATCGTCGTGTATAACTACCTGCTGGAGAGCAAGGCCATCGTCTGGAACCCTTCCGGTCGTTACAGCATCGACTACGACAACACCTGGCATGCCCTGGAAACCCTCGGCGCCGATATTCTCCGTATCCAGGCCCATGGCGACATTGATGCTGCCCACGCTTTAATAGCCAGATATGGCGTAGCAGGCCCGGAAAGCCTCTCCGACAAAAGGGTTCTGGAAAATGCCGGAATCCCCGTGGACATCCGCTTCACTTACGAATAATCTCTTAACGCAATTTCAGCCATACAATGTTCAAGAATTTCACAGGTTTCAGTCTGGTTTCAGAGATGCATAAATTGCGTCAGAGCAACAGGTTCAGCCCCAACATATTAAAAAAGAAAAGTATCGGACTCATCTTTGTGGCCGCCATCGTCCTCGTCCTTTGGTTCATACCGACGGAGAGTTTCGGAATTGACGGTCTCACCCAGGTGCAGCAACGCATTATCGCTATCTTTGCCTATGCCACTCTCATGTGGGTATTCGAACTGGTTCCCGCATGGGCCACTTCAGTCAGCATCATGGTCCTGCTGCTCCTGTTTGCCTCCGACTCCGGCATCAAGTGGATCTGCGATCCGTCCGCCGTCGGGCAACTCCTCAGTTACAAACAGGTAATGGCCAGTTTTGCCGATCCGGTAGTTATGCTCTTCATCGGCGGTTTCGTCCTGGCCATCGCAACCACCAAGATAGGCCTGGACGTGCATCTGGCACGAGTGCTCCTCACGCCCTTCGGTAAGAAGAGTGAGAACATCCTGCTTGGTTTCATGCTCGTGACGGCCCTGTTCTCCATGTTCATCAGCAACACGGCCACCACC
>JAFRSW010000013.1 GCA_017427385.1 Bacteroidales bacterium
AAAGCGCTCCGCGCCTACATTCACTACTATAACCACGACCGGATAAAGTTGAGACTAAAAGGAAAGAGTCCGGTGCAATACCGAACTCTTTACCAATAAGCTTTAATGTTAAACCGTCCAACTTTTGGGGGTCACATCACACCGGCCGGGCTTTGTGTATTCATCACCGCGTTATTACAACACGCATTCCCATTGCTGAGATGATTCTATAAAATGAAGAAACCGTCGGAACGGTAATACCGTGTTCGACACGGGATATATATGCTTTGTCCGCCCCTATCCGGTCTGCAACTTCTGACTGCGTCATGCCGGATTCTTTTCGGGCATCTCTGATAATCTGCGCATTATACTCCTCCCATGCACGGGATTCTGCTTCAACCCATCCTTTAGATCCAACTGGACCGAACTTGTTCTCCAGATGGTTAGTTACATCGATAAACGTACTATTTGCGGACTTCTTCATAATACTTCTTTGTCCAGTTTATCCTTCTCGTTTTGCGAAAGTGCTTCGTAGAACTCAAGGAAATAGTCTTTATAGGCTATTATTCTTTTCATTGCAAATATAATATAAGTTGTTCAACTATACAACTATTTATCGAAAAACCAACGATTGACTGTAACGCCTGAGTAGTGGGCAGTATTGCGTTTGGTCGTCAGTATGTAGACGTGGATTCCTTTGGCAACATACAGATTATCGATGTCTTTCCTTACTTCTTCCGACAAGTCGTTTAACGAACCAAGGTCTTCCTCCTGCAATGTTCGTTTGTATTGCCACATTACTTTTTAAAACAGAAGAAAGCATCGCAACACCTTGCTCGGTAAAGACAAATGGAGCATATCTTGTATGATTGTTCAAGCTGCTATTAGAGGTCACAGGTTGTGTCCTCATATTGATTATCAATGATTTAATCTCGAAGTACGGTCAGCACGTTGCCTGCGATGCGGAAGCGGATGTTGCGGCCGTTGTAGGTAAGGCCGTAGATGCGGGAGGGGTCGTCATGGTAGGCGGGGCGAGGGTCGAGGGAGAGGATGGCCTCCAGGTTTTCATCCCGCACGGAAGGGTCTTCCCAAACGACCTTCAAGGCCTTGCCAGGCGCCTCGGAAGCGAAACCGGAGCGGGCATCCGGATGGGAATCCGCGTATACTATATAAGGCTTGATGTCGTAGATGGGGGTGCCGTCTACCAAATCGGCGCCAAGCACCTGCAAGCGCCCTGCAGCAGCATCTATGCCCGCCAGACGCACGGAGGAAAGCCCCAGGGGATTGGGCCTGTAGGGGGAGCGGGTGGCGAAAACGCCCATCTTTTCGTTGCCCCCGAGGCGCGGTGGACGAACTTTGGAAGAAGGTGCCGCATCGGGGTTGTTCATGCTGAAACCCCAGATAAGCCAGATGTAGTCGAACCCCTCCAGGCCGTCCAGCATAGCGGGTTCGAACCCTTCGCAGAACTCCACGGTTCCCGCCAGATCCGGCACCAGACCAGCCTGCCTGGGGGTGCCGAACTTCTCGGTCAGCGGACCGCGGTAGTATGCAATCGGCCTAATTTCCATATCCGGCCATTTCTGCCTTGTAGATGCGGTAGAGGCTGTCCAGAGCGGGCAGATTCTCCTTCTTTATAGGCTCTGCCGAGGGGGATTCCAGCTTCAAGGGATCTATCGGCGTGCCGTTCTTCCACACGCGGAAATCCAGATGCGGCCCCGTGGCAGTGCCGGTCATCCCGACATAACCGATAGTCTGGCCCTGTGCTACGCGGACGCCGGCCTTGATGCCCTTGGCGAAGCCGCGCAGATGCAGGTAGCCGGTGGTGTAGACGCTGTTGTGGCGTATCTTGATCATATTGCCGGCGCCACCCTTGCCGACCCCGGCGGAGAGCACGACACCATCTCCCAAAGCATGCACGGGCGTGCCGGACGGGGCGGCGTAATCTACTGCAGTATGGGGCCTTACGACTCCGTGGACAGGATGCACACGGTGGTAGCTGAAGCGGCTGCTGATGCGGGAGAACTTGAGCGGCGCCTTCAGGAAGGCCTTGCGCATGGATTCACCCTTCTGATTCCAGTACTTGTTGCCGTTGTCGCCCTGATCGAAACGGATGGCGTAGAGGGTGTCCCGGCCGCGGGTGTATTCCGCGAAATCCACACCTATTATATCAATTATCTCGTCTTCGCAGACGCGCTGATGGTAGAAGGCGCGGAAACGGTCGCCCTCGTGCAGGCCGAAGAAGTCCACGGTCCAGGCGTATACATCCGCCAGCTCTAGGATGAGGAGGGGAGAGGCGCCCGCGGCTATCATATCGTTCCAGAGGGAGTTCTTGATGGTGACATCGGTGAATTTGCGGACGGTATCCACCTGCTTGGCCACGTTCCAAACTGCGAGGGAGTCATAGCACTGGAAAACGGTGGAATTGATGCGGTCCTTCTGGTAAACCACGTAGCGCAGCAGCGGAGCAAGCGTGTCACCTGCGTAGTAGGCATCCACCTGGTTGCCTGCACGGAGCTTGGTTACGTCGAACTGGCCGTTGCAAGCCTTGGTGAGGTTGGCAACTTGATTTCCGGGCATGCCCAGGCGGGTAAACAGCTTGTAGAACACCTCGCCGGACTGCACTTTACTTTCCCTTACGGTAAGCGTATCGGTACGGAAGCCGAGGGGCCATATCTTTTCTTCTTCCTGGGCGCTTTGTTTGGTCTTGCAGGCGCAAATTGCCAGCGCGCAGAGTATGAGGATAGAGGTCTTTCGCATCATAACGCGAAGATAGTGATTTTGCGCGAATTTTATTAAATTTGTAGGATATGAAGATGATTCTGACAATGCTTTTAGCCATGCTGGCAGGTTCACCGGATGGCAACGACAAAATAATCGAACAGTTCCAGAACCCGACGAGGGCTGCGAGGCCGTACGTTTGGTGGCACTGGATGGACGGCGAGGTGTCCCTCGATGGCATCAAGAAGGACCTGGAGTGGATGGATGCAGTGGGCATCGCGGGGTTTCACCAGTTCGATGCCGGGGGAGTGAATATGCCCAAGGCGGCACCATTCAAGCGCCCGTATCTCTCCGAATCCTGGAAGGAGGCATTCCGATATGCGGTGCAGAAGGCTGATTCGTTGGGGCTGGAGATGACAATCGCATCGGCTCCCGGCTGGAGTTGCACAGGCGGCCCCTGGGTGAGTCCGGAAGATGCAATGAAGAAGCTGGAGTGGCAGGCCATGGAAGTGCAGGGCGGAAAAGTGCATGTCCAGCTTCCTGCGCTCACCTTGGTTACCGGCCCGTACAAAGACATCCCCGTGAGAAGAGAATCCAAAGCTGCGCCATCCTATGGCTATGATATAGCGGTAGTTGCAGTTAAGATTCCCTCTAAGGAACTCAGCATGGAAGATATGGGCGCCACGGTTTCCAAGGCAGAAGACGCCAAATCGGTCACAGTCAGTTTCCCCAAGAAGCAGACTATCCGATCCTTTACCCTGCAGACCCTGCCTACAGGTGTCCGGCCCAGGGAGGGGGATTATTGCAGCAAGAATGAGATTCAGGCCAGCAAAGATGGGAAAAGCTGGAGAACTATAGCCAGGATCCCCAAATCTCCCCAGGACTTCACCACAATGAATATTTCCCCGACATGGTCGAAGTATTTCAGGGTAATCGGAGAGAATATCATTGATCTACAGTTACATACGGTCTGGCGCCTGGAGCATGTAGAGGAAAAGGCCGGCTTTGCGAACTGCTACGACTTTAACCGTTTCGACACCCCGACTGCAGATGTAAAAGCCTGCGCCGCTTCCGCCGATGTGCTTGTGCTGACCGATAAGATGAGCGCCGATGGCACCCTCGACTGCGAACTCCCTTCCGGACGCTGGCGCATCTACCGTTTCGGGGCATCTCTTACAGGGAAGATGAACCATCCGGCATCTCCCAATGCGACCGGGTTGGAAGTGGATAAGATGGATAAGGATGCATGGGTGCGCTATTTCCGGAAATACATAGAAATGTATAAGGATGCTGCCGGAGGAATGCTGGGCGAAAGGGGTGTAACCCACATGCTTGTAGATAGTTATGAGGCCGGCCCTGCTACCTGGACACCAACGCTGCCGCAGGAGTTCAAGGCACGCCGCGGTTACGACCTTCTGCCCTGGCTGCCGGTTCTTACCGGGCAGATTATCGAGAGTTCCAAGCGCAGCGAGCAGTTCATCCGGGACTGGCGGCAGACGCTGGGAGAGCTTTTCACAGAGAACTATAACCGCCTTAACGAGATCGTCGCCTCTTACGGAATGAAAGGCACTTACGTAGAATCTCATGAAACCGGACGGGCTTTCATGGGAGACGGTATGGATGCCAAGAAGAAAGCCACGGTGCCCATGTCTGCGATCTGGATGACGGAAAGCCCTTCCGGCTCAATGCTGGCATCTTCCATATCCGACATACGCGAAAGCGCTTCAGTTGCACATATTTACGGGCAGAACATCGCTGCGGCCGAATCGTTCACCGTCAACGGCGAAGACAAGCGGGCCTACACTTATTATCCGGGTAATATCAAGCGTATTGCAGATATTGCACTGGCCAGTGGCCTGAATCGTTTTGTGATCCACGACAGCGCATCCCAGCCGTCGGACGACTATCTGCCCGGTCTCGGGCTGTTCAAATATGGCCAATGGTTCCATCGCAACGAGACCTGGGCACCCTATGCTAAGGCCTGGACGGATTATCTTGCGCGCAGCTGCCAGATGTTGCAGGCCGGGCGGAATGTCGCGGATATACTTCTCTTCTATGGCGAGGATACCAATGCCACATCCGAATACGGTGGAGAGTACATAAGAATGCTGCCCAGGATACCATACGGCTACAACTTCGATTATGCAAGCCCCGACGTTCTGCTGAATGTGGTGCGGCCTGAAGGGAATTGCCTTGTTACGGACAGCGGGCAGCGTTACCGTCTTCTTGTCCTGACTCCTGCTGCGCGCCGCAATATGTCTGAAAAAATGAATGAGCGTATTGCGTATTTGATATCCAAAGGGGCATCAGTGTGTTATTTTGAAGAACTTGCAGATGCGCTCACGCTATCAGACGTCCGGAAGGATGTTGAACTCGATTGTGGAATCAGTCATATCTACGATGGGGATGTTCCCAGGAACAAACGCGGCCACGACACAGCTATCAACGGCGTCCAGTTCGTTCACCGTTCACTGGATACTGCAGAAATCTACTGGCTATGCAATTTCACCGGTGCCGAGTGGAAGGGGAGCGTCTCTTTCCGCGATGGCGGAAAATATGCGGCACTTCTCAACCCTGAAACCGGGGAGGCCGTGCGTATACCTTCCCGGGAGGCAGACGGGCGCACATGCATAGATGTATCTCTCAAGAAAGGAGATGCCCTGTTCTACTTGCTGACAGACAGCCCTCTGGACATCCCGGCCGCCAAGCCCGAATACAAAGAAAAAGAGATCCTCACCCTCGAACGCTGGTGGGATGTGGAATTCTGCCAGAAGGGCGGCGAAAAGGCCACAGAGACCTTCTCCACCCTTAACGACTGGACCTCCAACAGCGACCCTGTGGTCAAATACTTCTCCGGAACGGCCAACTACAAGTCCGCCTTCACTATCCCCGAAGGCGCGCTAAAAAGCCTTAAAGAGGCCAGACTCGACCTTGGCACGGTGAACGTGATGGCAGAACTCATAATCAACGGCCACAACGCCGGAGTGCTCTGGCGCGAACCCTACGTGAGCGCAGACATCCTGCCGTACCTTAAAGAAGGAGAGAACAGCATAGAAGTCAACGTGACCAACCTCTGGGTTAACCGGATGATAGGGGACCGCCAGCGCGGAGAGAAGCCCGTTACTAATGTACGCCGCTTCTACAACGCCGGCGACAAACTCCTGCCCTCAGGCTTGCTGGGTCCCGTTAAACTGATAGGAGAGAACTGATGAGTGACGAACTGAATCTTGTGCGCGACCTTGCCGTGATCCTCATCTCGGCAGGCGTGTTCACCATTATCTCCAAGGCCCTCAAGCAGCCGCTGATCCTGGGATACATAATCGCAGGATTCCTCATCGGCCCGCACATCGATTTCTTCTTCAGCATCTCCAGCGCCGAAGCAGTGCATCAATGGTCCGAGATAGGCCTTATCTTCATGATGTTCGGTCTGGGCCTGGAATTCAGCTTCAAGAAACTGTTAAAAGTAGGCAGCGGAGCCCTGGTGACTGCAGGAACCAAGTTCCTGGGAGTATTCGTTATCGGCTTCATAGTGGGCCAGGCGCTCAGCTGGACGGTCATGGAAAGCATATTCCTGGCCGGCCTCATGAGCATGTCCTCCACCGCCGTCGTGCTCAAATCCTACGAAGACATGGGCCTGAAAGACAAGCCCTGGGCGGGCCTGGTGTTCGGCACGCTGGTGGTGGAAGACCTCATCGCCATCCTCCTGATGGTGCTGCTCTCCACCCTCGCGGTGTCCAACCAGTTCGCTGGGGGAGAGCTGGCCGGAGCAATGGCCAAGCTGCTCTTCTTCATCATCTTGGTGTTCGTGGTGGGCATCTATCTCATCCCCACGATGCTCAAGAAGGCCCGCAAGTACGTCAACGACGAGATTCTGCTCCTGGTGAGCATAGGCCTCTGCTTCGCGATGGTCACCATCGCATCGGCTGCAGGCTTCTCCTCCGCACTGGGCGCCTTCGTCATGGGCTCCATCATGGCAGAAACCATCGAGAGTGAGCACATAGAGCATCTGGTACGCCCCATCAAGGACTTGTTCGGCGCCATCTTCTTCGTATCGGTAGGTATGATGATAGCGCCGGAGGTCATCCTTCATAACTGGCTGATTATCCTGCTGTTGGCGGTCCTCGTAATCGTCACGCACATCTTCTTCAGCGCCTCCGGCATCCTCCTGACCGGCAACGGCCTCGAGAACTCTGTGCAGACGGGCTTCAGCCTCGCACAGCTCGGTGAATTCGGATTCATCATCGCCGGAGTGGGCGTCAGCCTGGGCGTGATGCGGGACTTCATCTACCCCGTGATCGTGGCGGTGTCCGTCATCACCACCTTCACCACGCCGTACATGATACGGCTGGCGGGCCCCTCGCACCAGTGGCTCCTGCGGAAGCTCAAACCCCGCACCCTGGCGCGCATCGAGCAGATGGAGAGCCATGCCACCTCGTCCGCCGCGGAGAAGAGCGACTGGCACAAGCTGCTGTCGGCCTACTTCCTCCGCATCTTCGTCTACAGTGTTATCCTCATTGCCATAATGATCGCCTCCCGCGCATGGCTGGAGCCCCTTGTAGGCCGCCTGATGCCGGATGCGAGCGGATTCCTGAAGAACCTGGTGGCCGTGGGTATCACCCTGCTGGTGATGTCCCCGCTGCTCTACGGGCTGGCGGTGAACAAGGGTGCCACCGACGTATATGCGCGCAACCTCATGAAGGCGAAACCGGCCAACCGCTGGCCTATCCTCGGGCTGCTGCTGGGCCGCTTCTTCCTCGCCCTCGGCTACGTGCTGGCGATCATCTCCACCCACTTCGAGCTGGCAGGATGGTCGGTAGTGCTGCTGCTGGTCGGGGGAGTGGTCTTCTTCCTCTTCTCCCGCTCCCGCATGCGCAGCAGGGCGGTTTCCATGGAGAGCCAGTTCTTCGACAACCTGCACGCCAAGGAGATGCAGGAGCGCAAGAGCAAGCCCGTCACCAGCTCCATCCGGGCCAAGATGGGCGGCTACGACGTGCACCTGGAGGCCATCAAGGTATCGGCGGATTCCACGCTGGTGGGCCGTCAGCTGAAGGATATACCCTTCCGGGCGGAGACCGGCGCCAACATTATCAAGATCACCCGCGGCAGCCGCAGCATCCTCATCCCTGCGGGAGATGAATACATCTACCCGGGAGACAGCCTCCTGGCCGTGGGAACCAAGGACCAGCTGGCGGCACTCAAGAAGATGATGTCGGATGCGGTTGCCGATGCCGAGGCGGCCGAAGAGTCCGCGTTCGACGTGCGCAGCGTGCAGCTGAAGGCGGATTCCTACCTGGTGGGCAGGAGTCTTAAGTCGGTGGATATGAGGAAGTTCGCCTGCATGGTGATAAGCGTAATGCGCGGCGGGGAGATTATAACCAATCCGAAGCCGGACTTCGTGTTCGCGGAAGGCGACCTGGTTTGGATTGCCGGTGAACTGGCTTCGGCGGATTACCTGATTTCAAGTGAATAAAGCATATGAATAAATTCGTTCTTTCAATTCTGGTTCTGGCCACTGCGCTGCCTCTGCAGGCGCGTAAAGTCGACCGCGGTCTGGGCGATCCCAAGTCCGTTTACATAGAAAAAGGCTCATGGCAGATCGGTTTCTCCGGCGGCTACAGGACATACGGCGCCGAAGGCCTTGGCGAAACGACCGGCACATCCCTCTACGGCATCGTGAAAGATCTGAGCGGGCAGGCCACGATGGGGAACATCTCCGCGTCCGGGGCCTGGTTCTTCGCAAACAACATGGCGGTCGGCGTCCGTTTCGGATATGAACAGTCGAATGTGGATATCGACAATGGAAGCATATTGTCTTTCGTGGCCCTGCAGAACAGGCACATAGATGCCATGCACCTCACCGGAGATATCTTCTGCAGAGCATATATACCCCTGTTCGACAGCAAGATATTTGCCATTTACGGTGAGGGATGCCTTGGCGGCAAGCGCGGTTACTCCAAAGACTATGAAGAGACCGATCGCGGCAAACTTGGCACCTATTCGGATGATTTCAGCTTTGCTTTCAAGATGTGCTCCGGCCTCTCGGTGTTCGTGAACGATTTCTGCGCAATAAGCTTTACCCTTCCGTTCCTGCAGATAGGCAAGACCTGGAGTAACGAGATTAAAGAAGGAGAACCCTCCAGCAAGCGCTCCCAGGTGATCGCCAATTACAAACCGGATTTCCTGGGACTCAGCATAGGTGTAAGTTATAACTTCTAAGAGCCATGAAAAAGATCATCATACTTATAGGAATAGCGCTTTCGATGCTGGCCTGCACCGAACAGTGGAACGATATGGTGCACAAGGAAGTTCCGGCATATATAGAATCTTTTATGGTTGAAGGGCAGGTAGACTGCAATATATATGCTTCCGACAAGAAAATCGAGGTCATAATGCCCTGGTACGCCGATCCCAAGGCACTGAAGGTAACAGAGTTCAAGTACACTGAAGGGGCGGAATGCAATCCTGCCATTAAGGTCGGGGACGTGATAGACCTGAGCGAAGCTCTCACCGTCACCCTCACCACCTACGACGATTATGTGTGGACGCTGATAGCCACTCTCAAACCAAAGCCCTCCGGAGACCTGTATAACATGAATTTCGATATGTGGGATACGGATTCTTCTCCCTATGCGAGCGGGGCCAATTCAGAGGAACGAAACTATTGGTCTTCAGCCAATTACTTCCTTTCTTTAGTCGGTTATGCCGTTGTTAGCAAAGAGGCGGACTTTGTCGCCAGCGCAGGTGAAGGAAAGGCTGCGATGAAACTCCAGACACGGGAAGTGACTGAAGTGTTTAAAACCATACCCGCTCAGGTATTCACGGGCACATACGACATGTTCGATTTCGACAATCCCACCATCTTGTATGGCGTTCCCTTTATCAAGCGCCCCAAAACTCTGGATGGATATGCATGCTACAAGCCCCAGGGGGCCGATAACGGCTTCGTATTCGTCGCTCTGGGCGAATGGGATGCTCCTTATAAGGCCGGTGTCGTAAACGCCTTTGTAGATGGCATAGAAGCGGTTCCTGGCCTCGTTGGCTACGGCAAAAAGGTATACGACAAGGAGATGAGCGCCTACGAAGACTTCAGCATAGACATTACGTACAAGAACGACCACAACCCTACGTACGTTGTCGTAATCGCCTCTGCCAGCAACAATGCACCCGTCGCAGGCTCCACCCTCTACATCGATGAATTTGGATTCACATACTAGGCTATATGGAAGTAATACAAAGCTTTACGATAGACCATACGCACCTGCAGCCGGGCATCTACGTGTCCCGGGTAGACAAGGGCTTCACGACCTTCGACCTGCGCATCACGGAACCCAACAAGGAACCCGCGGTCGCACCCGCCGCCATCCACAGCATAGAGCATCTGATGGCCACCTGGTTCCGCAATTCAAGGGTAAAGGAAGATGTGGTCTATGTAGGTCCCATGGGCTGCCTGACGGGCATGTATGTGATAATGACGGGGGAGTACAGCGTGCAGGACATGCGTGCGCTAACCATCGAATGCCTGGAGTGGATCCTTACGCAGGACGAAGTGCCCGCCACGCGCCCCGAAGCCTGCGGCAACTACCTCCTGCACGACCTCCCCATGTGCAAATGGGAATGCGCCCGCTACCTGCACCGCCTGCAGAACGACTTCCACTGCGAGTACACCAAACTCCGCATCACCCTCAGCGACGGCAAGACCTTCGCGGATGCGTGATTATCTGATTTCTTTTCCGAAGGGGAAGATGGAGCCGATGGCCATTTTGAAGTGCTGGAGGCCGAAGGGGATGCCCACGATGGTGATGCAGAAGATGATGCCGAAGAATATGTGCAGGAGCGCCACCTCCCACCATCCGCAGAGAACCCAGATGAGATTCATCACTATGGAAAGGCATCCCGGCTCATTCGGCCCGTTCACCAGCTCGTGCCCGAAAGGCCACAGCGCGTACGTGCCCAGCTTGAACAGCTGCACACCGAACGGAATGCCGACGATTGTAAAGCACAATAGCAGGCCCACTATGTAGTATATCAGGGCGATGATGATGCCGCCCAGGATAAGCCAGAAGATGTTTCCGATAGAGTTCATAAGCAATGTTTACGTGAACAAAGATACTAAATAATTAGTGGATTTTTAAAAAAGAGCATATTAAAAGGTGACCCTAATAATATGCTCTAAAAACGTTGGCCTAATGCGACGACCATCTCTCTTTTACTTCTGCAAATGTAAGAACTATTTACAAATCTGCAAAAAAGGATCGATTATCTTTTTATCATTGCCTTAAGGTACTCCCTCAATGCATCATCCTCACAATATACAAAACAGCCCTTTTGACCACGAGTCAGGAGGGTTTTGTATGTGTTCAGTATCAGTCGGCGGGCATCATCATCGCTTGCCGTGCGGATGCCGGATGAGTTGTCGTCTTTTGAAATGGCGGATTTGTTGGTCAAAACGCGGCCTGAGGCTTTATCGTAGGTGAGGTCTTTGCCAATCAGAACGCCTACATAATCGAATTCCAAGCCCTGTGCAGTGTGGATGCAACCTACTTCTTCGAAAGAACGGGGATTGATTGCCCAGATCTTGTCTCCTTCAAGGTTCCACTTTGCCTGGAAGCCTCCAGGAAGCACGATGTCTACATCTCCGCGATGGTTCTTGACATTCCAATCATAGCAGTAGCCGGCCACCATGCGAGCTTTATTGTCAATGGCATTCTTCTCCCTTAAGGCCTCACGCATTTCGTGTGCATCATCGAAAACGCGGAAGTCGTAGTTGAGTTCAGACAGGGCGACTGCCACAGTCTCTTCTTTGCGTTGGAGGAGATTGTCAATGAATTGGATATATGCATCGCTGCCATTGCAGCGGAACTGGGAGGTGAGTTTTGTCTCTTCCCGCATAATGATGGCTGAGCCCAGTTCCGTGCACCATCTTGTAATCTCCTGAACACTACCGATATCTTTTGTAGTGACGGCCTGGTCTTCGTCCAGCATGAAAATCGATAAGAGAGAAGCGTTGATGCATTCCTTCACCTGGTTCTCTCCATGCCAGTCTCCATACATCTTCTTAACCAGCCGGTGGGCTTCATCCACGATAAGGCAATCGTAGGAATTCCTGGGTGCATCTGCCAAGCGGAAAGGGGAGCGGAAGAGTTGGCTGATCTCGGCAATGTTCTCCGCTTTATTCTTTGAAAGGATGGACAAGAATGCCTGCCTGGGCGCGCTGTTCTTGGTAACATAAGCAGCGTTACAGGCGCAGGTAATAAAGTGCATCAAAAGGTTAACCGCCAGGACCGACTTACCCGTCCCAGGGCCACCTTGAATCAAAATGGTACGCTTCTTCTGGTCTTTCAGGCACTGGAGCATAGTCCGTACGCACATATCGAAGCAAACGGCCTGTTCGTCCAAAAGGTCGAAGACAGGCGTGCCGCGTACCATTGTGGATAGGGCGTCCTGAAGCGATTTAGTAGGCCTGATGCGGCCGTGGTCTATCAAATAAAGGAGATCTCCGTTGGCAGACTTCTTGGTGACATACTTCTTAACGAACTCCGAGAATTGCTTCACCTCGTCCATGATGAAGAATGGCGCGGTAGTGTACCATTCCTTATAAATATCGGCGGACAGAGCCTCTTTATAGGCCGGCCAATAATTGTGAAGGTAAGCACAGGGAATCAGATGGATGTCTTTCTCGTGGATGGTCTGGGAATAGTTGCTGAGGAAGCGGGAATAGGAATATGCCTGATAGGAGGGGTGGCAGACAATTCTTTTGTCGTTGGCAACGTAAGTACGGACGCTGAAGTGCATGTCGTCATCCACCACCTCTGCCTTGCTCCATTGCTTCAATTCAACGATGACGATGTTGTCTTTATCAGTTTTGTCGGCACCTATTATTATGAAGTCTACACGTTTGGACGTCTGGGGAATGTTGTATTCAATGGCAATCTGCACGTCGTCGTCAATTTCGTTGTCATCGACAATATTCCGCATAAACTGCATTGAATTCTGCCAGGAGGCGAATTCACGTTCCTGCCCGGCGTTCAGGCCTTTCTCTCTGATGAGATCCAGGATCTTGGTTGCGATAACGCCGGTCTTTACATCCTGGACGAACAGTCCCTTATTTGCGCTATATACAATCATATCCTAAAGCTCATTGTATTTCTTGGCAGAACCTTTGGCTTTGCTCACGGGGTATTTTTCGGCATTACGGCGTATCTTGTCGAGCATGATCTGCTTGATGTTAAGGTTATACTTGTCTGCCATCTGGAAGGCGTAATTCAGCACGTCTGCAAGTTCTTCGCGCACCTTGTCAGGATTGACATCTTCCGGGTTCTTCCATAGGAAAGACTCAAGTAATTCAGAAGCCTCTACGGATAGGCCGATTGCAAGATCCTTCCCGTTGTGGAACTGATCCCAATCGCGTTCCTGGTTGAACTTGCGCAATTCTGCCAGGAGTTCCTCAATATCACTCATAGAAATGGTTGCTATTAGTGACTCAAAAATAGCAATAATCGGTGATATCGCAAAACGTTATTTACTCCTCTCCTCATCAGAATGCTGGCGGGTGGCTTCGAACATCTCCATCATGCCGGAGAGGGCGGCGAAGGGCATGAACTGGGTGGCTCGCTTCTTCATCGACATCCGCGGCTGACTGAACGGGAACGGGTAGGGGAGGTCGAGCATGTCGGCGTAGGGGTTGGCGGGGTCTTCTTTCATACAGCAAGCTGGTAAGAAGCGAGCACTATGCCATAGATCATCAGCGCGATGAGCGGAATCAGGATGAAGAGGCAGGGGAGTACGAGGCCGAGGACGAGGGTGGGGCATACGGCAAGGCTGCCGATGATGATGGCGGTGGTTTTGCGGAAGGTTCTATCTTTGTCTTTCATGGCGCAAATGTTTGATTACGCCTGCAAAGGTAGAGCCTCGTTTTGACAGGTTTTGACAATGGCTTGTAGGCCGTGAAAAAGTGGTTGGTTTTTGATGGGGATAGAGTTCGAATGCTATATAAAACTGAAGGCTGACGATAAACTCATCAGCCCAGTGTGCAGTGAATCCGTAGAATCACTTAACTATTTGCAAAGGTAATACTTTTTTTGAATTATTTTCTCCCCACCTCATCGGAATATTGGCGGGTGGCCAGAAATCTTGCTAGTGGTGTGTTAATCGTTTAAAACGTTTATTTTCAAGAATTTACATCCTATTTCATTGACTTGTTCGCCGCTTTGATTATATTTGCACTGAAAGCTGACGGTCGTGAATTCGGCCGATGATGAAATAAGGAGCAGACGGTTCCGTTCTGGACAACGCTCCCTTCACAATTTAAGTTATTATTTGCCGAATATTTGGTGTAGGCCAGGTATATCGGCGGTTAACCACAATTAATGTTGTTATGGAGATACCGAAGGGAAATACGCGGGAAGAAATAAAAATCCGCGAGAGACTGATTAAAGATTTCTATGCTGTATGGATTGCCAATAATCCGTCCAAATCGGTGTGGAATAAATCCTTAATGGCTAATATTAAAGTTAAGCAATTGTCTTATAATGAAACACATGAACATGCGGCTCGATCATATGAGTCAACAATGGCTGTATTCAAGCTAACAGAAATTCTTTCAAATGCGAAAAAAGTATCCGCCGGTCCCAAAAAACAAAATGACAAAAACCAAAAAGCATTTTCGCTTATTGTAAGAATGCGTTATAGGAATATTCGCTTAATTGTAGGATACCAGAAAAGCAAAGGGGAATACGTTCAGTACTCAATTACGGCAAAACCGAGAAAAAGAAAAAAATAAAAGCCGCCTAGGCCGCGACTTTCAGTGGGGCTCGAATTGAGTTTGAACTCAAAAAGGTTGTCAACCCTTCGGCGAATTCCCCGTGACGATTCCAATGCAAAGGTAATCCTTTTTATTTAATATCCAAACAAAAGAGTGAAGAATGTCATTTGCTCCTCACCTCATCGGAATGCTGGCGGGTGGCTTCGAACATCTCAATTATGCCTGAGAGAGCTAAAAAGGGGGTCGAAATCGACCCCTTTATTACTCGGATATGTTTACATTAAATACCTTTGAATTCGAAAGGCTTTAAACAGTTGTATGACAGATAATCAATAAAAAAGCGGTAGGGAGTATTACCTCCCCCCGCAGCACGAATCCGTAGAATCGCTAAACATTTTCTGAATATAAAGCCGTCAGGTAACGGCTTTGTAATGAGGCTCTTTATTTTTCATATTGCCAGCCGGGATGCCGCGGTATTGCATCTTTTCCTTTGTTTTTTTAACTTTGCGGTATAACCATTACTAAAACCTAACACCATGAACATTATTCTCACATTGCTCTTTGGAGCTATCGCAGGCTGGCTTGCCGGATTCTTTGTAATCAAGGAGAAGGGCGGCCTCATCTGGAACATCATCATCGGTCTTCTAGGCGGATTCGTGGGCGGCTGGCTGCTCGGCCTGCTTGGTGCGAGCGGATCCTTCTGGTCTCAGTGGTACGGACAGATCATCTGCGCTGTAATTGGCGCCGTTGTCCTCCTCTGGGTGTGGAACAAGGTCAAGAAGCTCTTCAAGTAGAATTCTTCAAACTAAAAAATACTAAGGGCTGACGAAAACCGCCAGCCCTAGATCAGTGAATCCGTAGAATCACTTAACTGCCTGCAAAGGTAATCGTTTTTTTTGAAATCCAAACAATATGGTAGAGAATCTCAGTTTGGACTTTGTCTGCTAGTTGATCCGTCGGGGCAGTAATTATCTGTTCGCGCAACTTGTCCGCGAATGCTCCTTTAACAGAATTCCTATTTGACTTGACTCCTAGCATACTTGAATTACTATCGTCTTTTCAATTACCATTCCGTGCAAATATAACTCTTTTGGTCTATTCTCCAACATTATTTTTGAATTATTTGCTTCTCACCTCATCAGATCGCTGGCGGGTAGCTTCGAACATCTCCATCATGCCCGAGAGGGCGGCGAAGGGCATGAATTGGGCGGCGCGCTTCTTCATCGACATCCGGGGATGGCTGAACGGGAACGGGTAGGGGAGGTCGAGCATGTCGGCGTAGGGGTTGGCGGGGTCTTCCTTCATGCAGTCAGCTGGTATGAGGCCAATACAATGCCGTATATCATTAGGGCGATGATTGGGAGAAGGATGAACAAGCAGGGCATCATCAGACCGAGTACGAGGGTAGGGCATACGGCGAGGCTGCCGATGATGATTGCGGCGGTTTTGCGGATAGACCTTTCTTTGTTCTTCATGGCATTTCAATTTTTTTGTTACGCCTGCAAAGGTACGGCCCTATTTTGACAGGTTTTGACAATAGTACGAAAAATGCGCATTAAACGTTTAAAACGTTTATTTTCAATTAATTATGCCTATTATTATCATTGTTATATTCTCCGTTTTTATTATATTTGCGCTGAAAGCATACGGTCGTCGAATCGGCCGATGACGAAATAAGGAGCAGATAGTTCCATTCTGGATGGTGCTCACTTCACAAAACACTTATTTGCCTTAGTCGCCCCAATAATGGGACAGACTATAATAACAATTTAAATATGGAGTACATCATTTACTGCGACGAATCTGTTAGCAATGGCAAATACTACACCGATTTTTTCGGTGGAGTACTTGTTCGCAACAAAGACTATGACAAAATAAGGGAAACACTTGATGTCAAGAAACTGGAACTCAACCTAAAAGGAGAAATCAAGTGGGTCAAGGTAACTGAGAATTACCTGGAAAAATACAAGCAGATAATGGATTACTTTTTCTCTTTCATCAAGGAGAACAGTCTCAAGGTACGCATTATGTTTCGTGAAACAGATCAGACTCCTCCCAATTTGAGCCCAGATCAAATTCATAACAAGTACTCGCTGCTTTACTACCAATTTGTAAAAAATGCATTCGGCCTTATATACCACGACGGGAGCAAGAATGAACCCGTCTATCTTCGCTTATATTTTGATGCAATTCCATATCCTATCGACCAGAGAGATGCATTCAAATCGCATATATTCTCCCTGCAGCGAAACGCTAGATTCCGTAAGGCGCGAATAAAGATTCGCATGGATGACATTGTAGAGATTAACTCTAGCAAACACTCAATACTGCAGTGTATGGATATTGTTTTGGGCTCAATGTCTTTTATTCTTAACAGGAAGAATGAAGTGATTCCTGTTGGAGCAAAAGATAGAGGTCATCGCACAATTGCAAAAGAGAAGCTTTTCCATCACATTATTAGGTTGATACAACAATCAAATGAAATAGAATTCTTTGATATCAGCAAGACTACTCCAATCTCTGTCCCAAAGGAATTCTGGACCATGCCATATCGTCACTGGAAGTTTACGACTCCAGAGTATCGTAAGGAAGGGGGTGTATAAAAGAAAAAAGCCCCGCTTAAGCTACATATACCGCCGTGGTGGAACCAGGGCCTTCGCTTCCGAGTAGGACTTTTTCTAGTGCAAATATAAGTCCTTTTTGATAAAAAACAAAAAAGAAACTAAAATAAAACCTTACTCGACCTTATAGCCCAGCTTCTCAATGGCCTTTTTGAGGGTCTCGGGGTTGGTTTTGGCAGGATCGTAGATGATGGTAACGGTCTTGTCTTCGAGGCTGACCTTGAGGTCTTTGACGCCTTTCTCGAAGGAGATGTTGTCGGTGACCTTCTTGACGCAGTTCTTGCAGTGCATTCCTACCGTGAAGGTGACGGTTTCAGTCTTCTTTTTCTTGCTCTGCTGAAGGGCTGCTGATTCTTTTGATGCCGCGAGCAGGGGAGCGGCGGTGAAGGAAAGGGCTCCGAGAGCCAGGACTAAGGTGATAATTATCTTTTTCATAGCATCATTTTGTTTTCCATATTGTAAGGCGCATCCCTGCGTTGACGCGTAGGCCCATCAAAGGCCCCCACACAGCGCTGGCATCGAAAGAAGCAGCATCAGGGACACCTATAATCACTTTTTTCTGGGTAAATCCGGTCAGGTTCTCACCGCCCACATACAGGTCTACACCCTTGAAACGCCTGGTTATCTGGGCGTAAAGCATAGGATAGACAGGCGTGCGGCCGCCTTCCATATTCATAAAATCATAGGCCCTGGAACTGCCGTTAAGGGCGGCGGTGAAATCGAATATCCACTTGCTAAGGTTGGTCTTGTACTGAAGATTCAGCACACCCTTGAAGCGCGGCGTCATGGCGCGTTCCACGAGACCGAGCTTGGCAAGCTGCACCTTTGCATCGGTGTACCGGGCGGTAATGTTTACTGTAAAGCGTTCTATCGGCTCCACAGCAAAATCCGCCTGGAAGGTATTGGTATAGGAAGGAGCCCCGTCGGAGGCATAGAAAGCTATCATGTTTTCTGCTTTCTCATAATCGACTATGAGCTGTTGGCAGAACTGCGTGCGGAAGAAGTCGAAACTCAGATAAGAATTCCCGGGATCCGCACCTATATTAAGATAGAATGTTGCATTGCCGCCATAGGTCCATGCATCCTCCAGGGGATGGGTGTCGAAGCAACCGGTGAAGAACTTGCCGGTAGAGAATATACCGATGTTGTCGGTCATCGGCATGGCTGTGCGGATTCCCCGGCCTCCGTTCATGCGGAAAACAAGGTTCTCCCAGGGCTGAAACTTGACGGTCATGCGCGGGGAAATGCAGAATCTGCCGGCATGGGCGTAATAATTGGCGCTTACTCCGGTGACGGCCGTGAGCAGCTCGTGGGCATGGAAAGTGTACTCTCCATAGACGGCATAATTGCTGAAATCCCCCAGGTAGCTGAATGCGTTGTCATAACTCCATCCCAAGGCCTTTACCGGTCGCAGCATCCCTTCATTCAACCTGTCGAACGTGCCGCTGGCACCCACGGTGAAATCGTGCTGCTCGTTTACCTGATTGCGGTAGAGCAGGTTCACAAAGCCGGAATACTGTCTGGCGCGGTAGAATCCAGCGCCGTAGGAGGCGTCCATATCCTGCCAGGTGTAATCCGTAACGATGGCGACGCTGGAACTGTGGTCTTCTCTCAGTGGAACGCCCACCTTAAGGTAAGCTCCGAATACGCGGTTGCCGATAACGCTGCCCCAGGGATGCCCCGGCTGATAGTATTTCTTGTCGTATCCGGGCATTCCTCCAGTGCGCTGGTCGTTTATCGCATTCACGCCAAGACGGATCTTGAATATATCGCCGTTGTAGAACCAGCGGTTGGCCAGGTTGAACTGGGTGACCAGAGGATCGTCCATGAAGCCGTCTCCGTTCATGTCCATGGCCTGGAAGTTCTTGTCTACATGGCCAAGCAGCACTGTGGAAAGGCGGTCGCTAAGCTGGATGGATGATGCCACGTCCCCGGTTAAGCGGTAATCGCTCATGGCGTTCAGGCTCAGGAAGAGGGGCTTCTCGTCCGTTGGCTTGCGATGTTCCATGTTTATCTGGCCGGTCATGGATTCTATGCCGCTGATTACGGAAGCTGAGCCCTTGGCTATCTGTATGCTTTCTAGCCACTGTCCGGGCATGTAGGTGAGCCCGAAGGGGGCAGCCAGGCCGCGCATCACAGGGCGGGACTCGTCCAGCATCTGGGTGTAGATGCCGCTGAGGCCCAGAAGGCGTATCTGGCGGGCGCCTGTGACCGCATCTGAATAGCCGACGGTAACGCTGGCGGAATTCTCGAAACTCTCCGCAACGTTGCAGCAGGCCATCTTTGCAAGGCCTTCGGAGGAGATAACCTCCACCCTCATGGGCTTGATCTTCGAAAGATAATTGCCTTTCTGATGTCCTACGTGAACTGCTGCTTTGAGGCTGTCCTTGCGGCCTGCATAAATGCCCGTCGTGTCCGTCTGGGAAAAGGCGGACACGACTGAAAGGGCAAACAGTATGCAGACTGCAAGACGCTTCATTACTTCAGCAGGTTACCGAGAATTGAACGTGTGAGCGTGCGGGTAGCGGTGCTGGTTGCACTCTTGATAGCCTTGTTGGCAATGTTCTTGCCGCTGGTGGTGCTGGACTTCTTGCCGGTCACCGAATTTGCGACAGCGGTGCCCACGGAAGCGGTTACGCTGGTAATCACTGCTCCGGCGGCAGCCTTTGCTATCTTGCTGAAAATGCTCTTTGTTCCTTTTGAATTACCGTTTTCCTTGGCAGCCTTCTCGCTCTTGGCCTTCTGCTCTTCGACAGCGGCCGCCTGGGCTTCCTGCTCTTCTTCGGCACGCTTGGCATCTGCCAGGAGCACCTCGAATGCGCTTTCGCGGTCGATGGGAGTATCGTACTTGCCGGCTATCATCGAGCTGTTGATCAGCTGCTTGCGCTGGGCCTCGGTGATGGCTCCTATCTGGCTGAGGGGGAAGAGTATCTTGGCGCGCTCCACGACGCAAGGTGCGCCCTTCTCGTCGAGGAAGGAGACCAGTGCCTCGCCGGTGCCGAGCTCCATGATGGCGTCTGCTGTCTTGAAGGCGGGGTTGGCGCGGAAGGTTTCGGCGGCGGTGCGCACGGCCTTCTGATCCTTGGGAGTATATGCGCGCAGGGCGTGCTGGATGCGGTTTCCGAGCTGGCCGAGGATGTTCTCGGGGATGTCGGTAGGGGACTGGGTGATGAAGTATACGCCCACGCCCTTGGAACGGATCAGGCGGACCACCTGCTCGATCTTGTCTACCAGCGCCTTGGGAGTCTCCTCGAAGAGGGTGTGAGCTTCGTCGAAGAAGAATACGAACTTGGGGAGCTGCAGGTCGCCGACCTCGGGCAGTTTGGCGTAGATTTCGGAAAGCAGCCAGAGGAGGAAGGTGGAGTAGAGCTTGGGGTTCTGCATAAGCTTATCGGCCGCCAGAACGCTCAGGATGCCCTTTCCGCAGTTGGTCTGAAGGAGATCGTAGATGTCGAAGGCGGGCTCGCCGAAGAATTTCTCGGCACCCTGGCTCTCGAGGCTCAGGAGGGCGCGCTGTATGGCTCCGATGCTGCCTTCCGTCACATTTCCGTACATCACACGGTATTCGGCGGCATGCTCGGCCACGTATCCTACCATGGCGCGGAGGTCCTTCAGGTCGAGGAGCAGCAGGCCCTTATCGTCCGCAACGCGGAAGATGATGTCCATCACTCCGCTCTGCACCTCATTGAGGCCGAGGAGACGGCTGAGGAGCATGGGGCCCATGTTGGAGATGGTGGTGCGCATGGGATGTCCCTGCTCGCCGAAGACGTCGTAGACGCGTACGGGGCAGCCTGCGAACTGCGGATTCTCGATGCCGAATTCCGGCATGCGCTTCTCGATGAAGCCGCTCATGGCGCCGGGCTGGCTGACGCCGCTGAGGTCGCCTTTCATGTCGGCCATGAAGCAGGGGACTCCTGCCTGGCTGAAGGTTTCTGCAAGCACCTGCAAGGAGACGGTCTTACCAGTTCCGGTGGCGCCGGCGATCAGTCCGTGGCGGTTGGCCATCTTACCGCAAATAGATATGGGGCCGTTTTCGCAGTGTGCGACGTAGAGGCCGCGAGTTGAGTCTAACATATTGGTATAGTTTTAATTATTTCTTTCTGTGAGTCTTGCGACCGTGCTTCTTGTTCTTCTTGGAAGCAACATATCCGGCGGCCAGAGCAACGATGGCTATGACGATGATGATGTAGGTCATGGAACTGGCGTTGTCGCCCTTCACGCGGGACCACATGGCCAGGAGCTTGTCGGTGTCGGCACCCCAGTCATGCTCGAGGGCGCAGCGGTCGATTACTTCCTGATCGGGGTAGAGGACAGGGTTTACATGTACGCTGTCGGCATCGGGACCGAAGAAGTAGCTGAGGTCGATGGGGTCGTATTCCTCATCTATCTGGCTTTCCAGAACTTCCCATGCACCATTGGCGGAAACGTAGCCGGTCTCTTCCATATTGCGGATGGCAATGTCCGGACGGCACATGAAGTCGATGAAGTAGCTGGCAGCCTTGATATTCTTAGCATACTTGGGGATAACCCAGCCGTCGAACCAGACATTGCTGCCCTCCTCGGGAACTGCGTAATCCAGCGAAACGCCGACTTCGGCCGCCTCTTCTATGGCCCAGACTGCATCTCCGCTCCAGTTAAGGGAGATTACGCCGCGGCCCTTTGTCATCTGGTCTTTACCGAAATCGGCCTCCCAGCCGAGCACGCCGTCCTTTACCTGTTTCAGGTAGGCTTCCACTGCGGCGATGGACTCATCGGAAGAGTCCCACATAAGTTCCTGCAGGGTGACTTTACCCTCGGCTAACTCCTTCTGCTTGAGGTAGATGAGCACAGGTCCGTAGACGTCGCGGGGGGCATCCTTGATAAGGATCTGTCCGGCAAATTTGGGATTGCGAATAACATCCCAGGTGCTTGCTTCTTCGGCAGTAACTTCCCTGGTGTTGTAGATTATACCGCTCGTGCCCCACATGTAGGGAACCGAGTAATCGTTGGCATCGATTTCCGGATTGATCTCCTTGAACATCTTGTGCATGTAGGGGGACTTGTTCAGGGCTATGTAGTTGATGGAATCCGGGATGGATGCGAAATCCAGGGGAAGGATGAGGGAATTGTTGAGCATGCGCTCGATGATGTAGTCTGAAGGGCAGACAACGTCATAATCCTCGTGGCCCTTCTCGATCTTGGAGAGCATGGTCTCGTTGATGTCGAAGGTCTGGTAAACCACATGGATTTCCTCGCCGGTCTGGGCTTTATACCACTCCTCGAATTCGGGGAGAACCGACTCGTCGATGTAGTCGGACCAGTTATAGACCTTGAGGAACGCCTCCCGATTGGAGGAGCATGCCACAGCTGCAATCAGTGCAGCCACCGCAATCAACAGTTTTTTCATTTCTTATCGTTGTTCTTGGATTGACGTATGTTGATGACCAGGAGCACAACCAGTATGATCAAGAAGAGTATGGTCATGAGAGGCTTGAGCTCCGGGGTAAGGCCGCCCTTGCGGGCATCGGCATAAATATATGTGGACAGAGTGTCGAGCCCTATGGTGCCGCGCGTGAAGAACGTGACTGCGAAGTCGTCCAGGCTCATGGTGAACGACAGGATGAAGCCGGATATCATTCCGGGGCGGAGCGCAGGGATCATCACCTTGCGCAACGCCTGGCCGGGAGTGGCCCCGAGGTCCAGGGCGGCCTCATAGATATTGGGATTCATCTGGCTGAGCTTCGGAAGCACATTGAGCACCACGTACGGCGTGCAGAACGTGATATGGGCCAGAATGACGGTGGTGTAGCCCTGCGAGATGCGCAGGAAGACGAAGAGCAGGAAGAGGCTGACACCCGTGATGATATCCGGATTGATCATCGGGATATTGTTAAGGAAGGTCATCACGTTCTTCGCACGTCCCTTCATGTTGTAGATTCCTATGGCCGCAACGGTTCCAAGCATGGTGGCCAGAAGCGAAGCGATCAGCGCAATCAGCAGGGTGTTCTCTACGGCCGAGAGCAGGGCGGATGAATTCTGCATGCTGCCCGTGAAGAGATTCTTGTAGAGATTCATGGAGAATCCGGTCCAGTTTCCAAGGCTCTTTGCCTCGGTGAATGAAAACACCGCGATGAATACGATAGGAGCGTATAAGATGATGAGTATCAGCCAGATATAGATTCTGGAGAGTAATTTGGTGCTGGTCTTCATCATATCGCCCCTCCGCTGACGGCCTCCTCGGAGTCACCTCCCTGGAGGAATGTTGTTATACCTATGATGATGAGCATGATGAGCGACAGCGCCGCACCATAGTTCCACATCGAATTGTTGATGTTCTCCTGGATGATGGTACCGAAGAGCTTTATCTTGTTGTTGGTGAGGAATTCAGAGATGGCGAAGGTGGAGACCGTAGGCATGAACACCATCATCACACCGCTCATGATGCCGGGCATGGAGAGGGGGAGCGTAACCTTGCGGAATACCTCTCCCGGAGTGGCTCCAAGGTCCTGGGCGGCCTCTGCGTAGGATTTATCCATCTTGTTGAGTACATTATAGATAGGATAGATCATGAACGGCAGATAGTCGTAGCACATACCGAAGAGAAGCGTTCCCTTGCCAAGCTGGATGCCGGCCATGGTGAAGAGTTCCGCCGTGGCAAGCGTGCGCATGAGCGCGTTAATCCACATTGGAAGGATGAACAGCACCACGGTGACCGCACTGCGGTTAAGGTCTTTGTTGGCAAGGATCCATGCGGCAGGGTAGCCTATCAGTATGCAGAGGGCCGTATTCTCGATGGCAACTTCGATGGAAAGGGCGAAGGTGCTCAGCGAATCCCCGTCGGAGAAGAACTTGGCGATGTTCTTGAGGGTGAAATGCCCTGCGCCATCCTGCAATGCATATATCAGGATGAGCAGCAGCGGCAGCACCACGAAAATCACCAGGAAGATGAAATATGGCAAAGACCAGCTGGATCTTTTAATCGTTTTCATCTTTCTTGCTAAGCTTTATGGTCTCGGGAAGGAGCTTGATGCCGACCAGGTCTCCCTTGTCCCAGATATCGTTCGTATCCACGTAGAAGTAATCACTGTCTTCCGTCTTGACGTAGAGGTGATAGTGATTTCCCATGTAGAGGATGAAGTGCACCTCGCCGTTGAGCACGCCCTCGTCCAGGTTGTCGAGAAGCTCGACGCCATCGAAAGGAACGTCCACGACCACGTCGGTGCCGGGTTCGAAGTCGTTGGGGATGGGGAAGTCGGCGTCGAATATGCGTATGGTTTCCTCATCCTTCACCACACCGGACAGGACATTGGAGCGGCGCTCCTTCTTCATCACCTGGATGTCGTCCGGGTCGATGTAGAGCATTACCTCGCTGCCTACGGGGTAGGGGTCATAGTCCTGGATCATAAGCTCATAGCCCGTATCGGTATCCACCCACATCTCGTAGTGTACACCCTTGAAGATGCAGGAGTTGACAGTAGCTTTGAACTGGCACTTGGCAGGATCGGTGGTGAAATAGATATCCTCCGGGCGGACGACCACGTCTACGGGCACATCCTCGCCGAAGCCTTCGTCCACGCAGTCGAACTGGTGCTTTATGAAGGCCACGCGGCGGTCCTTGATCATGCGCCCTTTGAGAATGTTGCTCTCGCCGATGAAATCCGCCACGAAGGCGTTCACGGGCTCGTTGTAGATATCGGTGGGGGTGCCTATCTGCTGTATCTTGCCTTCGTTTATGACCACGATGGTGTCGCTGAGTGTAAGGGCTTCTTCCTGATCATGAGTGACATATATAAAAGTAATGCCAAGCTTGCGGTGCATCTCCTTCAGCTCTATCTGCATGTCCTTGCGCATCTTGAGGTCCAGGGCGGCGAGGGGCTCGTCGAGGAGCAGCACCTTGGGCTGGTTGACGATTGCCCTCGCGATGGCGATACGCTGCTGCTGGCCGCCGGAAAGGGTTTCCACGTCGCGGTCTTCATAATCGCTCATGGCAACCAGCTTGAGCACCTTGCGCACGCGCTTGTCGATCTCATCCTCCGGAGTTTTCTTCAGCTTGAGGCCGAAGGCGATGTTGTCGTACACATCCAGATGGGGGAAGAGGGCGTAGCGCTGGAACACGGTGTTCAGCGGACGCTCGTGTGGGGGCACGCCGGCAATGTCTTTGCCGTCCAGCAGGATGCTGCCTTCGTCGGGCTGCATGAATCCCGCTATCATGCGCAGGAGGGTGGTCTTGCCGCAGCCGGAAGGGCCCAGGAGAGTGAGGAACTCGCCGCGGCGCACATAGAGATTGATGTCGTCCAGCACTTTCTTGTCTCCGAAGGACTTGCTGAGGTGCTGGATATTGATGATCCGTTCGTCTTTTGCCATTATCTCAGGGAGAAATTCAGATAGTAGATAACGCCGATGGTTGCGGCGAATATGTCATCGTCGTGACGGTAGCCCGTAGCGAAATGGAGGCGGAGGGATTCGGTGGGAAGCCAGTAGCCGTCCAGGCCGAGGACTATGTCTTTGTTTTGGTTTTCGGCAGCCATCTCCGCGCCAACTCGGGCGGTGAACTGGAGATTCTCGGTGGGGGAATAGATGATGGATGGGATCATGGTCAGGCCTTTGGCCATCATTTCGGTTTCATCTCCTATGGCGTTATAGGCGTCCAGGCCGATGGTGATCTTGTCGGCGAGTTCAAAGCGCTGGCCGAGGGAAATCAGGGGATAATACTCGCCGGGGGCACTCTGGACGGCATTTACACTCCAGATATTGGAGAAACCGCCGTATTCTCCTCGCCACTCGAGGGCGTAGTTGAAGAGCTTGCTCACCATAGGGTGCGCTCCGAAGGGGGAGGAAGTCGCCTGTGCGGAAAGCGTGGTGTTCTCCGCCCCGTTGGTCCACTCCAGCTTGGCACCCCACTGGTAGACCTGCAGGGTATTCCAGAGACTGGAATTAAGGAAGGAGTACGATTCCACGTCGTAAGCATCGAATTCGAATCCGCCGAAGGTCATTGGCATTTTGCCGAGGGAGAATCCGAAATTGCCGAAAGAAGCGGTGGCATAGCCCCAGTCCAGCCAGTTGACGTCGTCGCTTCTGCCGATATTGGTATAAAGCGACCTGACGGCATCTTTGTCGAATTTGCCGTTGTCGTCCAGGCCGAAATTTGCCCAATGGTTACAGATACTGAGGGAAAGCCAGTCTGAGATATCACCTTCGATTAGTGAATAGAGAGAAGAATCGCCGAATGTAAAATCGCCACTGTAATTGAGGTCCAACCTCGGAATAACGGACAACCCGACACCCGTGCCGGCGTTGTCAGCCTCGGCCACGCGGATAAACTCCTGCGAGGCTCCATGGAGGCAGAACAGCAAGGAAGCTGCACAAACAACCAGGAATTTCTTCATTTCTACACATAAAAAGAGTTTAGTTCAACAATGGGGCAAAGGTAAAAAAAATAATCTATTTTTTGTATCTTTGTCCGACACAAATTGCACCATGATCCAAGTCTTTTGCAAAAACACCGGCACCACCAAGGCTTTCAGGGAGGGAACCACGCTCCTCGACATGTTGCCGGTGTTTGAGTTCGAAAAGCCGTATCCCATTGTATCAGCGAAAGTTAACAATGTTTCCCAGGGGCTGAAGTTCCGGGTTTACAACAGCCGCACCGTGGAGTTTTGCGATGCCACGGTTGCGAGCGGCATGCGGGTGTACATCCGCTCCCTCTGCTTCCTCCTCTGCAAGGCCGCTAAAGACGTGTTCCGCGGCAGCAGGATTTTCATCGAGCATCCCATCTCGCACGGCTATTTCTGCGAGCTCCAGAAGCAGGACGGATCGCCCGTCACCCAGGAAGATGTGGATAAGCTGAAGGCCAAGATGGCCAGCATGGTGGAGAAGAATCAGCCTTTCCACCGCTTCGAGGCCCCTATCGAGCAGGTGATAGACATCATGCACAAGATAGGCGCGGAAGACAAGGTGAAACTCCTCGAAACCAGCGGCCAGGTCTACATGGACTACTACGCCCTGGGCAAGACCAAAGATTATTACTACGGGCGCCTGGTGCCTTCCACCGGATATCTTACAAAATGGGACCTGCGCATGTATCATGGCGGCATGCTCCTCATCGGGCCCAACAAGCATAATCCTCATAAACTCGCTCCCTACCTGGATCAGCCCAAGACCTTCCGCATGTTCTCCGAGAACCACAAGTGGAACGATATCATGGGCCTGAGCACGGTGGGAGACCTGAACAAGAGCCTGCTGGACGGCAACGGCAGCGACCTCATCCAGATAGCCGAGGCCCTGCAGGAGAAGAAGATAGTGAAGATGGCGGAAGAGATCCACAAGCGCTATCTGGGCCCCCGGAAGCTGCGTCTGGTGCTCATCACCGGTCCATCGAGCTCGGGTAAGACGACGGTATCCAAGCGCCTCGCCGTGCAGCTGAAGGCCTGCGGGCTCAGGCCCCTCATCTTCAGCACCGACGACTACTTCGTAGACCGCGAAAAAACCCCTCTGCTGCCGGACGGAAGCCCCGATTTCGACAACTTCGACACCGTGGACCACGATGCCCTGGAGGCGGATCTGATGAAGATTCTGGCCGGAGAGGAGGTGGAAGTGCCTCAGTTCAACTTTACCACCGGAAAACGTGAGTACAATGGCCGCCGCTACAAGCTTGGCCCGGGCAACATAGTGGTGCTGGAAGGCATCCATGCCCTGAATCCCAAGCTCACCGCAAAGATATCCGAGAAGAGGAAATACCGCATCTTCATATCTACCCTCACGGGCATCGCCCTGGACGACCACAACTGCATCCCCACGAGCGACAACAGGCTCCTGAGGCGCATCGTGCGCGACTACAACAAGGGCGCTTTCACCGCCCGCCAGACCATCAGCCAGTGGCCCAAGGTGCGCGCCGCGGAAGACAAGTGGATCTATCCTTACCAGGAGAATGCGGACGTCATGTTCAATTCGGCCTACCTGGTGGAGTTCGCCGTGCTGCGCAACCATGCGGAGCCCATCCTGGGCAGTGTGCCCAAGAACTGCCCGGAATACGCCGAGGCGCACCGCCTGCTGAAGTTCATACACTACTTCGTGCCGGTGCCGGATAACGAAATTCCGCCAACGTCGCTGCTACGCGAATTCGTCGGCGGAAGCTCGTTCAAGTATTAGATTCCTACTCCCTTTCTGCGAGGCGCTTTTCTGCGAGCGCCTCGTATTTTGTACCCGGGCGTCCGTAATTGCAGTAGGGGTGGATGCTGATGCCGCCGCGGGGCGTGAAGAAGCCCGTGACCTCGATGTAGCGGGGGTCCATAAGGCGGATAAGATCATTCATGATTATGTTCACGCAGTCTTCGTGGAAAGCGCCGTGGTTGCGGAAACTGAAGAGATAGAGCTTGAGGCTCTTGCTCTCTACCATACGCACATCAGGGATATAGCTGATGCGGATTTCCGCGAAGTCGGGCTGGCCAGTGATAGGGCAGAGACTGGTGAATTCCGGGCAGTTGAAGCGCACCCAGTAATCGTTCCCCTGATGCCTGTTCTCGAACGCCTCGAGAACGGTGGGATCGTAGTTTACCTTGTATTCGGTTTTCTTTCCGAGGGCCTGCAGCCCTTCATCTTTGCGAGAATCCATATTATTGAATATCAGATAGTTTAAAGGGATTGTAAGAGATGCCATCGTCGAATGTGTCGATGCCTTCTGAGGCCTTTACCCTGCGCACAACCATTGCGGTGACGGGCAGGATAATAATCTCGAAGAGCACCTTGAAACTCACCTGGAAAAGCATCATGGTAGCGAGCACTTTCAAGGGGGTTCCGAAGAAGGCGATGGGCATGAAAATGAGCGAGTCCAGAAGCTCTCCGGCAACGGAGGAAAGGATGGCTCGGGTGCCAAAGCGACGGCCCTTGTCGGCCACTTTCATCTTACTGAGTACCAAGGAGTTGAGCGTGGAGCCCGCAAGGAAAGCTAAAAGTGAGCCGAAGGCCACTCGGGGAGCCATCCGGAACATGTAGTCGAAGTGCTCTCCACCGTCCCAGAAAGAGGCGGCCGGAAGCCATACGACCAGCTGCCCGAAGAGCACCACGAGGAGGTTGGCGGCGAAGGCTGTCCAGATTACCAGACGGGCCTTCCTGTAGCCCCAGACCTCGGTGAGGCAGTCGTTCAGTATGTAGGATATGGGGAAAATGATCACTGCACCGGGAAGATTGATCTCCCAGCCGAGGTGGAACACTTTGGTTGCGAATAAATTGGATGTGATGAGGCAGACGGTGAACGCCACTGCCATCAGCAGGAATGTCGTAGAGTACTTTTCTTTCATTTGTGCAGTTTTTATAGTGGTACCTGTTACACTTGTTTCTCCCGAAACTCGCCGCAAAGATACAACTTTTTTATTACATTTGTCTTTGAATCGAAAACCACGCATATTATGACTGATTTCCACTTTTTCACCCCGACCGAGATTGTATTCGGAAGATCGTCCGAGGAACAGCTCCCGTGCCTCCTGAAGAAACATGGGGCAAACAAGGTGCTGTTGCACTTTGGCGGCGGCAGCGCCGAGCGCAGCGGGCTCCTGCTAAAGATACGCACGATGCTGGATGCCGCCGGTATCCCGTTCGTGGAACTGGGCGGGGTAGTGCCCAATCCGCGCCTGTCGCTGGTGCGCAAGGGGATAGCGCTGTGCAAGGCCGAGGGGGTGGATTTCATCCTCGCCGTCGGCGGAGGCAGTGTCATCGATTCATCCAAGGGAATCGGCTATGGGCTGGCCTACGATGGGGATGTGTGGGATTTCTTCGATGCCAAGGCGAAGCCTGCCGGAGCAGTTCCTGTGGGGGTGGTCCTGACCATTCCCGCATCCGGGAGCGAAATGTCTGACAGCACCGTGCTCACCAACGACGAACTCGAGCTCAAGCGCGGCTGCAACAGCGATTTCTGCCGCCCGCGCTTCGCTGTCATGAACCCCGAACGCACCTTCACCCTGCCTGCTTTCCAGACCGCCTGCGGCGTGACGGACATCCTCATGCACACTCTCGAAAGATACTTCAGCAAGACACATCTCGACATCTCCGACGCCATCGCCGAAGGGCTGCTGCGCACCGTCATGGATGCCGGCCGCAAGGTGCTGGAAGATCCTTTCAACTATGAACTCCGCGCCACCATAATGTGGGCCGGAAGCCTCTCGCACAACGGCCTGACCGGATGCGGGGCTGTGGCGGATTTCGGAACCCACCGCCTCGAGCACGAACTCAGCACCATGTACGGAGTCGCCCACGGGGCCGGCCTGGCCGCCCTCTGGTGCAGCTGGGCGAAGTATGTTATGTCCGAAGATCCTTCCCGCTTCGAGTCCTTCTCGAGGAATGTGCTTGGTGGAAAAGAGCCTCTGGGCACCATGAAAGACTACTTCCGCAGCATAGGCATGCCTGCATCCATACCCGAACTGATTGGCAGGAAGGCCACAGAAGAGGAAATCGAGACCATGGCTCTGCGCTGCAGCCGAGGGGGAGATTTCAAGGTTGGCAATTTTAAAGTTTTGGGCAAAAAAGAGATGCTCGACATCTATAAGATGGCGAATGAATAAATTTTTTACTAAATTTGTGGGGTAAAGAGCAATTTAATTTTAACTCAACCAATATGAAAAGAATTCTCTTTGTAGCAGCAATGCTGCTCACTTTCTCCGCCGGAGCACAGACTCACGGTGAACAGATGCTCGCCTCGGCCCAGAAGGGTCTTGAAGAAGCACAGGCAAGGTACACTGAGCAGACTGCCATCAGCGAAAAGCAGATCGCAGCCAGCCAGAAGACCATCAATGAGCTCAAGCTCGTTCTTGCAAAAGACCAGTCCACCCTGGACCAGGCCAATGCCACCATCAAGGCTAAGAACGCTGTCAAGAAAACCAAAAAAGACACTTACACAGCCCTTAAGAAGCAATACAAGGCCGACAAGACCATAACTGCAGACGAGCAGTATCAGCTCTCTCTAATCGAAGGTGAAATCAGCGCTGTCGATTCCGAAATCAAGAGCGACAAGGCTTCTGCAAAGAAACTGCAGGAGATTGTCAGTCGTGACAAGGAACTCATCAAGAGCGAAGAGAATAAGATTTCAGACAGCAAGAATGCTGTAAAGGCTGCAAAGAGCGAGGTCGCCAGTGCGAAGAAGATGGTTGCCGCAGCTGAGAAGCAGATCAAGGCTGAGGCTAAGACCGCAGCTGCATCCGCAAAGGCTGCTACAAATCAGGAGAACGTCACCGAGATCCCTGAACCTGCACAGAACCCCAACATCGCTCCTGTAGTCACACCTGAGCCCGTTGTAGTTCCCGAAGAGCCCGCAGTACCTGAGCCCGTTGTTGTTCCCGAGCCTGTGGCAGAGCCCGTCGCAGAGCCTGCTGCACCTGCAGTGGAACCTGTCGCTCCCGTCGTAGAGCCCGTTGCTGAGTAATAGACCAAAGATTTCGATTGTCGGTGCCGGTGCCGCCGGTTGCTTCTGCGCAGCGCAGTTGCACGAGGCCATCCCCGGTGCCGACATCCGTATTCTGGAGGCAGGTCCCAGGCCTTTGGCCAAGCTTGCCCTTACCGGAGGCGGACGCTGCAACATCACCAATACCTTCGAATCTGTCCGCAGCCTGGACGAAGTGTATCCGCGTGGCGCATCCCTGATGAAGAGAACTCTCGCGGATTATTCATATAAAGATACCCTCGCTTGGTTCGAGCGCAGGGGAGTGCGTTTCACGGTCGAGGACGGCGGGCGCGTCTTCCCCGCTTCGCAGGATGCCGGAGAGATAGTCCGGGTGCTGCTGAAGGCCCTGCAGGGAGTCACTATAGAATGTGGAAACCGCGTTTCTGCCCTTCCTGAGACCGATTATGTGGTTGTTACCACCGGGGGTGCCGCCGGCATGGAAATCCTAAAAGATCTCCCCGTTGAGATTGTGCCGCCCGTGCCTTCTCTCTTTTCATTTAATATAAGCGACACGCCGCAGGGCGGGCGCAGTGAAATCACGGCCCTGATGGGCTCGAGCCAGCCTGCAGTGCTCAGCATACCGGGCACGAAACTGCGTTCGGAGGGGACTCTCCTCATCACCGACTGGGGATTCAGCGGGCCTGCTGCGCTGAAGCTGTCTTCTTATGCCGCCAGGCATCTCGCAGAATGCGGATATGCCAGCCCCGTGTGCGTGCGCTGGACGCCCTTTAGCGAGGCGGAAACCGCTTCCATCCTTGCAGGGCTAAAGGCCGCCAATCCAAAGAAACTTGTGCGCTCGGCGCATCCGGATGGCATGCCGGCACGCCTGTGGGAGCATCTTACAGCCCGCAGCGGCCTCCGTGCCGACATCACATGGGCCGAGCTCGGCAGCAAAGGGATGAACCGGCTCGTGCAGACACTCATTTCCGATCAATACCATATTCATGGCAAGACCAGGTTCAAAGATGAATTCGTTACCTGCGGAGGAGTGAACCTGTCTTCTGTTAAGCTTAAAACACTGGAGTGCAAACAGCGCCCGGGCCTGTTTTTTGCAGGCGAAGTGCTGGACGTGGACGCCATCACCGGCGGGTTCAACCTGCAGGCCGCATGGTCTACCGCACATGCTGTAACCAAGTCAATTATAAGTAGTTATGATACGCAAAATCTCTGATTCAGTCATTTACATCGGCACCGATGATTTTTCCGATCCTTTGTTCGAAGGCCAGTATGCCCTGCCGGACGGAATGGCATACAATTCATACGTGATCCGGGATTCCAAAACCGCGATCCTCGATTCTACCGATGCTCGCACGGCCGAGGCCTGGCGCGAGAATCTTCTCGAGGCCCTTGCCGGCGTGGAGCCGGATTACTTCGTGCTGCATCATCTGGAACCCGACCATTCCTCGGAGCTTGCATGGGTGCTGGAGAAGTTCCCTTCGGTGAATCTCGTGGCCACCGCCAAGCTCATTGCGATGGTGCCCCAGTTCTTCCCGGAAATCAGTCTGGAAGGCCGCACGATTGCGGTTAAGGAAGGCGACGTGCTGGAACTCGGCAAGCACAGCCTGCAGTTCTTCATGGCCCCCATGGTGCACTGGCCGGAGGTCATGGTAAGCTATGAAAAGGCGGAAAAGATACTCTTCTCTGCCGATGCATTCGGCAAATTCGGCGCCCTGAGCCGCTGTGGATTCGATTCCACAGAAGATGACGACTGGGCATGCGAAGCCCGCAGGTACTACTTCAATATAGTAGGGAAGTACGGCGGCCCCGTGCAGACTCTGCTGAAGAAGCTGTCTGCCGTGGAGATCTCCACCATCTGCCCCCTCCATGGCCCTGTTCTCAAGGATGACCTGAGCGAGTATCTCCGCCTATACGACATCTGGAGCAGCTATGGCGTTGAAACAGAGGGAGTTTTCGTAGCATGCGCATCTATACACGGTAACACGCTCAAGGTTGCTGAAAAACTGGCAGAAATGCTTCGCGAGAGGGGAGTGAAAGTGGCATTCAACGATCTTACCAGGGATGATTCCGCCGAGGCGGTCGAAGATGCCTTCCGCTATGGCACGCTGGTGCTGGCGGCATCTTCCTACGATGCCGGGCTCTTCCCTCCGGCCGCCGAGTTCATCGCCCATCTGCAGGACAAGAGCTGGCAGAACCGCCGCGTAGGCCTGATAGAGAACGGTTCATGGGCACCCTCGGCCGGGCGCGTTATGAAGGAGAAGTTCTCCGCTATGAAAAATGTGACCGTGCTGGAGCCTCTGGTGACCATCCGCAGCGCCATGAAGGACAGTGATATCCCGGCGCTGGAGGCCCTCTGCGAAGCGCTTCTGAGCTAGATTTCCCTGATATCGCAGTCGGCCGGCGGCAGGATGTTGCCGTCGATCGTAACAGACCCTATCTTTCCCCGCACGACTATCTTGCCGCTGCGGGGATTCTTTATGTTGGTGATGTCGCCCGTGATGGTAGCGTCCAGCACCGTGTCTTCGAAACAGCGGTCGCTGGCGGCATCGAAGGTGCAGTCTTCAAGGGTGAGGCCGTCGATGTAGCAGAGGGGCTGCTCTCCGGCGATATGGCAGCGCACAAGCCGCAGGTTCTTGGAGTGCCAGCCGAGGTATTCACCATCGAGTATGCTATCGTATATGGTAACGTTCTCAGTCTCCCAGAAAGCGTCTTTCGTGACAATCTTCGCGTTGCGGATAACAGCGTTCTTCACATACTGGAATACGTATTTGGAATCGGATTCCAGGCCGTCTGCGTCTATGTTTTCGCAGAACATGAAGGGGTAGGTGCCCTCGTGGAGTTTTAAGTTCCGCACTTTGAGTCCGTCCACGCGCCAGAAGGTCTCGTCGGCATCGTTTATCTTCACGTTTTCGAGGCTCAGGTTCTTCATCTCGCGGAAGAACTTGGGGCCGTCGATCTCGCAGTCTTTCATGACCATGTCGTTGCTGTACCAGACAGCCGAACGGGAGCCGGCTGCAAAGTAGCAATTCGTTATGACAGAGCCATCTACGTGCCACCAGGGATACTTGCCGTAGAACTTGCAACCGTCTGCCTCCATATTGCGGCAGAACTTGATTCCCGACTCGCCGTCGACTATGGTAATGTTCTCCAGACGGGTATCTTTAACGGCAAACAAAGGTCTCTCGCCGCCGAATATCTTATCTTTGATTAAATTCATTATATTTGTAAAATATAAATAGACCCGATTTACTGCAAAAATTAAACCAAGCGACCATGATTCTCAGCATTCTGGATACGGATCTTTACAAATTTTCCACATCCAACGCATATTTTCAGCTTTATCCGCTTGCCGAAGGCACATTCAAGTTCAACGACAGGGCAAAAGAAGTATACGACGAGGCTTTCCTGTCTGAGTTGAAACAGGAATTGGCGAATCTGGAGAAGCTTCGCCTGACGGACGAGGAATTCTCTTACGTCACGCGCAAAGTACGCTATATCAGCCACAATTACTGGGAATGGCTGCGCGGATTCCGCTTCGAAGCGGGGAAGATAGACGCCAGCCTGGATGCAGAAGGTCATCTGCAGATAGAAGTGACCGACTTCCTTTATAAGGTCACGCTGTACGAGGTTCCCATACTTGCAATAGTCGCCGAGCTGCGCAATAAGGTACGCGGGAACAAGGTGGACAAGGCCAAGGCTCTGGCCATCCTCGATGCCAAACTGGAAATTGCCAATGAGAACGCGCTCCTGTTTTCTGAATTCGGCACGCGCAGGCGCTTCTCTTCCGAACTGCACGATGTGATAGTGGCGGAACTCAAGGAGAAATGCCCCGAATATTGCGCAGGCACATCCAACGTGTATTTCGCGATGAAGTACGACATGACGCCCATAGGCACCTTCCCCCATGAATGGGTGATGTTCCACAGCGGCGTATTCGGCTATAAGAGAGCCAATTACCTCTCGCTGGAAGACTGGATCAAGGTGTATGACGGCGCCCTAGGCACCGCCCTCATCGACACATTCTCCACAAAATCCTTCCTCCGCACCCTCACCATGAAGCAGGCCAAGTTGCTGGACGGCTTCCGCCAGGATTCAGGCGACGAGAAGGTCGTCGGGGACGCCATCATAGCCCGTCTGAAGGAATTCGGAATCGATCCGTCCACCAAGGTCATAGTCTTCAGCAACGCCCTCAATTTTCCCAAATACAAGGAAGTGGCGGAGTATTTCCGCGGCAAGGTGAAGGTCAGCGCCGGCATAGGCACCAACATCACCTGCGACCCGGGCATCCCCGGTTACAAGGCCGCCAATATAGTGATGAAGCTCAGCCGCTGCCGCATGAGCGCCAAGGATCCTTGGGAGAAGGTTATCAAGATATCCGACGACCTGGGCAAGCACATGGGCGACGACCGCGAATTCGATATCGCAACCTACGAACTCCATCTCGACTGATGCAAAGGCTGCTGTTGTGCATATTCCTTACACTGGAGCTCGCAGGAAGCGCTTTCTGCGGCACTCCGCTGCCAACGGCATTCCACGAGAACGTCAACATCCCCATAAAGGATTGCATGGCGGACCTGCGACAGGGGAATTACTGCCATGTAGATGATTACCTGCAGTATCTGCCCCTTGCTACGTCCTTGCTGCTGTGCATCGACAAGGACCATCGTGAAGGATGGCAGGACAAGGTAGTGATGGGAGCCACCGGGATGGCCGTGATGGGCATCCTGGTCAATTCCCTGAAGTATACCGTATGCGAGATGCGTCCGGACGGCAGCCGGCGGAATTCCTTCCCATCCGGCCACACGGCCACGGCCTTCGTGGGTGCGGAACTGGTGCGCATCGAGTACGGATGGGGGTGGGGAGCCGCGGCCTACACCGCTGCCGCCGCCACCGGATTCCTGAGGATGTACAACGAGAAGCACTGGTTCCACGATGTGATTGCCGGTGCTGGAATAGGCATCCTGAGCGCCAGGGTGGCATATTGGCTTCTGCCTTGGGAGCAGAAGCAGTTGGGAAAGATCAGTTTCCTGCCGTATTTCGCGCCGTATGCCGACGGCGAAACCGCAGCTGGGCTTGCACTTAGTTATAAGTTTTGAACATGAAGCGTATTCTTTATATAGTATTTATAGTGAGCGTGCTGGCCTCCTGTGGCCGCAAAGATGATTATACCGCATATGCGGCCGGTTCCACCGCCGATGTGGCCGTATTCGAATCTCCGAAGAAAGGCGAGATAGTGCCCTCTGAGCCAGTTGCAAGGGGCTCCTCCCTTATTATTACATCAGACAAGACCATCAAGCAGGACGGAGTGAAGTATCTCCCCGCCAGGATAGGGAAGAGGAAGGTCTACATCGCCGAGGAGGCCGTGGCGGCATCTCCCGAGGAGTGCGTGCAGGAGAAAGAGCTTTTCGTGCAGACGGCTGCTTCGATGATAGACGATACCCTGAGCTCGCATATCTGCGATTTCGCGAAGAAGGGCCGCCGGCTCGAGGTGCTCGGCTTCGACAAGATACTGCCGGACGGCAGCGTGCGCCGCTACAAGGTCAAGCGGGGCGAATCCGGCGCCTGGATATTCGGCAAATACACCGTGCTGACGCAGGAAGAGGCGGCGGAACGTTATTCCGAGTTCGACGAGGCCCACAAGGCCATCAAGAACTCATTCAAGGGCGGGGAAGCAATAGGATGCGAGTTCAGGCCCTACGAAAAGCCCGCTTTCCCCGACAATCCCATGCCCAATCCGGTGAACGCCTTCTATCTGACCATATCGCCCGCAGGGCTCAAGAACATAGACTCCTTCATCGCCCTGGCCGACAGCACCAATATAAACGCCTTCGTGATCGACATCAAGGACAACGAGTGCCCCGGATACAAGGCGGATGCCATGGAGAAATACTCTCCCACGAACTACAAGTGGGCCGGGAGCAACAAGGAGGCCCTCTACAAGGAAGCCATCGACAAACTGCACGCGAAGGGCTACTGGGTGATCGGCCGAATTACCTGTTTCAAAGACAGTTACTACGCCAAGGATCATCCTTCATCCTCTATATGCGACAAGGCCACGGGCAAGCCTTTCCTCCACAACAAGAGCTACTGGCCTAGCGCTTACAGCAGGGACGTGTGGCAGTTCAACGTGGAACTCGCCAAGGAATCCGTGCGCAAGTTCGGCCTGAACGAGGTCAACTTCGACTACGTGCGCTTCCCGGACAAGATGATAAGCATAGACGAGCAGATGGACTACCGCAACCGCTATGGCGAGAGCAAGGTGCAGGCTATCCAGAACTTCGTCCGCTATGCGTGCGATGAACTCCACTCTCTCGGAGTATATGTTTCGATAGATGTATTCGGCGAATCGGCAAATCCCGGATACACAACGGCTTATGGCCAGTACTGGCCCGCCATCTCCACCATTGCGGATGTTATCTGCGCCATGCCATATCCCGATCACTTCGACGATCATTACTATGGCATCTCCAAACCCTGGAACCATCCTTACGAGATACTCAAGGCCTGGGGGAAGCGCGTCCAGGGCCGCCAGGCCGTTACCGCTTCGCCTGCTATCGTGCGCACGTGGATACAGGCATATCACGTGATGCGCTGGGTGGATCCTAATGGAATCGACAATAATTCCAACTTCATAGAACGCGAGATCCGCGGGCTCTACGATGCCGGCCTCACCGGCGGGTACTGCACCTGGCTGGCATCCGGCAACATCTCCGTATACCGCTCCCAGAAGGATGCCTACATACTGGATTATCCTTCTCTTCCTCCCATCGACAGCGTAAACACATTCATTAATCCCAACTGATGAAAAAAACCGTCCTGACATTGCTCCTGGCCTTTTCGGCACTGATCCTTCAGGCATACCCGAAACCCTGCGACCATCCCCGTCTCCTTCTTAAGGCCGGGGAGGAAGAGCAAGTCCGCAGCGCCATTGCTTCCCAGCAGGTCATGGCATCCATGGACAGTGTGCTTATGCTATACTGCAAATCCGTGATGGACCTGCCCCCGCACCCGAAAAAGATGGCAGGACAAAGGATAGAAAGGATGTCGGAACCGCTGAGGCGGATCTTCGCCCTGTCTTTCGCGTATCGTGTTCACGGTGAGCGCAAATATGCCGACAGGGCCATTCAGGAGATGTTGAATACAGCCTCTTACGATGGGTGGAATCCCAAGCATTACCTGGATACGTCCGAACTCACGATGGCGCTGGCGATAGGATACGACTGGCTCTTCGACCTTCTCACCGATGAGCAGAAACGTATTATTGCCGAAGCGGTAAAGAAGTATGGTTTCGACACATCTTTCAACGACAGATATGCCTGGTTCTATACTGCTACACATAACTGGAATCAGGTGTGCAATGCCGGATTGGTATATGGCGCGATAGCCTTCTGGGACGAATATAATACAGAAGCAAACACAATTCTGGATAAATGCTTCGCAAGCAACCACCTTGTGCTGAGGGACGGCTATTCCGACGAAGGGGCATACGCCGAGGGTTATGGATACTGGGGCTACGGCAGTTCTTTCCAGATTCTGCTGATCGCTGCCCTTGAGAGCGCCTTCGGGAGCGATCTCGGACTGATGGACGGATACGAGAAGTTCTTCCTTTCCGGGCATTTCATGCAGATGATGAACAGGCCGAACGGCTACTGTTTCAATTACGCAGATTGCGCAAGAGGGGCCTCTGCGCAGCACATGCTTTCGTGGCTTGCACGCAAAACCGGAGATTATTCACTGCTGTATCTGGAGTTACGCAAACTCAAAAAGAAGAATTTCGCCTATCCTTCGATGGACATGCAGGACCTTGTGCCCTTCTTCCTGATATGCGGCAAGGATATGGATTTCAGCAAGGTCACGGAACCGGATAAAAATATTTTCGTAGCAGGCGGACAGACTCCCATATTCATCTACAGAAGCGGCTGGGACAGCCCCGACGATGTATATCTGGGCATCAAGGGCGGCACGGCATCTTCTAATCACGGCCATCAGGACGTCGGGTCCTTCATTTTCGATGCCGATGGTGTGACATGGGCGGACGATCTTGGGTTGCAATCATACCTTTCGCTGGAATCCAGAGGAATAGACCTTTGGAACCGCTGGCAGAGCAGCGACAGGTACAAGGTGCTCAGAATCAGCCCGTTCGTTCACAATATCATTACCGTCAATTCCCACCAGCCCGATGTCTATCAGTATGTGCGTTTCAAGAAAACTTACTCCACCGCCGACATGAAAGGTGTGGAAATGAACCTGAAGATGCCCTACTGGGAAGATTTGAGCTCATACAACCGGCTGATTCTCCTTGAGGGCAGCAAGGATCCGGTTCTATCGATATATGAAGATATCAAGGCCAGAGAAAATCCGGCTGAAGTGCGTTGGAGCATGTGCACAATGGCGGATGCCGAAGTGATTGATTCACACACTATAAAGCTCAGCAAGAGGGGACATGTGCGCTATTTGAAGATTGACAGTGTGGTTGCTGCAGAGGCAGCGGTCTGGTCTGCACAGCCGCAGACGGATTACGACCAGCCGAACCCTGCCGACAGACTTGTGGGATTTACATTCAAGCTGGCGCCCTTCGAAAAGACTATGGTACGCGTCCAACTCATTAAAGAGAGATAAATGTCTTATTCAGAAGAAGAAATATTTGCAAGGACCAGCCTGTTGCTGGGGCCCGAAACGATGAAAAAGGTGTCTGATGCCAAAGTGATTATCTTCGGCATAGGGGGAGTGGGCAGCTGGTGCGCCGAATCTCTGGTACGCTCCGGAATCAGGCATCTCACGATAGTGGATGCCGATACCATCAGCGCCAGCAACGTGAACCGCCAGCTGATGGCCACGGCCGGCAACATTGGGCAGGTGAAGACGGATGTGATGAAGGCACGCCTGCTGGAGATCAATCCCGAGGCGGAGATTACCGCCATCAACGGAGTTTATACCGCTGAAACGGCAGGGGAGTTCCCCCTGGACGACTACGACTACGTGCTGGACTGCATAGATTCCCTCAAAGACAAGATGACGCTTATATTCAATGCATCGGCCTCCAGGGCGGTTTTCTTCTCTTCCATGGGCTCCGCTCTCAAGGTGGATCCGACGAAGATACGCGTGGCAGAATTCTGGAAAGTACGCGGATGCCCGCTGGGCTCCATGCTACGCAAGCGCCTGCGCCAGCGAGGGATGCTTCCGGCCAGGGAATTCCTCTGCGTATACGACGAGGAGGTGCTGCCCAACCGCGGTGAGGCTCCGGCTCCGGAAGAGGACCCGGGCCTGTTCAAGAAAGCACAGACAAACGGCACCCTGGCCCATATTACAGGTATATTCGGCCTCACCATGGCGGGGCTGGTGATTCAAGATATAGTCAAATGATGGAGAATACAGATAAAGAAGCCATACTGGAGATAATCCGCAGGCAGAAGGAGTTCTACCGCAGCGGCGCAACCCGGGATATCAAGTTCCGGAAGAGCATGCTGCGCAAGATGCAGGAAGGCCTCAAGAAGTGGGAAAAACCTCTGACAGACGCCCTCTGGCAGGATCTGCACAAGTGCTACGAGGAGGCCTACATGACCGAAATCGGCCTGGTTTACGGCGAAATCGCGGATGCCCTGAAGCATGTGGGCCGATGGGCGCGCAGGCGCCGCGCTTGCACGCCGCTTACCGTTCAGCCGTCATCTTCATTCATCGTCCGTGAGCCTCTCGGGAACACTCTCATTGTGGCTCCCTGGAATTATCCTGTGCAGCTCCTCCTGAGCCCCCTGGTGGGGGCGATATCCGCCGGATGCACGGCCGTGCTGAAGCCTTCGCCCTATGTGCCGGCGGTATCCGCAGCGCTGCGGGGATTCGTGGAGGATACCTTCCCGAAGAAGTACGTGGCCGTGGTTCAGGGTAACCGCGAGGTTAACGCCTTGCTGTTCGAGGCCCGCTGGGACCTTGTCTTCTACACCGGCAGCCCTGCTACCGCAAAAGTGCTTGCTGCGGCTCAGTCGAAGTATCTGACTCCCATGGTGCTGGAGCTCGGAGGCAAGAGCCCCTGTATTGTTGACAAGGATGCCGACATAGAGATCGCCGCCCGACGCATAGTCTGGGGGAAGTGCCTGAACAGCGGGCAGACCTGCATCGCTCCGGACTATCTCTTCGTGCATCAGAAGGTTAAGTCTGCCTTCGTTGAGGCCTTCAAGCGCGAATTGGATGCACTCTATCCGGATGGAACCCGCGAGAGCAACTGCTATGTGCACATGGTGAGGGATGCTGCTTTCCAGAGGGTGACGGGTTACCTGAAAGACGGGACGGTGCTTGCCGGAGGTCGCTCCGATGCCGCCACTCGCTGGATAGAACCCACCCTGCTGGACGGCGTGAAGCCTGATTCTCCGGTGATGACCGAAGAGATATTCGGCCCCGTGTTCCCCATGATGACTTTCAGCGCGCGCAGCGAGGTCGTGGATTTCGTTACATCCCGCGAGAAGCCGCTGGCGTTCTACTATTTCGGAAAGAAGGCCGATGCATGGGATATTATCTCCCGCACCACATCCGGTGGCGCCTGTATCAACGACACCATCATGCACGTGGCCAACAGCCACGTTCCGTTCGGGGGAGTAGGCAATTCCGGAATGGGCAGCTACCATAGCGAACGCAGTTTCCTGGCCTTCAGCCACGAGCGTTCCGTGATAGCCACTCCTACGCGTATCGACCTGAAATTCAGGTATATGCCTTATAAACTGTTCGCACTTGTGAAAAAAATGCTATAATTGCCATATGAAGAAGAAATTCATAGCCGCGGCGCTTGCGCTGCTTGTAATCATCCCCGCGTTCGCCGTTCTGAGCGAGAAAGACCTGGCCCACACCCTGTCTGTGCTCAGATACGAACTGAGCGCATCCTACCGCAACTCGGAGCGTATGGCTTCCCGCATGAGGGGTAGCGGAGAACGCCAGCATGCCCGCCTGGTGCGCATGATGCAGCAGAGCAACGAACTGTCGCTCATGCTCTATTCGCAGAAGCAGGACTACACCTTCGACATGACCTATGCCCTGAACGAGGTGTCGCGCCAGTACGATGAGTTCTCGGCCCGCAAGATGCCCTTCGACGACATCATCAAGCGCCTGGATATCGACATCGACCGCTACACGCGCCTCATCCACACCCTCAAGAGCCTTCCTCCGTCCACTACGGTGGAATATCTGGACAGCCTGGGGAATGTGGTTACTCTGGACGCCAGCGTGCACGTAAGCCGCCACAGCGGCCTGGAACGCCGTTACGGAAAGAGGGAGAATGCCTTCCAGCTCGACTCCCTCGGGCAGTCCGACCGCGACAGCTGCATCTTCTATGCACAGGGGCTACTGGACATCAGCATGGCCCAGAAGGAGCGCCTGGTGGCCGACAGCACGCATTACCAGCAGACCGCAGGGATGCTGAAATCCGCCTACGACTACGCGCAGGAGCGATACAAGACGGTGCAGAACAAGATCTTCATCGACGGGCAGACCGATTATGTAAGCCTGCTTAAATCCTTCAAGCGCTACTGGCGTCAGGCCAGCATGGACGCGAAAGACAAGTACAGCCTTAACCGGAACGTCGTCCACAGCCAGTGGCGCGGCCCCATGGTGGTTGGATTCGCCGTATTTGTGCTCTTCTGGCTGGTGATCGCTATCGTGGTAAGCATGGTGCTGGTGAGGATTCTTACCAAGAAGGTGCAGTTGTTCAAGAAGGACCGTCTGCTGAAGAACAAGTTCACTACTACGCTGATATTCACTGTGATAATATTCGCGCTGTCCATCATGCTGGCGAGCGCCTTCTCCACCCAGCACTTCTTCAGCATGGCCGCGAAGATACTCGTGGAGTTCGCCTGGATGCTGGCGGCGATATTCGTCTCGCTGATCATCCGTGTGAAGGAAGACAGCGTGCGCAAGGGCATCAGGCTCTATCTGCCCACCCTGCTGATGTGCTTCATCATCATATCCTTCCGCATAGCGTTCATCCCCAACAGCCTCATCAACATAATCTTCCCACCCATCCTGCTGATATTCACCATATTCCAGGGATGGATGCTGAAGCGTTTCCGCAAGGCCCTGCCGCAGAGCGACTTCATCTTCGGAAGCGTGTCGATGCTGGTGATGGTAGCCACCACGCTCATCGCTTTCTGGGGATACGTGCTGCTGGGCGTGCAGCTCCTCATCTGGTGGTTCTTCCAGCTTACTCTGCTGCAGACCGTCACGGCCGTCTACGACATCCTCGATATCTATAATAAGAATCATATCCAGGAGGTCAAGCGCCGCTACATCCAGGAGCATCCGGACATGCCTCACCGCAACGACAGGGACATGATCGCGGTCACCTGGCCGCATGCATTCATCAAACAGGCCCTGCTGCCGATCGCGATAGTGGTGTCGATTCCTCTCAGCATCTATATGGCATCCGGCGTATTCGACCTCACAGAGATATTTTCGGAATACTTTAAGTACCCGTTCCTTAACGTTGAAGGGTACATCAGCCTGTCTTTCTATAAGATAGTGATGGTGCTGACGCTGTATTTCCTGTTCAAGTTCATGAATTACTTCGCCAAGGCCTGGTACAGGCAGTATAAGATAAAGAGCATCCTGAATGCCTCCAGCGTGAAGGTGCTGAACGAGAATCAGGTGAATTTCACTCTGGCGGAGAATGTGATCGCCATCATCTTCTGGGGCATCTACATCATCACGATCTTCGTGCTGCTGAAGATTCCTACAACGGCCGTGAAGGTTATAGGCGCCGGCCTGGCCACCGGTCTCGGTTTCGCTATGAAGGATATCCTGAACAACTTCTTCTACGGTGTGCAGCTGATGTCCGGACGCCTGCGCGTGGGCGACTATGTGGAGTGCGACGGAGTGCGCGGAAAGGTGGACAGCATCACCTACCAGACTACGCAGATAGTGGCCGCTGACGGCTCCGTGATGGCATTCCCGAACAGCACCCTCTTCAATAAGAACTTCAAGAACCTCACCAAGAACCACTCATATGAGCTTCTCTCGTTCACTGTGGGAGTCAAGTACGGAGTGGATGTGGAAGAGGTGCGTAAGATAATCCTCGATGCCCTGATTCCTCTCCAGAAGACCGACAAGTACGGGCGTGATATCCTGGATTCCAAGTTCGGTGTCCAGATCCGTTTCCAGGACTTCGGAGACAACAGCGTCAACCTCCAGGTGGTGCAGTTCGTGACCGTGGAAGAAAAGATGGCATATGCATCCCGCGCCAAGGAGGCGGTCTACAATGCCCTGAACAAGCATGGAATAGAGATTCCGTTCCCTCAGAGGGATCTGTACATCAAGTCTATGCCCGAGAAGTAGGGAATCAGATAAGGAAGAATATCGCTACGCCGGTAACACTGACGACAACGCCAAGCAACTCGCGCAGCGATATTTTCTTTTTGTATATGATGGAGTACGGAAGCAGGATGAAAACCGGGCTGAGGGCCATCAGCGTGGATGCGATACCCGCGTTGGCATAGCGCACGGCCATCAGCGAAAGCGATACTCCCAGCACAGGCCCGGTGAGCGTTACCAGAATCGCGAAAATCAGGCCTTTCCTGTTATGCGTGGCATCCCGGAGCATATAGAGCTTGCGGCTCAGGGTCATGATCAGCAGGAATCCTGCGCCACCGACTATAGCCCTTATCATCGTTGCTGCGAACGGCATCATCGTGGCCACCCTGGTGGCTTCTTCCGGTATGGCATCCGCGTAATACTGCATACCTATCTTGCTGAGAACCAGGCCCACGCCCTGCCCGATGCCGGCGCCTATGCCCAGCAGGATGCCGATGAGGGGAAGGGAAGTGTGAAGGTGATGGTCTTCGCCCCTGCTGAGGATGGAGATGGCTATGCCGGTGAGGGTTATGGCCATGGCTATCCAGCCTTTCCAAGACATCGTCTCGCCCAGCATGATCCATCCTGCGATGGCGGCCATGAGGGGAGCGATGGTCATGAACAGTTGTCCGATACGCGCTCCTACGTAGATGTAGCAGTTGAATAGGCAGAAATCCCCGAAAACGTAGCCTACGAGGGCGGAGAAGGCCAGCCACATCCATGTGCGGGAATCGGCATACAGGGGCCACGGGGCGCCTATGGTGATCCAGAGCAGGGCTCCAAGGAAGAAGGTGCCCAGCACCAGACGGATGACGTTTACGGTGTTGGAACCTATGCGGTGACTGGCCTCATCTGCAAAGATTGCAGTACAGGTCCAAATCATCGCGACGCAGAGCGAAAGTATTTCCCCGAGATGTGACGTCAATTGATTTTCTCTGTTGATTCAACGCCCTTGGCGGTGTTCCAGTAGCCGTATATCTCACTCACGTTGCCGGCTGTGATGAAGTGATCGAACTTCTTCTCCGTCAGGTAGTTATAGAGTTTGGCATATTCGTTCTGCGTGAGCAGGGTAACAACCTCTATCTTCTCTTCACCGGAATATCCTCCCTGAAGATGATAGAGGGAACATCCACGGTGAAGTTCCTTGATGATGTAATCCTTGATTTCTTCGTAGTGGTCACTGATGATGCATACACGTTTGCGGCGGTTGAGCGTGTCGGTGAAGAAATCGACTACCAGACCGTTAATCCATGTGCCTATGAGGCCGATGATTACCATCTGGAAGGGGTTGATGGCGAATGCAGAGCAGCATATGACCGCACCAGCGATGGTCACCGAAGCGCCTATGTCGAAGTGGAGGTACTTGTTTACAATTTTGGCGAGTATATCCAGACCGCCCGTCGATGCATTGATTCGGAAGAGAATGGCCTGGGAAATGCTGAGCATCAGCACAAAACAGATGAGGTCCAGCCAGGGATCGTTCATGACGGAAGTGCCTTCGGTAATCAATTTCTCGAAGGGGAGTATCTTTTCCCACATATCGATCAGTGGACCGAGGATAAGGGCAGTGTAGACCGTCTTGATGCCGAATTCAGCTCCTATCAGCAGCCAGGCCAGAAGCAGAAGGATTGCGTTGATGATGGTAATGAGCGTCGATGCCTTGATGGCCCACCCCATGTTCCCGAACACCTCGGAGAGCACAATGGAAAGACCGGATATGCTGCCTATGATAAGCTTGCTGGGAATCAGGAAATAATACACAGCGGCAGCCCCGAAGGACATGCCTAAAGTCATGATAATCAGTTCTTTCCAGAACTTGCCCGTGGCAAGGGGCTTGAGGATGTTGGTCATTGTCTTCAGATTTATCATTCAAAATTGCAAAAACGCTTTGACAAATCAAAATATTAACCTAATTTCGTCTGTTATTTCAACCACATTGATGAAAAAGAGCTTTATAGCACTCCTGGGCCTGGTCTTATGCACCGCCGCCCTCGCACAGAACAAGGTGGACGACCTGTATTTCGACATGAGGGCCACCTTCCATCAGGAAACCGAGAACGGCGTTTATAACAGCCAGATTATTGGTGAATATCTGAACTTCCAGATGCTTGGGCACATCAGCCCGGATATCAACTACCGCATACGTCAGAAGCTGAACAAGAAGGTGTTCGACGAGAAGAACATGTTCAATGCTACCGACATGATGTATTTAAACTGGAAAGCGAACGAACACTGGAGTTTCCTCTTCGGCAAGAACGCGGTTCTGATAGGCGGTTATGAATACGATGCCGCGCCTATCGACGTCTACTACTACAGCAAGTTCTGCAACAACCTCTACCAGGGCTTTACGTTCGGCGGCTCTGCGACATATCATTTCTCTGAAACACAAGGACTTGTGGCCCAGATATGCAATTCGCCGCTATCGCTCGGAGACCCTACAATCTATGCCTACAACCTGGCCTGGACCGGGGAGGTCGTGCCCTGGTGGAAAACTCTATGGAGCGTTAACTTCGTAGAAGACAACAGGAAAGATTTCATCAACTACATATCCCTCGGAAACCACTTCATCTTCAAGGATGCCATCCTCGACATCGATATCATGAACCGTGCCTGGTTCGGCCAGAAACAGTTTTTCTTCAGCGATATGACCCTCATCTCCAAGTTCATCTGGAGCGTGGGCAACTGGAACATCTGCGCCAAGGCAGGATACGAATGGAACGATGTGGCTAACGTAGATGCAGACGGCAGGGCATACGATGTGGTTATCGCGCCGGACACCGAGTATCTGTATGCAGGATGCGGCCTGGAATGGTTCCCTCTGGGCAGTGAGAATCTGCGCCTGCACGCCGTCTTCTATGGAGACAGCGACAAGAACCGTAACAATTTCGAATTGGGTATTACCTGGAGGGTTAATGTAATATCTTCCGCACAGGGTCGCAGGTAAGGCCTATTCCCAGCTTACTGAAAGTCTTGCGGTCCACTTCACTCAGCATGACGGTGGAGTGAACCTGCGCGCCTGCAAGGTTGGGCAGTTGCTCGAGCGCCAGCTTGCAGTTCTCATCTATCAGACTCATCATCGAAATGGCCACCAGAACCTCGTCCGTGTGCAGGCGGGGGTTATGCCCGTGCAGGTAGGTGACCTTCGTTGTCTGTATAGGAGCGATCATGGTCTGGGGGATGAGCTTCACGTTGTGTGCGATTCCGGCGAGATGCTTGAGTGCATTCAGCAGGAGGGCGGCGCTGGGGCCGAGCAGAGGGCTGGTCTCCGCGGTAAGGATCGTGCCGTCTCTCAGCTCGATGGCGGCCGAGGCGACGTGGGAGCGGTCCATCCTGTCTTTGGCGGCAACCGTGGTAAGACGGTCGGCGGTGGAGATCTGCGCCCTCTTCATCAGCAGGGCTATCTTGTTGACCTCGCTTTCAGTGGCCTTGCCGTCCGCGAAGTTGCAGAGGGCGGAGTAGTAACGGCGGATTATCTCCTGCCTGGCGGCCTCGCGGCATACATCGTCGTCGCTGATGCAGAATCCTACCATGTTCACACCCATGTCGGTGGGGGACTTGTAGGGGGATTCGCCGTAGATGTCCATGAACAGGGCGTTCATGACCGGGAATATCTCCACGTCCCGGTTGTAGTTTACGGCCGTTTCGCCGTATGCCTCGAGGTGGAACGGGTCTATCATGTTCACATCCTCCAAATCAGCCGTGGCGGCCTCGTAGGCCAGGTTCACGGGGTGGGTGAGAGGGAGATTCCAGATGGGGAAGGTCTCGAACTTGGCGTATCCTGCCTTGATGCCGCGCTTGTTCTCCTGATAGAGCTGGCTCAGGCACACCGCCATCTTTCCGCTGCCGGGGCCCGGGGCGGTGACTATGATCAGGGGCTTGGTGGTCTCCACATAGTCGTTCTTGCCGAATCCCTCGTCGGAGTCGATCAGGGCCACGTTGTGAGGATAATCCTCGATAGTGTGATGGAAGTATACCCTGATGCCCATGCCCTCCAGGCGCTTGCGGTAGGCCTCGGCGCTTGCCTGGCCGTTGAAGTGGGTGATTACCACGCTGTTGACGCTCAGGTCCCTGGCGAGGAATTCATCCCTCAGGCGAAGCACGTCCACGTCGTAGGTTATGCCCAGGTCGCTGCGAATCTTGTTCTTTTCTATGTCGATGGCGCTGATAACGATAACTATCTCCGCTTCGTCCTTGAGCTGCATCAGCATCTTCAGCTTACTGTCCGGTTCGAAGCCCGGCAGCACGCGGCTGGCGTGATAGTCGTCGAAGAGCTTGCCGCCGAATTCCATGTAAAGTTTGTCGCCGAAATGGGCGATGCGCTTCTTGATCTGTTCCGATTGGATTATGAGATATTTCCCGTTGTCGAACCCGTATTTCATATAAAGGTAATGTGTTGAATACGGGTTACAAAATTAGTCAATCTGCTGAAAAAAAACAATGATATTTTCGAAATAATATTTACCTTTATGGGTTAATTAGTATTGCCTTATGGATAGATTCGATCTGGTTAAAGAATCCTTCGAAAAGAAGGTGGTTCCCGCCGAGGTCCCTGCCGAAAAGACCTCAGACTACTACGGCGAGTTGGTGTTCGACCGCAAAAAGATGTGCAAGTACCTTGACAAAGATTCCCTCAAGGCTCTTCTTGCATGCATCGAAGGCGGTCAGGCGCTGGATCGGAAGACTGCGGACGGAGTCGCCCGCGGCATGAAAGAATGGGCAATGGAACACGGTGTGACGCATGTCACCCACTGGTTCCAGCCTCTCACTGAAGGCACTGCAGAGAAGCATGATTCCCTGATTGACTATGACGGAAACGGGGGAGTAATCGAGACCTTCGACGGCAAGATGCTTGCCCAGCAGGAGCCGGACGCATCCTCTTTCCCCAACGGTGGCATACGCGCCACATTCGAGGCGCGTGGATACACTGCATGGGATCCGACATCTCCCGTTTTCATCCTCGACGACACCCTCTGCATCCCCACCGTATTCATATCCTATACGGGCGAGGCACTGGACTACAAGACTCCGCTCAAGCGTGCCCTGAAGGCCGTCAGCGATGCTTCCGTGCCCATCTGTAAACTCTTCGACCCTAAGGTAGAGAAAGTCTATTCATATCTCGGCTGGGAGCAGGAGTACTTCCTTGTGGATGAATCCCTCTATTCCGCCCGTACGGACCTGATGATCACCGGGCGCACCCTTTTCGGCCATAACTCCTCGAAGAACCAGCAGCTGGACGACCACTATTTCGGAGCTATTCCTCCGCGCGTGGCCGCTTTCATGCGCGATCTCGAAGTCGCCGGCCACCGTCTGGGCATCCCGCTCAAGACCAGGCATAACGAGGTGGCTCCCAACCAGTTCGAGCTGGCCCCCATCTTCGGTGAAACGAATCTTTCCAACGACCAGAACCAGATAGTGATGAACCTGATGAACCGTATCGCACGCAAGCACGGTTTCGTGGTGCTCCTGCACGAGAAACCTTTCGCCGGAGTCAACGGTTCCGGAAAGCATAACAACTGGTCGCTCGGCACAGATACGGGCACGCAGCTTCTCGCTCCCGGCAAGGATGCCAACGGCAACCTGCAGTTCATCACGTTCTTCGTCAACGTGCTGGCGGCAGTGCAGAAGCATAACGGCCTGCTTAAGGCATCTATCGCAAGCGCCACCAACGCCCACAGGCTCGGTGCCAACGAGGCTCCTCCTGCAATAGTATCCGCCTTTCTTGGCCGCACAATGACTGAAGTGCTTCACAAGCTCCTGGAGGTTCCTTCCGACACACCCATCGAAATCGCTGGTAAGAAGGGGAAGAAGCTGGGGCTGGTGGAGATTCCGGAGATTTTCGTAGATAATACCGACCGCAACCGCACATCCCCCTTTGCCTTCACCGGCAACCGTTTCGAATTCCGTGCCGTTGGTTCCTGTGCCAACTGCTCCGGGGCCCTTACCACTCTGAATTCTGCCGTAGCCGAACAGCTTTTGGATTTTAAATCGATGGTAGATAAGGAGATCGCTGCCGGAAAGAAGGCGAATATAGCCATCATGGATTCTCTGAAGCCCATCATCAAATCCATTATAGACGTGGTCTGCTTCGATGGCAACGGCTACACTGATGAATGGAAGGCAGAAGCGGCCAGGCGCGGCCTGAACGTGGAGACCAATGTTCCCAAGATGTTCTGCGAGTTCACCAAGCCGGAATCCGTGGAAATGTTCACCAAGACCGGTGTCTACACCGAGAAGGAACTCAAGGCACGCAACGAAGTGAAGTGGGAGACCTATATAAAGAAGGTACAGATCGAGTCCCGCGTGATGGTGCGCATGGCCATCAACCATATTATCCCGGCTGCCCTCGAATACAAGTCCAAACTGCTGCAGGAGGTTACCCTCGCTAAGGGAATATACGGTAATCTGGATTGTTGTACCACTGAAATGGGCATTCTTGACGACATCAACAAATACGTTGAAGACGTGCGGATACGGGCTATGGAAATGAAAAAGGCCAGGAAGGCTGCCAATGCAATCGAGAACGATTACCAGCGCGCTCTGGCCTATCACGATATCGCGGAGAGTTTCGCAGCCCTGCGTAAACCTATAGATAAACTTGAAGAAGTGGTGGACAATAAGATGTGGCCGCTCCCCAAGTACCGCGAACTACTCTTTATCAACTGATACAGGCTCACTCAGCCTGTGGATGATATCGTCCAGCATACAGAAAAGGCCGGGTATGGTCTCTTCTGTTATGCTGTTACATAGCACGCTGGACGCTATGGTCCCGGGGACATTTGTAAGTTTCTCCATTAACCCTATTCCAGCCTCAGTAAGGTTAACTATCATCTGACGGGCATCCTTCTTTCCTCTGGAACGTGTCAGGATGCCTTCTTTTTCCATACGCTGAAGAAGGGGAGTGACGGTGTTCGTCTCGAGGAACAGTCTCTTGGCAATATCATTCACAGGCTGCGCGTCTTTCTCCCAAAGCACCAGCAGCACAAGATACTGCGGATAAGTCAATCCGTACTCGGAGAGCAGTGGATGATATGCCTGGGAGATAAGCCGCGATGCGGTGTACAGCCTGAAACAGAGCTGATTATCGAGTTTGAACTCTTCTTTTATCATAACATCTCCTTAATGTCCTTTTCCATGTCTTCGGGGGTGGTGACAGGAGCGTAACGTTTGATGATGGTGCCGTCACGGTTGATAAGGAACTTGGTGAAATTCCAGAGGATGTCACTATCCTTCTCTACACTCTTGCTGATACCCTTGAGCATGGCACGGGTTGCCTTTGCTTTCAGCCCCTTGTATTCTTCAGTGGGAGCCTGGGACTTCAGGTATTCGAAAACGGGCTCTGCTTTGGCGCCGTTCACATCGGTCTTTGCCATCAGGGGGAATGTAACACCATGATTCAGACGGCAGAATTCCTCAATCTGTTCGTTGGAACCGGGTTCCTGACCTGCAAACTGGTCGCAAGGGAAACCGATGATCACAAATCCCTGGTCCTTATATTTCTGGTAAAGGGCTTCCAGGCCATCATATTGAGGGGTAAAACCGCATTTGGATGCAGTGTTTACTATCATAAGCACCTTGCCTTCATACAGTGCAAGATCTACTTCAGCACCTTTGTTGCTTGTAGTTTTGTAGTTATAAATCTTTTCCATATTATTTATTTGTTATTTATGTCGTTCACGATGCAAATATACAACAATTAATTTATATCGCAAGCGATATTTTAAAAAAATTGCTCTTTTTGCATATATTTGTAAAAAAGAAGAGATATGCTAAACAGCAATACCCCGACAATCTTACCGAAACGTGAAGTATGGCTGGACTGGCTGAGGATTGTAGCCTGCTTTCTGGTTATGCTTACTCACAGTACTGAGCCTTTTTATCTAGGAGGGAAAGGTTCCCTGATCCTGACTCATACCGATGCCGTGTGGGCAGCCATAATGGATGTGCTTTCCAGAGCAGCCGTCGTCTTGTTCGTAATGGCTTCCAGCTATCTGCAACTGCCTTTACATTACAATACCAGGGAGTTTTTTCGCAGGCGTGCAGCACGTATCCTCCCGCCATTTATAATATGGTCTATAGTTTATGCGCTTGTCTGGGGAGAACCAGTGCAGAACTTCAAAGACCTGATATGGAATTTCAACTACGCGGCCGGCCATCTCTGGTTCGTGTACATGCTGATCGGGCTATACCTTGTGATGCCCCTGCTTTCACCCTGGGCAGAAAAGGTTGGGAAGCGGGAACTTCAACTATATCTATGCATCTGGCTGTTCACAACAATGATTCCCTTCATACGTGAATGGCTGGGTGGCTCTGCTCCTGTGATCTACGGCCCGTCCGGCATTCCGAATCCGGCCAAATATCCGCTATGGGGCGAAGCAAGCTGGAACAGTTATGGCCTGTTCTATTATGTCAGCGGCATGCTGGGATATATGCTGCTGGGGCTGTATTTCAGAAAGTTCGTAGGGGAGATATCCTGGAAGAAAACCCTTGCTATTGCACTCCCGGTTTTTCTGGGCGGTTTTGCGATAGGCGTATTCGGATTCCTGCGCCGTGTTGGCGCAGATGCCGGGGGAGTTTTCCCCATTGAAGGGCCTGTAGGTCTTGCTGCCCTTTGGGAGACTCCCTGGCTCAACGACAGCATTGGAGTTGCAATGATGGCCATAGGATGGATCCTGGTCCTTCGCAAGTTCAATGGAGGCGGCCGATTCTATCAGAGAGTCGCCCAGCCTGTATCCAAAGCCAGCTATGGCATGTATTTGAGCCACATGCTGGTGCTGAGCCAAGTCTCCGCATGGCTGCGTGATTCCCTTAAGCTGGGCAGCGATGGCATCCTCGGCGTGTGGACGACTCCGGTGCAGATACTTGGCACCGCCTTGATTTCATATACTGTGGTAGCCATTGCCTGCGTACTTATCCGTAAGATTCCCAAGGTCGGAAAGATAATTGTCTGAGTATGAATCCTGTACTGATTGCTCTTCTGATTCCTTTCCTGGGCACCGCCCTCGGTTCTGCTTTTGTATTCTTTATGAAGCGGGAAATGCCGCCTCTGGTCCAGAAGATACTGTTGGGATTTGCTTCCGGTGTGATGGTAGCGGCATCGTAGAGCCTATAGGAGGCGCGCTGGGCTTTGCCCTGATGATGGTTCTGGACGTGGTGTTAGGATGAATCTGAAAACTAACCCTCGAAAGTAATACTGTCGATTCTCAGGCGCAGGGTTCCGGAAGGCACCTGAGCCTCGGCTATTTCGCCGACTTTCCTGCCCATCAAGGCTGCGCCGATAGGTGATTTCAACGAGATCCTGCCAGCCTCGAGGTCCATCTCGTGGGGGCTGACTATCTTGAATTTCATCTGAGTGTTTGTCGAGAGGTTGGTGAATTCAACACAACTCAGAAGGCTGACCCTGTCTTTTGGGAGGGCGTCAGGATCAATCACACGGGAATGCTCCAGGATATTCTGCAGGAAACGGATCCGGCTGATGGTCTTTGCCTGCATCCGCCTGGCTTCACGGTATCCCGCATTATCGCTCCGGTCCCCCTGGGCGCTGGCCTCCGCGAGGTCATCCTTTATCTTGGGATACACCTCGCCAATAAGATGTTTTAGCTCGCCCGCAATCTCGTCATATCGTTGTTTTGACAGGTATTCCATGGCTCAAATTTACTCATTTTTCGTCTTTATTGGCGAATAGTATTATATAGTATGAAGAAGTATCTTATTGTAGTTTATTCTCCTATAGCTTATCTTTCATTTCCAAGCGCCTGGCAGCATAGTAGTCATGCCGTCTGGGATTCTCCGGGAACCAGCCGCGAAGGACGCGGTTTTCCTGCAGGAACATCTCATGAATACCCCAGAGACAGCAGAATGCGAAACCTCCAAGGATGATTGAAATGATATCGTTTGGCACGAAAAGGGATACGGCACAAAACGCCAGCCCGGCCACCAGCCATATCCACCAGCTTTGCCTGCCCCAGTGATACTCCATCTTTATGACAAGCGGATGGCAGATGCCTATGCTGAGGAACACGGCTGCACCTATGATGATTCCGTTATAATTCATAAAACACAGATTAAATCGTGCAAAGATAATCAATTATTGTAGGTACTCCGTTGGCGTCTTCCCGGTCATCTTCTTGAATAGGCGGCTGAAATGGTGGGGATACTCAAAACCAAGGAGATCGGCAACTTCACCCACGCTGAGTCCCTTCATCAGGAGGGATTTTGCTTGGTCTACAACAAAGTTGTGGATATACCCTATGGCAGTCCCACCCGTTGCATGGTGAATCATATCACCGAAGTATCGGGCAGAATAGGCGAGTTCTGAAGCGCAGTAGGAAACTGTAGGGAGGCCATTTTCGTGCTGCAGACCCTTTGAGAAATAATCAAATAGAAGGTGGTGGAAGCGCTTGAGGATGTCGCTTTCGCCGCTTTCCTTCTGTGTGAGCTGACGTAAATAAATGCGCTGGCAATAGTCCAGAATCAGTTGAAGGTAACTTTTTAGAATATGTCTGAGAGAAGGTGAATCCTGATTCTCCTGCATTTCCTTCCGCATTATGGCAAGAAGCGAATTGATTCGCTCCCATTCCTGAGGTTCCATACGGAGCCAGTCGGTTTCGAAGTAAGAGAAAAACGGGTAGTCTGGCCGGAGCAGTTCTGGCGACCATAGCAGAGCCCATCCGTTTATATATATCGAGGTCCCGTCGTCCTCTGCTCCGCCTATCTGTCCCGGGGCAACCGCAATGATGGAACGGTCCCCGACAATGATGGATTTGGTGCCGTAGGAAAGGTATTTAGGGAATTGCTGCTGAATGAAAAGGCCATATACGCCGTAATTGTTCAGGCTATGGCGGAAAGGGGAAACCTCGTCGTAGCTTATTAGCGCCATTTGCGGATGCAGCACGGGTGCGCCCACGTATTCCGCATAAACATTGGGATTATCAACATTCAGAATCTTCTTCATTGCACTGCAAAAATAGTAAAATCTGCGAAATTGGTATATATTCAGCGAATATTAGTAAAAAAAATTGGTACAGCAAGCGTACCTTTGCACTATGAATAAAACCATTATTACAGCACTTACGGCCATGCTTCTTCTTGGCTGCAATCAGAATAAGAATATGAGTACACTGAATCTAACTGATGAATGGGACAAGACATTCCCGAAATCCCAGCTGGTGAACCACAGCAAGGTTACCTTCCACAATCGTTACGGCATTGAACTCGCTGCCGATATGTATATTCCCAAGAATGCAGATGGGAAACTGCCAGCAATTGCCGTTAGCGGCCCTTTCGGTGCAGTTAAGGAGCAGTCCAGCGGCCTGTATGCACAGCATATGGCGGAAAGAGGTTTCCTTACCATTGCCTTCGACCCTTCATTTACCGGTGAAAGCGGCGGAGAGCCCCGCAGGATGGCTTCCCCGGACATCAATACGGAGGACTTCTGTGCCGCAGTGGATTTCCTGAGTACCTGTGACCTGGTGGATCCGAAGCGTATCGGCATTATCGGTATCTGCGGTTTCGGAGGTATGGCAATCAATGCTGCGGCATTGGATCCCCGCATCAAGGCAACCGTGGCTTCCACCATGTACGATATGTCCCGCGTTGCGCGTGAAGGCTATTTTGGCAGCACAGACAGCGAAGAGGCCCGTGATGCACAGCGCCAGGCCTGGGCCGCCCAGCGTACGGAAGATTACCGTACAGGCAGTTACAAGCGTGCAGGCGGGGTTGTGGATCCGCTTCCGGAGGACGCCCCCTGGTTTGTCAAAGATTATCACGCATATTACAAGACAGAGCGTGGTTTCCATCCCCGCAGCGGCAACTCTACCGATGGCTGGAACGTGATCGGCACAATCTCTTTCCTTAATCAGCCCCTTCTGGATATGGCCGGGGAAATCAAGACTCCGGTGCTGCTGATTCATGGCGAGAAGGCCCATAGCCGCTATTTCAGCGAGGGCGCATTTGCAAGACTCAAAGGGGACAACAAAGAACTAATGATAATCCCCGGCGCCGTCCATACAGACCTTTACGACGACGTGGCGGGAGTTATCCCTTATGACAAGATGGAGATCTTCTTTAAAGAGAATCTGAAATAATATGTTACGCACATTAGCAATCAGTTTGATATTGCTGTTTTCTCCTGTACTTAATTCCTGCGAGAAAACCGGGGAAGAAACTACTGTTCCGGACAATTCACAGGAAGAACAACAAGAGCAAGAAAAGGAGCAGCAGGTAGAAAGCGCCGGTAAAACCCTCATAGCCTATTACTCTTTCAGCGGCGACTGCCGGTCCATTGTGGCCTCGATCACTACCAATATGGACGCCGACGTGCTGGAAATCCAGCCTGCCGAGGAAGGACTTGACTACGCGGCAAATAATTATGCCATAGGCAGTTCGCTAATCGCCGCCATCAGAGAGAAGCCAAATAATGCGGCCAGCTATCCCGCAATCAAGCCGGTCAACCGTAACGTTGCCGACTATGATACCCTAATCATCGTCACGCCACTTTGGTGGAGCAATATGGCGGCCCCCATGCAGAGCTATCTTTTCCAGGAAGGGAGCAAGATGGCCGGGAAGACAATCGGCCTTATCGTATCCAGCTATTCCAGCAGCATCTCGTCTGTTGTTGCCGATGCCCAAAGACTGATTCCGGAGGGTATATTCGTTAAGGAGAGCCTTTGGATCAACAACGCCAACCGCAGCGGTAAAGACGCGCTTATCAAGAATTGGCTATCTTCGTTTAGTAATCAATCGTCTGAAACTCAATCGACCATGCCAGAACATATTAAAATCAGTGTCGGAGGAAAAACCATTCCGATAGCAATTGAAGACAATAATGCTACGATGGAGCTTGTGAAAGTGCTTCGCAAGGCTCCCGTCTCATACGAAGCAAACGATTACGGCGGATTCGAGAAAGTGGGAGATTTAGGCTTCTCTCTCCCTGCAAGTGACACTCAGATTTCCACGCAGCCGGGTGATGTAATTCTTTACAGCGGCAATCAGATTGTTTTGTTCTATGGTACAAATTCCTGGAGTTATACCCGTATAGGGAAAATGGAATATGGTACTTTGGATGAGTTGAAAGCCTTCTTGAAGGCTGGTCAGGGAATGATAACTGTAACGCTTTCGTTATGATGACTTGACCGATAAAGATTCGAAGTTTATTAGGGAATAAGTGCATGAAAAAAATTGCTATCATTTTACTTGCGATATTGACTATGACAATGGCAAATGGCCAGACGCTTACGGAGCGTCAGAAAGGACTGGCAGCGTGTGCCTGCCTTATGGCACAAGGTGATTTGGACCGTCTGGAGCCCGCTGTTCGGACGGCTCTTGACAACGACGTGACCATCAACGAACTCAAGGAGGCGTTCTCGCAGCTCTATGCATACACTGGTTTTCCGCGTTCGCTGAATGCACTGGGAGTGCTGAGTAAGGTTTTGGAGAACAGACAGCCCAATTGGCAGGAAGGCAAGCCCTGGACGCGCCCTGCAGAATGGGACGATGCCCGTAAAGCCTACGAGCTGGGGGTTAAGAATCAGACACAGCTCTCGGGAAGGCCTTTCAATTATGGATTCTGTCCCCAGGACGACTACTATCTGAAATCACATCTCTTTGGGGACATCTTCGCCGGTGACCAGCTCTCTGCCGCCGATCGCGAGATTGTCACCGTAGCTGCACTGAGCGGTCTGAAAGGTGTTACTCCGCAGCTCGCAGCCCACAAACAGGGAGCCGTTAATATGGGCAACAGCCAGTCTCTGGTGGATGAACTTTCCGCCTGGCTGGATGCCCAGGGCTACACGCTTCACAGCAAGTGGCCCAAGGGAGAACCAAACCCCTACGGCGCATTTTTCAGTGGCAGGAGCTATCTGGCCGACGTCGGCGGAGGCGTGATGAATGTCACCTTCGAGCCTGGTTGCCGCAACAACTGGCACATCCATCATAAGCAGGTGCAGGTTCTTATCTGCGTGGCCGGACGCGGCTGGTATCAGGAATGGGGAAAGGAGCCGCAGGTGATGACTCCAGGCACCGTTATCGCCATTCCGGCAGAGGTCAAGCACTGGCACGGAGCAGCCAAAGACTCATGGTTCCAGCACCTTACATTTCACAAAGACGTGCAGGAAGGTGCCTCCAACGAGTGGTTGGAAGAAGTCTCTGACAATGAATACGGGAAACTCTAAAAGCCCTTCGGAACAGTGGGCATGAAAGAGCTGCTTACTGCTCGTCGATAGCGGCTTTCACGTTGGCACGGAACTGCTTCACGTGCTTCTCTACGCGGTTGATTCCGCAAAGGGCCACCAGGTTCCCCAATACCCCTTTCTTCTGCCGCTATTTCAAACGTGAAACCGGAATGACGCCGAGCGAGTACAGGGAGAGATAAATTCAGATTAATTGCTCTCCCGGTTTGATCTGGCTATTTTTTCGCAAATGATTATATATGCAATGAATCCATTATAACCCAGGTCTTGTTGTTGAGAACACATTATGATTGAATTATTAAAACACCGATTCCATGAAAACATGGTCCGCCACCCAAATCTTGATTGGGCGGTGGTGGAGAAGTTTCTTCGTAATAATCCCAAAGCCATTCAAACGCTGCGACTTATGGAAGAGAGCGGGGGAGAACCGGATTTGTTACAATTGGACAGCGGAGAACTGATTTTTTGTGACTGCTCGCA
>JAFRSW010000014.1 GCA_017427385.1 Bacteroidales bacterium
GGATCGGGAAAAATCAAGAGGAAGCACGCTTACCACAGCCACATCCTCACCAAGAAGACCAAGAAGCAGAAGAGGAATCTGGATCACTTCGCCATCCTCGAGAAGGCGAACCTCGTCCAGGTCAAAGAATTGTTGGTTCTCTAAAAAAGTATGAATTATGCCTAGATCAGTCAACTCAGTCGCCTCAAGGGCGCGCCGCAAGAAGATTCTCAAGAGAACCCGCGGTAACTTCCTCTCCAGAAAGAATGTCTGGACCGTAGCAAAGAACACCTACGAAAAAGGTCTCACCTATGCTTATCGCGACCGCCGTCGCAAGAAAGGCGCATTCCGCGCACTGTGGATCCAGCGTATCAACGCTGCCGCCCGCCAGTACGGCCTCAGCTATTCCCAGTTCATGGGCAAGCTCGCGAAGCAGAACATCGGTCTTAACCGTAAGGTACTTGCCGACCTTGCAATGAACAACCCCAAGGCGTTCGAAGCAATCATCAATTCTGTAAAGTAAAGTGAAGTGGGCCGAAGGAAGAAATTTCGGACAAACAGCAAGGTCCTGAACTGGATCCTTGACTGGGTGGACGCCATACTCTTCGCAGTCGTGGTCGTAACCTTCATCAACATTTTCTTCTTTCAGGCTTTCAGGATACCTTCTTCCTCAATGGAGAGCAGCCTCTATACTGGAGACCATCTCTTCGTGAGCAAATTGACATACGGGCCAAGGATGCCCCAGACTCCGCTGACCGTCCCGTTCACGCACAACGTGATCTTTGGAAAAGAGTCCTATTCGACTTCTCTCCAATGGAAATACCGCAGGCTGAAAGGGTTCAGGAAAGTAAGGACAGGAGACATCGTGGTTTTCAACTTCCCGAACGGCGATACCGTTCTGCGCCGGGATCCTGCAGCAGACTACTACATGCTCTCGCGCATATACGGAAGAGATCAGATCATTGAAAGACTGGGTCCTGTGACCGTCCGCCCCGCGGACAAGACGGACCACTACGTGAAGCGTTGTGTCGCCGCTCCCGGCGATACCCTCGAAGTCCGCGACGGACTCGTGTGGGTGAACGGAGAGCAGCAGACAGTATGGCCGGGAGTGCAGCTCAGCTATCAGGTCGTGACGAAGGGCGGAGCCCTGAATCCCAAGACCATCAAGAAGCTGGGGCTCAACACCCGCGAACTGTACTTCAATGCCCAGCTTCCCGGTTACCCGGCCATGCCGCTGACCGCCTCGATGCTGGAAATGGTGAAGAAGCTTCCTTCCGTGGTGGATGTTACCCTGAATGTGGATTCGACGGATACCTTCGTCTTTCCATATGAAGGCGGATACGGATGGACACGCGATGAGTTCGGCCCCCTGTGCATACCTGCCAAGGGCGCTACCGTCGAGATTACGGAGAAGACTCTCCCTCTCTACGAACGCATCATCAGGGACTACGAAAAGAGTGACCTGCCTGCAGCAATAGAAGAAGGCAAATACACTTTCAAGCAGGATTACTACTTTATGATGGGAGACAACCGGCACAACTCCCTCGACTCAAGATACTGGGGCTTCGTGCCCGAAGATCACGTGGTTGGGAAACCGGCGGTAATATGGCTCTCTACGGATGCGGGAAAGCGTTTCCCCTCCAACATAAGGTGGAACAGATTTGGAAAAGTAAAATTTTAAAAGTATAAAACTATGTCAAAGGTTTGTCAAGTAACCGGAAGAAAGAGGATGAAAGGCAACAACGTTGCCCATTCCAAACTGCGCACCAAGCGCGACTTCTCCCTCAACCTCAAGAACAAGAAGTTCTGGAGCGAGGAGGAGCAGAGATTCGTAACTCTTAAAGTATCCTGCAAGGGTATCCGCGAGATCGAGAAGAACGGTCTGGATGCCACGCTCAAGAAAGCGAAGAAGGCAGGTCTTGTTAACCTTGTTTAATTTTTTGGATTATGGCAAAGAAAGCTAAAGGTAACAGGGTGCAGGTCATCCTCGAATGCACTGAGCAGAAAGAGAGCGGTGTTCCCGGAATGAGCCGCTACATCACCACCAAGAACAAGAAGAACACTCCTGACCGTCTCGAGCGCAAGAAGTACAATCCTTTCTTGAAGAAGGTGACTGTCCATCGTGAAATCAAGTAAAAACCTATAGGAGATTAAATTATGGCAAAGAAAGCCGTTGCAACATTCGCAGCAAAGGCCGGTGCTAAGAGCATGGTCAAGTGCATCCGTATGGAGAAATCTCCCAAGACGGGCGCCTATGTGTTCACAGAGCAGCTCGTCGAGGCTGAGAAAGCAAAGGACTTCTTCGCAAAGAAGTAAGCCTTGGCACTCAGTTTCTTCCAGAAGCTAAGCCGGGCCATTACCGGCAAGTCGAGGGTGGATGATGACACCCTCGACGCGATAGAAGAGGCCCTTATTGAATCCGACATGGGCGTCGATACCACCTTGAAGGTGATCGATGCCCTGGAGGAAAGGGTCGGCAGAGACCGCTACACTTCCTTCGAGGAACTGGTCGGTTATCTGCGAGATGAAATTTCCGCCCTCCTGCAGAAGGGCGGAAATTCTGTAGAAATGGATTTCTCCAAAAAGCCTTACGTCATACTCGTTGTAGGCGTAAACGGTGTGGGGAAAACCACTACTATAGGAAAGCTTGCCCATCTCTTCAAGAGCCAGGGCAAGAAGGTGATACTCGGCGCTGCGGATACTTTCCGCGCTGCCGCCGTGGACCAGCTTGTGATATGGGCTGAACGTGCCGGAGTGGACATTGTCCGCCAGGAAATGGGTTCCGATCCGGCATCGGTAGCATACGACACCGTGAAGGCGGCCGTTGCCAGGGATGCCGACGTTGCCATCATAGATACGGCGGGGCGCCTTCACAACCGCATCGACCTGATGAACGAACTCGGTAAGATACGCAACGTCTGCCGCAAGGTCATCCCCGATGCACCGCACGACGTGATGCTGATCCTCGATGCCTCCACCGGCCAGAACGCTTTCCAGCAGGCCAAGGAGTTCTCGAGGGCAACAGATATAACCTGCATCACCGTCACCAAACTGGACGGCACCGCCAAGGGCGGGGTAGTGGTCGGCCTTACAGACCAGTTCGAGGTCCCCGTGCGTTTCATCGGGACCGGCGAAGGAATAGAAGATTTGAAACTCTTCGACAGGGACCGCTTTGTGGCCTCCCTGTTCGATCCGGAAGATTTGAAATAGGATATGAAAGTCTCTTACAATTGGCTCAAGGATTATCTTGAGATGAATCTTACCCCGGCAGAGGTTGCCGAGGCCATGACTGCGATAGGCATCGAGGTGGACAGCCTCGAGGAGCAGGAAGAGATCCCCGGCGGGCTCGCCGGTGTGGTCGTAGCCAAGGTCGTAGAGTGCGAAGCCCATCCCGATTCCGACCATCTCCACATCACCAAGGTGGATGCCGGCACGGGAGAACTCCTGACTGTAGTGTGCGGAGCGCCCAACGTTGCAGCCGGGCAGAAAGTGCTATTTGCCCAGATCGGCACGGTGCTACCGGGGGATTTTAAGATCAAGAAATCCAAGATCCGCGGAGTGGATTCCCTGGGTATGATTTGCGCAGAGGACGAACTTGGCATAGGCAGCAGCCACGACGGCATCATGGTGCTTCCGGAGGATGCCGTCATAGGCACCAGCGCGAAGGAGTATCTGCATCTTAAGACAGAGGCTGTGATCGAGTATGAGATTACGGCCAACCGCGTGGACGCTGCTTCGCATATAGGCGTCGCGCGCGATCTCTACGCGTACCTTAAATATCATAATCTTCCCGGTGCACTTCGTTATCCTGATGTTTCTGCATTCAAAGACGGAAAGTCTTCTGACGCCGTTGCCGTTGAGGTGCGGGACAGTGAGGGTGCACCGCGCTACACCGGCTTGACCATCAAGGACGTTAAGGTAGGCCCGTCTCCGGAATGGCTTCAGAAGAAGCTCCTGAGCATCGGGCTCCGTCCTATCAACAACGTGGTGGATATCAGCAACTTCATCCTCTTCGAACTCGGACAACCCCTGCATACTTTCGATGCCGGCAAGATAGGCGGACGCAAGGTGGTGGTTCGCCGCGCTGCGGAAGGTGAGATCATCCGCACGCTGGATGGCGTTGACCACAAGCTGTGTGCGAAAGATATGGTAATCGCCGACGAGACCCGCCCGATGTGCATCGCCGGTGTGTTCGGAGGTGAAGACAGCGGGGTTACCGAGGCTACCACCGAGGTCTTCCTCGAAAGCGCATATTTCGATCCCGGTTCCATCCGCAGGACTTCCAAGACCCAGGGACTGCAGACGGATGCGTCTTTCCGCTATGAGCGTGGTGCGGATCCCGAAATCCCCGTCTATGCCCTCAAGCGTGCCGCAATGCTTATCTGCGAGCTTACCGGAGGCCATGTGGCGAGCGGAATCACCGATATTTATCCCAAACCCGTCGAGCGCAAGCGTATCGAACTTGATTACGACCGCATCGAGGCGTTCGTGGGCCAGAAGATAGGCCATGAGAATATAACCAAGGTGCTCGAAGCCCTGCAGTACAAGTTCGTCTCCAATGATGGCAACAAGGCAGTGGTGCTGGCCCCCAGCTACATGATAGATGTTTACCGCGAGTGCGACGTTGTGGAGGAGATCCTCCGCGTACACGGATACAATAACATCGGCCTGCCGCATCATATGAAGATGAGCGTGTCTGCATCGCCGACTCCTCAGCCTGAAGCAATCCGCAACCAGATATCCAACTTCCTGGCTGCCAATGGGTTCAACGAGACGATGAACAACTCGCTTACCAAGGCGGATTACTACAAAGACCTGAAGACCTTCCCTGCGGAGAGGCTCGTACACATCGTGAACCCCCTCAGTTCAGACCTGAACGTGATGCGCCAGACGCTTATCCTGAACGGCCTGGAGGTTGTGGCCTACAATGCCAACAGGCAGATTTCCCGCATCAAGACTTTTGAATACGGTTCCGTGTATCAGCGCCTTCCCGAAAAGGGAGGCGAGACCCTGGAGGGTTATGAGGAACATCCCTGCTTCGCCATGTTCATCAGCGGAGCGGCCGAGAAGAACTGGAAGAACCCTGCTTCGAAGGGCGATTTCTATCAGCTCAAGGGATACCTGGAGCTGCTCCTCCGCCGTTATGGTGCAGATCTCTATCAGATGTGGACGGAAGCCGCTCCCGCGGACATATTCTCCGAAGGAACGGTTTACAGCCTGCCTGGCGGAAAGCAGCAGCTCGCCGTACTGGGTGTAGTGAATCCTGTGCTCGCGCGCAAATTCGGCGTGAAGCAGCAGGTTGTGGCGGCCGAGATCAACTGGGACGTGCTGTTCTCGATAGTCAAGCGCGATAAGGTGGCATTCAAGGAACTGCCCAAGTTCCCCGAGGTGCGCCGCGACCTTGCCATCCTTCTCGACGAAGGTGTGAAATATGCCGACCTGCGTGCCGCGGCCTTCAAGAATGCTAAGAAACTCCTGAAGCAGGTAAGCCTGTTCGATGTTTACCGTGGCGATAAGATTCCTGCCGGTAAGAAGCAGTATGCACTCAGTTTCACCCTGCAGGATTTGGAGAAAACTCTTACCGACCAGGATGTGGAGCGCGTGATGGAACGTCTTTTGGAAGTGTTCGGCAAAGAATTCGGCGCAACTCTGCGTTAATCATGAGGAAAGTTTCGGAATATATCGTCCTTACCGTGCTGGTGTGCGCACTGCTCCTGCCTTCCTGCAGGAGGGTACGTATCATAGGGCAGCACGATATGTCGGACATATATGCCGAGATGTTCCTTGCAGACCAGTGGCTGAACGATAATCCTTCGCTCAAGACTACAGCCGACACCACCCGCTTCTACGAAAGCATTTTCCGTAAGTACGGATATGGTTTCGATAATTATGATGCCAGCGTGAATTATTATCTGCACCGTCCGGAGAAGTACAAGAAGATCATGGAACGTGCGGAGAAAAAGCTGCGTGCTACTCATAAGGCGCTGGAGGCGTTCGAGGCGAAGGTGGAAAAACAGAATAAGATCCTGGAAGGGCTTGGATGCCTTCATCTGCCAGTTTTCTCGGCTGATTCAGTGAAAGTCGACACCTCCATGCTTTGGGCACCCTGGCGGGATACCCTTGCAGCACGGGACAGCGCACTGCGCGATACAACCGCAATCAAAGATACTACAGACACTACTACTATATGTTGCGAGAAGACACTGTCTTTGGACCCATCTTCAGCCGCCGCCTTGGAAGTTCCCTCGGAATCAATCTCCTCCCGAAGAAGGGAAAGATCTGCAATTTCGACTGCATCTATTGCGAATGCGGATGGAACAAGGATGGAAGAACTGATAAAGTGATTCCTACGGCAGCAGAAGTCCGTTCTGCTCTGGAAGACAAATTGCAGGAGTGTCTGCTTGCAGGCACACCAATAGACTCCATCACTTTTTCCGGGGATGGGGAACCGACGCTGAATCCAGAATTCCCCCGTATCATCCGCGACACCATAATGCTTCGTGATGCATTCTACCCGTCCGCCAAGGTTTCAATTTTGACCAATGCAACACGCATAGGACAGCCGGAAGTGTTTGAAGCACTGCGTCTTGTGGATAATCCAATTCTTAAATTGGATGCCCCCACGGCAGAACTGGCGGCCAGGATAAACCGTCCTACAGGGAAGTATGACGTGGAGGAGATTGTGTCCGGCATGGAGAAGTTCAATGGCGATTTCGTGATGCAGACAATGTTCCTGCGGAGCTCGGATTTCGACAGTTCGTCTCCTGAGGTGCTGATGCCCTGGATGGATATAGTGCGCAAGGTGCATCCCCGCGAAATAATGGTCTATACCATAGACAGGCCTACTCCTGCGACAGGCATGCAAAAATTCACCGAGGCCGAAATGAGGGAACTCGTCAGGCCCCTGATAGAAGAAGGATATGTAATTCAAATAAAAGGATAATTATGAACCAGACAGAAATCTTAAAAAAATGCTTCTCCTTTATGGACCTGACTACCCTCAAGACCGAGGATACTCCCGCTTCCGTAAAGAAACTCGTCGACAAGGTAACCCTTCTGCAGAAGGAGTATCCTTCCTACCCGCTGCCTGCTTCGGTTTGCGTATATCCTAATCTCGCCAATGTGGTGCGTGACAACAGGCCTTCTGAAAAACTTCATGTTACCGCAGTTTCCAGTTGCTTCCCTTCAGCCCAGAGTTTCCTTGAAGTGAAGGTCCGCGAATGCGAGCTTGCAGTGGAGAATGGTGCCGATGAAATCGATATCGTGCTGGCTCTTAACAAGTTCCTGGCAGGAGACGAGGCAGGTGCCCTCGAAGAGATGGTAGCCATGAAGAAGGCAATAGACGCTACTGCGGCTAAACTCGGCCGCAAGGTCGTGCTCAAGGTCATCCTTGAAACCGGCCTGCTCCAGACCCGCGAGCTTATCTACAAGGCTTCGATGCTGGCAATGAAGGCAGGAGCCGATTTCATCAAGACATCCACTGGAAAGGTTGCGGTTAACGCCACCCCCGAAGCCGCACGCATCATGTGCGAGGCTATCCGGGATTACTACAAGGAGACCGGCCGCAAAGTCGGCTTCAAGGCTGCCGGCGGAATCTCTACCGCAGAAGATGCTATTGTTTACTACAACATCGGGCTTGAAATTCTCGGAGAGGACTGGCTCAACAAAGATTATTTCCGTTTTGGCGTCAGCCGGGTCGGAAACTCCTTGATGAGCGCTATCGAAGGCAAGGAAATCAAGTTCTTCTAGCCTCTTTCGAGTAAGCGTATAACGTATATTCGAAAAGTTTTTTCGGCCTCCTGCATATGCGGGAGGCCATTTTATATAAATAAACGTTTTCAAACCTTTTAAACTGATATCTGCCGTTACATTTGCAGTCGAGAAAAACGAAACGGTATGAAACATGGTTTGAAACATCTTATCGCTGCTCTGGCCCTGACGGCCCTTTGTTCCTGCGAATCATCTTCGGTAACCGAGACTCCCTCGACGTATGATGACGGACGCATCGAGCATGGGATGATGGTGCTAGGCAAACAGCTGGATGATCCGTATTCCGTAAGCAATATGACCAAGGCGCTGGAATCCCTTTATCCGACTAAGGCGGGTTCCGTCGACGTGAGCGCGACTGATCTTTATGTACGATTCCTTCCATCGGACGAAGGAGAGTATGAGCGCCTGCAGGAACTTGGGGTGGAGATGCTTGATCATCCTCTTGATTATGAAATAGTAAGGGAAGGGGATTATTATCACGATCCCGGTATTCCGGAGGGAGACATAACCTGGCAATATGCAGTCGTGTCCCCGGATTTCCCTTTCCCTTCAGATATCCGATATGAAATACTGGACCACTGCCATATTACAGAGCATGAGGTATTCACCCGTTCGGGCGGGGATGGCATAGACTGGGATGCCGTGGAGAGGGAGTCTTTCCGCCTGACGGGTAATGCCGACATGCTGGAGCATGCCCCCGGCACCAAGGCTGGTGCGGCAAATCCTTCCGGCAGGATTACGCTGGTGGATGAGATGAAGCCTTATGCTACCGAAGGAGTGAAGGGTGTGCGCGTTGCCTGCAATGTGTTCGTTAAGATAGGGGAGGCGTATACGGATGAGGAAGGATATTATGAGATTAAAAAGAGTTTCTCTACAGCACCCCGGTATTGGCTGGTATTCAAAAACAAGAAAGGGTTCGGCATAGGCCTGAATCTGATACTGGTGGGTGGATCCAGCTCTACCATGGGTAAGCATTCGCAGGAAGGATACAGTATGGAAGTGAGCTGCGAGAGCGATCGCAGTCTGTTCTCCCGCTGTGTGGTAAACAATGCAGTGTGGGATTATATAGAGCAATGCAAGACATCGTCCGGCACCATCAAAACTCCTCCATCCAATCTCCGGATATGGATATTCTCCCAGTTAAGTGCCAGCAGCACAATTATGATGCAGCACGGAGCAGGAGTGGACAACAGCGACCTTGTGAAGAAATATCTTGGCGACTGGGCCACTGTGGTGAAATGGTTCCTGCCGGACATCACGCTGGGTTTCAAGAAGGAGGAGGATTATGCCTCGATGTATGCCTCTACTATTCATGAACTTGCACATGCGAGCCATTTCCAGCAGGTAGATAAGGACTGGTGGGACAAACTCATCGAATACATTCTGACTTCCTATGTAACTTCCGGCCTGATGACCTATGGCACAGGAGGAGAGGAATATGCCGGTTATTGTGAAGTTGCCGAGATGTGGGCGTATTATATGGCTTCCAAGCTTTTCCGAATGCGATATCGAGGCAGTGCAGCGATGTTTGGGACTTCCTATTGGTTCTATCCGCAGGTGCTTTACTTCCTGGACGAAAAAGGCCTGGATTACTACAAGATATTTCAGGCAATGGTGCCGGCGGTAACGGACAGGGACAAACTGAAAGATAAACTCCTGGCACTTTATCCGGAGTTCAAGACGAATATATTATTGGCTTTTAACCGTTATCTGTAATTATGAAACGCTTTTTCCTTACTTTTTTGTGTTGTGTGATGCAGCTCGCCCTTGCGGGCTGCTTCACATCTGCTTCAGCCCAGGAGCTGTCTTTTTCTACCAATTTTCTGGATTATGCGCGAACCGGCACAGCAAATGTCGAGGCCTCATACGGATTTTCCCGCCACTGGACATTGAATGCCGGCATGAAGTACGATTCCGGCGGAAGCTCCCGCCAGCAGGTATACGCGCTAGGCGGCCGCTACTGGCCATGGCATATCTATTCCGGCTGGTGGTTCAGCGGCAAGATGCAGTATCAGGAGTTCAACGATGCCGCCCCTGTAACCAGGGAAACATCGGAAGGTGACAGATATGGCGCCGGTATAGCAGGGGGTTACTCCAAGATGCTTGGCAAACACTTTAATCTGGATCTTGGCCTCGGCCTTTGGACAGGATATACCACTTACGTAACCTACGCGTGCCCCACCTGCGGCCGTATAATCGGCACCGATCAGCGCCTTTTCATTCTCCCCAACGACCTGATGATCGCTTTGAGTTATATTTTTTGAAAACAAGAAAAAAAGTTCTATCTTTGCAGTCCCTGAAGCGGGAGTGGCGAAATGGTAGACGCGCTAGTTTCAGGAGCTAGTGTCTGGTGAAGACGTGTCAGTTCGACTCTGATCTCCCGCACAAGAGATGGCTGTTGAAGTCATCTCTTTTTTTTTTGTATATTTGCCTTATCTGAAAAATGAGCGGGAAAAGAGACATATATCGTATGATGTCCGACTCGGAGCTCACTGCTGCTGTTCGTGGCGGTGACAGCCGTGCCTTCGATGCTCTTTTCCTGAGGTGGTATCCGCAGGTGTGCAGGTTCCTGCTTACTCTCGTAAAAGAAAGTACGCTTGCCGAGGATCTTGCCCAGGGAGTCTTCATGAAGTTATGGCTCTACAGGGAAAGGCTGGACCCTTCAAAGTCTCTAAAAAACTACCTGCTCGTGCTCTCCCGCAATAGCGCTTTGGATGTTTTCAGGTCGAAACGCTCTCTTATTATGGACAATCTCGTCACTCCGTCCGACAAACCCTCGCCGGACCGCACAGAATATCTTGCGGAATTCGCGGAAACGCAGTCCAGACTTTTCCAGGCCGTTCAGCAGATGCCGCCCCAGCGGAGAAGCGTTTTTGTAATGAGCCGCTTCCAGCATCTCTCCAGCGAAGAGATTGCAAGCAAGCTTGCCCTTAGTGTACGTACTGTGGAAAAGCATCTCCAGTTGGCCCTGGACAATATCCGTAAATTTCTCAATTAAGATTACGTAAGTAAAGCCGTTTATCCGTTCTATATGGGCAACCACATAGATCGTATGAACATATCCCGCAATATTCTTCAGGCTTATCTGGAGGGCACTCTCTCCAAAGAAGAGACCTTAGACGTGCAACTTTACCTGGCCGAACATATGGACGATCCTATGGTTCGGGAACTCCTTGACGAGCAATTTGACAGCAACCGTTTAGACGCAAGCGCTTCAGCAGACAAAGCTTTGGAATCTGTGCGCAACAGGCTCGGAATTGGCGAACCGCGCCGTCCCGTCTTCTGGCTCGCGGCTGCAGTACTGGCCTTTTTGCTGGTCATTCCTGCGTCACTTGCCATCGGTTACATACTTCACGGGGATCCCGCCCCTGTTGCCTGGGCCGAACTGACGGTCCCCATCTCCCAGACCCGGGAGGTGACGCTTCCGGACGGCACGAGCCTGGTACTCAATGCAGGTTCCCGGGTCACCTGGCCCGAAACTTTCACCGGCGGACAACGTGAGATATTCCTGGATGGCGAGGTGATGGCGACTGTGGCAAAGGATCCCGAACACCCCTTCGTCATTCACTCCGGCGAGGCGGATATACGGGTGCACGGAACCACGTTCGACCTGAAGTCGTACCGCGATGCCACCATGCTGGAGGTCGTGCTTCTGGAAGGATCCGTCAGCCTCATCCTCCCATCGGAAGAGGGGAAACGGGAGGTCCGGATGACGCCGGGCGACATCGCCCAGTTCGACCATTATACCGGTGCCGTGTCCCTCGGCAAGGTTTCTCCGGACGGGTTCAAGACATTCAACGACAACCACTCCTTCAGTTTCATCAATATCCCGCTCAAGGATATCGCCGCGGATTTGGAGCGATCCTTCGGAACACAGATCGTCGTGGCTGATGCAAATGTCGCATCTCAGCGTTTCCTGGCCTTCTTTACGAACGGAGAGGATCTGGATGAGATACTGAAACTGCTCTCCCGCAACGGAAACCTGAGGGTGGTCCGTTCCGACGGGACGGTTTATTTATATGGAAAGAAATAACATATACCATAATTATTAACCATTATTAACCTCAAAAATGAGAATAACACACTATCTGCGCATATTACGCGCTATGCTGGTGTTGACGGCCCTTCTGGCCCCGATGAAGCTCGGGGCACAGAATGTGACCATGGATGCGAGGAATGTCTCCGTGCAGGAGGCAGTGACCATCCTACAGAGTCAGGGCAACTACACCATCGTAATCAATGCGGATGACGTAGATTTGCAGAAGCGGATATCCGTTTCTGCAAAAGATGCTCCGCTCTCCGAGGTCCTGTCCCAAATTTTTGCAGGACAGAATCTGGATTTTGCAGTTACGGGAAATACAGTGTCCGTAACCAGATCCAAACCAGCCAATCAGAATGCGACTCCCAAGACCGCATTCAGGGGCGTGGTGGTCGACCGTTACGGGGAAGCCCTTATCGGCGCCTCCGTTGTCGACAGGAAATCGGGCAAATATGCCCTGACCGATGACAATGGAGAATTTGCCATCGACAAACTTGCCTTCCCGGTAGTCCTGACGGTTTCCTATCTGGGTTTCGACGATCAGGACTTTGAAATCTCCGGACGCGAGGGGCAGCCTTTCCGTTTCGTAATGACCTCCGAAAACAATGTTCTCGAAGAACTCGTGGTCGTCGGTTACGGTACCCAGAAGAGGGTTAACCTGACCGGCGCCGTTTCGGTTATCGACGGCAAGGAACTCAACTTCCGCCCTGTTACCAACACTGCAATGGCAATCCAGGGTGCCGATCCTTCGCTGATTATCACGAACTCCAGCGGCTCCATCGACGGCACCAACTATAGCGTCAACGTCCGAGGCAAGCTTTCGCTGAACAGCGGTTCCCCTCTCATTCTGGTAGATGGAATCGAGAGTTCGCTCACCCAGGTGAACCCTAATGATATCGAGAGCATTTCCGTGCTGAAGGATGCTTCCGCTTGCGCCATCTATGGTGCAAAGGCATCCGCAGGTGTTATCCTGATTACCACCAAGAGCGGCAGCGCGGGCGATGCGAAGATCACCTACAACGGCCGCTACAGCATATCCGCCAATACCACGTCTACCGATTTCATGACCTGCGGTTACGACTATGTGACTCTGACCAACGATTTTTACAAGACCCTGAAGGGTTATGGCGCCTGGACCTACTCTGACGAGCAGATGCAGATGCTGAAGGATCGCCGTAACGACGTGACGGAAGATCCTACCCGCCCTTGGGTTGTTCCGGATGAGACAGGAACGTATAGCTATGTTTATCTCGGCAACTTCGACTGGTACGGATTCGTATTCAACCGCACACGTCCCGAGACCGAGCACAACGTTACGGTGCGTGGAGGTACGGACAAGGCACGCTACTATGCTTCCGCCCGTTACCTCTATCGCGAAGGCCTCTTTGCCGGCGAGGCGCAGGATATCTACAACAGCCTCTCGCTGCGCGCGAAAATGGATGCCAACATCACTCCCTGGTTGACCTATTCCTCGAACGTCAGCCTGGAGCGCACCCAGTACGACTGGGGCGGATTCTGGGAGATGGACGGATCCACCGGTTATGTGAGCCAGGGTATTCTCTGGAACGTGACCCAGAACGTGGGCCCGAACTATGTGCCTTACAATCCTGACGGCACCATTGCGATGGTCCCCGGTTTCATGGCAGATGCTACTTCTCCTCTGATGTCCGGCCGTGCCGGCACCCTCATGGACGGCCGCAACCATAACATGAACATCAACAACTACTGGACCTGGACCAACCGTCTCACTGCACACATCGTGAAGGGGCTGGATTTCATTACCGACTACACCTATCGCCGCAGGGACCGCAGGGCAAATTTCCGCAGCCTTCCCACGGCCAATAGCTACGATAACATCAATAAGCGCATGTATTCCGGTAACGGCTTGTCCGGCGGCCTGTTCTCCAACGGTTCGGTTTATGACTTCACCAGGGAGTATCGTTACTACCAGGATGGTACCGTGATGAATGCTTATTTCTCCTATAACGATACCTTCGGAGACCACCACGTGGCGGCCACTCTCGGTGCCAACTACGACGATTACTATGGTTCGAGTGTCACCATTCAGCAGAAAGGCTCGCTGAGTGACGTGCTTTCCTATATCAACATGGCTAACGGTGAAATCGAGAAGGCTTCCCAGTCCAACTCTTCTTACCGCACGCTGGGCTTCTTCGGCCGTGTCAATTACGACTGGAAGGGCCGCTACCTTTTGGAGGTCAGCGCCCGTTACGATGGCACTTCCCGCTTCCCCAAGGGTCACCGCTGGGGCTTCTTCCCTTCTGCTTCCGCAGGATGGCGCCTGAGCGAAGAACCGTTCTGGGCTCCGGTCAAACCCTATATCAGCAATGCCAAAGTCCGCGTCAGTTATGGTACTCTTGGCAACCAGCAGGTGGATAATTACTACTACTGGGAAGAGCTGAAGACCGGTCTGCTCAGCGGATATACCTTCGACGGCCTCACCAATGCAGGTTATGCTTATGCAGATGCTCCGGTATCCAGCAGCCTGACCTGGGAGACGGTCATCTCCAAGAACCTGGGCTTTGACCTCGGATTCCTCCGGGACCGCCTGACGGTAAATGCCGACTTCTTTATCCGCGACACCAAGAACATGCTGACTGCAGGAATGTCTCTGCCTTATGTCTATGGCGAGTCTGCTCCCAAGGAGAATGCTGCAGACCTTCGTACCAAGGGTTATGAGCTGGCTATCAGCTGGAAAGATCATAAAACAGTGCTTGGCAAGCCTATGTACTATGGCGTTACCGCCACCCTCGGTGACTTCGTCACCCATATTACCCGCTTCGAGAACGAAAAGAACATTCTCAGCGACAACTACGTAGGCAAGCGCCTCGGAGATATATGGGGTTATGTGACCGACGGTGTATTCGCAACTGATGAAGATGCTGCTGCATATGAGCAGTCAATCGATTCGTTCTCGACTGTCAACAAGGGCATCAAGGGCCAGGTTGCTCCCTGGAACCATCTGATGTCCGGAGATATCATCTACAAGGATCTCAACGGTGACAACAAGATCAATACCGGCGACAACACCCTCGACAATCCTGGAGACCGCCAGGTGATAGGTAACTCCCGTCCCCGCTACAACTACGCATTCAAGGGAGATTTCAGCTGGTTCGGTTTCGACCTCAGCGTATTCTTCCAGGGCGTAGGCAAGATGGACTGGATGCCGAATTACAACTGCATCTATTTCTGGGGCCCTTATTCCTATCAGCGCCCGACCTTCCTCCCCACGGACTTTGCCGGTAAATGCTGGTCGGCCGAACCCGGTGCAGACAACAGCAATATCGTCTATCCCCGCCAGCGCGGCCGTATCGCCAACTCTTCCAATATCGTTACCTCCGACTTCTATCTCCAGAACGCTGCTTATCTGCGCCTGAAGAACCTGACCATCGGATACACCCTTCCTGTCAAGAGCAAGATGGTGGAGAAGGCCCGCATCTACTTCTCGGGCGAAAACCTCTGGTACTACTCTCCCATGAAGAAGGCCACCAGGTACATCGACCCGGAAATTGCAACATCCTCCGTCAGCGAGGACTGCATCTATCCGTATTCCAAGACTTTCTCTGTTGGTATTGACGTAACATTCTGATGCCTATGAAAAAGATTATCATACCGTTCGTCCTCCTGGCCGCCGCAATGGCGTTTTCCTCTTGCGAGGACCTTCTGACAAAGTCGCCCGAAACCAGCCTCTCGCCGGATACCTATTTCTCTTCCGAGCGTGAACTCGACCTTTGGGCCAATAAATTCTATAACGACATTCTCCCGGCTCCCGCCGACCTGGTGGAACTCAATGCGGATGACAACGGCTCATCTTCGTCGCTGAGCGCCCTTCAGAAGGGAACCCGGACTCCTTCTTCCAAATCCTGGAGCGCCGACACCTGGAAGCCTCTCAGGAACATAAACTACATGCTGGAGAACAACAAGTGTTCCGATGTGGCGGTAAAGGCCCGATTCGACGGAGTCTGCTATTTCTTCCGCGCGTGGTTCTATTTCGAGAAGGTTCGCCAGTACGGCGATATTCCCTGGTACGACCACGTGATCGGATCGGGAGATACTGAAGATTTGAACAAGCCCCGCGATTCCCGCGGATACGTGATGTATAAGGTCCTCCAGGATCTGGACAAGGCCTACGAAATGCTCCCGGCCCGCTGGCCTTCCGATGCAGTGTATCACGTTTCAAAGGACGCCGCACTCGCACTCAAGTCCCGCGCAGCCCTTTTCGAAGGAACCTTCCGTAAGTATCATGCAGGGAGTGCTTTCGTGCCCAGTGATTCCGAGACCGTGGATGGCGTAGTCATCTCTTCCGACTACTTCCTCCGCCAGGCAGCCGAGGCCGCCGGCAAGATTGTCGGCACTCGCAAACTGTACACCGGCAACACCCTGAAACTGGCGGATGCCGCGACGGATGCATCCTACCGCGAGTATTTCATTCTTGAAGATGCAGAGACGGACGAGACCATCTTTTCCCGCCGCTACAACGTGGACCTGAAGGTCCGTCACGGGCTACAGTTCGACTTCAAGAACCAGCACCGTAGTGCCAGCCTTAGGCAGGTGAACCACTATCTGCAGGCCGACGGAACTCCTATCCAGGACCGTACCGGCTGGCAGACACTCAGCTATTATGATGTTTTCCAGAACCGCGATCCCCGTCTGTCCCAGACCATACAGGGCCCCGGCTATCTGATGGCGGACATCGATGAGACCACGAAACTCCACAAGACCGAGCAGCTGTCCTGGGAAAGGACCTTCAACGGATTCCGTATCATCAAGTTCATCTCCGATACCAACCATGAAGGCGCTACCACCTCCACTACCGACTATCCGCTGATCCGTTATTCGGAAGTTCTGCTGAACTATGCGGAGGCCAAGGCCGAGCTCGGAGAGTTGACTGCAGAGGATCTCGCCAAGACTATCAACGTGATCCGCAGCCGTGTAGGCATGCCCGGAATTACGGCTGTGCCTGCAACTGCAGATGCCCTGATGGAGAGCTATTATCCTCATGCCAAGGGCGCCCAGAAGGCAGCCATCCTGGAGGTCCGCCGCGAACGTGCAGTGGAACTCTTCTGCGAAGGCTTCCGCCAGTGGGATATGCTCCGCTGGGGAGAAGGCGCACTGCTGACTCCCAAGGCGACGGGCGGTTTCCAGGGTATCTACATTGCTGCCGACCAGGTGGGTACTGATATCGACCTGGATCAGGACGGCAAGGTGGATCTCTATGTTTACACCGGTGCCAAAGGCAGCACCAAGGCTCCTTCCACCAACCAGATCCAGCTGGGAAGCGGATTCACCCTCAGTAATGGGGCTTCCGGTTACCTGACCTACTGGGCTGCGGAAGATTATGTTTGGAATGAAGGCCGCGATTATCTCTGGCCCATCCCTGCAGATCAGCGTACCCTTACCGAGTATGCCCTGACGCAGAATCCGGGCTGGGATGACGGGCTGAGTCAATAGTAATATGACTATCAAGAAAATAATGTTATTCTCTACCATCCTGGCACTGTTCCTATGTGCCTGCGGTGAGGAGCAGCCGGTGGACAACGGCGGAGAGGTGCCACTTACGGTGTCGCCGAACTCCGCCGAAGCCCTGGCGCTTGGAGAGCAGAAGAGTTTTTCGGTTACCTCATCGACCGACTGGCTGGCCCGCAGTTCCGCGAGCTGGCTCAAGATTGTCACTGCGTCCGGTAAGGGAGGCCCTACGGCATCGCAACTGACGATTAACGTTGAGGAGAACAAGACCACTTCGGAGCGTACGGGTGTTCTGACGGTATCGAATCTCGGTAATGAGAGCATCGAGGTCAGTGTGAAACAGGCCGCCGGTGACTTGAACGGAGGAGGATCACGCGGTATATCCACCGCGGAAGACCTTCTCGCCTTTGCCAAGGCAACCAGAGGAGAGGGTTCCATCACGCCCTATCTCGTAGACGGTGTGGTCAAGATACTCAACGACATAGACTGCTCTTCAATTAAAGAGTGGATTCCGGCCGGGTCGGAAGCCGCGCCGCTGACCTACAGCATCGACGGCAACGGCAAGACCCTGAAAAATGTCAACTGGACTGTGGATGTGACCAAGTATCCGCATGCAGGCCTGATCGGATATGCCCGCGGAATCACCATCTCCAAGCTTACCTTCGGCAGCGAGGGGAGCCAGGTGACCTTCAACGGCAATCATAGCGGAAAGGTCCGCGTCGGCGGCATCCTTGGCTATGGCCTGACCGTTACTCTCAGCAAAGTCACCAATAATGCCGACCTGACCGTGACCGGAACAAGCGCGACCGGAAACAATCTCATTATAGGTGGGATTGCAGGTTATATGGATTCAAACTCGACTGTAGGCGGAGAGCCGGCTTCCTCCAAGGGATGCGTCAACAAGGGCGACGTAACCACATCGGTCGTAGCCCAGGCTGGAGGCTTGGTGGGATACAATTCCGGCATAATCAAAGGGTGCACCCACTATGGCACGGTTACGGCAAAGAAAGAAGGCGGTTACGGCCCGGGATGGCTATGCTCCTACAACAAGACCAAAGCCAACGTTACATCAAACACTGGCAACGGATATGTAGGAAACTCTCCGGATGCCATCAAGAATGCCATGATGAATGGTGAAAGTGCCTACGATCTTGAAAACAACAGCGTCGATGTAACCAAGGACGGTTATTACGACTGGGAAGAGGTGGAGAGCTGGCAGCTTCATAGCGGTGCTACTTACTACCATTATTCCTGCACGAATGTGCCTCGCGAGGTGCGTGTCCTTGAAATAGACCTGCAGGACCCGGGAATCGAGATTACTTCGGCTTTCGCAGGAGACATGGTCCCCAATCCCAATGGGAACGGCAATGGAAACAATGGAAAGAATAAGCGCGAGCTGTTATCCGAACTCTGCGTGCGCAAGCGTGCCGAGGGACAGAGGATTCTCGCCGGCACCAACTGTTGCTACTTCGATTCGAATGATGGTATTTCCCGCGGTTTCCACGTTGAGGAAGGCCGCCCTGTGTACATCAATAATCCCAATGTAGTCAATGCCCTGGGAAATCACAAGTGGGGCTTTACCGTGTTCGAAGACAGGACGGCATCCTGCGGCATAAAGAAGTTTACGGGCAAGTTCAAGGCCGGCGGAAAGGAGTTCTCCTATTATTCCGTCAACGACACCTTGCTCCGCCATACTTCCGAAAAGTATCAGGCATCCCTCTTTACTTCGCACTATGTCCGTACTCCGTATCCGGCATATCCTAATCTAATCAACGACCTGGCTCCCAATGCCCTCTATGTGGTATGCGAATATACGTCCGGCGTAATGCTGGTGAACAAGGGCTATGCTGCCGCCAGGGTCGTGGAGATCAGGGATGGCCGCAACACGCCTCTTAGCCAGAAGCCGTATATTACAGACAAGAACCGGGTGGGCATCGCCCTTTCCGGGGAGATGGCAGAGAACCTGATTGCCTTCCTCAAAGTGGGGGATACGGTGGAGTTCAAATGCGATATATCCATCGATGGAGATGCCTCGAAGCCTATCCTGACACTGGATTCCACCATGTATCAACTGATGACGGACGGGCAGGATGCGTCCAATACACCAGGCTCGAGCTCCAGCCTTTACACGGCTTACGATCCGAAGACCTGGCCGGTCGTCAGCGCCGACCGCAAGAAGGTCTGGATAGTTGAGGTGGATGGACGCCAGATCTCCCCGACCTGGTACTCCCTAGGCGTCAGGGGATATGAGATGTATCGTATCTCCAAAAAGCTCGGAGGCGCATGGGTTACCGTGATGGACGGTGGCGGGTCTTCTGCAATGTGGGTATGGAACCCGGCTTCCGGAAGCGGAAGAATAGTGAACAGACCCAGCGATTCCAAGGGAGAACGTAGTTGTATGACTTATTTACTCATAAGAGAGAAACAATAACCAATAAAACCATTATGAAAGCTTTTAAATGTCTTTTGACCGTGCTCCTCGGAGCGGTGATGGTGTTTTCCTGTCAGAAAAAGGAACAGGAAAAGAAAGTCTACACCATCACGGTCGACCGTGCGGCGATCACTGATGTGGCCGCCAACAACCCCGGTGTGGAAGCATTGGTGATTACTACCGATGCACCGTATTGGGTCCTGACAGCACCCGACTGGGTGACGCCCGATACCAAGCAGGGCGTAGGTGGTGGAAAGAGCACCATCGTATCTCTGACTATCGCTTCGAACTACAAGAACGAAGCGACAACAACTTATGCCCGCAGTGGCGAAATCAAGATTTCCGGCGGTAACACCTCGGTATCCGTGCCCATCAATCAGCTCGGACACACCGCAGTTGTCGACCCGAATGCCAGCATTGGAGGCATTCCCAACCTTGTCGAATTCCTCGATTTCGTGAATACTGTCAACAATGGTGAAGCTCCCATCCGCTGGATGAACTCCAAGATGGAGGTGGAACTCCAGGCGGATATCGACCTTTCCAGCGTAGAGAAGTGGACACCGATTGGCGACGCCTTCACGACAAACGGCAACTATATCGCGGGCTTGAAACCCGAGACCGGCAATGCCTTCACCGGTGTCTTCAACGGAGGTGGGCATACCATCAAGAACTTCAAGTACTCCGCTACCGTCGAAGATCAGGGCACATGGGGTTTGTTCGGCGTTGTCGAACATGCCACCATCAAGAACCTGAATGTCGAGGCTGATGTCAATCTCTCCGCAACCGGCACTGCCGATGTGGGAATTGTTGTGGGCACAGCGGTCTGTTCAACTATCGAAAACGTGAAGGTCAACGGCAAGCTTACTTCCACCGGATCGACCGTGGGTAAGCGCTTTGCAATAGGCGGTATCGCCGGAGCCCTCTTCTGTGAATTCAATGCTGCCGAAGGCACTGCCTACGAATCCTTTATCAAGGACTGCGAAGTTACTTTGGAGGTCAATATCGATGGCGGAGCCAATCTGGCCAACGGCGCAGGTGGCGTGATGTATGGTGGTATCGTGGGCTTTGCGACCAAAGCCGATGAGGATACCCAGGGCCGCAACCACATCCTGAATTGCGTCAACAACGGAACCATGACGGTCAAGATCGGCCGCTGCAGCGGTATAGTTCCGACCTGCAACCGTGCAACATACATAGAAAAATGTGTGAACAATGCTTCTCAGGTAAATACAATCGAGAACGGTCGTGTCGGCCAGATTTGCTGCAACCTCAGCAAATACTCCGCCATCATCGACTGCATCAATAACGGAGATCTCACCACTACCGATTCTCAGACCACCACAGGCGCTCTCGTGGCCCTTATCGGCGACGATACCGCATACCTTACAGGTGGAGAAAAGCCTTGCAATACCGCAACTATCATCGGCGGTAACACATCCTACCTCGGCCTCATCGCCGCCAATATCAGCAAGTGCGACCATATCAGCGATGTGCTGGTAAGCGGCAAGCTCGGTGTTTACAAAGCGGACGGCAATCACGAGATGTATGCAGTCAGCAATTCAAATATCATGGATTTCATAGGTACGATCAATTCCAACTATAAGGACAAAGTAACAAACATTACCTATGTCAAACTGAATCCCGATGATCCGGAGCCTGAGACTCCTGCTACAGGCGGCGGCATCGACGACCTGGATCCCGTAAACGATACATGGAACTAAAAATGGCAGAAGTTATGAAAAAGTATATGATTTTCGCTGCCATTGCGGCAGCAGTCCTTGCCTCTGGTTGTGCTAAAGAGAACCTGGTTCAACCCGAACAGGGGACAGTGCTGAAAGCATCTCTCTCCACCCTTACCAAGACCGCCATCGACGGTGTGAAAGTGACTTGGACCGAAGGTGATGCCATCAACGTGAACGGCGCCAATTCCTATGCAATCACAGAGGCGGCGGCCACGGCTACTTTCGAATTCAAAACCGCTCTCACCGCTCCTTACAAGGCCGTTTATCCGACCACCATCTATAAGGACGCTTCGACGGTGACTCTCCCTTCCTCCTTGGAAGCCGATAAAGTCTTTACACCCCTCGCCGGATATCTTGAGAGTGGGGAAACAATGTCCTTCAAGGCCCTGACCGCCTTCCTCAAGATTTCCCTTACCGGTGAAGCCACGACAACAGTCAAAGACCTTACCCTCAAGGGGCTCGGCGAAGAGCAGCTCAGCGGCGATTTCGCTATCGACTTCACCACTTTCGCCCTCACCGGTTCATCTACTGCCGATGCCGACAAGGTGATCAAGCTCAATATCAACAAGGCCCTCTCTGCTACGCCTCTGGTGCTTTATGTCCCCATCCCTGCGGGCAACTATGCATCTGGTTACCAGATCGAAATCATCGATTCCGAGGGTGGTATGATGCGAAAGGCCGTTACTGCACGTATGGTTAAAGCGGGAGAACTCCGAGACATGGGTGCATTGGCCTTCGAGGTCAACGTGACCGAGGATCCGAACATCGGAGGTATTCCCGATGCGAAGGAATTCAAGGACTTCGCAGCTGCAGTTAACGAAGGCCGTTCCATCAGCCGCTGGACCAACGAGAGCACCGGAGCAGTCGAACTGCTTGCGGACATCGATTTCGGCGGAGAGGAATGGACTCCTGTCGGAAATGCCAGCGTCACCACTTCAAATGCGATTACAGGCAGCGCCTTTACCGGTGTATTTGATGGTAAAGGCCATACCGTAGACAACTTCAAGGTAAGCGTGCCTGCCTCCGGCGCCAATGTCGCCGCAGGTTTGTTCGGCGTAATCAGCGGAGCAAGCGTGAAGAACCTGGTTATCGGCGGGAATGCCGTAATCAAGAGCTCTTCCAACACCGGTTTCGTCACTATGGGTGCCGCGGTTGGTTTCGCCTCTGAATCCACCCTCGAGAACATCGACAGCTATGCCAAGATGGTAGCTGATGCCGGAAAGGATAATGTCCGTCTGGTTGTTGGCGGTGCAATCGGCACCATCTTCTCTTCCGAGACCAAGGCATCCACTGCCAAGGATATCAAGGGACATGCATCCTTCGATGTTGTCAATACTGTCAATACCAAGAACGGCGCTACCGGCTTCATTGTCGGCGGTGTTATCGGACTAACTGATGGCAAGAATGTGGATGTCGCTCCCGTGAAGGTCGAGAATGCTGTCAACTATTCCGACTTCTCCGTGCAGGCAACCCGTACTGCAGGTGTAATCGGAACTATGAACACCTTCTCTATTGCGGAGGGCTGTGTAAACTACGGAAACATCTCCTGCACCGATGTGAAGGCTTCCAACAGCCGCGTTGCGGGTATCGTTTCCGCAATGGGTAACAGCACTGCATTGAAGGGCTGCGTCAACTATGGCGATGTGGTATTCGCCGTCTCCGGAGACAAAACTCACGGATATGCAGGTGGTGTCGCGGGACAGACCAACGACGCCAATTCCTACACCTACTTCGATGGCTGCGCCAACTATGGTGCCGTCCTTTCCGACAGGTGGTTTGCCGATGGTGACGATAAGTACATGGGTATCATCTGCGCCAACTTCAACGCGAAGGTGGTTACGGTAAAGAACTGTATCCTCGGCGGTAAGATCGGCCCTTACACTCCTACCAACGAGGCTCCGGTCGTTACTATTACCTCCGAGAACTACACGCAATACTACTCCCTGACGGCTGCAAGCCGCTTCAACAAGGTGGTCTTCAAGAACAATACCTACGGCACCTATGCTGCTCCCGGCATCTCGACCGCCCAGGATCTCAAGGATTTCGCTGCTGCATACAACGCTGATGGCGATATCAGCAAATGGACAAATGGAGATGGTGTAGTCGTACTGCTCGACGACATCGACTGCTCCTCCATTACGGATTGGACCCCGATAGGCAACTGCACGCTGACCTCCACCTGGGCCCACAATAAGGTCGAGACCAGCGGCAAGCTCTTCACGGGAACCTTCGATGGTAAGAACCATACCATCAAGAACCTGCATCTGAGCTTTGCTCCCACTGAAGCCAACGGCGCTTTCGGCTTCTTCGGAGGAATCGGAGACGGTGGCGTGGTGAAGAATATCATATTCGATAATACCTGCGCCTTGAACATCGAGACCGGGAAGGCCGGTGTCTTCGGCATGCTGGCAGGGCTTGTGTTGGACGGCAGCGTGGACAATGTCAAGAACTACGCACCCGTTACGGGAGGAGGAACTGCAGACCTGGCCAACAACACAGCCGCCGGCCGTGTCACAGTCGGTGGCTTGATCGGATGGGTCCATGCCGCTACGAAAGATGTTACCGTCAGCAATCTTTACAACGCCGGTGCGATAGGAACATCTGCTGCCGAGTTCACCCGTGGAGGCAATGCCGGTAACGGTGCCAACGGATTTATGGTCGGAGGTGTTGTCGGATTCTCTTCCAATACCGCTAATGAGCAGACGCAGACACTCTCCAACCTGAAGAATGATGCCGACATCTATACCAATGCCGGTCGTGCTTCCGGAATTGTCTCCACTGCCAACCGCTATACGATTGTGAAGGGAGCCGAAAACAACGGAAGCATCCACCATTCCGCCAGCGGAACCTTCCGCCTCGGCCTCATCACCTGCATCACAGCTGCCGGCTGTGAGCTGGAAGACTGCGTGAACAAGGGTGACCTGATCGCCCCCGGTGTGGCCTCCGCTGCCGGTGTATGCTGCCTTATCAACGATAACAGCGTCAAGATTACCCGTTGCAGCAGCCTTGGTGCCACCATCGTATGTACCGGTTTTGACACTGAAAACAACAAGGTTACCTATGCCGGCGCTTTCTATGGCCAGTGCAATAAAACCGCTACTTTCAGTGAATGCTCCGTAAGCGGCAAGGTGGGCAAAACCGCCGACGCCCTGCTGACCCTGACCGCGGAGAATTACTTCCCCTTCGTCGGACAGGCCTATGCGAGCAACACGACCATCACCAAGGATAATATTAAGTTTGCGGAATGAAAAAACTTCTGACCGTTATCCTTACCCTTATGCTTCTTTCCCTTTCCTACCTTGCCGGCGGGAAGGGGAAGGAGCTTAAGCTTCTCTACTGGAACATCCAGAACGGGATGTGGCACGACCAGGGCAACGGGTACGACGGTTTCGTTAAATTCGTTCAGGAACTGGATCCGGACATCTGCGTCTGGTGCGAGGCCGAGTCGCGTTATGTGACGGACAAGGCTGTCAAGATGCAGATTCCGGAAGACCAGTACCTTCCTTGGAATTGGGACATACTGGCCGCCCGCTATGGGCATATGTATACTCTTATCTGCGGCAAGCGGGATACCTTCCCGCAGGTCATCACCTCCAAGTATCCTCTTAAAATCGTCCGCCGCATCACCGGCAACGGGGAAGATATCATCGTTGTCCACGGAGCCGGGTGGGCCAAGGTGGATCTGGGCAAGGCGGGCGAACTGAATCTTGTCACCCTTCATACCTGGCCCCAGCGCTATGCCTACCTGGCAGAAAACCGTGAAGCGTCCGCTGCCGAGCAGGGAGGGGATACCTTCCGCGCCAGGGAGATCCAGTATATCTGCGAGCAGACCATAGCCACCGTGCCGGAGGCCTCCGGACAGTATTGGCTGATGACGGGGGATTTCAACGCTATATCTTCGATAGACAATTATCATTACGGGATGGATGCTTCCGACAAGGCATTCCTGGTGCACGACTATGTGCGGAACAATACTCCGTACATCGACGTGATAGAACGTTTCTATCCCGGAGAATTCTGCAAGAGCACCTTTTCGGGCAGGCGTATCGACATGGTTTATGTGACTCCGGCCCTTTTTGATAAAATCACTTCCGCCCGTCATCTGTATGACGGCTTTGCCGAATCCAGTCGCGATCCCCGCGGCAAAGAAGTCGGGAATTTCTGTCACCCTTCGGACCATTATCCAATATTGGTGACGTTTAAACTAAAATAGTTATGAGAATGCTGCTTTTTCTTCTCTCTACCTTTTTTGCCATGACCATATCCGGATGCAATCATAAAGAACCTGCTCCGGTGGAAGGGCCGGATACCCCGGATGCCCCGGGCGTCTACAGTGTGGAGGATTTCCTCGCCTTCGCTTCCGCCGTCAACAAGGGAGCATCCACCAAAGAATGGGAGAATGAAGAGGGTTGGGTAAATCTGTGCGCCGACCTTGATTTTGCAGGAGTGACGGATTTCGAACCGGTAGGATATGTCACGGCTCCATGGGAGAACTATTTTCCTGCTGTGGTTAGCGGAAATCCCTTTACAGGCAAATTCGATGGCAATACCCATCACATTAAAAACCTGAAACTGAACTGCAGCGGCACAGAAGCCGGGAAGCACTTCGGGATCTTTGGTTATGTGGGCCCCGGCGGCATCGTTCAGAACTTCATCATAGACAATTCCTGTTCGTTGACGGTAGGGCCCGAGGTGACTGTTTCGCTGAGCGCAGGCATGATTGCCGGTGTGGTATATGATGCCACCGTGCGCGACGTCACCAGCTATGCCCCGATGCTTTATCAAGGCAAGGCGACAGGCTATTTCCATATGGCCCTTATCGGTGGGTTGTATGCAAAGGAGAAAGGTTGCATAATAGACAGCGTGCACAACTGGGGAGAGATTGGAGCGGAGGATTCGACCAATCTGGGATCAGGTGCTACCGGCATCCATGTGGCCGGTGTGGTCGGTTTTGCAAATGCTCCGACCGGCAATCTGAAACGAAACGTGATTTCTGATAGCAGCAACCATGGACACATGAATTCCCAAGCCGGGCGTACAGCGGGTATCGTGGCTGTAGCCAATTCCTGCACTGATATCATCAACTGCGAGAACCGCGGCAACCAGCTGAATACCATGCCCAAGTCCGACGGAGGCCGCCTTGGCAACATCTGCTGTTTCGCCTCCAACGGTTCTTCCATATCTGGATGCAAGAATTACGGCAACCTGATTTCGACCACTTCCGGTCGTGTCGGTGGAATCGTTTCCCTCCCCAATGCCGGGAATTATTCCGACAACGAAAACTATGGCGAGATAATCTCAGACAGCGCATATCGTGGAGTTTTCTTCGGATATGTGACACAGGAGGCCGCATGGCAGGGAGGAACCGCTTCCGGAAAAGTCGGTAAATACAGTAATGGAAAATACACTTATGACCTGTATTCCGAAAGCGATAAGGTGCGGTATCTGGGCAAGGACGGTTCATCGGGGAAGGCCACTTTCAAGGATGTGACCATTGATATCGCCACCGGCGATACTCCTGTCAATCCCGATCCCGACCTGAATGTCAGCGCCTCTTTCCGTATCTTCTTCATCGGCAACAGCTTTACAAAAGATGCTGTGGAACATCTTCCCGGCATACTTGCTGCCGCCGGCATAAAGGATATCCAGATGGTTCATATGTATTATGGCGGACGCACCATTCCGGAGTATAATGACGGATGGAGCACCTCGACGGATTACCATTGCTATGTGTGCAATCCTGGAAAGACGAGCTGGACGGACGTGAGCGGGAAAAGCCTCGCCACGGTTGCGGCCAGCGGCAAATGGGATATAGTCACCATTCAGGAACATACGGGTAGGAAACTGGCATGGGGATGGACTACTACTGAAAAGACGGCGGTGCAGGGTCTTGTGGATAAAGTCAAAGCGGCTCAAAAAGCTGCCGGAGGCAATCCTAAGCTTTACTACATACTATCGCAGGCTTATTTCAACCTGAGCAAGGCCCAGAATGTGACCAAACCGTTCTCCACTACGGACGAGATGTGGACCATAATCGCCGCCCAGGGCAAGAAAGCAGTGGAAGAGTGCGGCTTCGACGGAATCATTTCGACTGGTGCGATGCTTCAGAATCTCCGCACATCCTCGCTCAACAACAGCAACGGGCTGACCCGTGACGGATATCATATGGACTATGGCATTTCCCGCTATGGCGCGTCCTGCACGGTATTCGAGACGGTTATAGGCCCCTTCAACGGCAACATCAAGCTCGACAACAACACCTACCGGTACAGCAAGTCGTCCACAACCGACGGTTCCTGGTCGACGCCGGTAACGGATGCAACGGCACCTATTGCCCTCCAGGCGGCCCGCTATGCCATTTCCAAGCCCTACGAGGTAACCAGCATGAAATGAGAATGCGCAGATTCATATCCTTCATACTCGCGGGGATGGCGCTCGCTGCCTTCCCCGCATCGGCCCAATCCATCAAGGATGCTGTGTATGCCGACCTGAACAAGGCCGGAGGCGTGTACTATATGTATGAATTCAGGGAGCATAAGGTTACTCCGCCTCCTAAGGGCTATACTCCCGTCTATCTGAGCCACTATGGCCGCCATGGGGCACGTTACCTGCTGAACGATACGCAGTTCGAACGCAGCCTTGGCGTGCTCCGTGCGGCACATGAACAGAATGCGCTTACTGAAGTGGGGGAGAGAATATGGCAGGAGGCATCCGCCTATTTCGAGGAGGACTGCCGTTACCGTGCCGGAGACCTGACCCCACTTGGCTGGGAGCAGCATTACAAAATCGCCCGGGAAATCTACAATGCCAACAGGAAGTTCTTCAAGAAACAGCCTGTAGTGACCGCCGGAGCCACCCAGATACCCCGGTGCATAGTATCGATGGCTGCTTTCTGCCAGGGGCTTGCGAGTGCGGATCCTTCGCTCCAGATATATGAGGCGGCTTCCAGAGCCGATCTCGATGAAATAAACCCTCACGCAGATGAGAATCCACGCAGGGTGAGCGTCAGGATGGAAGGAGGCCGGTATTCGCGTATAGACCCCTGGGGAACAGGACTCAAAGGTTTTATCGATGCCAGGATAGACCATCGTGCAATATGCGGGCGTATCTTCGCCGATCCTGATTTCCCGAAGCCATTCAGGGGCACCCGGGCCTTTGTCACGGACTTTTATGACCTGGTGTTCAACATGCAGTGCACTCCGACGAAACGCAGCCTTATGTGGTTTTTTACCCCGGATGAATGCTACAAGCTCTGGGAGATAAACAACTACATCCATTATATGGAGTCGGCGCCTTATGCTACCAAGCGCGATATGCCGGCATTGATGAATCTGATTGCCGATGCAGACAGTGCCCTGGCTGCCGGAAAACCGACCGTACGCCTTCGTTTTGGCCACGATACGGTATTCCTCTTCCTCATATCCGCTTTCGGTGCGGACGGGTTTGGCATAGTGCCATCCAGTGCTGATGAGATCTCCGCGACCTGGGCCAATTACAGGGCTCCCATGGCTGCGACTCTCTATCTCCTGTTTTGCAGGAACAAGGCGGGAAACGTCCTGGTGAAGATGGTTGTCAATGGTGAGGAGGCCACTCTTCCCCTTGAACCCGTTACAGGTCCTTGGTATAATTGGGAAGATCTTAAGAGTAACCTTGAAGAAAAAGGTGAATAATCGGCGTAAATAAATTAAATTTGTAGAACAAACTCTTAACATTATGACTACAGGAAACGTACGCCCTGCCGACATGGAGCGCATCACGACTCCGGCTCTGGCCAAGAAATTCATCGATGAACAGATTAAAGAGCTTCGCGCTCAGATTGGGGACAAAAAAGTGCTTCTGGCACTCTCGGGGGGCGTTGATTCCTCCGTGGTTGCCGCGCTTCTCATAAAAGCAGTCGGCAAGCAGCTGGTTTCCGTTCACGTCAATCACGGCCTTTTGCGCAAAGGCGAGCCCGAGCAGGTGGTGCGCGTCTTCCGCGATGAGCTTAACGCAAACCTGGTTTATGTCGATGCAGTCGACCGTTTTCTGGACAAGCTGGCCGGAGTGGCCGATCCCGAGCAGAAGCGCAAGATCATAGGCGCTGAGTTCATCCGCGTTTTCGAAGAAGAGGCCCGCAAGCTGGATGGCATCAGTTTCCTGGCACAGGGAACAATCTATCCCGATATAGTCGAATCCGGTCCCGTCAAGTCCCACCACAATGTGGGCGGCCTGCCCGAAGACCTCAAGTTCGAGCTTGTAGAGCCCATAAAGCTGCTCTTCAAGGACGAAGTGCGGGTGGTGGGCAAGGAACTCGGCCTTCCGGACAATATGGTATTCCGCCAGCCGTTCCCCGGCCCCGGCCTGGGTGTGCGCTGCACCGGTGCCATCACCCGCGACCGTCTGGAGGCCCTGCGCGAAAGCGATGCCATCCTCCGTGAGGAATTCGCAAAGAACGGACTGGAAGGCAAAGTCTGGCAGTACTTTACCGTCGTGCCCGACTACAAGTCCACGGGCGTTAAAGATGGCAAGCGTAGCTGGGACTGGCCCGTCATCATCCGTGCCGTCAACACCCGGGACGCCATGACCGCCACCATAGAGGAAATTCCCTATGAACTCCTGCACCACATTACCCGGCGCATCGTAACCGAAGTCCCCGGGGTGAATCGCGTCCTCTACGACCTCACCCCGAAACCGACTGGCACCATAGAGTGGGAATAGCCTTCTTATCGATATGAAAGGAATTAGCAAGATCACTGCCGGAGTAGGCGCCCTCGCAGCGATTGGCGGATGCGCTTCCGACAGGCAGAACACCAAACCCAACATTGTTTTCTTTTTTGCAGACGACATAGGCGCGGAGTGCTTCGGCTGCTATGGCGGTGTGGAATACGAAACCCCCTGCATAGATTCGCTGGCAAAGGCGGGCATTCAGTACATGAACATGAACGCCCAGCCGCTCAGTTCACCTTCCCGAGTGCAGGTGATGACAGGCCTCTACAACGACCGCAACTACGTGGCCTTCGGCTACATGAACCAGGATGAGCATACCTTCGCCCAGGTGGCTAAGGAAGGCGGTTACGAGACGGCCATAGTGGGTAAGTGGCAGCTTGGGCGCAGCCGTGCGATGCTTCCCATCGCCGGTTTCGACGAGTTCTTCTGCAGCCAGATAGAGATGTATCTCGAGAGCCGCGGCCCTCGCCAGACAGACCGTTACGCCAACAGCATGTGGGACAACAACGGCGAGCGCTACGACTTTGCCATCTACGGCCCCGATGCCATGCAGGACTATGCCTTCGACTACATCGACCGCAAGGTGGCGGAGAAGAAGCCCTTCCTCCTCTACTACACCGAACCGCTGGTGCACACGCCCCATACCACCACGCCTGACACCGAGATCTGGGACGATCTCTACGACAGCCGCTTCTCTTCCGGGGCGGACACATCCTACTTCAAGTATCAGGTGCGCTACATGGACAAGCAGGTGGGTGCCATGGTTCGTCACCTGAAGGAAAAGGGCGTCTGGGACAATACCATCTTCATCTTCGCATCCGACAATGGCACTTCCACCCGCATCCTCTCCAAGACCTCAGACGGCCGCGAGGTGCAGGGCGGAAAGGGCGAACCCACCTACATCGGCACGCACGTGCCCATGATAATCGCCTGGGGAGACAAACTCGCCGGGCGGAAGGCCGAGCATCTGGCGGATCTCACCGACATCCTGCCCACTATAGCGGATATCGCCGGCATTGAGATTCCGGAGGATTGGAACCTGGACGGCGTGAGCCTGTATCCGGAACTCTGCGGGAAGGAACCCAACGCCAAGAACCTGGTGCTGGTGCACTTCAATCCGCTCTGGCCTACTACTCCTTCGCCGAAGGCATCCCGCTACGCGATGGATGATGACTATGCCTACTTCTGGGACGGCCGCATCTACAACTATCGGGAGGATCCCGAGTTCAGGAATCCGTTGAAGTGGGAACAGGCGACAGCCGAACTGCAGGAACGCCTGAAGCCGCTGAAGGACAGGGTGGACGAGATGGCCGACTTCTATCCCGACAAGCCCGGCGCGCCCAGGAAGTTCCCCTACAAGACCTTCTACGACTTCGCTCCTCCGCAGAATCCATTCTGATGAAGGACAGCGCTTTTGAAAAGACCCTTACCCTGAACGATGCCGTCCGCCTGAGCGGTCCGGCGTCGTTCAATGTCATGATAAAGCCTGCCGGGTCACTCTGCAACCTGAACTGCAAGTATTGCTACTACCTGGACAAGGCGGATATCTACGGCGGGCGCGAGCCCGTGATGAGCGAGGCGATGCTTGAGACTGTGGTAAGGGAGTATATTGCCGCCAACGATGTGCCGGAAGTTACCTTCAACTGGCACGGCGGTGAACCGCTGGTTCTCGGCTTGGATTTCTACCGCAAGGCCATGGCTCTGGAGCAAAAGTATGCGGACGGGAAGAAGATAAACAACACCATACAGACCAACGGCGTGCTGCTGAACGCGGAATGGGCAGATTTCTTCCGGGAGCACGGCTTCCTTGTAGGCATTTCCATAGATGGCCCCAGGGAGATTCACGACAGATACCGCAAGGACAAGGGTGGTGCACCCACTTTCGAGAAGGTGATGCATGGAGTTGAACTGCTCCGGAACGCCGGGGTGGAATTCAATACCATGTCCACTGTCAACAAGGCCTCGGAAGGCCATGGAGCGGAGGTGTACCGTTTCCTTAAAACGCTAGGAACCAGATATTTCCAGTTCATGCCCGTGGTGGAGCATGTGAAGGACGGCTGCATCGTGGATCCTTCTGAAGAGGGATCGAAGATAGCCCCATGGTCCATCAGTGACATAGCATTCGGACATTTCCTATGCGACATCTTCGACGAATGGTTCCATGGTGACGTGGGACGCTATTTCGTGGGGCAGTTCGATGCCGCATTAGCCTGCTGGTGCGGAGTTCCTCCCGGGATATGTGTCTTTTCGGAAACCTGCGGCGGTAATGCCATCCTGGAGCATAACGGCGACCTTTACCCCTGCGACCATTTCGTCTATCCCAAATACCGCCTTGGCAACATATCCGAGACTCCCATAAGGGAGATGATGGCTTCCGACGCCCAGGTCCGCTTCGGCATAAACAAGCGCAACACCCTGCCTTCCACCTGCCGCAAGTGCCAGTGGTTCTTCGCCTGCCACGGCGAGTGCCCCAAGCACCGCTTCACACGTACAGAAAAGGGAGAAACCGGTCTTAATTCGCTGTGCAGCGGATACAAGATCTTTTTCTCCCATATCTCTCCATACATGGACTTTATGAAGAGACAGCTTCTGGGGCGTCGCTAGTCCAGCATCTTAGATGCTTTTTCGATCAGTTCCGCAAACTGTTTGCGGAAGCCTCCCTCGTCCTTGCCGAGTGAACTGCTGACCAGCTCCAGGGCCATTTGAGGGGTAGCGTTGGCCTTATATTCACTGTTCCTCAGACATAGCGCATAGGTGGTTATGCCTGCAGCAAAACGGAAGTTCTCTGATGCGGCCGCGCTGATGGATCCCTTGTCATTAAGAGTCGGAACGGCGATATCCAGGCCAAGAGGACGGCTTTCGCCGCCGAGGGCGAGCTTGTAGCGAACGTCGAAACGGGCAAGGCCTTCATCCGCCTTGAATCCTTCAGCGGGCACAATCTCATATAGAGCGGTGATTGTCTGGCCGGCACCAATCTCGCCCGCATCCTTCTTGTCATTCTCAAAATCTTCATTGCTCATCACTCGGTTCTCGTATCCTATCAGCCTGTAGCTGTCCACCGCTTCGCCCTTGAAGGTTATCTGGCACTTGGTATCGTTGGCCACTGCATAGAAGTGACTCCTTTCGTTTACGAACACCTTCATCATCTCCTCCTCGCAGTCCACGTAGGTGTAGGTGCCGTTGCCGTGGTTGGAGAGACTCTCCATCCTGGAGTCCTGGAAGTTGCCGGTGCCGAAGCCCATGATGCTGAGGTAGATGCCCTTGTCGAGGTAGCTCTCCACCATCTCCACCAGCGCCTCGGTATTGGACACGCCCACGTTGAAATCGCCGTCGGTGCACATGATGATGCGGTTGTTGCCACCCTTGATATAATGTTCGGTCGCCTCGTCGTATGCCATCTTCATGGCCGCACCGCCAGCAGTGGACCCGCTGGCCTGCAGCTTCTTGATAGCGGCCTTGATCTTGCTGGCATTTTTCACGAGGGTGGATTCCAGAAGCATCTTAACTTCGCCTGAGTAGGTGATGATGGCTATCCTGTCGGTGGGTTTCATGTAATCAATCATGGTGCAGAGGCCGGTCTTGATAAGGTCAATCCTGTCGGAGCCGTTCATTGAACCCGAAGTATCGATGAGCAGGATGTAGTTGGCATCGGGAATCTCGCTGTCTTTCAGCGACTTGCCCTTCAAACCCAGGCGCAGCAGCTTGTGTTCCGGGTTCCAAGGGCAGTCGCCGACTTCTGCATTTATGGAAACGGTTTCATCTCCCGTAGGATCTGCGTAATCGAAAGTGAAATAGTTGAGGTATTCTTCTACGCGCACGGAATTCCTGTCAGGCATCCTGCCGCTGTTGATGCAGCGGCGCATATAGGCGTAGGCTGCACCGTCGGCATCGACGGAGAAAGTGGATGTGGGCTGCTCGCTGACTTTGACGAAGTCGTTCTCTTTGATTTCGTCGAAGTTGTCGCCGGGGACTTCGTTTATTTCTCCCTCCGCAGTCATGCCGTCATAATAAGCGCCATCGAAACTGAAAAAATCCCCTTTCATGCAGGAAACAGCAAGGACCGATGCGGCCATTGTGAGTGTGATGATCTGATTCTTTTTCATATTTGTTTCGTTTTGTTTTCTGCTCTTTAAACCGGGCTTTTGACGAATCTTGCATGGAAAAGAGAAAAATAATCCATATTTTCGTGCAAGATTGAGCTTATTCCAGGTTTATTGATTGAAACCGGACAAAGAAATGAAACGATACCTATATATATTGCTGCTTGCCTTGCTTGCTTCGTCCTGCATGAAGGCTGATATGGATAATTGGATAGATGGGGCTCCTATCGATGATAATGCGACGGGAGAGTATATGGCCATACTCACAGTCAAGAAAACGCCTACGGACAGCGTCTATTTCCAGCTGAACGATTCTACCACCATCTATGCCGCCAACTATCAGAACAACTACTCCCGTATGGAAAGGGTGTTCTGCGACATAACGGTTACCAACAAGCGCGTCGGACGTTTCAACTATACAGGCAATATCAACTGGCTGGAACCCCTGGATGAAGGCAAGGTGACGGCCGATGCATCAGTGAAGGGATCTGATGGCCTGGACATTCTGAACGACTGGATGACCGGCGTGGAAGACGGCTACCTGACCGTTCATTATTCAACGTGGTGGGGTAAAAGCCCGGTACAGCATGATTTCTATCTGGTTACCGGCGCCAATCCTGCCGATCCCTATGAGGTGGAACTGCGCCAGAATGCAAACGGCGACAAAAAGGACGATCAGGGAGATTCCCTGATCTGTTTCGACATAAATTCCCTTCCGGATACGGGAGGACAGTATAAAACGCTTACTCTAAAATGGACTACGAGTGGAGGTTCGGCTTCTGAAAAGGAATTCAAGTTCAAGACCAGAAAGTGAACTGACTGAGCTTGAATTGTTGAGGCTGGTCCGCAGCGGAGATTCATCCGGAATGCGCAAACTATATGAGCGCTATGTCGGGTATCTCACTGCGGTATGCTCCCGCTATGTCGTGGACCGTGCGGCGGTGAAGGATATCCTTCAGGAGGCCTTCATCAAGATATTCAAGGGCCTGGATACCTTCGACTACCGCGGAGAGGGGAGCGTGAAGGCCTGGGCGACCAGGATAGTGGTGAACGATTCCCTGAAGGCCCTCAAGGCATCTTCCCGCCTGAGTTTCGTGGAAGACCTTCCGGATGCGCCCGAAGAAGATGAGCCCGGCCTGCCGCAAGTGCCGGCGGCCGTGGTCCAGGAGATGATAAAGGCGCTGCCGGATGGCTACAGGACCGTTTTCAATCTCTTCGTATTCGAAAAGAAATCGCACAGGGAGATAGCATCCCTGCTTGGAATAAAGGAAGATTCGTCGGCATCGCAGTTCTTCCGCGCAAGGGCGATGCTGGCAAAGAACATAAAAGCATATTTGAAGGAACATGAGCAATAAGAACGATTGGACAGACCGCCTGCCGGAGATCCTCGAGGGCTATACGGAGGCGGAACCGGAAGGGCTGTGGGACGCAGTCCAGGCCGGCATTGAACCAAAGAAGCGGCGTATTGCCGCTGCGTGGTGGTATTCGGGTGGAGCGCTTCTCGCCGCTGCCGCCATCGTTGCCGTGGTCCTTCTTTGGCCTGTCAGGCCTTTGACGGATGTCTCCCTCGTCCCGGGAGATGTGGTCGCGGATTTGCCGGAAACTGTCGTTGAAGAGGCTCCGGAAGACGGAGAGGTGCCTGCGTTGGCTATTGAAGGGCAGGACAGAGTCCCTTCTGGAGCCATAGCCTCCCGTGGCTGTAACGGGAGGGGCCCATCGGAGATGGGAGGGGTCTCGCAGAGACAGGCGGAAGAAGGGACTGCTGTCCTGCCCGCGAAAGACGACACCTCGACGGAATCTACCGATGCTACGACGGATGGCAATGTGCAAAATGAGCCTGATATGAACATTGAGCCAGAAACGCACGTCGTGCCGTTGGAAAGGAAGCAGCCGATAATCAGGCGCAAGCCGACAACCAGGGTGCAGGCCGGATTTACCGCAACAGGGTATTTTAGCCAGATCGCATCCAACTCGACTACGGGAGTCGGCGTTCCGGCAAATCCTGGTTCAAGATTGTCGGTCATGCCTATGACAAAGGCCTCCGGCACACCTGGGGTCAATTATTCGGCGGGGCCTTCCATGCTGAGCAGAAACAAGGCCAGTACCACGGATGCCAGCCATTCCCAATCGGCAAAACTTGCCGTGACCCTGAAGGTTAATCTGGATTATCGTTGGGGAATAGAAACAGGAATCGTCTCCTCTACACTTAAATCGGAATTCAACACTACGGTCGGGAGCTCCAGTACATTCACCGATCGCACGATTACATACTTGGGCATTCCGTTGTTTGCCACTTACAATGTCTTTGAGTGGCATCGGCTAAGCATGTACTTGAGTGCGGGACCCATGTATGAATTCACAACCCGCACAAATCTGGAGAGCAGGTCTTATGTCGGTGGTTCGTTAACAGAGAGCAATTTCGACAACACTCTGTACGAAGACAGCAAATGGTCGGTAAACGCAAGTGCAGGTCTGCAGCTTCGCGTATCCGACCATAGTGCCCTGTTCGTTCAGCCGGGAGTCTCGTATCATTTCAAGGATGATTCCGCCCTTGAAACTTTCTACACGGAGCATCCTGCTTCGTACAACGTCACATTCGGATATAGGGTAATCCTTTTCTAAATCGCGGTAATCTTGTCGATGCGGCGCTGATGGCGTCCGCCGGCGAACTTGGTGGTGAGCCAGGTGCGCACTATGCTCACGGCCATACGATAAGAGATGAATCTGGCCGGAAGCACCAGCACGTTGGCATTGTTATGCTCTTTCACCAGAGCCCCTACGGCGGTATTCCATGCCAGCCCGGCACGCACGCCCTTGTGGTGGTTGAGGGTGATGGCCATGCCGTTGCCGGTTCCGCAGATGGCGATGCCAAGGTCGCACTCGCCGGACTCCACGGCGCTTCCCAGAGGATGCGCGAAGTCCGGGTAATCGCAACTTTCCGTACTGTCCGTTCCATAATTGACTACTTCATATCCTTTGCCCAGCAAGTAGGATATCAACTTTGCCTTATATTCCACGCCAGCGTGGTCGCTGCATATTCCGATTTTCATTATCCTAAAACTTTAGTTGCCTTTTCAATGCGTGATTTGAACTCGTCTTTGCCGATGGGGATGACGATGTCGGCGATGCCGAGGCCGCTGCCGGAGCCGGTGAGGGCGAGGCGGATACAGTTCATCACCTTGCCCATGGGCCATTCGTTGGAGCGGATGTATTCTTCGAGGGCGCTTTCCAGGGCCTCTTTGGTCCATCCCCCGTCAAATGCGGAAATGAAGTCCGCTGCCTTGAGAGCGAGCTCCACATTTTCCGGTTTCCAGAACTTGGCCACATCCTTCTCGGCATAGGTTTCAGGCGCCTTGAAGAGATACCAGGCGATGTCCCAGAAGTCTGCCACGAAGGTGGCGCGTTCCTTGATCAGGTGCACGACTTTTACAAGATGCGCGAAGTCGTCTTCTACACCGTGTTCGGCAAGCACGGGAACGAAGAGCTTTGCCAGTTCCTCGTCGCTCTTCATCCTCAAATATTCTTTATTGAACCACTTGGCCTTATCGGGGTTGAACTTCGCGCCTGCCTTCTGCACTTTATCCATCGAGAAAGCCTTCACCAGTTCATCGAGGGAGAAAATCTCCTGCTCGGTGCCGGGGTTCCAGCCAAGGAGGGCCAGCATGTTCACGAAGGCCTCGGGGAAATATCCGTCCTCGCGATAGCCGCGAGTGACCTCTCCTGCCTCGTTGACCCAGCGCAGGGGGAATACGGGGAAGCCGAGCTTGTCGCCATCGCGCTTGCTGAGCTTACCGTTGCCGACTGGCTTCAGCAGAAGGGAAAGATGCGCAAAACGGGGCTGGGTGTCCGTCCATCCGAAGGCTCGGTAAAGCAGATAGTGAAGCGGCAGCGAAGGCAGCCACTCCTCTCCGCGTATCACTTCGGTGACCTCCATCAGATGGTCGTCCACTATATTGGCAAGATGATACGTAGGCAGTTCGTCCGCACGTTTCCAGAGTACCTTGTCGTCCAGGGTGCGGGTGTTCACCTCTATGTGTCCACGGATCAGGTCGTCCATCTCCACAACCTCGTCTTCCGGCATCTTGAAGCGCACAGTCCAGTCTGTGGTCTCGGCGAGCAGCCGCTCAGTCTCGGCGGCGGGCAGGGTGAGGGAGTTCTTCAGGGTCTTGCGGCTCTCGTAATTGTAGATGAAGGTCTGTCCTGCGGCTTCCGCCTCGGCGCGCTTTGCTGCCAGTTCCTCACCGGAATCGAAGGCGTAGTATGCGTATCCGTTGGCCACCAATTGCTCGGCATACTTGCGGTAGATGCCGCGGCGCTGGCTCTGGCGGTAAGGCGCGTGCGGATGCTTCGCGGAGGGAGTCTCCACCACGTGGCCTTCGGCATCCACTCCTTCGTCGGGAATGATGCCGCACCAGCGAAGGGCCTCGATTATGTAGGCCTCCGCTCCGGGCACGAAGCGGTTGGAGTCGGTATCCTCTATGCGGAGGATGAAGTCGCCTCCGTTCTGCTTGGCATACAGATAGTTATAGAGTGCGGTGCGCACGCCTCCCATGTGCAGGGGGCCGGTGGGGGAGGGAGCGAATCTTACGCGTGTCTTTCTCATTGTTCTTTCTTTTGAGGTTTGCGGCGTATGGCCGGTTCATTCTCGAGAGGGCTGATGTCCTGGCCTTCTTCCACCAGAAGGACGGGCTTGGTGTCGTAGCGGAAGGTGCGCTCACCGCCCTTGCCGGTATAACCGATGTGGGAGCTGCCGTCGGCGGGAAGCGAAATGCCTTCGCCGCTGGAGAGCTCGTCACGGTCGTACACGTAGTCCTTGCTGATGGTAATGTAATTGTCGGCATCACTGAGGCCGGGGCCGATGACGTCGTTGAAGCGGAGGCCGACCACGATGGACGTAATGTGGATGGAATCACCCGCTTCGGGAGTCTCGTCGTAGATGAGGCCGCGCTTGAAGTTGTTGCCGCCTCCTGTATACTCGTCGATGAGGTTGTTGAGCTCCTTCATCTCGTCCATGGTCAGGCCCTGGTCGTTCTTGCCGACGGTGGTGTTCACCAGCACGTTCTTGGCGCTCTTGAGGTCGAAATCGTTGAGCAAGGGGGACTCGAAGGCCTGTTTGACGGCCTTGTGGATACGGTCTGCTCCGGCTCCGCAGCCATAGCCCATAAGGGCCATGCCGCTGTCTTTCATCATGGTCTTAACATCCTCGAAGTCCACATTGATGTAGCCCTTCTTCTGGATGATCTCGACGATGCCGCGCACTGCGGTTGCCAGCACCTCGTCCGCCTTGGGGAAGGCGTCGTGGATTAGCTGGTCGCCATAGTAATCGTAGAGGCGCTCGTTATTGATTATGATGAGGCTGTCCACATTCTTCTCAAGTTCGTGGATGCCGTCGAGGGCGCGGGAAAGGGCCTTCTTGCCTTCGTTGAGGAAGGGGATGGTGACCACCGCCACGGTTAGGATACCACGGTCCTTGGCCATCTTGGCGATGACCGGAGTGGCTCCGGTGCCGGTGCCGCCGCCCATGCCGGCGGTTATGAAGAGCATCTGGGTGCCGGATTCCAGCACCTTGTTTGCTATCTCGTCCTGGCTCTCGAGTGCGGCGTTGCGGCCCTTGGTGGGGTTGGTGCCGGCTCCGAGGCCGTGACCGAGCTGTATCTTGGTGGGCACGGGACTGGCATGCAGGTGCATCGAGTCCGTATTGCAGACTATGAAGCTGCAGCCTTCTATGCCCTGTTCATACATGTAGGATACAGCGTTGCATCCGCCTCCGCCTACTCCGAGCACTTTAATGGTCGCCACCGTGGGCTTCCAATCCTGGGGGGTGATGAGATCTTCTTCCATATCAGTTTTCCTCCATTTTATCGTATAAACCTCCAACGAAATCTTCGCCTGCCTTCAGGCTCTTCTTCGTCCATCTTACAAGGAAATTGTCTTTCCTTTCTGTCTTCTGCGGTTTCTGTTTCTTCTCCTGCTTCACTTCCCACTCTGCCTGGTCGAATACCGAACCCTCCGTGGATTCAGGAGCAGGGGTGGGGGCGGGTTTAATATCAGCCTTCTTTACGACCTCTTCAATGCAGTTCAGGTGCGTATCCTCGCGGGCATAGAGCAACATGCCGATGGTGGAAGCGGCATCCGTCTCGCCAATGCCGGCGCAGCCGCTGAAAGAGAACTTCTTCGCACGCGGGAATCCGATGCGAACGTTGTAGCCGGACATCTCCTTGATGAGATTCGCGCAACCTGCAAGGTTTGCGCATCCTCCGGTGAGCACCACGCCGTTGCGCAGGCGGTCGGCATAGCCGCTCTCCTGGATTAGGTAGAGCACGGCATCCACGATCTCGCGTACACGGGCTGTGATTATCTCGGAAAGGTACTTGACGGGGAGTTGCTGGTCGGTGCCATTCTCCTCGTCCACTATCTGCAGGATCTTGTCGCTCATGTTCTGGAGCTTGTCGGGCATGCATGCGCCGAAGCCGAGCTTGATGTTCTCGGCAAGCTTCTCGGTGAAGCCGCACTCCAGCTTGATGTCGTTGGTGATGCTGCGGCCGCCGAAGGGAATGGCATGATAGTAGCGCAGGATGCTGCCCTGATAGATGGTGATGGAAGTGACTCCGGCGCCCATCTCGATGAGGGCTATGCCGTTTTCCTTTTCTTCGGAAGACAGCACGGCTTCGGCGGTGAGCGGCGGCAGGAAGTATTTCCTCGCCAGGGCCACGTCAGCCTTGTTGAGCATGATGTCTATGTTGCGGGAAGCCTTTTTTACGCCGATGAATATCTTGAAGTTGCCCTGAAGCACCGCGCTGGGCATGCCCACTACGTCTTCCTCAGTGCAATTGATGGAGTCGTCGGTGCTGAACGACTGCGCCGATGCACCATAGATCTCCTGCTTCTCGGCATCCGCCAGCGGATAGGAATCCAGGGCCATGTCCTTGATGCAGTCTATCTCTTCCTGGGTGATGCACGCTTCGGCATCGCTGCGGTCCAGGTTCGCACTGGCGATTTCCTGGCTCACGCCGTAGCGGGGCACACCGATCACCACCTGGGTGACCTTGATGCCGAGTTCGTCTTCCGCCTCCTTGATTGCCTCCTTGAGGGGGACGGATGCCTTCGTGGGATTGAAGATGCAGCCGTAGCGCACGCCGTCGGAGGGCCTTTCCTTGTAGTAGATTATCTCGGCGTTGTCGCCGGTGATGCGGGCCACCGACAAGGCGAGTTTTGCGGTGCCCAGATCTACTGTTGCTATGTAACGGTCTTCCATATATTTATGATTTATTTTCTGCAGATAATCTGTCCTTTATACTTTACATTCACGCTTGTGTAGAAGTCCTCTTCCACCGAAGGCTTGATCCGCTTGTAGTACTCGTTTATCTTCGAGAACTTCTCGGGGATGGCCTCCGGCCTTCCCAGGATGAAACGTTCCTTACCCTCGAGCGGCACTACGACCAGGTCCCCGTTGGATTCGACCTTCATCATCTCCACTTTCCAGTCCCACTTGTTCTTCTTCATCCACTCGAGCATCTGAAGCATGTGCTCCGTCCATTCCTGACCCTCTTCCGTTGCCGGCAGGCCCTTATAGCCCACGGGCTCGTGGAGGGGGAGGGAACCCTTGATGAGAGGGAAGGTCTTGCCGCAGTCGCCCTGGATAGGGAAGATGTATCCCCGGTCGTCGATGTAGAAGGCGTGATCGGCGGTCTCCATCCTTGCAACAGGCTCACGTTGCACTATGCTCACGTGAAGCACGCTGTCCGAAGTCCAGGCCTGGCTGGAGAGGATGGCGCTGCGCGAATCCAGCACCTTCTCTATCTCATAGAGTTTTATGCTGTCCACCCTCATGCCTATGAACACCGGGCATTCCTTCTTGAGGTAGCCGCGCACGTCTTCTTCCGAAACAAAGTTGAGCGTATCCCTGAAGCTGATTTCCACACTCTTGCAGGTGGTGAGATGCCTGCGCTCGCGCGCAGCCTGGAGAACCAGCACGGTAACGCACAGGAACACGGCCAGCGAGAGGGCGAAAAGCAGGTATCTTACGGCTTTCTTCATTTACGGGCGGAGAGCATTTCCTTTATGGGTTCGATATAGCGGTCGATGTTGCCTGCCCCGAAGGTTACCAGTACGTCCACCGGCTCCTTTTCGAGATAGGGCATCAGTTCTTCCTTGGTCATGAGCACCTTCTCGGGCGCGGTCACATCCTTGAAGATGATTTCGGAGGTGACTCCGGGGATGGGCTCCTCGCGGGCGGGGTAGATGTCCAGGAGGATGAGTTTGTCCAGCGCACTCAGCGCTTTCGCGAATTCGGGGGCGAAGTCGCGTGTGCGGGTGTAGAGATGCGGCTGGAATATGCCTGTCAGCTTCCTGCCGGGGAATATCTCCCGGATGGAAGAGATGGCCGTGGCGAGTTCCGCCGGATGGTGGGCGTAGTCGTCGATGTAGGTGAGCCCAGGCACGTTGATGTGCTCGTCCAGGCGCCGGACTGCACCCTGGAAGCTCCCTATTGCCTTGCGGATGGCATGTTCGCCGACACCGTGGCACAGGCAGACAGCCGCTGCCGCCACGCTGTTCTCTACGTTCACCCATCCGAGAGTGCCGACGCGGATGTCGGAAATGACCCCGCCGGGATGATGCAGGTCGTAGCTGAAGTGCCCGAGGGTGTCCACGCGCAGGTTCTCCGCGTGGAAGTCTGCGCGCTTGTCATTGAAGTGATAGGTCAGAATGCGGGCGGGCGTATCGTTCGCGCTCACAGGCAGGCCGTACTTCAGGATAAGGGTTTTCTTGACTTGCGATGCGAACTGGCGGAAGGCTTCCTGCACGTGGGCGAGGTCGCCGTAGATGTCGAGGTGGTCGGCATCCATCGCCGTGATGACGGCGATATCCGGGTGCAGTTGGAGGAAACTCCTGTCGAATTCGTCTGCCTCCGCCACCACCACGTCGTTCTCGCTCATCAGCAGGTTGGTGCCGTAGTTCTTGGAGATGCCGCCGAGGAAGGCATTGCAGCCTTCGCCGCTTTCGGTGAGGATGTGGGCCACGAGGGTGGATGTGGTGGTCTTGCCGTGGGTGCCGGATACCGCCAGGCAGGTCTGCCCGGTGGTGATCTCGCCCAGCATGCGGCTGCGCTTGATAACGCGGTAGCCGTTTTCCTTCACGAACTGCAGTTCCTGAAGGCTTTCCGGGATAGCGGGGGTGTAGACCACGAGGGTTTCCTCCACGTTCTTGGGGATGCAGTCGACGTTGTCTTCGTAATGCACGGAAATCCCTTCCTTCTCCAGCTCATGGGTGAGGTCGGAGGGAGTGCGGTCGTAGCCGCCCACGCAGTAGCCCTTGAATTTGTAGTAACGGGCTATGGCGCTCATCCCTATGCCGCCTATTCCTATGAAGTATATGTTCTTCCAGGCCATGTTACACCAGTTTGTATATTTCTTCTGCGATGGTCCCTGCTGCGTTGAGCCGGGCGAGGGGCGCCACGTTTTTTTCTATTTCTGCTATCTTTTCGGGATCGGCCGCAAGAGCCAGAGCCGTTGCCAGAAGCTTCTCTTCTGCTTCGGCATCCTTCACGATAAGGGCCGCGCCCTTGTTAACGAGGGCCATGGCGTTGTGGGTCTGATGGTCTTCTGCCACGTTGGGCGAGGGTACGAAGACTGCTGCACGCTGCACGGCGCAGATTTCTGAAATTGAGGATGCTCCGCTGCGGGAGATGACTACGTCCGCCGCGGCATAGGCGAGGTCCATGCGGGCGATGAAATCCGAATACCGTATGCCCGGGAGATTCCTTCCGGCCATGAAAATATCGATACCCTTCTTGTAGAACTTGCCGCATTGCCAGATGACCTCGACATCCTTCCCACCTGGGCATCCGTCGGAGATCCATTTCTTCATGGCGTTGTTCAAGGTGCCGCTGCCGAGGCTCCCACCCACTATCAGCAGGTGCTTCTTGCCGGGGGTGAGGCCGTAGAACTTCAAGGCCTCGGCCTTGTCGGCCTCGGTGAAGGGGTGGAACTCCTTGCGTATGGGGTTGCCGCTGAAGACTATCTTTTCTGCGGGGAAGAAACGCTCCATGCCGTCGTAGGCCACGCAGATGCTCTGCACTTTCTTTGCGAGCATCTTGTTGGTGAGGCCCGCGAAGCCGTTCTGCTCCTGGATGAGGCAGGGGACTCCCTTGGCGGCAGCCTTGCGCAGAAGCGGTGCGCTTGCGAATCCGCCCACGCCGATGGCGATGTCCGGCTTGAATTCCTTTATGAGCCTGGCGGCCATCCTCTCGCTCTTGAGCATCAGGAAGGGGACCTCGATATCGTTGATGATGTTCCTGAAGTTGAGCTGGCGCTGCAGGCCCTTGATGGGCAGGCCCACGATCTTGTAGCCGGCCGCGGGCACTTTCTCCATCTCCATCTTGCCCTCCGCTCCCACGAAGAGGATTTCGGTTTCGGGATTGAGTTCCTTGAGCTTGTCCGCGATGCTGATGGCCGGGAAGATGTGGCCTCCCGTGCCGCCACCGCTGATGATGGCGCGTATCTTCTTATATTCCATAGTCTTCGTCATTCAGTTCATCTTCAGTTATGTTGCCGCTCTCGAAGTCGTCGAGGTCGGAAAGGTCGTGCTCGATGGCGGTGACTTCCTGGGTGCGGTCCACCAGAGGATCGGCGTTCAGGGTTTCCTTTGCAATGCGCTTGGAGGCTATCTTGCTTATGGAAAGTATCACGCCGAAGGCGATGCAGAAGCACAGGAAGGCGGATGCTCCGTGGCTCACCAGCGGCAGCGTCTGCCCGGTCATCGGGCCTATGTCCACGTTCACGCAGATGTGCAGGAAGGCCTGCCCGCATATCAGGAGCGAGAGTCCGGCGACAGCCAGTTTCGCATAGAGTTCTTTGCCGCAGTTGCGCACTATGATGGCGCTGCGGGCAAGCAGCGACAGGTAGAGGAAGACTATGACCATTCCTCCGAAAATGCCGTATTCCTCTATTATGAAACTGTACATGTAGTCTTCCGAGATGTCCGGCACCACATAGCGCTGGGTGCTCTGGCCAGGGCCCTTGCCTATGATTCCGCCCTGATGGACGGCTATCTTGGCGCTGTAGGGCTGGCGTATCTCGTCCAGTGCCTGGTAGTAATCCACGCTGCCCACGCGGGATTTCATCACTATAGCCTCGTAATCCTCCTTGTCGAACACTCGGGAAAGGCCTGTGCCTATACGTTTCATGACTTTGCCGTCGGATATCTTGTATATCCCCACGCACAGGGCGAGGGCTGCCACTCCTGCAAGAAGCAGGATGAACATATCCTTGCCGGAATCTCCTCCCAGCAGTATCACCAGGAACATTATTCCTCCGGTGAACAAGGCCGCGGAGTTACTGCCGGGGAGCAGCAGCAGGGTGGTCAGGAGGAACGGTCCATATATGTATAGTATCTTCTGTGCTTTCGGTTCATTCTTGAGCCAGCGGAGTTCTTTCTTCTTGAAGGCGTCTATGGCCCAGGACAGATAGAGCACCATGGCCACTTTCACCACCTCATTCACATGCAGCTGCAGGGGGCCCACCTGGATGATACGGCGTGCGCCGTTGATTTCTATAGAGCGCACGAATCCCAGGTCTATGCCGGAGATAAGAAGTACGAGCAGGCCCAGCGAGAATATGAACCCAAGGCTGGACAGTTTTCGGAAGAAGTTCAGGCTTGGTATTATGTAGCAGACAAGAATCAGCACGAGTCCGAGAATGACAATCTTCAGGTGATCCCACACGAGGTCCAGACGGCTCTGGCCGGGGCCGAGCAGCCTGGATGTGGACGAGAAGATGCAGAGGATGCTGAACATGATCAGGACCAGCACTATGATCCAGACCACCTTGTCACCCTCGGTGTTCTCGAATACGTTCCAGAATGTCTTTTTCTTCTCTGCCATAAAATGTTACAGTCTCCTTACGGCTTCCTTGAATTTCTCTCCGCGGTCTTCATAGTTGTTGAAGAGGTCGAAGCTGGCGCAGCACGGGCTGAGGAGAACCACATCGCCCTGCTCGGCGAATGCTGCAGAAGCCTTCACCGCTTCTTCGGCGCTGAGGGTATCCACAATTCTGTCGCTTCCCACAATCTGCTCGAATGCGGCGTGTATCTTGGTATTGTCCACACCCATGCACACAATGGCCTTTACTTTTTCTTTCACAAGCTCGGTGAGCACGCTGTAGTCGTTGCCCTTGTCCTTGCCGCCCACGATCCACACCACGGGCTTGGTCTGGCACTCGAGCGCATACCAGGCCGCATCAACGTTGGTGGCCTTGGAGTCGTTTATGTAGAGGACTCCGCCCACGCTCAGTACCGGCTCCAGCCTGTGCTCAACGGCCTTGAAGGTCTTGAGGCTGTTGCGGATGATGTCGTTGTCGATGCCGGCGGCCTTGGCTGCCAGGGCGGCTGCCATTGAATTGTATATGTTGTGCTTTCCGCCGAGTGCGAGTTCCTTCAGATAAATCTCGCTCTCGCTCTGTTCGTAGCGGAGTACTATCTTGTCTTCCCTCAGGAAAGCGCCCTGCTTCACTTCAGTCTTCTGGGTGAAGGGGAGCATCTTTGCCTGCAGGACTATCTTGTTGAGATGGTCGATGGTTATCTCGTCGTCGGAGTCGAAGATGAAGCAGTCTTCCGGGCGCAGGTTCTGAGTGATGCGGAACTTGGCGCGGATGTAGTTCTCGAAGTTGTAGTCGTAGCGGTCGAGATGGTCCGGGGTGATGTTGGTGATGATGGCGATGTCCGGACGGAAATCGTAGCAGTTGTCCAGCTGGAAGCTGCTGATTTCCAGCACATAGTAGTCGTGCTGCTCGGTGGCCACCTGCATGGCGTAGCTCTTGCCTATGTTGCCGCCGAGACCCACGTTCAGGCCGGCGTTCTGAAGCAGGTAGTAGATTATGCTGGTGGTCGTGGTTTTGCCGTTGGATCCGGTGATGCACACCTTCTTCGCGCTGTCGTAGCGGGCGGCGAACTCTATTTCCGAGATGATGTGGGTGCCCTGGTCGGCGAGCTTTTTCACAAGCGGCGCCGTGGAGGGTATGCCGGGGCTCTTGACCACCTCGTCGGCGTTCAGCACCAGCGACTCCGTGTGCCCTCCCTGCTCGAAGGGGATGTCCCACTCGCGCAGCGTCTTTATATATTCTTCCTTAATGCTGCCGTTGTCGGAAAGGAACACGTCGAATCCTTTAACCTTTGCGAGCACGGCCGCTCCAACTCCGCTCTCGGCCCCGCCGAGAATAACCATTCTGTTCATATAATCTTCTTCTATCTAATCTTAAGTAATGCCAAAGTGCTGACTGCCAGTATGATACCTATAATCCAGAAGCGAGTGACTATGCGCGGCTCCGGCATGTCCTTCTTCTGGAAGTGATGGTGCAGTGGTGCCATCAGGAACACGCGCCTGCCTTCACCGTATTTGTGGCGGGTGTACTTGAACCAGTATTTCTGGATCAGCACGCTCATGCTCTCCACCAGGAAGATGCCGCAGAGCAGGGGGAGGAGGAGTTCCTTGCGGATGAGCACGGAGCTCACGCCGATGATGCCGCCTATGGTAAGGCTTCCTGTATCGCCCATGAACACCTGGGCGGGGAAGGTGTTGTACCAGAGGAATCCAATCAGCGCTCCCACAAGGGCCGCCATGAAAATGGCGATCTCGCCGGTGCCGGGGATGTACATAATGTTGAGGTATTCTGCGTTGATGACGTTGCCGCCCAGATAGGCAAGCAGGCCGATGACGACCGCCACGATGGCGGAAGTGCCTGCGGAGAGGCCGTCCAGGCCGTCGGTGAGGTTGACACCATTCGAGCAGGCCAGGATGACGATTATTATCATCACCATGTAGATGCCCCAGGAGCAGTACACACCGAGCTGCCCGTGGAAGGGGGAAAGCCAGGAATAGTCGAATTCGTGGGCCTTCACGAAGGGGATGGTGGTCACGAGCTGGTCGGTGGGGATATCCTTGCTGATGCACACGGTGAGCGCTATCAGCAGGCCGAGTGCGAACTGGAGCACCAGCTTGCCCTTCTCAGAAAGGCCTTCTTTATTATGCTTGAATACCTTTATATAATCGTCGGTGAATCCTATGCCTCCGCACCATATTGTGGTGAGGATGAGCAGCTGGATGTAGATGTTGCTGAGGTCGCATACCAGCAGCACGCTCACCAGCAGGGAGAGGACTATAATGATGCCGCCCATCGTAGGGGTGCCCTTCTTCTCCATCTGGCCGGCCAGACCGAGGTCCCGTATGCTTTCGCCGATCTGCTTGCGCTGGAGCCAGCGGATGATGCGTCCGCCTGCGAAGAAGGCTATCAGCATGCTGATTACTATTGCGGCCATGGCCCTGAAGGTCAGGAAGTTCACAAGCCCCATTCCGGGGAAGTCTATATCCTTGAGATGTGTAAAGAGATGGTATAGCATTATTTAATCAGTTCAAATATTCCGTTAACTATTTCGCGTTCGTCAAAGTGGTGCTTCGTGGTGCCTATTATCTGGTAGGTCTCGTGGCCTTTGCCTGCGATCAGGATGGTGGAAGAGGGCTTGGCCAGGGTGATGGCCGCTTTGATGGCCTCCCTGCGGTCGGTGATGCAGACGGCTTTCAGGAGCCCAGCCTTGCTGAACCCGGTCTTGATCTCTTCGATGATGGCATCCGGATCCTCCGTGCGGCAGTTATCCGAGGTGACGAAGATACGGTCGGCCATCTTTTCGGCTATCGCAGCCATCTCCGGGCGCTTGCTGCGGTCTCTGTCGCCACCGCATCCGAAGAGGCACACCAGTTCCCTTTCGGGGCAGATGTCGCGGAGCGTCTGGAGCACGTTCTCCAGGGCGTCGGGCGTGTGTGCATAGTCGATTACGACGGCAAGGTCGCGCGGTCCGCGCAGCGTTTCCAGCCTTCCGGGGGCGGATTCCAGCTTGCTGATGGCAAGCAGGGCCTCTTCCGCCGGCGTACCAAGGGCGAGGGCGGTGCAGTAGATCGCCAGGATATTGTAGGCGTTGTGCCTGCCGGTGAGTTTGGTCCAGGCCTCAGTGCCGTCGATGCGCAGGAGCATACCCTCGAAGCTTTCTTCCAGGATCCTGCAGCGATGGTCGGCCACTCCGCGGCAAGAGTATGTCATCACCTTTGCCGCACAGTTCTGCACCATCACGGGGCCGTTCTTGTCGTCGGCGTTGATTATTGCCGTCGCGTTCTTGCCGAGGCCGTCGAAGAAGAGTTTCTTGCAGCGGAGGTACTCGGCAAAGGTCTTGTGGTAGTCGAGATGGTCGTGGGTGAGATTGGAGAAGATGCCCACCTTGAATTCCAGTCCTGCCGTGCGGTCCTGCTCTATGCCTATGGAACTGACCTCCATGAAGCAGTATTGGCATCCGGCCTCCACCATCTCCGCCATTAGGGAGTTGATGGTGATGGGGTCGGCTGTGGTGTTGGCGGTCTCGCTGCGGCGCGTGCCCACGTAGTTGGCTATGGTGGAAAGCAGGCCGCATTCGTATCCCAGTCCGCGGAAGAGATTGTAGAGAAGGGTAACGGTCGTGGTCTTTCCATTGGTGCCGGTGATGCCCACGAGCTGCAGTTTTCCGGAGGGATGTCCGTAGAAGTTGTCAGCGCAGAGGGCGAGGCCCTTGCGGTCGGCATCCACCACGGCGGATGCGCCCTTGGCGAGGGCATCCTCTATGTAGGCATGTCCGTCCACGCTGCAACCTTTCACTGCAATGAACAGCGCTCCGGGGCATGCCTTGCGGGAATCGCTTGTGATCGAGCTGATTTCCGTGGCGGCGGTGCCGTGGAGTATGGTCGCACCCGTATTCTTTATAATCTTCTCTAGTTTCATTTCCGTGGCAGTTTAGTCCTGAACCTGGGATCGTTGGTATATACATAGTCTACCAGGGTCTTTACCGTGGCGGCCGGGATGCCGCCGCCCTGGTAGCGGTAGTTCGTGTAGGTAGGGTCGGAGAACACGGAGCAGACCACGCTGTACTGGGGATCCTCCGCAGGGAAGTATCCCACGAAGGTGCCCTGGTATTTGCGGCGTCCGGATGCATCCGTATAGCCTGAGCCGGGGAAGGTGCCGAAAGACGTTCCGGTCTTTCCCGCCACGGTGCACTTGGCCTTCTTGAGCACTTTCGCCGTACCTTCTTCGGTGACGGAAAGCAGGGCCCTTGTCATAGTATCGGCGATGGCTTTCGAGCAGATGGATGCGTTCAGCACGCTCGGGCCGCGCCTGTCGGTGACGGAGCCGGCCTTCTCTATGTCTTCCACCAGATAGGGCTTCACCATCCTGCCCTTGTTGGCTATTGCGTTGTAGAAGGTGAGGATGTGCAGGGGAGTGAGCTCCGTGACGTAGCCGAATCCCATGTTGCCGAGGGTGGTGTTGGACCAGACGTTCTTGTTCTTCGGGTCGGGAATGTTCGGGGTGAGCAAGCCCTCGAGGTCGAAGTCGAAGCTGTCGCCCAGGCCGTAGGAATAGACTTTCTCTACGTACTGCCTCGGGTTCTTGGCGTAGTTCTGCACTGCGAGCGTGCCGAAGACGTAGTTGGAAGATATCTTGAATCCGTCCCGCACGCTGATTTCGCGGGTCTTGTGCTCGCGCTCCCAGTCGGCGATGTGGATATCCTGCTTCATCTTTGTATCCTTCACCCATCCGTGGTTGGTGGGGAGGGTTTCGTCCAGGCTCTTCACGTAACCGTCGGAAAGGACGCTGAGCAGGGTGACGGTCTTGAACACGGAACCCGGCTCGAAGCGGCGGCCGATCGCGAAATTGGTTATCTCCTCGAAGTTGCCGGCCCTGTGCGGGTCGCGTGAGAGGTTCACCATTGCGCGGATGGCACCGGTCTTCACCTCCATCAGCACCAGGCAGGCACCGTTGAGGGTGGTCATGGAGTCTATCTGCTCGTGGAGTGCCCTGTCGGCCACATCCTGGTAGTCTATGTTGAGGGTAGTGCGGAGGTCCTGCCCGTCGATAGCGCGCACGTAGCTGCTATCGTAGTTGCGCACGCGTCCGCGGTCGCTCAGGCGCAGGTACTCGCGTCCGTCCTTGCCATGGAGTATGGCGTCGTAGCGGCCCTCGAGGCCGGGGTTGCCCTTGATCTCCTCTTCCGGCAGGCCCTTGTTGTCCCTCACGAATCCGATGGTGCGGCGGGCAAGCTTGCCGTAGGGATACTTGCGGATGTTGCGGGTCTCCACTATCATGCCGCCCTTGTTGGCGCCTTCCTTGAAGAGGGGCAGGCCCTTGATCTTCAGCATGGTGCTGCGGTCCACACCCTTCGCTATGGCTAGATACTTCCTGCCGTTGGCGCGGCCCTCCTTGATCTGGCCGTACATCTTGTCGGCGCTGGTGCCGGGCACGAGCCTGGCGAGGCCTTCCGCAAGTTCGCGGGCCTTGCCCAGCCACTCATCCTCCTTCATCTTGGCCTTGTCCCTGTTCTTCATCTTGGCGAAGTCCGCCTTCATGACCGTGCAGTCCATGTGGATGTCGTACACGGGATAGGACATGGCCAGCAGGCGGCCGTCGCAGTCGATTATGTTGCCGCGGACAGGCTCTACGGTACGCTTGACTATGCCCGGGGTGAGGGCGGTCGCAATCTTGGGTTCGGGCTTCCAGATGAGCTGGAAATAGACTAGTTTGACAAGAACGAGGGCGGAGATTACCAGCAGCAGGGTATAGAAGATGTAGAGGACCAGTCCTATCCTGTCCCTCTTCGGCTTCTCTGTCTGCTGCGGAAGCTGACGTATGTTCCTGTCGTCCGTCATTCTATCGTTATGGCCTGTTTTTCAGGTTCTTTAACCTTGGAGCCCATGGCCTGGAGGCGCTTCTCCACCTCACTGCGCCTGCTCATCGATGCCACCTCGAAGGTCTTGTCGGCATAGACGATCTCCATCTCCTTGATCCTGGCCTTGTTCTTCTCCACCTTGCTGAGGGCGTTCTCCGCCATCAGGCTTTCGAAGATGAGTATCCAGAAGAGCAGGAAGGTGTAGGCGATGTGGATGAAGTATTTTCCGGCATTGAGACGGAGGAGCAGGTTCCCCGTGATGATTGCGGAGAATCCGTTCTTGAGTCCCTCCCAGATGTCGGAGACTTTCCACTTGCGCTTCTGTTCCATGTGCCTATATCTTTTCCGCCACGCGCAGCTTTGCGCTGCGGGCGCGGGTGTTTTGTGCTATTTCTTCTTCGGAGGGGAGCACAGGCTTGCCGCCCAGGGGCTTCAGGGGGGCGCTGCTCCTTCCGTAAATGTCTTTCTCCACCGTTCCTTCGATGTTGCCGCTGCGGAAGAAGTTCTTCACCATGCGGTCTTCGAGGGAGTGGTAGGTGATGATGGCCAGGCGTCCCCCTTTCTTTAGGGATGCGGCGGCGCCGGAGAGGAACTTCTCCAGCGCACGCATCTCCTGGTTCACCTCTATGCGCAGGGCCTGGTAGACCTTGGCGAGGAATTTATGCTCGGCGAAAGACGGCAGGGCTGCTGCAATGGCATTGTCGAGGTCATCCGTGGTGAGTATGGGCGCAGAGCTGCGGGCCTTCACTATAAGTTCGGCCACCTTGCGTGCGTTGTCCACCTCGCCATAGACTTTAAGGATCTTTTCCAACTCGTTTTGCGTATACGAATTGACAATGTCCGCTGCAGTCTTGTCGCCCTGCACGTTCATTCGCATATCGAGCGGGGCGCTATAGCGGAAAGAGAAGCCCCTTTCCGCCGTATCGAACTGGTGCGACGACACTCCCAGGTCTGCCAGAATGCCGTCAAGTCCCTCCGGATGGTTCAGGAGGGTGTAGTTGTGTATAAATCTGAAATTGTTGTGTATCAGGGTGAAGCGCCTGTCGGCCGGAGCGTTGGCCGCGGCATCGGCATCGCGGTCGAAAGCCATCAGGCTGCCTTTGGCGCTGAGCTGCTTCAGGATCTCCGCGCTGTGGCCGCCGCCGCCGAAAGTGGCGTCTGCATAGCAGCCGTCGGGGTTGGTTATAAGTGCGGAAATGCTCTCTTGGAGAAGGACTGGGTTATGGTACACGCTCATTGCAGGTCTCCTTCCTATTTATCGGAAAGGCTTTCTGCAATGGCAATGTATTCTTCGTTCGGGATTCTACGCTTCTCAAATTCTTCCTTGGCCCAGATCTCGATCTTGAAGTCATTGCCGGAGAAAACCACTTCTTTGGTTACACCTATGGCATCAAGAAGTTTGCGCGACACGGTGATTCGCCCGAGTTTGACGTCGGGCTCCACCACGTCACGGTCGCGCATATATTCCCTCCAGAATATTGCGTGCTGTCTGTTGAAGAAATTGAGCTTGCTCTTTACCTCTGCGCTGGTGTGTTCCCATTCTTCCATGGTGTACATCTGCAGGCAGGGTTCGAAAAGATCTTTCTTAATGACAAACCTCATGTCGCTTCCCGGCGGTAATACGCCCTTGAGCGGCGCAGGGAAGACCATTCTCCCCTTGTCGTCGATCTTGGAAGTATATTCTCCGATAAAAGTGACCATAATTCGTATACGCAATGGTGCAAAGTTACGAAAAAATTTTCCACTTTATTACATTCTTTTACAATTTTTTCCACAAAGTTATCAACAATGATAAGTTAAACGTGTGAATCGTTTAATTCCTTGCATTCTACGCTGGTTTTTGTTTACTTGCCGGAGCTATGAAGATGAAAGATATTTGTGCGACCGAGCGTCCTCGGGAGAAGATGCTGGGAAAGGGGGCCGCCGCCCTGAGCGAGGCGGAACTTCTGGCGGTGCTGCTGCGAAGCGGCACGCGGGAGATAGGGGTAGTGGACCTGGCTAACAGACTGTTGGTTTTGGCAGAAGGAAGCCTGGTCAAATTGTTCTCTATGAGCTATGCGGATATGAAAGCCGTTTCCGGTATCGGGCCGGAAAAAGCCTGCTCGGTGATGGCCGCATGCGAGCTTGGAAGGAGGTTTCTGGAGGAGGAGGCGAGAGTTTCCAAGACACCGCTCACTACGGCGCGAAGGGTATACGAACTGATGATCCCCTCGATGAAGGGAATGGACCACGAAGAGTTGTGGGTGCTGTTCCTGAACAAGAACAACCGGCTGTTGGGCAAAGAGTGCCTGTCTTCCGGCGGCATGGACACCACGGTCATCGACAACCGTATGGTGATGCAGGCTTGCCTGCAGCGCGGTGCCACATCTATTCTATTGGTTCACAATCATCCCTCCGGGGACCCGAAGCCCTCGCATGATGATATAAAACGCACCGAAGCCCTGCGCAAGGCCTGTTCGGCATTTGGCGTAGGGCTTCTGGATCATGTGATCGTCAGCGACGACTGTTTCTGGTCTTTCGCGGACGACAGATTGTACGGAGCTTAGCTTACTCGGCTTTTCCGTTGCTGCCAAGAACGTTGACAATCTTGTGCATGTAGAGCTTCTTCATCTCGTCGCGTGCGGGGCCGAGGTACTTGCGAGGGTCGAATTCGCCGGGTTTCTCATCGAATACCTTGCGGATTGCGGCGGTCATTGCAAGACGGCTGTCGGAGTCGATGTTGATCTTGCAGACAGCGCTCTTGGAGGCCTCGCGGAGCTGCTCTTCGGGAATACCTACTGCATCGGGAAGCTTTCCACCGTGCTCGTTGATGATGTCTACATACTCCTGAGGAACGGAAGATGATCCGTGGAGGACGATGGGGAAGCCGGGGAGCTTCTTCTCAATCTCGTGGAGGACGTTGAATGCAAGCGGCGGAGGAACCAGACGGCCGGTCTTGGGATCGCGCTTGCACTGCTCGGGTTTGAACTTGTATGCGCCGTGGCTGGTGCCGATGGAGATTGCGAGAGAGTCGCAACCGGTGCGGGTGGCGAAGTCGATGACTTCTTCGGGGCGGGTGTAGTGGGATTCCTCTGCGGAAACCTCATCTTCAACGCCTGCGAGCACGCCGAGTTCAGCCTCGACGGTCACGTCGTACTTGTGTGCATACTCGACAACCTTCTTGGTGAGGGCGATGTTCTCTTCGTAAGGAAGGGAAGATGCGTCGATCATAACGGAGCTGAAGCCCATATCGACGCAGCTCTTGCAGAGCTCGAAGCTGTCGCCATGGTCCAGATGGAGAACGATCTGGGGATGCTCCCAGCCGAGTTCCTTTGCATATTCTACTGCGCCTTCTGCCATGTAGCGGAGGAGGGTCTGGTTGGCATAGTTGCGCGCACCCTTGGAAACCTGGAGGATGACCGGGCTCTTGGTCTCTGCGGAGGCCTGGATGATAGCCTGGAGCTGCTCCATGTTGTTGAAGTTGAATGCGGGGATGGCGTAACCGCCGGCAACGGCCTTCTTGAACATTTCGCGGGTGTTCACAAGGCCAAGATCTTTGTAATTAACCATAGTTATTAAGTAAATGATAGATTTCTAACCAAAAAGCGACGCAAATTTAGTAAATTTGCCCGACATTTCATAGGTTTTCTTACTGCAATATATGGGCCAGCGAATCCTTTTTATTCACGGACTTGCATCGTCCGGGCGCTACAAGATGGCAGATCAGCTCCGCATCCTCTTTAAAGGGGCCGAGGTGCTCTCGCCCGACGTGCCTCCGGAGCCTGACAAGGCGCTGACATTTTTGCAGTCGCTATGCCAGGATTACCGCCCGGACCTGATAGTCGGCCACTCTCTTGGCGGCTTCTGGGCACAGAAACTCCGCGGATGGCGCAAGGCGCTCGTGAATCCCACCTTCCATATCGCGGCATTCCTCCGGGAACTTCCTTCCGAAATGAAGTACCTAAGCCCCCGTGAGGACGGTGCCACGTCGTTCTTCATCACCGAAGGGATGTGCCGGGGATATGAACTTCTGGAAAAGACTGAATACGACGGGCTGGACCAGGAAGAAAAAGACCTGACGCTGGCTTTCTTCGCCGAGTCTGACGAGACTGTGCGCCAGGGCCCGGAATTCGCCCTTCACTATGGCAAACCGGGCATTTCCTACCCCGGGAAGCACCAGCCGGTGTTTCCGGAGATGAAACAGTATATTGTGCCTGCAATCAAACAGTTCTGCGGCTGGCAATGAGGTATCTGGTAAACGACTGCACGGATGCATGCCGCAACATGGCTTTCGATGAGTTCGCTCTCGAGAGCCTGCCTCTGGACGAGCCGGTATTCTACCTCTGGCGCAATGCCCCGTCGGTAATCATCGGCCTTAACCAGAGCGCATATGCCGAGGTGAACCTGCCATATCTCCAGGAGCATGGGATAGCGCTCGCCAGGCGTGTGACGGGAGGGGGAGCCGTCTATCATGATCTGCAGAATCTTAATTATACTATAGTAGGTAAATCGTGCGACCTGAACGCCGATTATCCGGATTATCTGCATTTTATGGTGAATGCCCTGCGGCAGTTGGGCGTACCTGCGGAACTCTCCGGACGCAACGATATCATGGTGGATGGGCGCAAGTGCTCGGGATATGCCAAGCGCGTGTGGAAAGACCGCCTGATGGTGCACGGCACGCTGATGTTCGACGTGGACCTGGAAACTCTCCGGGAGGTCCTGTCCGTGCCGGGAAGCAAGATGGCCGCATCCGGCATCGCCTCGGTGAGGAGCAAGGTCGCGAACCTGCGGGAGTATCTGTCGCAGTATTCGGATGTGCTTATGCTGAAGGATGCCCTGCACTCCATCCTTGCCGGAGATGATATGGAACTGAGCTTGAATGCCGGACAGCAGGAAGCGATAGACTCTATGGCCGATAGGAAGTTCCGCACCTGGGACTGGATATATGGCAAATCGCCCGAGGCCCAGTTCCGCGCCTCACAAAAGTTCGCCTGCGGCACCGTCGAGGTATGCTGGTCGGTGCGTCACGGTCTTCTGGAGGATGTCCGTTTCAGCGGAGACTTCCTCGGAAATCTCCCTGCCGAAGGCCTGGCCGCCCGCCTTAACGGTCTTCGATACGATAAAGCAGCTGTCTTTGCCGCGCTTCAGGATGCCCGGGTGCAGGAGTTTTTCGACGGACTTGACGCCAAGGATTTGGCTGGATTGCTGTAATTTCTTACGTTGCGCCTTCGTTTTTCGGATTAGTTGAAAAAATGTGGATAACTTTCGTCCTTTTTCTTGCGGCATAATTATTATTGAATTATATTTGTATCCCGATTGGCTCTAATCGGGATTTTTTATGTCCACAACGCTACGTAATGCAAGCCTTCAGTATGTTGGTTTGCAAGAAGACACAAGTATATACGAACTGCACGCTCCGCAGTTCAGCAATAGATACTTCATTATCAGTGGGGCAGGGACCCGTCGCCTGATGGCTTTCCCCGAAGTCGTTGGCTTCGATTCCTACTCAGCAATGCTCCCCGAAACTGTCGCCGCCCTCCGTTACCTCTTCCCTTCTGGTTCGGAGGGCGACGTCGATATACTCACCATCCTCCGCGGCGGTCTCAACTATCCGGTGGAGGAGGCTTGCCATAAGGTGGGCATACGCGTACGCGACATCCACTTCCTCTCCTGCGAGCGCATAATAGAGGAACACGTCATCACCGGGCTCGACATCAAGTACGAGAAACTCCGCATCACGCGGGACCGCACTCTGGTGATCGGTGACATCGTAGCCACCGGCGACACCCTCCGCATGTGCCTCGACCAGGTGGTAGACCGCTTCCGCCGTAAGGGCGGTAGCATCAAGAAGATTATCTTCTTTACCATAGGCGGCACGCGTGCGATTCCCCTTATGGAAAGGATGGCCGAGCGCATCAGCGCCTACTTCCCTGAATTCGAGGGATTCGAGTGCTTCTTCTACGAGGGCATCTTCTCCGTCTACAAGGATAAGGGCGTGAGCGGCATCAACGTGCCGGACATCGATTTCGGATGGAACGACGGTATAGTGTCGCCCGAATTCCGCCGATACATCATCGAGCATCAGGACGCCCTGTTCGAGAAATGCATAATCTATGACGGTGGCGCCAGGCGCTACGAGATTCCCGTGCACTTCGAAGAGGTGTTCGAGTACTGGAACGGCATCCTGGAAAGGGTGGACCAGATAGACATGAAGGCCCTGGTGGCCGAGAAACTCGGGTACGACGGTCCTCTGGACTATGCGGTATGGCTGCTGGTCACCAGCCTGGGTACCCTTCCGCAGGAAGGCCTCCGCGAGCTCTGGGAGCAGGAGCAGGAACTTTGCCGCAAGGCCGGGGAACTCTCGCTCAGGGAAATAGCCGAACGCAGAATCAAAGAAATTACCTTTATATCCAAAAATTATGAGTAAACAAAAGTTCGACGTGGACTACACCTCCAAGGCGGTAGACCGGGCAGGGCGCAAAAGCACCCTCAGTATGTTCATGGTGATGCTTGGCTTCACCTTCTTCAGCGCAAGTATGTGGGTGGGACAGAATCTCGCCGCAGGCTTGAATTTCAGCGGATTCGTATGGGCACTGCTTCTCGGCGGTCTCATCCTGGCAGCTTACACCGGCGCACTCGGCTGGATCGGTGCGGAAAGCGGCCTTTCTCTCGACATGCTCGCCCGCCGCAGCTTCGGCCAGAAGGGCAGCTGGCTTCCCAGCGCCATGATCAGCTTTACCCAGATCGGCTGGTTCGGCGTAGGTCTTGCGATGTTCGCAATTCCTGTAGCAAAGGAACTCCTCGGACTTGAAGTTACTCCCGACCACATGCCCTGGCAGGGTTATCTGCTTGTGCTGATTGCAGGTATCCTGATGACCGGCAGCGCATACTACGGAATCAAGAGCCTGACCATCATAAGCTACATAGCTGTTCCTGCAGTCGCAATCCTCGGCACAGTGGCCATGATCATGGCAGTCAACAAGGGTGACCTCGGTCTCGTGGAGCAGTTCAACCAGGGCACCAAGAGCCTCGGCATCATCGCCGGTGCAGGTCTCGTGGTAGGAAGCTTCGTTTCAGGCGGCACGGCCACACCGAATTTCACACGTTTTGCAAAGAGCGGCAAGGTGGGCCTTTGGACAACGGTCGTCGCTTTCTTCATCGGCAACAGCCTCATGTTCTGCTTCGGTGCTGTTTCCAGCATCTATGTGGGTGGCAACGATATCTTCGAGGTTATGCTCAACCTGAACCTCTTCTACCTTGCAGTTCTGGTGCTCGGCCTCAACATCTGGACCACTAACGACAATGCCCTCTACACCGGCGGTCTCGGACTCAGCAACATCTTCGGCCTCAGCAAGAAGGCTATGGTCCTCATCTCCGGACTCATCGGCACAGTTGCCGCCGTGTGGCTCTACTGGAACTTCTGCGGCTGGCTGAACGTGCTCAACTGCACCCTGCCTCCCGTTGGCATCATCCTCATCCTCAGCTACTTCCTGAACCGTAAGGCATATCTCGAGGATACCGTTCCCGTTAAGACCGTCAACTGGTTCGCGGTTGCCGGCGTGGTGCTTGGTGCTGTTGTTGCCAACCTTGTGAAGTGGGGTTTCCCCGCAATCAACGGCATGGCAGTCGCAGCAGTTTGCTATCTCTGCGGCAAGCTGGTTTGCAAGAAGTAAGGGTTATTAGTTGGTTAGATAAAGAAAGAGGTCGCCGCGGCGACCTCTTTCTTTATCTGTTCTTGCGCTTGCAGCGGAACAGGCAGCATCTACGTTTCTGTTTCTGTGCCTGCTGCTGTGCCAGCGCCTCCTGCTCCCGGCGGGCAAGCTCTTCCAGCACCTTGTAGCCTTCGGGGAATATGCCGGTCTGGCCGTTGGCATAGCGTATCATGAGGATTGCGTTCTCAGGAAGCATGTAGGTCTGGCCTTCCGGATCAGCAAAATACTTGAAATGCACGCCGTCCGAATCGACACTCAGCACCGTAGCGATGATGTCGCTGCCATCGACACAGGTGATTATGTCCTGGGCCTTGGCGGAGAAGACGCCCGCAAGGGCGATCAATATGGATAATGCTACTCTTTTCATTTTTTGAAGCTTTACTGCGTCTGCAAATATACAAAGAATGTCTATATTTGTAAAGATGAGAAAGACAGTCCGCCCTGCAGGCAATGCAGACATACCCTCGATCATGACCGTCCTCGAGGCGGCCAAAGGAATCATGCGTGCGTCCGGGAACATGAACCAGTGGGTGAACGGATATCCTTCGGAAGATGTGATTGCGGACGACATTTCCCATGGCTATGGCTTTGTTGTGGAGGATGGTGGGGCCCTGGATGGCTACTTCGCGTATATCCCTTCCCCGGAATCGACTTATTCCAGGATTTACGATGGTGCCTGGCTGGATGATGAGAAGCCCTATCATGTGGTTCACCGCATCGGCAGCACACCCGGGTCGCATGGTGTGTTCGAGGCGATAATGTCCTTCTGTTTTTCCGGCGACCCGAACATTCGAATAGATACCCATCGGGACAATCATATCATGCAGCACTGCATCCAGAAAGCCGGATTCAGCCATTGCGGCATCATTTATCTTGCCTCGGGCGACGAGCGCCTGGCTTATCAAAAGATTATTTAGAATGTTGTATATGAAAAGATCTGTACTGTTATTCGCTATCATCCTTCTGGCCTCATGCGCGACGGTTAAGCCGCAGAAGTATTTCACTATGGACGAGATGCCGGATCTTGTCAAGTGCCTTCCGGCCCCGCCCGCATTCGGCAGCGAGGAATTCAAGTACGATTCCCTCCGCTATTTCTGGGGCAAGGAACAGCGCAAGGACCCGGTTCGCGCGGCCATAGCCGACAGGGATGCCGGATGGCAGATCGACACCATCATCGCGGTCTTCAGCGAGCCTTTCGGCATGAAACTCTCTCCCGAGAAGACTCCGCAGATCTGGAACCTTCTCTACAGCGGCATACTGACCATGGAGCAGATACGCGTACGCCCCAAGGCATACTTTCACCGCCTGCGCCCGTTCGAGTATTTCAACGACCACGTGCTCACACTCTGGGAGGAGGATGAACTCCGCGGCGAGGGCTCCTATCCCTCCGGGCATACAATCCGTGGCTGGGTCATGGCCCTGATGCTTTCGGAAATCAATCCGGATGCCGCCGAGGCCCTATATGCAAAAGGATGGGAATACGGCGAGAGCCGCGTGATTGCCGGAGCCCACTGGCAGAGCGATGTGGACAACAGCCGCGCTGCCGCCAGCATAGCCTACGCCAAGATCCAGACAAGCAAAGAATTCCGCAGGCAGGTCGCAAAGGCCCGTGCGGAATTCCTTAGAATAACGAAGTAGCTACTCTCCTACGTGGAAAGCCACGCGGAGCTCGTCGATTTCAGAGTCGGTGATGGGGTTGAGTTTGCCGACGGGGGCTGCCATAATCAGTGAACGGGCGCTGAAGTCAGCAACTTCCAGACGGTCGAAGGTGTTGATCAGTTTATCTCCTGTCACTATCACGGAATCGTTCTCCAGCATCACGCAGGGGCGCACCTTGAACTCTTCTGCCAGGGCGTTGAGATTGTCGTACTGGCTGCCGAAGGGGAACTTGGGCACATCCTGCAGGAATATCCAGCTCTCGGGGATGGTGCGCACGTCGAACTTTTCGTTGGTGCAGCAGTATCCCATCAGCGAAGGAGTCTGGGTGAGGATGATGGAGTTGATCTTAGGGTTGCGCTTGTAGATCTCGTAATGGAGGGCGACGCTGCGGCTGGCGGTCTTGCCGGCCTCGATCATCCCGTCCTTCACCTGAACGATGTCGTTGGGCTCCAGATCCCAGCGCTGCACGTTCGCTGGAGTGATGAGGAAGTCATCCCCACGCCAGCGGATGGAGGCTGTTCCGTAGGAAGAACTCATCAGCCCCTGGCGGCAGGCACGGCGCACCACTTCGCAGATTTCCGTGCGGATTGCGCGCTCGTCCGAAGGGTGCTCCACGTTCATAAAGTGCTGGAAGCTGTTGTGGATGGCCTGGGTATGGTGCTGGATCTGCTTTTCGGTCAGATAGCGGGGTGTGCCAAGGGTGTTTGCGTTCAGGATGGTGCGGGCGCAGAGCTCGAGAGTCTCAAAGCGCTGGTAGGCATCCGCGATGTCTTCTCCCATCAGAACCACGCCGTGGTTCTCCATAATAACTGCCTTGTAATCAGGGTTCTTGGCGAACTCGCCGGCAATCTTCTCTCCCAGCAGCTCGCTTCCGGGGAGGGCGTAGGGAGCGAATCCCACCGGCCCGCATACCCCGAGGGCCTGCGGCAGGATTGAGGTGTCCGGCACCTGATGGGTGATGCTGAAGGTCACGAGTCCCGGAGGATGGGCGTGGATGACGCTGTGCAGCCCTGGGCGCATCCTGTAGAGCGCCCTGTGGAAAGGATACTCCGATGAAGGCTTGTGCGGCCCAATGATGGTGCCGTCCGCCTTCACGCACATTATGTCCTTGGGTGTGAGGGAGCCCTTGTCGATGCCGGCAGGGGTAATCCAGATATCCCCGTTGTCGTCCAGGATGGACAGGTTGCCGCCGGAGGTGGTAGTCATCCCGCTTCTGTAGATCATTCCGATGATCAAGGTGATCTGCTCGGCGGGATGCATCAGTGCTACATCAAGTTGCTTCATAGTTTGTCTGCGTTCGCCAACAGGTATTTCTCCGCCTCCACGCACCAAAGCCCGTTGTGGGCCTTGCAGATGCGGTCGAGCTCGTCGAAAACGGGCTTGCCTACCTTGCCGAAGTCGGCGATGGCGGTGAGAGGCATGTCTATATGTGTGTAAATCAGCTTCTTGCCTCCGGGGATGGAGGTGAGGTTGAGGGTGGTGTCGATAACCGCGTTCAGGCCGCCGATGTGGGTGACGAGGCCAGCGGGATCCATACCCTTGCCCATCAGCATGAGGGCCTCCTTCATGTCTTCGGTGTTGCCGCCGCTGGTGCCTACCACGTGGGTGGAGGCGTAGTGGACGTTATAGAAGTTGAAGGGTGCCTTGAAGGGTGCCTTCGAAGGACCGGAGAAAAAGTTCAGGCATCCGTCGAATGCGAGGATGTCGTCGGCCTGCTCCACTACCGCGGGCACGGGGGCCATTACCACGACCTCGTCGTATCCGTCGCCTCCGGAGATTTCCCTGAGCGTAGCCACGGGATCTTCCACCGCGCCGGTGTTCACATACTTGAGTTCGATGCCACGGGATTTAGCGAATTCGGCGGTGTAGAGGCTCGCAGCACGGTCCAGACGGGTCTGGTCGATATCGGTGACAACGAAAAGCGATGGCTTGCGGTCTTCGCGGTGCAGCACGTAGTTGATGCAGGCGAGGCCCATCGGCCCTACTCCGGCGAGGAGAGCGAGTTTGCCGCCGTCCTTTATCTCCATCTGATGCTCATAGGAGCCCGGAGTGGTGTGATAGCAGGCGTGCATGGCGCCGATCACGCAGGAAAGAGGTTCGCTGAGGGATGCGGGGTAGAACGCCTCGCCGCTGTAGGGGAGGAGGCATCCTTTTTCCATCACCTCGTTGGGGATGACGATGTAGGTGGCGTCGCCGCCGATATACTGGTAGGAATAGCCGGGTGCGCTGAGGACGCCGATCGGGCCGCCCTCGTAGAACAGGGCGGGCTGGATGGAGAACTTGTCCCCGGTCTTGAACTGGCCCTGCCACTTCTTGCCGACTTCCACTATCTCGCCGGCGAACTCATGACCGACTATGGTCGGTTTCTCCGCAATGTTGCGGGGCACCCTCTTGTGGGTATCCGCCTGATGCGCCGCCTTGTAGGTCGACATGCAGATGCTGTCGCTCACCACCTTGGCGAGAATCTCGTTTTCCTTGATTGCCGGGAGTTCGAACTCCTCGAGTCTCAAATCGTCTTTTCCGTGAAGACGTACTGCTTTTGTTTTCATATATCTTTTTTAGTTTTCTTGGCTTGTAGTGACTGGCTAGTTGAGCATGACCTGACCTCCGGTAACAGGGATTGCCTGGCCGGTTTCGCCTGTCTGCTCCATTGCATAGAGGATGGCCTTGGTCACATCAACGGGATTGCATCCCTTGTGCATGGGCACCTTGCTCAGATAATACTCCTTCACATCCGCCACCGTCTTTGCGCCCGGCACCTTGCCTGCGTTGAGATACTGCACGTAGAGGCCCTTCACCGGATCGCTCCACAGCGGGCCGTCCAGGAAGTTGCCAGGGCAGATGCTGTTCACTTTGATGCGGTAGGGGGCGAGTTCGAGGGCGAAGGACTGTGTGAGACCTATGCCGCCAAACTTGCTTCCGGCATATGCGAAGTTGGCCTTGCTGCCTTCCAGGCCGCTCTTGCTGTTTACCTGGATGATGTCTGCGAAATACTCCGGATCCACCGCAGTCTGGAGTTTCATCACGTGCTGGGCAACCTTGGCGCAGTAGAAATATGCGCTGTAGTTTATCTTGGTGACGAATTCCATGTTCTCGGGAGTCATCGCCTCGAGGTCTCCTGCGCGCACCACGCCTGCGTTGCTGACGAATGCGTCGAGAGCTCCGAAGTTTGCTATGGTGGTGGCTATCAGGTTGTTCAGACTGTCCATGTCGGCCACGTTCGTCTTGACAAAGATGACTCGGTTGTTCTTGCAGAGTGCGTTGAAGGATGTCGCTGTCGCCTCGCCGGTGACTTCGTTGAGGTCTGCTACCACAATGTTGGCGCCTTCCTTTACCAGCTCGCGGGCGATGCCCTCGCCGAAGCCCTGTGCGGCTCCGGTGACGATGATGGTCTTGCCTTCTGCACGCCCTGCAGATGCCCCTGCGGACACCTTGCGGCGGTAGTTCTCCACCTCCCAGTTATCGATGAAATCGATCCACTTGGGCTCCATGGGATGCTCTCCGCCGAAGGCCTGTGCCCCGGCCGCGACCTTCATCGCGTCGAGGAACACCTCGGTGATGATTCCTGCGTTCTTGGCATTGTCGCCCACGGCCACCAGGCCTATGCCCTTGATAAGCATCACCTTGGGGGTGTGACCATATTTGTTTATGTACTCTTCGATGGCCTTTTCGGCATCAGCGGTGTCTTCAAGCCAGATGTAGTGGCTCTTGCAATATACAATGATGTCGGGAGTGAACGGTGCCGCCACTTTCTTGAAAGCCTCCGAGCTCTCCGTGAACTGCTTCGTCAGTTCGTTGCAGGTCACCTTAAGCGTCTTCAGCCCGCGGCCTCCGCGGCTCAGTATCTGCCGTATTGCCGGAATGGTCTCTACCATGACATTTCCAGGTGCGCTGTCGGCAGGTTGTCCCTCTGAAACCGCTATCGCAGCGCCCAACACAGTAATAATACTGTCATATATGGCGTCGATTTCGGCGACTGAGTCGGCGCCGACGAAGATGCCATGATTCTGCAGGAAAATGACATGCGGTTCAGCGCCACGGGATGCCTTGTATGCCTCGATCTCGTCATAGACCTTCTTGAAAAGGGTATATCCGGGATCGCAATAGGGGATGTACAGAGCATCGGGGAACAGTTCCTTGCACTTGGCCTCGGCCTGCACCGAACACATGAGGGCGTTCACCAGGGTGGGATGAAGATGCACCACGAAGGCGAAGCCAATGGCATTGTGCATGGAAGTCTCCACCGAAGGACGGCGGTCCTTGGTAATGCATGCCGTGGCCAGGTCTTCTTTCACCTGGGCCTCGCGCTCGGCAGTGTCGGCACTGTATGCCTTGGTGCCCATCGGATTCAGCTTGGCGCGGTCCAGAACGGCAAATCCGTCTTCGCCTATGGTGGCGAGGGCGTGGCCGCTGGCTTTGACCCACAGTTTGTCTGCAGTCTTGAACGAAGTGTTGCCGCCACCGGCAATCACGAACCTGGAATCCGCCCCATACCTGCGGGATACCTCAATCAGTTGTTCAATTTCTTTCATATTCTCTCATCTGGTGGGGAAGGTGGAATTTTAAGCCCGGGACCTTCCCCAGTAAAAATGCATTTCAATAACCTCTATGCCAATATTGACGGGGAAGGTCTGACCCCTAAAATGCCACCTTTCCCAAAATCTCAGTATTCCCCTCGTCCTGAAGGGCGGAAAGGGATGCTTTCCGTTCACGGAAGGACTTCCCGTCTTCGGCGAAGAGCTTCTGATGTGCCGCAACTGCGCATGCGCCGCGGTAGTTGATGGCTTTCAGCTTGTCGCTGAGGTCTGCGGCATCGCGGGTACGGAGCTTGATGGGCTCCATTGCGGGAGTATTGTGCTCGGAACCGAAAGTGACGATGAATCCTTCATCTTCCAGATATCCGGCATAGCTCTCCAGCACCGCGGTGGTATTGCGGGTGGTGATGAATTCCACGGACTTGAATCCGCGCTTCTTCAGTGTATCCGCCGCCTTCTGCAGGTCCCCCTCGAAATCCGTGAAGTTCCCCTTGGCATCGTCTGCCAGGAAAGGATAGGTGGGGATGCCTCCGGCCGCTTCGATTATGTGCTGCACGGTTTCCATGGGGAGGAACGCCTTGGGATCCTCGGGCACGAAGGCCGCACCGCCGGCTTTCAGCAGCTTGGAACGGAGCTCATTCTCGGTCTTGGCAGGGTTCTCGTCGTTGGGATAGAGGGCCATGCGGAGTGCCTTGGCGAGATGCCTCTCGCGTATGGATCCGCGCGTGAGTTTCTCCCGTATCTCGTTGAAATCCAGCACGATATCCTTGCCTCCGGCCTTGAGCCACTCGTTCAGCCTGGCACACATCTTTTCCACCTGTGCATTTGATTCGGCGCGGACTGTCTGAAGCTGCCGCAGGGGCTCGCCGCTCAGCACGACCGGATATGCCAGGCCCTTGCCGCTGATGTAGGTGCGCCCCGGATTGTTGGGGTCGTTCACCCTCAGGCCGGCGGCCTGGTCCTCGGCGTTCAGGGAGATAAACTCGATGCCGAAGAGAGGGAAGAGGCCGCGCTCGGCGCAGCCTTCCTTCCAGTCTTTGTATCCGTCTGTGGAATAGAAATCGTTGATACCCACGACTCCGACACCTTCAGCGGCGGCCATGTCGAGAGCCTGCTTCACGTCGGTGAAGGCGCTGAAGGAATAGGGGGTATGCAGATGGGCGTTTACATCTATCATATTACACACCTTTCTTGGCACGCAGGATCTGCTGTGCGTTGGTAAAGTTTCCGGTGGGAACGTATCCCGGAAGTGGAACCATCTTTTCGTTGATCACGTCCAGGAACCATTCGGGCTGAGGGAAGAATGCCTCCTCGAGCTCGTGGCAAGGGGTGATCCAGTTGCGGGAACCGAGCACCACGGGGGCTGCGTCGAGGTAGTCGAAGCAGAGGTCCGCGATGTTGGCCGCCAGGTCGTTCAGGAAGGATCCGCGCGCGGAAGCATCTCCCGCAATGATGATGCGGCCGGTCTTCTTCACGCTCTCGATAACCTTCTCGTAGTTGAACGGCACCAGGGTGCGGGCATCGATTACTTCCGCCTCGAGGCCGTACTTCTCTTTCAGCATGTCGGCTGCCTTGAGGGCACGGTAGAGCGTTGCACCGATGGTGAGGAAGGTGACGTCCTTGCCGGCGCGCTTGACATCGGGCTCGCCGAGAGGAATCTCATAGTATCCTTCAGGCACGCCGCCCTCGTGGAACTGCTCGCCTATACCGTAGAGGCGCTGGCTCTCGAAGAAGATGACGGGGTCGGTGCCCTGCAGGGCGCTGTTCATCAGGCCCTTGGCATCGTAAGGAGTGACGGGGAAGACAACCTTCAGGCCAGGGATGTGGGTGCAGAGAGATGTCCAGTCCTGGGAGTGCTGGGCGCCGTACTTGCTGCCGACGGATACGCGCACAACCACGGGCATCTTGAGGATATTACCGCTCATGGCCTGCCACTTCGGGAGCTGGTTGAAGATCTCGTCGCCGCAGCAGCCGAGGAAGTCGCAGTACATGATCTCGGGAATCACGCGGCCGCCGCACATGGCATATCCGATGGCGGTGCCGATGATGGCCGCCTCAGCGATGGGGCTGTTGAACAGACGGTGGTAGGGGAGTGCCTCGGTGAGTCCGCGGTAGACTGCGAACGCGCCGCCCCACTCACGGTTCTCCTCGCCGTATGCGACGAGGCTGGAATCCTTGTAGAAACGGTCCACGATGGCCTCGAACACGCCGTCGCGGAAGTTGTACATCTTCATGCTGCTCACCGGCTTGCCCTCTGCATCGAGGTAGAAGCGGCTCTTGCCGGCGATCTGCTTCACGCGGGGATTCTCCTCGAGGGGCATCAGCACCTCGGGTTTAGCATCGCCGAAGGAATCCACGCTGCCGTTGGAATACATCATGTCGCCCAGGAGCTCATTGTCTTTCACGAGGTCCATGCGAGGAGAAACCTCAGGGTCGATGGCGAGCTTGTACATCTCGAAGATGGTCTCCTTCATCTTGGCCTGGATGGCGTCCAGATCCTTCTGGGTGGCTACGCCGGCCTCGATCAGCTTCTTGCCGAATGCGATGATGCAGTCTTCTGCCTCCCATGCGGCGATCTCTTCCTTGGTGCGGTAAGAGCTCTGGTCCGACGGGGAATGGCCGCTATAGCGGTAGGTCACGACATCGAGCAGGGCCGGTCCTTCCTTCTTCTCGAGGAGGGCCTTCTTGCGGCGGAATGCGTCGATGACCGCGAGGGGATCATATCCGTTCACGCGCTCGGCGTGCCAGGCTTCGGGGTTGAATCCTGCACCCAGACGGGCGGGGAAGGTGTATCCCATGGTCTCGCCCTTGGTCTGGCCGCCCATGGCGTACTGGTTGTCCATCACGTTGATGAGCACCGGTAGGCCGCCCTTCATGTCGCCCTCCCAGAGGGTGTGGAACTGGTCCATGGATGCGAAGGTCATGCCTTCGAGGACCGGGCCGCGGGCCATTGCGCCGTCGCCGAGGTTGGCGACCACGATGCCCTTCTTGCAGTTGACCTTCTTATAGAGAGCTGCACCCACGGCGATGGATCCGCTGCCGCCCACGATGGCGTTGTTGGGATAGATGCCGAAGGGGGTGAAGAAGGTGTGCATGCTTCCGCCCAGCCCCTTGTTGAAGCCGGTGGTGCGGGCGAAGATCTCGGCGATGGCGCCGTAGATGAGGAAGCGCACTCCGAGTTCCTTGGTGCTGCCCTTGAATCCTTTCTTGGCCACGTTTACGGTGGCGCCGCCCCAGAACTCGTTCATTATCTTCTCGAGTTCCTTCTCGGGGAGGATTTCGATGCTGCGCAGGCCCTTGGCGAGGATTTCGCCGTGGCTGCGGTGGCTGCCGAAGATGAAGTCGTCGGTGTCGAGGTTATAGGCCATACCAACTGCGGCCGCCTCCTGCCCTGCGGAAAGGTGGGCGGGACCGGGGTTGTTGTACTCCACGCCATTGTATCCGCCTGTAGTCTTGACCAGGTTGAGCATGGTCTCGAACTCGCGGATGGTGAACATGTCGCGGTAGATGCGGAGGAGGTCCTCCTTGGTGAAGTTGCCCTCTTTAAGTTCGTCCTTTACAGTCTTCTTATACTGCATTACGGGGATTTCGGGGAACTTGATCTCGTGCTCTTTCGGGCGGAGGGTGATCTCGGGATCGATATAAAGTGATTTAGGCATGGCTTATCTTATTGTAAATGCGGTTTCTTTGATGATTTCAGATACGGTAGGATGGGGGAATACCACTTCCTTGAGCTGCTCGAGTGTCATTTCCTGCTCGATGGCGATGCATGCTGCATTGATGATCTCGGAGCAGGGGTTGCCCATCATGTGGACGCCCAGAACCTCGTGGTATTTTGCTCCGACGATGATCTTGCAGATGCCCTCGCCGCGCTCGTTTTCTGCTACGAAACGGCCGGAATAGGCCATGGGGAGCTTGACGACCTTGTAGTCTATTCCCTGCTTCTTGGCTTCCTCTTCGGTGATACCGGCGCCCGCTACTTCGGGATTGGTGTAAACCACGCCGGGGATGGCGTTGTAGCGCATATGGTCTTTCTTGCCGAGGATGTTGTTCACGGCAACCTCGCCTTCGCGGGATGCGGTGTGAGCGAGCATCGAGAATCCGGTCACGTCGCCTGCGGCGTAGACGCCGGGAACGTTCGTGCGCATGTGCTCATCTACCTTGATGCCGTAAGGACGGCCTGCGGGGTTGAGTGCGAGTTCCACGCCGAGGTTCTCGAGGCCGAAGCCCTGGAGATTGGCCCTGCGTCCGACGGAAACAAGGATCTTGTCCCCGCTGACACGCTGCACTTTGCCTTCGGGATCTTCATAGACAACCGTGTTGCCTTCGATTCCGGTGACCTTGCACTTGAGGCAGAAGGTGATGCCTCGTTTCTCGTACTGCTTCTGGAGCATGGAACTGATTTCATCGTCCAGGGGACCGAGAATCTTGGGGAGCATCTCCACCACGGTGACCTTGGTGCCGAGGGTGCTGTAGAATGCGGCGAATTCCATTCCGATGACGCCGCCACCGATGACGACAAGTTCCTTGGGCTGCTCTTCCAGAGCGAGAATCTCGCGATTGGTGACTATGACGTCGCCTGCTTCCTTGAGGCCCGGGAACGGAGGAACCGCCGCCTCGGAACCGGTGCATATGAGCAGGTTCTTCGCGGTGTAGGATTCCTCTCCTGCCTTCAGGGTGATGCCTTCCTTGCCGCGGCCTTCGATAAAGGCTTCATGCTCGACGACGGTCACCTTGTAGGCCTTCATGGCGGCCTTCACGCCCGCGACGAGTTTCTTTACGACCTTGTTCTTGCGGGCCACGATCTCCTCATACTTGAAGGTGGGGTTCTCGGTGTAGACTCCGTAGTGGTCGCCGTCTTTGGCATAATTGTAAACCTTTGCGCTGTAGAGCAGGGTCTTGGTGGGTATGCATCCTTCGTTGAGGCATACTCCGCCGAGGCTCTTGCGCTCGAACAGTACTACATTCAGACCTTCGGCTCCCGCCCTTTCTGCGGCAACGTATCCGCCAGGGCCTCCACCGATAATCGCTAAATCAAAAATCTGTTCCATTTATTTGATGTTGTTTTGTTTTGTCATTCCGAACGAAGTGAAGGAATCTAGAATTCTACTTCCAACGTTTCGATTTCCGTTGCAACCTGCTTGAGGAACCTGGTGGCCTCGCCGCCGTCGATTGCGCGGTGGTCGTAGGTGAGGCTCAGACCGAGGTAAGGTACGAACTCATACTGCCCTTCGGCATTCAGTTTCGGGCGGGGGACAAGTGTGCCTACGCCAAGGATGGCGCTCTGCGGCACGTTGATGATGGGGGTGAACCATTCAACTCCGTATCCTCCCAGGTTGGAAACGGTGAAGCTGCCGGCTTCAGCCGCAAGCAGGTCGGGGTTGAACGATCCCTTCTTACAGGCGTCGGCGGCCTTCTTGAGTTCCTTGCTGAGGGAGATGATATCGAGGGCGTCGGCACCCTTGATGACGGGAACCATCAGGCCGCGTTCCGTATCGACGGCGCAGCCGAGGTTGACGGCCTTGAAGAGGCGCATGGCGTCTCCGAGGCAGTGGGAATTGACGTTCGGGAATTTCTGCAGGGCCTTGATGACTGCGAAGCAGACGAAGTCGTTGATGGTGATGTTGGCGTCGATCTTGCCTTCTTCGAGGGCTTTCTTGGCCTTCTTACGGAGGGCCTGAATCTTGCGGGCGTCCGCTCCGAGCATGTGGGTGAGCTGTGCAGAATTCTGCAGCGAGTTGTACATGCTCTTTGCGATCAGCTTGCGCATGTTGCTCATCTTCACGGTCTCGAATTCTGTTCCTTCGCCGGGGATGTCGGTGTGGTTGGGTTTCCAGGTCTTGAGGTCTCCGCCCTTGACGGTGCCTGCGAGGCCGCTGCCTGCGCCGGCAACCAATCCGCCTTCGGCCATTTTCGCCTTGGCGAGGCCTGTGAGGGGAACGGCGGCTGCGAGTACGTCGCGCTCTATGATGCGTCCGCCAGGGCCGCTGCCCGCTACAGTGTCAAGGTTGACGCCCTTTTCTTCTGCGAGTTTGCGTGCTCTCGGTGATGCCGGAGCTCCTGGAATTGCGGCTGCGGAGGGACTTGAACCCTCTGAAACTGTCTCGCTTCGCTCGACCCCACCGTTCGCTGCGCTCACGGTCCCCCCTCTTACAGTGCCGAAGGTGGCATGAGTTTCCGAGGGTTCAGTCCCTCCGGCAGCACCTTTTCCGGCATCGTTGCTTGCAGCACTTGGAGCAAACTCGGCAAATGACTCGCCGGGCTGCCCGATCACCATGACATTGGAAAGGACGGGAATCTCATCACCGTCCTTGTAAAAAATGGCGAGGACAGTGCCCTCTACCTGTGATTCTTCTTCGAAAGTGGCTTTGTCGGTCTCGTATCCGAAAAGGATATCACCGACTTTTACGGAGTCACCAACCTTTTTCTTGAATTCGGAGACTATGCAGCTCTCCACGGACTGGCCCTGTTTGGGCATTATCACGACTTGTGCCATTATTTGGTTTTAGTAAGTTTCATTTTAGACAACAAATTTACTCAGAATCCTTTTGAACTGCAAATTTTGACAATGTCAAAAAGTTCGATTTTTGGCAATTCGGTTGTGATTTTTGAGAATTTGTTAAATTTGTGGAAACAATTCAGGCGATGAGCAATAAAGTTGTCATTTTTTCCGCCCCATCCGGATCCGGCAAAAGCACTATCGTGCAGCATATACTCGGACTACATCCCGAGATGGAATTCTCGGTTTCCGCAACGTCCAGGCCGCCTCGCGGCACCGAACAGGACGGTGTGGAGTACTACTTCCTGACTGCGGAGGAATTCCGTCGCAGGATTGAGGCCGAAGCATTCGTGGAATATGAGCAAGTGTACACGGATCGGTACTACGGAACTTTGAAAAGTGAGGTGGATCGCATATGGTCCGAGGGGCATGTGATCATCTTCGACGTGGACGTGAAGGGAGGCGTGAACCTGAAGAAGTATTTCGGCGATGCCGCCCTTTCCGTGTTCATCAAGGCTCCCTCCGTGGAGGTGCTGAGGCAGAGGCTTCTTGCCCGCAAAACAGATTCGCTCGAGGCGATCGAGGAGCGTGTGGCGAAGGCTGAGGAAGAGATGACATACGAAGACAAATTCGACTATGTGCTTGTGAATGACGACCTTGCGACTGCGTTCGCAGATGCCGAAAGGGTTGTCGATGATTTCCTCGCAGAATGAAGATTGCAGTCTATCCCGGTTCCTTCGACCCACTTCACATTGGGCACAAGGCAATCCTCGAATATTTGACCGGGGACGGTGGGTACGACTGCACATATCTTATAGTGTCTCCCCAGAATCCCTTCAAAGACCCGTCCAAGGCGCTGAACGCCCGCAGGCGTTACGAGGCGGCTTGCGAGGCCGTGGCCAGGCATCCGTCGCTTAAGGTGAAGGTGGATGACATCGAACTGGGGATGGAGCCCCCGAACTATACGATACGCACCCTGGATGCCCTGAAGGCCCGTGAACCGGGCAATGACTTCACTCTGGTTATAGGTGCCGACAATCTGGCCGGGCTGCCCCGCTGGCGCTGTGTCCGGCGTATCCTTTCCGACTATGAAATAGCCGTTTATCCTCGGCCCGGATTCGACTCCTCCGCGTTGCTTGAGACCTTGCGGGAGTATTGCCGCCGGCAGCATGTGCGCTGCCGCGTCACTTTGATAAATGCTCCGCTCGTGGATATCTCTTCCACGCAGATACGCCGGGCTCTAGCCCGGGGCCGGGATGTCTCCCGATGGTTGATGTAGCCGTTGCGGCCATCTGCCTTTGTATCAGGCGATTACGTGAAAGCCTCTGGTGAAAATGTACCAGAGGCTTTCATGTAAGTTACTGAAGATGAGGATGTTGGCGGCTACAGGCTGAAACGGACGGTAGTGTCGTAATCGTTCCAGTTGCGGAGGGCCAGGGTGATGTTCTGCTGGTCGTAGACGTTGCTGTACTGGGTGTCTTCCACCGTGCCGTCTTCCCATATCAGATCCTTCCAGTGCACCATCGCGAGGCATTCCTGGGCCTGCTCCATAGAAAGGGTCCCTGAATGCTCTGCAAGATATGCCCCCGCAGTCTCATAGCGCCACCAGCTCTTGCTATGGGGGTTGCCCACTGCGATGTCCGGAACGGTCGTATAGTACTTCGGCGAGAGCAGGTGATTGGTCACCAGCATGGATTTCTCGGAAGGATCCTTGCGCACAATCATGGACTTCCATCCGTCTTCCTTGTCGAATTCCAGCACGGCGCAGTCGCCGGAGGCATCCGCAATCATATAGTGATAGCCGGATCCGACGGCGGCATCATGCCTGATATCCAGCGTTGCGGCGAGGTCCAGGGCCTCCTGCACGGTGGCGCAGCGGTCCAGCCAGAGGCGCATGATGATAGTCGTGCCGACCTTGTGACTGCCGCTTTCCTGGCATGCGGCCTGCCCCGGAAGGGCCATTATGGATGTGCAGAGGCCCTTTTCGTTGATTCCGTCAACGGGTGCATAGATGGCTGCGAGGCAATTGACCTTCTTCGCGAACTTTAACGGAAGGTTGTCGAGGCCATAGCCGAAATGGGACATGTCGCTTACTGCAATCGACGCATATCCTTTCCTGGGCCGGGAGATGGTCACCAACGTCGGGTTCTTGTAGTAGTCGTAGTTGCGCCCATACCAGAATCCTTCGCCATCGTCCTGGGCGGCCTGAAAACTGGTGCAGTTGAAGGTTTCCAGATTGCCGTCCTCGTCGGCTACCTGCGCGCTCTTTATCTTTAGGGGAAGGCCCTTGCCGATGCGGCCGATAACGTATTCGAGGAGCCGGGGATTACTGTCTATGTCCTTGGAAATCAGGTCGTCGAGGTCGTACTTCGCCTTGTATTCCATTTTATATAGGTATTCGTTGCCACCGACGGACTCGATGGTGCCGATGCTACGGATTTCTCCGCACCATATTAATGCAACGGCAAGGCAGATAGCGACAATGATGCCGCAGGTCCACAATAATGCTTTTTTCATATTAAAGAATGTTTATAGCATCTTCTTCCGGTGGAAGATCCACCAGGCGGTGAAGACTATGATAGCCATCACTCCGAGGAGAACTACCCAGGCCCAGCGCCAGCCGTCCATGGGTAGCTTCACGTTCATGCCGTAGAAGCTGGCGACCAGGGTTGCAGGCATGAGCAGGAGGCTGATGAAGGTGAAAATCTTCATTATGCTGTTCTGGTCCAGGTTGATGATTCCCAGAACGGTATCCTGCAGATATTCGAGCCTTTCGAAAGTGAAGTTCGTGTGATTGATGAGTGAACCTATATCCTGCAACAGCACGTTCAGCTTGGGGTCGTATTCGTCGGGGGTACGGCCGCTCTTGAGCAGGTTGGTTACCAGGCGCTGCTTGTCCACGATGTTCTCGCGCACGAACATGGCGTTTTCCTGCAATTGATTGATATCCAGGAGAAAGTCTTCGTTGATATCTTCTTTCTGGTTGATACGCTTGCTGAACTGGGAGGTTTCCTTACTCATCAGCTCGATGATGTCAGCATCGAGGTCGACGCGCTGGTCCATGATGAAGAGGAAGATCTTCCATCCGCTCTGGAACTGTGCGGGACGGGCCTGTATACGGCGTTGCAGCGATGTAAAGGACCGCAGCGGAATCTCGCGGAGGGTTGTAAGGATGTCCCCCGCAATCGTGAATGATACGGGATCCATGGCCATCTCGTCGCCTGCAGGTGACAGGAAGTTCGTATTTGCGAATATCGCCGTTTCGTTTTCGAAGAAACGGGAGGAACTTTCGATCTCCTCGGCCGTGGCACGGCTCTGGATCTCGGTTCCGAGAAAACTTTCTGTTGCACGCTTTTCGTCCCCTGTGGGTGACAGGAGATCTATCCAAAGCACGTTCTCTTTGCCCAACTTGGCAAAATCCGTTTCGTGCTGGCTTACGTTAATGTCAGCTCCTTGCCTGTAGAAAATGCTGATCATTCCACTTCCAATTTTGTTCCCGGCGCCCCACAGGCGCTGGAAGGGTTAATATTTACGGGTTAGTTGACGTCACGGACAAGTCAACCTGCAAATGTAGGCAAAAATTTTTGTTTTCGCCTACATTTGCAGGTTTTTTTACAGGGGAAGGTTCCCCCTGACCCCCTCTGTCGCCTTCGGCTCCGAACCTTTTTTTTATTATATTTGCAATGATATATGAATGAGTATCCGTCTAAAGTATTGCAAGAGGCCGTAGAGGCCATAGGTTCGCTGCCCGGAGTCGGCTCCCGCAGCGCCCTCAGGCTTGCGCTGCACCTACTGAAACAGCCGTCCGAGAACATCCATCACTTTTCCGCTGCGATCGACGCCCTGGCCGACAAGGTCCACTATTGCAAGGAGTGCAACATGATCTCCGACACCGAACTCTGCGGCATCTGCGGGGACACGCACCGGGACCACGCCACCATTTGCATTGTGGAAAGCGTCAGGGACGTGATGAGCATCGAGGCTACCGGCCAGTATCATGGCGTCTATCACGTGCTGGGCGGCATCATCTCCCCGATCAACGGCATCGGCCCCGGAGACCTCGCGATCGACAGTCTGGTCGCCAGACTCCAGAAGGCTGAAGCACCCACTGAGGTTATCCTGGCCCTGAGCGGCGACGTAGAAGGGGAGACCACGGCGTTCTACATCTACCGCAAGATAGAAAAGTTTGCCGGCAAGATATCCACTCTCGCCCGCGGCCTCGGCTTCGGCGACGACCTGGAGTACGCCGATTCCCTCACCCTGGGCCGTTCCATCGTCAACAGACAAATCTTCAAACCACAGTAATATGCGCAAAATACTGACCGTGGCCGCCGCCGTGCTGGCCATAGCCTGCACCCGCAACCATCAGGGCGTGCAGCCCCCGATGATGGGATGGGCGAGCTGGAACGCCTTTATGATTGACATCTCCGACACCCTGATCATGCAGCAGGCGGACCTCATGGTATCCACCGGCCTGGCCGATGCCGGCTATACATATATAAATATAGATGACGGCCACTTCGGATTCCGCGACGCCTACGGCAACATGACCGCCAACCCCGTGCGCTTCCCCGGCGGAATGAAGCAGGTGACGGACCACATCCACGCCCTCGGCCTCAAGGCCGGCATCTACAGCGACGCCGGCGACAACACCTGCGGGAGCGGATGGAACCAGGATGTCTACGGCATGGGTGCGGGCCTCTGGGGCCACGAGATCCAGGATGCCCAGCTTTACTTCAACGACTGGGAATTCGACTACATCAAGATAGATTTCTGCGGCGGAAACCACCTTAAACTGAATACCGCGGAACGCTACCTGAAGATACGTCAGGTGATAGACAGCGTGGCGGTGCATCCCGTCCGCATCAATGCCTGCCGCTGGCATTACCCCGGCACCTGGATTCCGCAGGCGGCTGATTCCTGGCGCATCAGCGGGGACATCTTCCCCGAATGGCGCTCGGTCAAGTACGTGATGGACAAGAACATGTACCTCTCCGCCTACACCGGCGGCGGCAAGTACAACGACATGGACATGCTGGTGGTGGGATTTGCCAACAAGCGTAGCGGCCTGAACCGCGGGGCCGGCCTGACCTTCGCGGAGGAGGAGGCCCATTTCGGCCTCTGGTGCATCATGAGCTCGCCGCTGATGCTCGGATTCGACCTCGCTTATCTTCCGGAAGATACCCGCACGCTTATCACCAACCCCGAACTGCTGGCGGTCAACCAGGACCCCCTCGGCATACAGCCGCAAGTGGTTCAGCATGAGGGAGACGGTTTTGTTCTGGTGAAGGACCTGAAGACACCCCGCGGCCAGGAAAGGGCGGTGGCGCTGTACAACCCGGCCGATGATCCGGTGCAGTTCGATGTGCCTCTGGAGACACTGGGATACGCCGGCGTCATCGAAGTCCGGGACCTCGTCCGCCGTGAGGATCTGGGCAGGATGGAACGCCTGCAGATCGAGGTTCCCGCACATTATGCGAAGATACTCCGTGTCAAGGGGACCAAGCGCGTGGAACCCTCCGTGTATGAGGCCGAATGGGGATATATCCCTGCCTACAACGACATAGAACTTGGAGGGGCCAAGTATGTGAAGACGGAAGGCGCGTCCTGCGGCGCGGCGGTGAAGGGCCTGGGCGGAACGGAGGAGAACTGCCTGCAGTGGCGCGGCATTCATCGCGCTCATGGCGGAAAGTGCACGCTGGCCATCAACTATGCTTCCGATACGGCTTGCGAGCTGATCCTGAAGGTCAACGGCACGGCACAGTCGGTGCAGCTTCCCGCAACGGAAGGCTTCGCCGAGGTTACGGCTAATGTCGTTCTCAAGAGGGGAGACAACGTGGTGGAACTTGCCTCTCCCGACGCGGAGCTTCCTGCTTCGATCGATTACATCGCGTTCAACTGAACGATCCTGACGGGCCCCAGGAGACCTGAAGTCAGAAGCGGATCTCCTGCCTTGTAGAAAGGCCAGGTGGTGTAGGTGATACGTTCCTTCACTCCGGGTTGCTCGTCACCGATCAGACGGTTGGGCCATAGGTTCGTGACGCCAATCTCCAGTTCGTTTTCTCCATCCTTCAGTGCATCCGTAATATCTACCTTGAACGGCGCCCTCCAGAGAGTGCGCAGCCGCACGCCGTTGAGCGTGACCACGGCAAGATTGCATACCTTTCCAAGGTCGATTTCGTAGCGTCCGGAACCCTTCTCAAGATTGAAAGTATTCTTGTAGATGGCAGTTCCCGAGAAATACCTGATTCCTGCGTCGCCGGATTCTGTCCAGGACTCTAGAACGGGGAAAACTGCGGATTCCGGGGCGCCCCGGCCCTGCTGGAAATCGACTGTCCAAGGCCCTTCTACAGTAAGGGCGCAAGTCGCATTTTCTTTAGGAACCGAAGCGGACTTCGCACTTGTACGCTTGCCAAAAACTACGAAATAGGCCTCTCTGGGTGTGAATTCCAGCGAAACGACCGTGCGGCCGTCTTCTATCTTCCACGCAACCTGCCTTATGCTGCCGTCTTCTGGATTCCAGAGCTGAGGCTCGCGGCCTGAGCAGCGGAAAGAAACCTCAAGATCCAAAGATTCATCCGAAGTGTTGCAGAGCCAGTAGATTTCTGCGGACGGTAAAGTGCGATGCGCAAAAATCAAAGAAGAGCCGTCCGCCCGGACGTCGGGCGCGATGCCTGCCACCGCCTTATAGCAGTCGCCGTCTTCTATTACACGCACGCCGGCTTTCTTCAACTTTTCTATGCAATTCCGTACCTCTTCCGACATCCTCAATCCCTGCCCTCCTATCACCAGCGCACCGTATTCCATTCCGCTGCGTGTGACCAGTCTGCTGTGGCTGGCGCGGACCTCATTCATGAGGGCCTCGGGCCCGATGAAATCGTAGCGATAGCCGAAGGGTACATCCGGTTCGCTCCTGCTGAACTGGGCGGTCACGTTTGTATCTTCCCCGTAATAATAGAGGAAGTCCGCCACGAACCTGCCCTGTTGCATCATGGCACAGCTGCGGGCTATGTAGGAAGTCCAGGCAGAAGCCTCTTCCGCCCAGGTTTCGTGCCGGTGGAACCACTGTCCGTAGATATACATACCCATTCCGGGGACCTTGTCGTCCACAGGCTGGTGGGAACTTTCGTGGATCACGAAACGGTTGACTCCTGCATAGAGTTCCAGGTCGGCGGTGGGCTTGAGGTTCTCGGGGCAATAGGTGTATGCCTGGCGATTCACGCCGGAAGCCGTCAGCGACTCGGCCGCCACCAGGTTCTGCCCGTAAATATGTGCCGTGGAGGCGGATTCGCGTATATCCGCAAGGCCTTCCGTGCGGCGGGTAGTGCTGCCTCCGAAGGTGCTCTGTATCCACATTGCAGACATGGGATAGGAGGCGGTCTTTTTGATGGAGATGCCGTCGGCGAGGCAGTTCCTGCCGTGTTCGTGGGATTCGATGAACACACCATTCATGCCGTAGTCGTTGCGGCAGACGGTGGATGCATTGTCGTAGTTCTCGGCGAAGAGCTCACCTATCGTGCGGCGGAAATCCCACAGGAAATGCTCCGTCTGCCGTGCGCTCCCGATCACCACGCCGGCGGTCGCTGGCAGCCAGGGCAGAAGGTCGTAGCCGCGACGTGCCCGGAATTCTTCCGGAAGCCTGGCAGTCCAGTTCTGCGCCCCGGACTCGTAACTGTCTATCAGCAGGTACTGTATGCCGTGCTTTCCCAGCAGGCCTCCGGCCGCATCCTTGTACATATCGAGGTATGTGTGCAGATAGCGGGAGAAGGCATCCTTGTCGAGTTTGTCCACCTCCAGTCCGGTCGCTTCGGGGGAGGAAGGATGGTTCTTCTTGCCGGTGAGCGAAGTGCCGAAGCGGTAGATCATCCACCGCCCTTCTGGGGCGGTCCAGTTCAGGCGGCCGTCCTTGCAGAAGGCAGTGATATCCAGCACCTCGGACGGCTCAGCATCTGCAGCGGAAGGGTAGAGGTCCATGTCGCAGATAGCCGCGAATCCTGCCTTTTCCTCGAAATGGTTTATGGGCAGGTGGCTCAGCAGGTTGAATTCCCCGATTTCGGTGGCCGGATCGGCCGGAAGGCGCAGGATGCCGTAGTGGTAGCTCGCCTGGGGATTGGGAACCTTCAGCCTCCAGAAGCGTGCGGATGCCTCCGGCAGGTACTCGGTCTGTTCCTGGGCAGCCCCCTGGGTGATTCCGCAAAGGGTACGCCAAGTTTTGCCGTCGTCGCTGATCTGCAGGGAATCCTTGCAGGTGGCGGGTACCCCATGGCCGCCGCTGCGGGCGTAACGGTTTACGATGGTGACGGCCTTGAAACTCTGCGGCTCCGGGAATTCATACTGAACCCATGCGAATCCGGAGGGATGCGCGGGCAGAAGGCCCGCGTTGTCTAGGTTGCCGTCGGTGAGGGTCTCAACGTCGAAGCTGCCGCCGCTGGCGCTGACTATCGCGCCCAGCTCCTGCAGGGTGCGGAAGCTGTCCGGCAGCTTGACGGCATAGACTGCGATATCTTCGTAGTACCATTCGGGGATGGGACCGTCCTGGTGATGATTGTATTCGAAGGGCAGGGGCACGTTCTGGAAGCGGCTGCTGACGGTGAAAGGTTCTGGCAGCGCGCAGTCGAAGGCCCTGCCTCCTTCCATCAGCTTGGTGCTCCAGGTGAGTTTCTTCATGGCATCGGCCGGCTGCACCCAGGGGCCTCCGGTGGAACTCCAGCCGGGAGAGCTGGCGATGGCCACCTCCATGCCGAGGGAATCCGCCAGGGCGATGGCTCCGGCGAAGGCTTCCTTCCATTCCGGGCTCATGTACGCAAGGCGCTTTTCCACCATCTGCGGGGTGTCCAGCCCGGCATCGAAAACATGGAATCCTCCAATTCCTGCGCGATGCATCCAGAGGATGTCCTCCCTCAGGCCTTCAGGGGTTATGTTTCCGTTCATCCAGTGCCACCAGACCATGGGTCTGGCACTTTGAGGCGGGTTGGCGAATGTTTTTTCCAGACTTTGTGTTCTGGTGCAGGATAGCGTTGCGAGCAATGAGATGCCGACTGCAATCAATGTGGTTCTGACAGCTTTCATTTCTTTGCAAATATATCAATTTATTTCTGTTTTGCGCGCGCATTGTGCGCGAGATGAATTATGATAGAAAAACTTTGATTTTTGCTCAACAAGAAAAAGGCGGGGGGATTCGTGAGAATTATTCACTATTTTGCAATCAAATGAAACATGTAAGACTAATAACACTTTTGCTGCTTTCAGCGTTCGGCTGTGCCAAGAATCCCGATGAGACCGCTTTAAACAAGGTTTTTAAGGCTTCCATGGTCTCGGTCAAGTCTGAAATGGGTGCCGATGGCCACACGGTTTTGTGGAACAAGGAAGATAGGATCAGCGTTTACGACGGGGTGGAGAACAACTGTTTCAGCATAGATGAATCCAGTCTGAATGGATCTTCTGCAAGCTTCACCGGGAAGGTGTCCGACGATGCATCACGATTTGTCGCTTTGTATCCGTATAGCAGCGATGCTGTTTTTTCCGGCCTTTCCATCGGAACCATACTTCCTTCGGAACAGTTTGCTGTTGCCGGCGGCTTCGACCCGGCCTGTGCAATTGCCGCCACCGTAACGGAGGACGAAACGCTGGCTTTCCATAATCTTGTCGCTCTTTTCAAGCTTTCGCTGGGGGCTGCACAGACGGATGTAAAGGCAATTCATATCGAGGGTAATGGCTCAGAAGCCCTTGCCGGCCCTTTTTCAGTGGAAATGAACCCCGACGGGGGAGTTGCTTCGATAGGCAAAGGCGCCGACAAAGAGATTTGTGCGACAGGTGCTTTTACCGCAGGGGAAAGCTACTATCTGGCAGTGATAGGGAACATAGACTTCAAGTCCGGAGTAACGGTCACGTTCGACCATCAGACCGGGCAGACTTCCAAAAAGGTCATTTCTTCACCCATAGAGATGAAGGCAGGATCTGTTTACAGCATCGACATGTCCGATGTTTCCGTGATAAGCGTTTTCAAGAAAGACGTGTGGTCCTTCGCCCGTAACGGAAAGCGGGAATTCGCTCTGGACGGCATAACGGAGGTCAGCTTGAAATCGGCCGTCCCCGCCGGATGGGAAGTAAACGCCTCGGATACGGAATGGATATCGATAAAGGCCCCTTCCTCGACTGATAATTCCGATCTTTACGGTAACCTGTCCTTTGCATTCAAAACCTCATCCGGAGCTGCGTTCGAGGAAACCGTGACGGTGCGCCTGGCGGGCATTAATTCCGTGCAGGATTTCAAGGATTTCCGTACCGCCAACATGAATGGCCTGGATGTGGCTGATTATCTTTCCGGGGACAAACTTGTCCTTAATACCGATTTGGAAATCGGTCACGGAGACATGCTGGAAGACGGGTCATGTTTCCTGCATTCCCTTGCATACCCTCTTGAGGGCTCCGGAAAGACTATCACGATCAATAATTCTACGACCGGGGAAACGAATTCCCTGATAGGCTATCTCAGGGCAGGGGTTTCCAATCTCAAACTTGCTGGAAGCCTCACGACTTCAAACAGCACATGCCGGATGGCACCTCTGGCGGCAAACTGCGGGGAGTATCCCACAATTGCCAAAACCGTGACCATTTCCAACGTCGAGAGTTCGGTGGATGTTACCTATACCAACAGTAAGGGGACCACATCTTCGCAGATAGCCGGGCTGGTTGCAATTTGTTCCGGTGTCAACTGTACCGTCAGTTTCGAAAAATGCAAGGTGACCGGCAAGATAACCACAGGCCAGAGCATCCTCGATACGGGCGGCTTCGTCGGCCGTGGCGAGAGCGGGTCTCCCGGAGTCATAGTTACATTTACCGACTGCGAATTCGCCGGAGAGATTGTTTATAACCAGACCGTAATCCATCCCAACCCGCGCGTGGGCGGATTCGTGGCCAGTGGGGAACGCAGGACCAAATATACCCGCTGCATCAACAGCGGCAAGATAACCGCTAACCTGAATAACACGGTGTTCGACCCTGACGGCGGTGGAGGCCTGGGAGGAATCCTGGGAAGGAGTTCAAAGGTCACCAGTGGCTATAACATGGGATGGTATCTGAACAATGTCACTACTACGTGCCAGATAACGATAAACGGCCAGCCGTCAAATGCCACTGCCAACTATTTCGGCAAGATCATTGGTTCGAAACAGGATGAGCCCCAGCAATATGCAAGTGTGACCGAGGGCGGCTCGCTGACCATTAATAATTATTGATGCTTATGGACAGACGGGATTTTATAAAGATGTCGGGTGGAGCCCTTGCAGGCGCCCTGCTCTACGGTTGCAGCAAACCAGCACCTGTGGAAGAAGAAAAGAATTATATTAAGGCATCTACCGCGGATTCTTTCACCGATCATGCCGAGCCGCAGAAACCTGCGTATTTCTCGCTTACGCAGATGACATCGGCCACCAATAAGATTGGCAACTCTTATATCCTGGTTACCGGGAATGGCAAAGTGATAGTCATGGACGGAGGCCTCCCGACCGATGAAGTCCGCCTGCGTACCAAACTCAGGTCCATCGGCAATCACGTCGACGCATGGTTCATCTCCCATCCTCACGGGGACCATGTGGGCGCTCTTCTTCCTATTCTCGAAAGCAGGGAGGGTATAACCATCGGCACCATCTACCATTCGCGATTGAATTCAGCCCTGCTTGCCCAGGAATCGGGAGCGAGGAACCAGTATGCGCTTCCCTTCTATGATGCACTGGCCCATCAAACGGAAACGAAAGTAGTTGACATTCAGCAGACAGGTCAGGTTTATACGGTAGATGGAGTAACGATAAAAGTGCTTGGAATAGCCAATAAGGAGATAATGGTGAATGCATACAACAATTCATCAATGATTCTCAAGGTTTCAGATGCGACCAAGAGCGTGCTGTTCCTTGGCGATGCCGGAGAGGAATGCGGTCAGAAGGTCCTGGCCGCCTATCCCGACGACTTGAATTGCGATTATATCCAGATGGCCCATCACGGCCAGCAGGGATGTGATGAGACATTCTACAAAACGGTCAATTTCAGGGCTTGCCTGTGGCCTACCCCGTCCTGGCTCTGGGCTGCAACGGAAAGCAGTGAATACAAGACATGGCAGACCAGGAAGTGGATTTCAGAAAAGGGCATTACCGAGAATCACGTATCCTGCCTTGAGACAGACTGGAAGCTTGTTTAGGTTTTTTTACGCTAATTAATTATTAACCAAAATATTATCATTATGAAAAAAATCGTTTTAATACTGACGGCCCTTTTGATGGCTGGTTTTGTCAGTTGTAACAAAAATGAGAAACCCGGCGGCGATGATACTCCGGGAGGAAAAACCGAAACGGTTACCAAAACGATTTCAGCCACGCTTCCGGCAACCAAGGTGGCTCTGAATGGCACGAGCATTAACTGGGAAGCCAGCGATGCCATCAGCGTCTTCGACGGGAAGTCGAACAACAAGTTCTCGATGGTAAACGGAACAATGAGCGGATCAAAGGCTGATTTCAGTGGAAAAGTGCTGGAAGATGCATCCGAGCTGGTTGTTCTATATCCTTATAATGCATCATCCAAATATACCGGTGGCAAGATTACTGGAAGGATTTCTGCAAACCAGAACCCTGCAGCCGGCGATTTCGACCATTCAAGCTATGCTGCGGCAGGAAAAGTTGCAAACGATGCCGTTACCCTTAATTCGGCTGTCGCTTTCGTAAAAGTGACTTTGGGCAGCAGCCAGAATTCCAAGAGCATCGCCCTGGCTGGCAACAGCGGAGAGGCTGTCGCCGGAGATTATTCTGCAACTATTGCTTCAGATGGCTCTGTCAGCGCGATAACTCCTGATGCGACTGCCGTTACTTCGTTGGTCTGCAACGGAGACTACAAGGCAGGCAGCAGCTACTTGCTGACAGTATTTGCAAATACGGCATTCTCGAAGGGAATCACCGTTACTGCCGATCTTGGAGGAGGCAATATCGCCACCAAGGCTGTTTCCGAAAAAGTAACTATCGCTCCCGGCGCAGTCTATGCCGTGGATATGAGCGATGCCAAGATATCCCAGATTTCGGTATCTTATGTCACCCCTTCCGATACACTGACCTTCAATCTTGGAGAAACCAAGGAGGTATCTGTAGAGGGAGTGAATGTCGCTACCATCGACTTCGATCCTTTCGGACCTGCAGGATGGACTACCGACGCATCCGCTTTTGCTACAGGCAAAGTTAAGATTACGGCTCCTTCTACAGTTGAAGGCATAGATCCCGCCGCCAATATGGTTCTCATCGGAACCGCTGCAACCGGATCTGTGGCTACCGATACTCTTGTTGTCCGTATCGCTGGCGTTAACAATAAGGAAGATTTTATTGCATGCCGCGAAGAAGTAAGGGCCGGCGCTGAAGGCGACCCGAGTCCTTATCTTGTCGATGGTCAGATCACCCTGAATGCAGATATCACCATCACCGACGATGATATGATTTCCAAGAAATCCGGAAGGGTATTCTTCCCTGTCCTTGACATTCCTATCAACGGACAGAACAAGACTGTCACCATCAATTCCGTATTTGATGCATCCGAGGCTGCTGAAACTCAATACTATGGGTTTATCCAGTGGATGAAGGCCGATATCAAAGACCTTAACCTGACAGGTTCGATGGAGTTGAAGAACATGCCCAAGCGCGAATGCCGCTGGGGTGCGGTTGCAGGAGTATTCGGCGCACAGGGCACCGATGTGGAATGCAAGATGACTATATCCAACGTAAAATGTTCTGTCGACCTGACTGCAACGGCCCCTGCTGCGGGTAACAGTATCAGGATGTCCGGTTTCACAGGCATTATTGCAGGTGGCAATATTGCGGCCGAGATCAATATCAAGGATTGCGTCTATTCCGGAACCCTCACTACAACCGAAAATGTGCGTGAATGCACAGGCTTCATCGGCACCAGCGGAGGCGGTACTCCAGGCAGCATCGTAACCCTGACCAACTGCGAGTTCTCCGGAAAGATCGATTTCAACCAGACAGCCGTTCACGGAACGCTCCGTATTTCCGGAATGGTCGGTTCTGCGGAAAGGACCACCACCCTGTACAAGTGCAAGAGTTCGGGAGATATCAACGCGAATGCCGGTGGCGACGCCCTGGTATCCGATACGGGCGGACTTGCCGGTATGTGCGGCCGCACCAATGCACAGTCAGGTGAACTCAACATGACCTACAGCATTCTCGAGTGTGTCAATACATCCGCCATCAAGGTCACTAACCTGAAGAGTGGCGCTGATATATCTCACATCCAGCAGATTATCGGTACTGCAAAGAGCAACGCCAATCTCACGCTGGATGGTAATACAGAAGGTGGTTCCGTAAACATCAGCTATGCTAACTAAATCACCTTTAAAACTGGCCTTGCTCTTCCTGCTGCTTTTTGCAGGGGGAGCGGGGTTCGTTTTGTTCGGGCAGACGCCCCGAACCTTGAAAGGTAAGGTCGTGGATGACAACGGAGAAAGCGTGCCCGGAGCGTTCGTTTTCGTAAAGGGGACGCAAAATGGCACGATGACCGATGCGGATGGAAACTATGAACTCCCCAATGTCACAGAGGGCGTAACCATCGCGGCCTCTTTCATTGGCTTCGATGATTTCGAGGCGGTGCTCGGTAAACAGGGCACCCTCAACATCGTGCTGAGAATAGGAAGCGAGCAGTTGGAAGAGGTCGTGCTGGTGGCATACGGCGCACAGAAAAAGGTATCCGTCACCGGATCGATTGCGGCCGTGCAGACCAAGGATATCACTGTCAGTTCCTCTCCGAACCTGTCTGCCGCCCTCAGCGGAAAGTTGCCCGGTCTTACCACCATCCAGTCGAACGGACGGCCCGGAGGCGATGATATCGCCCTCTACCTCAGGGGTGCCGGTACGACTAACGGCTCCAGCCCCCTTATCCTTATAGACGGGGTGCCGCGGGACAATATCAGCAACCTCGATGCCAATGAGGTGGCCTCCATCTCCATACTTAAGGATGCATCCGCCACGGCCGTTTTCGGTGTGCGGGGTGCGAATGGCGTAATACTGATCACCACACGACGCGGTGAAGAAGGCTCCATGCATCTGAGCGCCACAGCGGATTTCTCGCTGCAGAGCTTCATTACCGAAGTGGACCGCATCCATTCCTGGGAATTCGCCGAACTGCGCAACCAGGCCTCCCGCAACGATGGTGTGGAAGAGAGCATGTTGCCCTACACTCAGTACATGATCGACAAGTACCGCAAGGGAGACGACCCTATCTTCTATCCGGACCGTGATGTCTGGAGGGAGATGTTTTATCAGTTCGCTCCCCAGGAAAGAATCAACGTAAATGCATCCGGGGGCAGCAAGCAACTCAAGTTCTTCGTGAACGTGGGCTTCGTGAACCAGGGGGGAATGGGTAAGAACGAGGGGCAGGACGTGCTCGGATACGATCCTACCTTCAAGCTTAACCGTTATTCCTTCAGGTCCAATCTGGATTATCAGATCACGCCTTCCTTCAAGTTGTCGGCAAATGTAGGTACATATCTCGACCGGGTTGGGTCACCGACCTATAACATCCTCAGCCTGGGCAGCATGACCGCGTTCATGCAGCAGCTTGTGCTCCGCACCTGGGAGACCCCTCCCAGCCAGCCCGGTCCTGTCACCATGCCCGGTTACGGGGTTCCGGCGAACGAGATCGTAAGCCAGCCTTCATGGGACTATAACGCATATGCGCTGGCGAACAGTTTCGGCTTCCTGAGGGAGACTAAAATCAAGATGAACACCTCGCTCATCGCGGACTGGAAACTGGACTCCATAACAAAGGGACTCAGCACCAAGTTCATGGTCTCGTACGACTCTTTCGGAGAAACCAACCTCAACGGCGTACGCACCTTCGATACCTATGCCGCAACGGTAGGCATGTCGGAGGGCAGCAACAGTTTCTATACCGCTTCGAGAAGCAATCAGAACGGAGCCATCACTCTTAGCAAGAGCGTGGCTTCCCGCTATTATCTGAACCTGCAGTATTCGCTCAATTATGCACGCACCTTTGGTGGCAAGCACGATGTGACAGGAATGTTCCTCCTGCAGAGGGATAACTGGCAGAAAGCCGGGGCAGACCTTCCGTACAACATCCTGGGCTTTTCGGGACGCGTAACCTACGGCTATGATAACCGCTATTTCGCGGAATTCAATGCCGGATACAACGGGAGCGAGCAGTTTGCGAAGGAGCACCGTTTCGGCTTCTTCCCTGCCGTGTCTGCCAGCTGGGTGGTGAGCAACGAAGATTTCCTGCAGGGCAATCCGGTGATTTCCAGTTTGAAACTGAGGGCTTCCTACGGCCTCGTCGGTAATGACAGCCTGGGCAGCGACCGCTTCCTTTACATAAGTGAACTTTCGCTTGCAAATTCGGGTCCCATGTCTTCCCTCGGCTATGGTAAGTATATAGTGCAGGGTAAGATAGGCAATGAGGAGCTCAGTTGGGAAATCGCCCGCAAGCAGAATTACGGCATCGATATCCAGCTCTTCCAGCAGTTCAACGTGTCTGTGGATGTTTTCCGCGAGTATCGCGACCATATCCTTCTCACCCGCGGAACTGTTCCCGAGCTTCAGGGAGTGCCGCTCGACAATCTGCCCAAGATGAACATGGGTGTGATTGAGAACCACGGATTCGAAGTGGATGCATCGTGGAACAAGCGTTTCTCAAAGACCGCCCGCGTGACGCTGAAGGGCAATTTCGGGTATAACAAGAATACGCAGATATCGATGGACGAGGCTATCCTTCCCGAATCGTATGCCTACCGTCACCGCAATGAAGGCTATTCCATCGGCCAGTGCTGGGGTTATCTGATCGATTATTCCAACGGCAACGGTTACATCAACACCCAGGAAGAACTGGATAATCTGCCTACCTACAATGTGGGTGGCACCCCGCGCCTTGGCGACTTCAAGTATGTGGACGTGAACGGAGACAATGTCATAGACGAGAAGGACATCAGCCCTATCGGCTACAGCACCATTCCCCGCATAACCTATGGATTCACGGCTACGGGGACTTTCAGGGGATTTGACGCTACGGTAGTGATTTCCGGTATCGCGAAGGCCTCCAGGGCCTACAACATCCGCGGTGTCACCGAGTTTGCCGGCACCGGCTTCTACACGGGTGCTCATCTGCATGCATGGACCAAGGAACGCTACGAGAACGGGGAACAGATTCTGTATCCCGCCCTTGGCGTGACCTCCGGCTGCAGCATTCAGGCGAACAGCTACTTCATAATGGACCGCTCTTTCTGCAGGCTTAAGTCTGTGGAAATCGGCTATACCCTTCCGAAGAAGGTCTTGAAGAAAGCCGGACTTGAGCGGCTGAGGCTTTATGTGAATGCGAACAATCTGTTCACAATCAAGAATATGCCTATCAGCCACATAGATCCCGAGCAGAGCTCTCCCCAGACTTATCCTCTCACGCGAACAGTTTCCCTGGGCGCAAATATTGGTTTTAATTGATGCAGAGAGTTATGAAAAGAGTTATTGAAATTCTGATTGCCATTGTTGCTGCAAGCTTCGTATGCTCCTGCGCCGATGTCATGGACAAAGCTCCCGACGGGAATATGACCATGAACGATGTCCTCAAGGATCCTTATCAGGTTGAGGCCTTGTTGAACACCTGCTACAAGAACATCCCTACAAAGGGTTACAACTATCATATGCACTGCCCGCTTCCCACTTGCACGAGCGACGAAGGATGGAGCAGCGATGAAGGCCAGGGCGGTCCTGTAGGGCGCGTCTACAACAATGCGAATTCCGCCTCCAGCCACAAGACCAGGGATGCATGGAATTCCTCTGCCGACGGCACCCCGAAAGATGCCAATGGCTGGAACGGGAACTGCGATTACTGGGAGCGTTTCTGGGGCCAGATACATCTCTGCAACCAGTTCCTCGAACTCATTCCGAACGCTGCAGTGAGGAGTGAGCAGGCGCGTTCCCGGATGACTGCTGAAGCGCATCTGCTTCGCGCATTTTTCTATTCCGAGCTTATCAAATGGTTCGGAAAAGTGCCTGTCATAGATTATGTGCTCCCGCTGGATTACGATTATTCCCAGTTGAAGCGTCAGCCGGTTTATGAGGCTGTACAGCTTATCTGCCAGGATTGTGATGCTGCTATCGCCTGTGACGACCTTCCCTGGAGGATAACCGAGCCGGATGAGGCCGGACGCATGAACAAGGCACTGGCATACACCCTCAAGGGCGTAATGCTCATGTTTGCCGCCAGCCCCCTGTTCAACGAGGGTGAAGACCATTGGGAAGAGGCCTACCAGGCTTGCAAGACTGCCGTTACCGAACTCAAGGCCAACGGCTATGAACTCTTCACTACATGCACGGAGAAGAGCACCTTCGAGAAGTTCCCCGAGATGGCTCCGGGCAGCGCCTTCCATCAGCTGGCCTGCCGCAGCCTCGACTATTCGGCCGACCCGGTGGACAAAGAAACTATCTATGAGCACTACACCTACATAGACGGCCGCGTGTGGCATATCGGATTCATAGGCAATGAAAGCGGAGCATACAAGGTTGAGACCTGCCCTACACAGGAACTGGTGGATGCATTCGAAACCACCGACGGGCAGCCTATCCTCAATCTTGAGAAGCCGTATTTGGACGACATGCACCTGCAGCCTAACTTCAATACGGCTAATACGCTCTACGATGAGCAGAATCCTTATGCCAACAGGGATCCCAGGTTCTATTCTACCGTCATGACCAACGGACAGCAGTTCATTTGGAACAATGTCACTATCACCTTCGAGCCATTCGAAGGCGGTAGGCACGCGATATCCCTGACAAAAAGCGAGCGAAAGTACACCCGCACAGGTTACATCGCCCGCAAGTTCATCGACCCGCTCACTTGCCAGAACCACGATGTACGCGGGCCGTGCTGGCAGTACTATCGCCTCGGGGAACTTCTCCTCGACCTGGCGGAGTGCGCCTGCGAGGCCGGGCATCTGGATGAAGCCAAAGCCGCAGTCGACGAGGTTCGTGCCCGGGTGAATATGCCCGCGCTGCCCACAGGCATGAACAAAGACCAGATGCGTCTGAGGGTTCGTGCCGAGCGCCGCGTCGAACTTGCCTGGGAAGAGAACCGCTACTTCGATCTCCGCCGCTGGTGCAAGCCCGACGGTGACATGTATGAAACCTGCGCACATCTTACAGGAATGCGTCCCATCAAACAGACGGACGGTTCCTTCAAGTATGAGCGCTATGCAATTCAGGAGGCCGCCCGCGGAGGTTATGAAAACCGCGACCTGCTCCTTCCCCTGCCCACAGCGGAAGCGGCACGTCTGGAAACCGCCACAGGTGTGAACTGGCAGAACCCCGGTTGGTAGGAGGCAACGATTATGAAAAGACAGTTATTTATACTAACAGTTCTCTTTACGCTGTTGCCGGTCTGCCGCCTGCATGCGCAGGGCGCCGATTCTCTGGCATATCTGCATTCCCCGCTGATGTTCATTCCCGGCACGGAAACTGCCGGAGCGGTAAGCTCGGTCGACGGGCAGACTCTCCGGAAGTTCCCCGTCGCTGGGCTTCAGCACACACTGCCCGGCCTTCTGTCCGGTCTTACCACCATGACCAGCCAGTGGGAGCCAGGGAACGCCACCGGGACTTCCGGACTCACCAGCATAGGCATGACGATGCTGGTGCGCGGCCTTTCTTCCATTCACGGTTATAATAATGTGCTGATCATCATCGACGGCATGATATGTCCCAGTTCGAACTGGGTATACATCATGCCCAACGAGGTTGAGTCCATTACGGTGGTTAAGGATGCCGCGTCCGCTTCCATATATGGAATACAGGGTGCGAACGGAGTCATCTACATCACCACCAAGAAGGGATTTGAAGGCAAGATGCGCATCGATGCCCGCGTGGATCAGAGCGTTCAGCAGATGACCCGTCGCCCGGAGATGATTCATTCGTGGGAATATGCCTCCATGCGCAACGAAGCCGCCGCCAACGACGGACTCGGCGCGTATTCGCAGTTCTCGGCGGAAGCCATCGAGAATTACCGTTCCGGGGCATCTGAACTCTATCCCGACAACGACTGGTACAGCATGTACGTGCGTCCTCTCACTTCGCTGACACGCACGTCGGTGAATGTGTCTGGAGGAAACTCCAAGGTAAGGTATTTCACCGACCTGAACTACATGTACCAGCAGTCTCCCATAAAATCGGCCCACGATCCCGCGAGGGATTACGATCCGGCTGGGAACTACAACTGGTTCGGGATGAGGTCCAACGTGGACATGAACATCAATTCGTGGCTGAGCGCATGGCTGCGCCTCTCTGCAAACGTGCAGAGGGACAAGCGTTCCCGCTACAAGGCGACCAGCCTTTACGCCAGCGTATTGAACATCCCTCCTACCGTTTACGGACCTTTGACTCCCGTGATAGACGACCCGGCCGATCCCGCTTATGAATCTAGCAATCAGGTTGTTGCAACGGATTCCGAAAGGAGCCCGATTTACGGCCAGATCAACCGTAGCGGATACGGAAAGGACCTCTACACCACCGTCACGGCCCAGTCCGGGGTGAGGGCGGATCTTTCCGGAATCATCAAGGGCCTCGGGGCCGGTGTGGATTTCAACTACCAGACCTACACCAAGCGCGGCCTGCACACCTACCAGAACTACGAGACCTGGATTCAGAGTTCTTCCGATGCACTGAACTTCACACAGCTCGGTTCTACCGAAAACTCGCCCCTGTCGTATGGCCGTTCTTCCACCTTCTATTATCATATGGATATAGGCGGGCAGATAAGCTACGACAGGAATTTCGGCGACCTGACCGTCAATGCGAAGTCCTATATCCTCTATCAGCGCAAAGAGCTCGAAGCAACGTCCGGAAGCGCCGCGCTGCCCTATAAGAGGGAAACCCTGGGCGCTACGGCCACAATCGGTTACGGCAACCGCTTCTTCCTAAAGGGAGATATCGCCTATGCAGGAAGCGAGCAGTTCGCACCGGAGCACAGGTATATAGCCACTCCCGGTGTTTCTGCATCGTGGATAGCATCCAACGAGGAATTCCTGAAGGGGGTTTCGGCTCTGGATTATCTGAAGGTGCGTGCGTCCTACGGCCTTACTGCAAATGACGTCATCAGTTCTTCCCGATTCCTTTATCTGGATTATGTCACATACTCCGGAGCGGAAGGCCTGCGCGGAAATCCTAACCTCAGTGCGGAAGTCACGAAGGGAGTGAACGTCGGCTTTGATGCCAAGGTGCTCAAGTCCCTGTCCGTATCGTTCGACTGGTTCAGCAACCGTTGCGACAATATGCTGGTCTCCAGCTCATCAACAGTGCCTATCTATCAGGGAGTAGCCCTGAACTACTATCCTTATACCAATTCCGGCAGGATGGTGAATAAAGGATATGAGGTTTCAGCTACTTTCGACCGCACCCTCGGCAGCGGGATGGAACTGGAATTCGGAGCGAATTTCAGCCATGCCCGCAACAAGGTCATAAGTGTCGGTGAGGCTGCCTACGGAGATGATTACGTTTATAAGTATCATACCGAGGGCTATCCTTACGGACAGGAGTGGGGATTCCTGGTGGATTACAGCAATGGCACCGGAATGTACAATTTTGCTTCCGAAATAGCCGCCAGCGGCAAGACCTATGCTTTCGGCACACCGAGGCCGGGCGACCTGATCTATCAGGACCTGAACGGAGACAATGTCATAGACGAAAGGGACTATGCTCCTATTGGCAATACCCGGTTCCCTGAGTACAATTATGGCTTCTTCGGTGGATTAAAGTACAGGGGATTCGAGTTCTCCTTCCTATTCCAGGGCGCTGCGAAGTATTCCGCCGTGCTGTCGGGAGCCGGACTTTACGAAACGGCTTATGACGGCATCTATTCGGAATGGCACAAGCATGCCTGGACTGTGGAACGCTGGAACAACGGCGAGGATATTACCTATCCAGCCCTGTCGCTTTCTACCAGCACCAATCACCGAACATCCGATTTCTTCGTCAGGGATCTGAGCCACATCAGGCTGAAGAACGTTGAACTTGCATATACGCTTCCGGAGAAACTCACCGGCAGCATAGGCACGGTGCGCGTTTGCCTGAGTGGACAGAACCTGTTCACACTCGACCGTCTGGGCCTCGATTGCATCGACCCTGAATCCACTTCGATTACTGATTTCAAGCCCTTCCGGGTGTATAACCTTGGCGTAAGCCTGACATTCTAGACAGTTATGATAAAGATATTCTACACAATAATTGCTTTTGTCGCGCTTTCCCTCACGGGTTGTGCAAACCTCGACATTGAACCGGACGGACGGGTCAATTATCAGGCTATTTTCGGCAAGTACAGGCTCACTGTGAATTACTTGAATACCTGCAGGAAATATCTGATAGATCCCGGATTAACGTACAACAATACGTTTCTGGCTTCCTTCTGCGACGAAGCGCAGGATGCCAGCGACAACGAAGGAACCCTGAAGGACTGGTACGATGGATTCGGCTCTGCCGCCAGCTTCCCCCTGACGGCGGAAACCGATTTCTGGACACATTATTACAACGGAATCTATTACTGCAATAATTTCCTTTCCCTGATAAACGATCCGGAAGTCGCCACTTATGATTATGAACCTCTGGAAAAGACAGGATGGATAGCAGAGATCACGGTCCTGAGGGCATATTATCACCTGCAACTCCTCAAACGCTACGGCAGGATACCCATCATGGACCATGTGTATGACATCCCCCACGATTTCTCCAAGGACAAGAGGGAGAGCATCGAGGCCTGCGTGGATTTCATAATAGGCAGCTGTGATGAAGCCCTGGCTTCCGACGAGGGTAACGAGTCCATCGGTTTCAGGTGGGATGTTTCCGCCAGCGAGCGGAAGACTGTGCTGAGCAGGGCATTTGCGTGGGCCGTGAAGTCCCAGGCCGCCCTCTTTGCAGCCAGCCCTCTGTTCTACGAGGATGGGAGCAAATATACATGGGATTATGTCGCGACAATCTGCAAAGAGGCTCTCGACCAGTGTCTTGCGCACGGATATGCCCTTTATAACACAGTCCCTGCAGCTACTGCGGCCTTGAGCCCTTATGATTATTATTTCATGACGGTCTATGGCACCTGGGACAAGGAAACCATCTTTGAATCCAGCGCGGAGGCAAAAGTCTGGCAGTATGCGGGCATGCCCACTACTACCGGTGCATCCAAGGCAGGATCCTGCCCGACCCAGGAACTTGTGGACGCGTATGAGACCAAGGACGGAGTGCCGGTCCTTAATCTGGCAAAGCCGTACCTCGATGACGCCCATACCCAGCCGAACTACAACACGGCCAATACCCTGTACAACAAGAACAACCCCTATCTGAACCGGGATCCCCGATTCTACTCTACGGTGTACTACAACGGCTGCAACCGCTACCTGACGGAAAGCACGACCAAGGTGAACACCTACGTGGGTGCAGATTGCGGCATTTCTAACGATGTTACCGTGAGGCGCTACACACGTACGGGGTACTATCTCCGCAAATTCAACAATCCGGCCTCTTCTTCCGTGAGCGGAACGGACGGCTATATGCCTGTCTTCCGCCTGGCTGAACTCTACCTCAACTTCGCGGAAGCTGCAGGAGAATCTGTCGGTGCCGATACGCCCGTATCTTCGACCGTTGCGGGATCTGCCGCAATGACTGCCCGCGAGGCTGTGAATGCGGTCCGTGCACGTGTCGGGATGCCAGGCCTACCCACAGGCCTCGACAAGACGACGTTCATCCAGCGCTATCGCAACGAACGCAGGGTCGAACTCGCTTTCGAAGAGCATCGTTTCTTCGACGTGCGGCGTTGGAAGATCCTGTCGGAAACGGACTCTGCGGTGAGCGGCATGAAGATTACGAAGAACGGCGCGAACTACACTTATGAGAGGATATCTTTCCCCCGTCAGACTGGCGCAGATCGGTATCTCCTTTTCCCGTTGGAGCAGTCGGAGGTCAACAAGATGACCCAGGCTACAGGTGTTGATTGGCAAAACCCAGGATGGTAAAATGAAGAAGTTATACATATTATTCCTTGCAGCGGCCGTAATACTCTCCGGCTGCAGCAAGAAGGCGGCCTGGGGAGACCCGGGAGAAATATCCGACATTTCCGCCGAAGGAGTGGAATATGGTGTGAAGGTGATTTTTACGGCCCCTCTGGACCATGAAGATTATTATTATACCCAGATTTCCTACAAGGATTCCGACGGCAATCCGCAGAATGTGCGTGTATCACGATTCGATGCGGATGCTAATGGCGTGACAGAAGCTATCGCAGATGGTCTGAATGACATCCGGGAGTATTCCTTCACGGCCCGGCCATATTCATACGGCGGAGTTGCAGGAACTGCCCTCACTGTAGAAGGAACCCCGATATCACCGGATCAGGTGGGATACCTCCTGTTCAATATAAGCACGGCGTCGAACAATGCCTCTATCTCCAAGGTTGGGGATTTCGGTTTCCACATCGAGACTACCGGCCTGGACCCCAACGTGCAGACAGTTCCCCTGGACCGTCCTATCGAAGGCGGCAAACTGACCTATTACTACAAGGCCAGTGCTGTGGGCGCCGGGCTGCAGATATTCTTCATCCGTTCCGGCCAGCCTGTCACTACCTGGGCGAAACAGTCTACTCCATATCTCTCTGATGCGCTCGCAACCGTTTCTGAATGGACATATTGCGAAGTGGATCTGAGTGAATATATCAGCCAGTATGGATGGGGTAACACCGGTGACTCACTGCGTCTTGATTTCGGCAATGCCAGCGGTGCAACCATCGATATCGAAAAGATACTGTTCAGAAAAAAATAATTCTCAGCTATGAAGAAATACTCTTTCCTCCTTTTGTTTGTTACGGCATTCTTCTCCGCTACCATGATCCTTACAGCCTGTGGGCCGAAGGATCCGGTCCCCGGTCAGGAAGAGCCTGTCCAGGAAGAACCCGGGGAACCGGAGACACCGGAAACACCGGAAACCCCTGAGACCCCCGAGAATCCCCCTGTTACGGCCAGCCTGATGTTTGCTAAATGGGAGAATACTTCCACGCTTGTCAGCGACGGCCTTACCGCCTGGAAGGACGACAATCGATTCTATGCCCAATATGGTGACGGCGCCGGCAAGGCATACATCAGCACATTCGCTGGAAATACCGGAGGCACAACACCCGTGCGCGGGAGCAGCAGCAACCGTCTTGCGGTCACCAATCTGGCAGAAGGAGATGGAGTGGAGTTTACCTGGGAAGGGGTTTCCCTCTCCGCAGGCAGCGGGGTTGAGTTCATGACCTTCCTGATGGCCCCGAACGGCTATGCACCCAAGTATTGGATTTTTGAGTATTTCGACGATGGCAGCTGGAAGAGCGTTGAGGAAGACCTCTCCGCGGCTGAAGAGGATGCCTCGCTGAAGTATTCCTTCTCCATAAAGTATTACAGCGATTACCAATATACGACCTTCTCGCAAGGTTTTACACTGTCCAAGGGGATAGAGAACGGCAGCCTGAAGATGCGCATCCGCGCTGTCGGCCAATACAACAATGCCGGCGGCATGCTGAGGGCATCGAGCAATTCGACTATCAGTTTTATCAATTACTCTTTCCAGGCGGCCCATCTGAGCATTTATCAGGGCATCCCGGTAAAGGATGCCAAAAAGATGCTTTTGCTCGGCAACTCGTTCACCTACAGCAACGGAGGGGATTTCCTTTTGAAACAGATAGCCCGCAGCCAGGGGCATGAACTCCGGATGCGCGCCCATCTAAAAGGAGGGCAGACCTTCGAGCAGCATCTTGCTCTCGAGCGAACCCTGAACTTCATCAAAGAGGGCGGATACGATTACGCGGTAATCCAGGACCAGTCCAACAACCAGGCTATTTATTATACCAACACTACCGCAAATGCAGGCGTTTTGAATGCAACAAAGAATCTGGTGGGCGAGATCAAGAAGTACTCTCCTGCGGTGAATCCTTTGCTGGAAAACACCTGGGCCTACGAGGGAAAGGATGACTTCAATGGTTTTGGCAGTTATGAGCGTTTCGACAAGGCCCTCTATGGCGGAGGGATGCTGATAGCAGACGCTTGCGACATCTGGATCTCTCCCATAGGCCGGGCGTATATCAAGGCCCGCGAGAAGGGGGTATCGTTATATCGCTCCGACGACAACAAGCATCCTGCGCTTACAGGTGCTTACCTTAAGGCCTGCGTGAACTATCTGATGATTTTCGGCGAAGCCTTCGACTCCAATGCTCCCGATTTGGGTCTTGATGCTGCCACGGCAGCTACCCTCCGTTCGGTAGCGGAAGAGGTAGTGCTGGGTAATATAGACTCCTGGCGCAATCCGGATTCTTCCGGCATAGTGCCTGGCGAAGGAATCAATGACGGCGGTGGCGTAATCGATCCGGGCAGTATCGTACCGGGAGACCATGGCATACGCAACCGCGAGCAACTGTTCTCTTTTGCCAAGGTCGTCAACGCCAATGGAGACATCAGCAGCTACTGCAACTCCGAAGGAAACGTAGTGCTTCTGGAGGATATTGAACTCGATGGCGCTGCCTGGACTCCCATCGGCACGGTCACTGGAGTGGCTTACGGTTCACAGCCTCCGACTCCTTCACCTGCGTTCAGCGGGGTGTTTGATGGGCAGAACCATACCATCAGCGGCCTGTCGCTGGTGGTGGACAGGGACACCTGCACGTGCTCCGGTTTCTTTGGAGCGACCCTGAAGGCGACCATCAAGAATGTCATATTCGACGGGGCATCCATGTCGCTGAATGCAAACGGAGTGAGCTCCGGACATCTTACTGCCGGTATAGTGACGGGATATGGATACGACACAAAAATCGAAAACGTGTCGGTGACTGCCGACATCTCCGGCAAGATTGTTACTGCCGAAACCAGGTCCGTGGCAGTGGGCGGCATCGCCGGTACCATGGCTTCCAGCACCGATGAAGCTTCGGTTCTCAGCGACTGCACTTTTGCGGGCACAATCCATAACGAGATAGCCACCAAGTATTCTACCTCCAATTCCGGTGTGATTGCGGGAATACTCGGACAGATGCCCAATGTATCCGGATGCAAGATAGTCAAGGTGCTGCGCTGCACGAATAACGGGACCATCAATGTAAAGGCCCATCGTGTTGGAGGAGTAGTCAGCGGAGGCACCCGGGCCCACATCGAAGATTGTGTCAACAACGGGGACGTGACCGTGGTTTCTTCTCCTTCCAAACCAAGCGGAGCAGTGGCAGGATGCCGTGTGGGAGGTGTCATGGCCTATAGCACTCCCAATACCGCCAACGACTACTACGTGAAGAACAGCGTGAACAACGGGACCATCAATGTGCCGGAGGCGTCCAGCTACGTCGGTGGCATATCGGGATACTTCCGTACTTACAAACTCGAGGGTTGCGTAAACAGAGGGAATATATACACTCCCGACAAAACCCGCGGTCTGCTGGTAGGTTATTTGCTGAAGGGAGTGGAACCAGAGTTCAAGAACTGTTCGATCCGGGGCAGGATCGGTGCGGATGCGGAAAACGCAGTCGAGGCCACCGCGGAGAATTACCTCAGCCTCGGCATCTGCCTCGACGGTGTCGACGGCCAGCTGTCATCCTGGAATTCAGATAACATTAAATTCTTGTCAGAATGAAACGATATGTTTTTATAATGGCCGTTATGGCGGTGATTGCCTGCGGTAAAAAAGAAAGCCCGGTGGGAGAGCTCACTACTCCGCTTGATGATTCCGCATGGACTGTGTCGGAATGGATATCAGCAGCCGATGCTCCTGTAGTTACCGGTAAAGTGAGCTCAAACGACAATTGCCGTGCAGCAGACGGTGCAAGCTGGTTCGTATCCGAGCCGGTCAACGCGAAAAAGGTCGTCGGCGCCAGATGGATGACCGCCGGCCTTGGCGTTTACTATCTGTATGTAAACGGAAAACCCGTTGGTAAGGAGGTACTGAAACCGGGTTTCACGCACTTTGCAAAGACCAAGCGCTCCTTTACTTACGACGTTACCGATGCCTTTGACACAAAGGCCGGTGCCATGAACCAGCTGGCAGTCCAGTCAACACCCGGCTGGTGGGGCGACAAGATAGTGACCCGCAACGGCAGTGAGGGCATGATGGGACGCAAGTGCGCATTCCGCGGTGTGCTGGAACTCAGGTACGACGACGGCACCAGCGAGTTGCTTGGCACGGATACGGAGGCCTGGAAGGCCGGAATAGCCGGTCCTGTCACACATGCCGCCATCTTCGACGGAGAAGAATATGACGCCCGCATCCTCCCCGGATTCGAGACTCCCGAAAAACTCGGCAAGCCAGAAGTGAACGAAGAGTTCTCCGGAGAGATCCTTCCTACCGCCGGTGCGGAAATCTACCATAGGGAAGATCTTGCCCTGAAGCCTGTTCAGGCCTATGTCTGGCAGGATATTGAGGGCGCTGTCGAAGGGGAAGCCGGAAAGGTGGTCGTAAAGCGCGACTATAAAGGCGGAAAGAACATTGTTCTACAGCCCGGTGAAACCCTGGTTATAGATTTCGGGCAGAACGCGGCGGCCGTACCTTCATTCGTTTTCAAGGCGAAGGAGGGGACCGTGCTGACATGCCTACCCGGAGAGCTTCTCAACGACGGAAACGGCGCCAAGAGCCGTGGTATGGATGGGCCCGAGGGGAGCGTCCACCGCACCAATCTCCGCAGCCCCGATGTGGCTTTCAAGGCAATCTATACTTTCGGCCCGGAAAAGGGCTACGTTGCCTACCGTCCTACCTGCACCTTCTTCGGCTACCGTTTCGTGTCCATCACTGCGACCGACGTAGTTAAGATAAGGAGCATAGAGTCCGTGCCTGTCACTTCTATTGCGAAGGATCTGGAAACAGGCACCATCACCACCGGAAATGAATCAATCAACAGGTTGATATCCAATGCGATATGGGGCCAGCGCTCCAATTACCTCTCGGTACCTACCGACTGCCCTCAGCGTAACGAACGCCTGGGCTGGACGGCCGATACCCAGGTGTTCACCGAGACCGGCACCTTCTTCGCCAACACCGATGCCTTCTTCCACAAGTGGATGCGGGACATGCGTGATTCCCAGTCAGAAACCGGAGCATTCCCCGGCGTGGCTCCTACGGCCCAGTACGGCAACGATATGATGCGTCTCGGATGGGCCGATGCGGGTATCATAGTCCCCTGGACCATTTGGAAGCAGTTCGGCGACAATGCCATAGTCGAAGAGAACTGGGAGGCCATGGAAAAGTATATGGATCATGTTAACGAAACCAAGTTCGACCAAACCGTCGTGGCGTCCGAGAACGGTAACTATCAGTGGGCAGACTGGCTCAGCTATGAGCCTCTGGAGAGCAACGGAAGGGGCGCGTTCTACCGTGGTCCGAAGAATGAATGGCTGAGGCGGCCTGAAGGCATAGAATACTGGAGCTATCTGGGCGGATGCTACTGGGCCATCGATGCGGGCATGATGCGCGACATGGCCTTTGCTACCGACAGGGATGCTTCGAAGTATGCTGAAATGGCAAAAGAGGCGAAAGATTATCTGCGCGAGAGATTCCTGAACGAGGACGGCACGTTCAAGCTTGACATACTCAATACCATGCAGACTCCTGCTATCTTCGCCATAAAGACCGGAATAGTGGAAGGTGAGGCGAAAGAGGCGATGCTGGCCCGTCTGCGCGAGAATTTCGAGCAGCACGACGGTTGCCTTCAGACCGGATTCCTCGGCACGTCTTTCCTGATGGCTACTCTTACCGAAAACGGTATGGTCGACATAGCCTGGGATCTTCTCTTCCAGCGCAAGAACCCGAGCTGGCTGTATTCCGTAGACAACGGAGCAACCACCATCTGGGAACGCTGGAACAGCTATACGCTTGAGAATGGCATGGGCCCGAAGGGCATGAACAGCTTCAACCACTATGCCTATGGCTGCGTCTGCGAATGGATCTGGGAGACGGCTGCAGGCATCGCCTCCGATCCTGTCTGCCCCGGCTTCAAGCATATAATAATGAAGCCGGTTCCGGACAAGCGTCTTGGCAGCCTCGATGCCGAATACAATAGCGCCGCAGGCCTTATCAAGAGTTCATGGAAGTTCGACGGGGATCTCTGGACCTGGACCTTCACTGTTCCGGAAAATGCCAAGGCTTCAGTTACTCTTCCCGGCGATGAATCGTCGGTGGAATTCAACAGCGGCACTTATACTTTGACCAAAAAACTCTAATGCATATGGACAGGAGAAACTTCCTGCGTACTATGGGGACTGCCGCGGCCGTTGCTGCCGTGAGCAGTACCGAACTGGGCGCCGTGACTCTCGGCAAAGATAAAAAGAAGAAGGCTCCTGCGGCAGAAACCGGCCTGCGCGTCCGTTTCCTGGGCACCGGAGCCGCCGATTGGAAGGGCCCGGATGACAGGGGAGAATACCGCAGGCTATCCAGCGTTCTGCTGGACAACCGCATCCTCATAGACTTCACCCCTACGGATGCCGACATGCTGCCGGAAGGCTGCAAGCCGGAGTGCATCTTCTACACCCATTCCCATGCCGACCACTACAATCCCGAGGCTTTGCTCAACCTGGGTGTTCCCACGGCCTATCTGGGCAAAACATGGATCAGCAAGGCCTGGAAGGGCTTTGCTGATGCATCCGCAAAAACGGGTGTGCCGGTTCCGGAGATAGTGCCCCTGGCGATAGGGGAGACCGTCGTCTGTGGCGATATCGCCATCACCGCGCTTCCTGCCAACCATGCCATCGATGCCACTGAACAGGCGCTTATCTATCTGATAGAGAAAGGCCCGACGCGCATCCTTTATGCTACCGACACAGGTGGAATAATGGGCGTGGCCGCGCGCATCGCAGGCATCGACCCGCACGTGAAGAAGGGCACCCCCATCACCGGCCTCATCATGGAGGCCACCATGGGCATGGGCGACAAGGGAGATGAGGACTACCGCCTCTTCACGCATTCCAGCGTGAATACTGTGCACCGTACGGTGAAGATGCTGCTGAGGCGGGAGCGCCTGCTGCTTAAGGATGGAGAGAGTGTTTACCTAACGCACCTTGCCCGCACGCTACACCCCACCCAGGCGGAATTGGACGCTAATCTTCCTGCTCCGCTGAAGGCTGCGTACGATGGCCTGGAGGTCGTTTTCTAACTGATATACTTTCCCCTCTTGTTCCAGATGTAAAGCCCAAGGAACGAGGAAAGGATGCAAAGGATGAACTGGATCACGAAGGCGCTCTTGTCCAGATTGATGTTCATCCAGATAGCGAACACATCTGCGATTATCCATATCCACCATTGATAGATGATGGAGCGGGTGAGCCACCATGTGCCTATGATGCTCAGGACAGTGGTGAAGGCATCCAGGAATGGATTGGGGTCGTCGAGTGCGCCTAGTATGAAATATAGCGCGGGGATACCGATCACGGCGATGGCTATGCTGATCTTCAGGATCTTCGGGCTCATCTTGTTGAGGAGGATGAAACCCTTGTGCTCTTCGGCCGAGGCGGCGTCCTTGCGCCAGTTGATGATACCCACGAATCCCATTACGATATAGTATACGTTCAGGGCTGCGAATGCCCAGGTGGCGCTGTCGAAGAAAGTGATGGCGGCCGCCAGGCAGCTGGGGATATATACGTACCACATGAACTTGTGGTGGAGTATCTGGAGGATGAGATATATGACGAACAGCGACGTTGCAACGATATCCAATATGCTCGCGATCTGAGGAGAAAGGAAGAGATGTGTAACTTCTTGCATAACTTGCTGATTTGTGGGTACAAATATAAAAAAATATTCCTATCTTTGCAGGCTTTTTCGCGCGGGCGTGTCCCGCGGAGGCACAAAACATATTGTCAAACAACTAATTAGTTAAGCAAAACTTATTATGTCAGAAGAAATCAAAAAAGAAACCGGGATGCTCAACGCATCGATAGCTCCCGAGAACTTCGATTGGGAAGCCTTTGAAGGATCCGGTGTTTACGACACCGCCGATAAGGAAGAAATCCGCAAGGCCTACGACCAGACCCTCAGCAAGATCGTCGAGGGCGAAGTTGTCGAAGGAGAAGTAACGGCAATCAACAAGCGCGAAGTTGTTGTCACCATCGGTGGCAAGAGCGAGGGCGTCATCGCTGCCCCTGAATTCCGCTACAATCCCGACCTCAAGGTTGGCGACAAGGTGGAAGTCTATGTAGAGAATGCAGAAGACAAGAAGGGTCAGCTCGTACTTTCCCACAAGAAAGCACGCACTCTCAAATCCTGGGATAGGGTCAATGAGGCATTTGAAAAGGACGAAATCGTCAAGGGATATGTCAAGACCCGCACCAAGGGCGGCATGATCGTGGACGTGTTCGGTATCGAGGCATTCCTCCCCGGCAGCCAGATCGACATCAAGCCCATCCGCGACTATGATCAGTTCGTGGACCAGACCATCGACTTCAAGATCGTCAAGATCAATCAGGAAGGCAAGAATGTGGTCGTTTCCCATAAGGTTCTCCTCGAGGCCGAGCAGGAAGCAAAGCGTTCTGAACTCATCGGCAAGCTCGAGAAGGGTCAGGTTCTCGAAGGCGTGGTCAAGAACATCACCAACTACGGTGTGTTCGTGGACCTCGGCGGCGTAGACGGACTCATCCACATCACCGACCTCAGCTGGGGCCGTGTCAATCACCCCGAAGAGATCGTCGCACTCGACGAGAAGATCAAGGTCGTGGTTCTCGACTTCAACGAGCAGCAGAAGCGCATCGCCCTCGGTCTCAAGCAGCTCACCCCTCATCCTTGGGACAACCTCAATCCCGACCTCAAGGTTGGTGACAAGGTTACCGGTAAAGTGGTCCTCATTGCAGACTACGGCGCATTCATCGAGATCGAACCCGGCGTGGAAGGTCTTGTACATGTTTCCGAGATGTCCTGGAGCCCCAGGCTTCACAGCGCTCAGGAATTCCTGAAGGTTGGCGACGAGGTCGAGGCACAGATCCTCAGCATCGACCGCGAGGCCCGCAAGATGAGCCTTGGCCTGAAGCAGCTCACCTCCAATCCTTGGGAGAGCATCCGCGAGAAATATCCTGTCGGCAGCAAGCAGACCGCAACTGTCCGCAACGTCACCAACTTCGGTGTGTTCGCAGAGCTTGAGGACGGCGTGGAAGGTCTCGTGCACATCAGCGACCTCAGCTGGACCAAGATCAAGCATCCTTCAGAGGTTGTTGCTCCCGGCGATACCATCGACGTTCAGATCCTGGACTTCGACGAAGCCAATCATAAACTCAGCCTTGGCCACAAGCAGCTCACTCCCAACCCTTGGGATGAGATCGAGGCTAAGTTCCCCGTCGGTTCCACCGTCGAAGGTACTGTAGCTTCCACCACCGACAAGGGTGCCAACATCGCCCTTGACGGAGCAGAGGGCTTCGCATTCAACCGCGAGCTCGTGAAGGAAGACGGCAAGCAGGCAGTCGTAGGCGACAAGCTCCCCTTCAAGGTCGTTGAGCTTCGCCGCAGCACCAGCCGCATCCTCCTCAGCCACCTCCGCACTTATCAGGAGGTGAAGGAGAAGGCCGCCGCCACCGAGGCTGCTACCACCAGCAAGGCCGTGAAGAACATCAACAAGTCTGTCGAGAAGACCACCCTCGGTGATATCGACGCACTTGCCGCTCTCAAGGAGAAGCTTGAGAAGGGAGAGTAATCCCAGATGAACTTCACCCTGACGATATTGGGCTCGGCTTCGGCCCTGCCCTTTTCCGACAGAAATCCAAGCGCCCAGGCACTGTCCGTGCACGGGCGCTTGTTTCTCCTTGATTGCGGAGAGGGCACGCAGCAGCGCATACGTCAGGAACACCTCTCTTTCGTAAAGATAGAGGCCATCTTCATTTCCCATATCCACGGAGACCATTGTTTCGGTCTGTTCGGTCTGCTCAGCACGATGGGCCTGTATCATCGCACGGGCGACCTGCACATCTACGGTCCGCAGAATCTGGGGCCCATCCTCAAGTTCTACCTGTCTTATTTCGGGCAGGATCTTGGATATGAGATAGTTTTCGAGCCGCTCTCGAACGGCAAGACCATCGCCTTGCCGTCACTCAACGTGACTGCATTCCAGTTGAACCATAAGATAGACTGTTATGGCTTCCGCTTCGACGAGGTGGTCTCGCCTCGGCGGAATCCGTGGAAGCCGCGGTCTTATGCCTACGTGTCGGACACTGCGCCGTTCCCGGAACTGGTGGATAATGTGAAGGGTGTGGACATACTGTATCACGAGGCCACATATCCGAAGGGAATGGAAGACAAGGCCGCACAGTATTTTCATTCTACGACACTGCAGGCTGCATCCTGCGCCAGGGAAGCAGGTGCCGGCAAACTCCTGATAGGGCATTACTCTTCGCGCGTGAAGGACATCGCTACGCTCGGGGAGGAATGCCGGGAGATTTTCCCTGAATCCTTCACCGTAAATGATGGAGATATCTTCGAAATTCCTTATATTCGCGAGTATGAAAAGATATCTGCTGATTCTTCTTGCGATGATGACGGGGCTTCTTGCCCTGTCGGACACTCCGCAGAATGATTATATAAATAAGTATGCACCAATCGCAATAAGCGAGATGCAGCGCTCGGGCGTGCCGGCGAGCATCACGCTTGCGCAGGGCATGCTGGAATCCCGCTATGGCCTCTCAAGTCTTGCGGCCGACGGCAACAACCACTTCGGAATCAAGTGTCACCGCAACTGGAAGGGAAAGACCATGAGGGTGAACGACGATGCTCCCAACGAGTGCTTCAGGGTCTACGGCAGCGCAGAGGAATCCTTCAGGGACCACAGTGATTTCCTTAGGTATCAAGACAGGTACAAGCCTCTGTTCGAACTGAAGCCTACCGACTACAAGGGCTGGGCGAAAGGCCTCAAGAAGGCGGGATATGCCACCGATCCCAAGTATGCGGAGAAGCTGATCAAGATAATAGAGGATTACAAACTCTACCAGTACGACACTGGCAAGACTGCATCGGGAGCTGCCACAAGCACGCCGGTTGCCGTTCCTGAGTCCCCGCTCAAGATAGAGGAGAAGGCTCAGGTGGAGGTGCAGAACCCGGTTCGCCGCGCCCAGGCTAAAGAGACCTATTCTTTCAGTCTGGACAGGAAGGTCTTCAAGAAGAACGGCATCCTGTGCGTGTATGCCGAACATCAGGATACCTACGAAAGCATCGCTCTGGAATTCAATCTTTTCCAGAAGGAGATACTCCGTTTCAACGACGTGAAGGCCATGAGGCCGCTGAGGATCGGGGAGGTGGTTTATCTGAAGGGCAAGAAACGTCAGGCTCCTTTCGGCCTGCCGATGTATGTGGCCGACGACAAGCCGGAAACCCTCTGGGAGATATCCCAGCGCTTTGGGGTGCGCATGAAGTACCTCCTCAAGTGGAATCCCGGCCTGACGGAGGATTATAAACCCATAGAGGGTGATGTTATCTATTTGAAGAAGCCTGTAAGATGAAAAAGAAGAAGAGCTCACTTATAGCCCGGCTGGCTGTCGGCATCGTAGTCGCCATTATCGTGGTCGGCGGTGGATTGGCGTGGCACTGGCTGTCGGACAACAAGCTGCCCAATGTGAAGAAGCCGGTGGAACTGTTCGTCTATCCGGATACTACTCCGGAAGATGTTCTGGCAGTGCTGGATACATGCGTGGCCCGGCCTAAGAGCATAAAGAGAGCCTTCGAGGAGCATCAGGTGGCAAAGTATCTGACCCCCGGGCACTATGCTGTGGAGTCTGGTCAGACCAGCGCATACATCTCCCGCATGCTTAACAATGGCTGGCAGACTCCGGTCAAGCTCCGCATCCCGGCCGTGAGGCTGAAGGGGTCGCTGGCGCGCAGCATATCCTCGCAGATGATGGTGGATTCTGCTACGGTTGCGACGGCGCTCGAGAACGAAGAGCTGCTGGCCCGCTATGGCTTCAAGCCTTCCACGGCCTTTTCGCTTTTCATTCCGGACACCTATGAGATGTACTGGACGGATTCCATAGATGAGATTTTCGCCAGGCAGAAGAAGGCATGGGATGCTTTCTGGACTGCGGCTAACAAGTCCAAGGCCAGAGCTTTGGGCCTGACTCCTCTGGAAGTGTCCATACTCGCATCCATAGTAAAAGGGGAGAGTAACCGCCAGGAAGATTTCGCCAAGCTGGCAGGCGTGTACATCAACCGACTTCGCAAGGGGATGAAGCTGCAGAGCTGCCCCACCGTCGCTTTTCTTTTCGACTATCAGAAAACTCGAATCCTGAATGCTGACTTGAAGACGGAATCGCCATATAACACCTATATCCATGCCGGATTGCCTCCGGGGCCGATTTCCGTGCCGGACAAGGCTTATCTGGAGGCTGTGCTGAACCCCGATACGGCAAACGGATACCTGTTCTTCTGTGCAGATCCGTCTTTCAACGGCCTGCATCGTTTTGCCAGGACTTTTGCAGAGCATTCACGTAATGCGAAGGAGTATCAGAAGGCTCTTGATGCGCGTAATAAATAAGTAGTATGGAAGCTATTGTCGAACAAGCCCGTGCGCTTGCACTGGAAGTGCTGAAGGATGAGCAGCGCTACGACGGGACGCCCTTCATAGGGCATCCCGACGCCGTCGCGGCCATAGCCCGCGACGAACTCGGCCTGCCGGCCGAGTGCAGCGCTGCGGTATATCTGCACGAAGCCACCCGCACGCATCCGGATGTCGACATTTCTTCCTTCCCGAAAGACATTCTCACGATGGTGGACGGCTTGAACAAGATATCCACCATCAAGCCGAAGGATACACGTCTCGAGGCTGAAAACTACAAGAAACTGATAGTTCAGTATTCGACCGATCCGCGCGTGACCGTGCTCAAGATTGCGGACAGGCTGGAGGTGATGCGTAACCTTGGCATCTTCCCCAAGTCTTCGCGCGACCAGAAGGTGCTGGAAACACTGATGCTGTATATCCCGCTGGCACACCAGTTGGGGCTGTACAACATCAAGAGCGAGCTTGAGAATATCTATTTCCGCTATGCGGATCCTGAACAGTATCGGGCCATCACCAACAAGCTGAAGGCCACCGAGCGGGACAGGGAGCGCTTGATGGCGGAATTCATAGAACCCCTGAAGCAGAAGCTTTCGGATGCGGGAATCGAATATAAATTGAAGATCCGCACCAAGACCGCCTATTCCATCTTCCGCAAGATGCAGGTGCAGAAAGTGCCCTTCGAGGGAGTGTACGATGTGTTCGCCATCCGTTTCATCATAGATTGCGGGCAGGATCCCAAGTTGGAAAAGGAACTCTGCTGGAAGGTCTATTCCTATGTTACCGAGGAGTACGAGCCGGATACGAAGCGCCTGCGCGACTGGCTGACCACCCCTCGTCCGAACGGCTACGAGAGCCTGCATATCACCGTAAAGAATAAGCGTGGGAACGCCCTGGAGGTGCAGATCCGCACCAAGCGCATGGACTACGAGGCCGAGAACGGGCAGGCTGCCCACTGGGCCTATAAGGGCGTTCAGCACGAAGCCAACATGGACCGCTGGCTGAAGTCTGTACGCTATGCGCTCGAGCATCCTTCCGAGGCCAAGCCCGAAGACCTGCCTCAACCGCCGTCAAAGGAGATATTCGTCTTCACCCCTACCGGAGAACTCCGCATCCTCTCTGCCGGTGCTTCCGTGCTGGATTTCGCTTTCAACATCCACACGAACGTGGGCATACGCTGCACCGGCGGCCGCATCGGTGGGAAGGCCGTTTCCATCCGCGAGAAGCTGCACACCGGCGACACGGTGGAGATAATGACCTCCAAAAACCAGCGTCCGAACCGGGACTGGCTGAACTACGTGGTGAGCTCGAAGGCCCGCACCAAGATCAAGCAGGAGCTCGATGCGGAGGAGAGAAAGCTGTCTGCGGACGGCCGCGAGCTGCTGGAACGCAGGCTCAAGAACTGGAAGCTGGAGTGGCCGGATGCCATGCAGCAGGAATACATGAAGGCACACCAGTACTCGTCCGTCATCTCGTTCATGGCCGACATCGCACGCGAGGTGATAGACGTGAACGACATCAAGGCTTACATCCAGAAGCATGCTGAAACGCAGGTTCATGAGGTGGAGCAGGTGCCGAAGGATCGTGTGCTGAACTACACTTCCGGCAGCGACGAGATTCTGGTGATCAATGCCAAGAACGTGCGAGGGCTGGACTACAAGCTTGCCAAGTGCTGCAACCCTGTTTTCGGGGATGATGTTTTCGGCTTCGTGACCCGCACCGACGGCATCAAGATACACCGGATGGGCTGCCCCAACGCAGCCCAGCTGATGGAGAAGTATCCCTACCGCATCCAGAAGGTCGTTTGGCAGGACAGCGCCGCTTCGGGAGATTTTCAGTGCACGCTGAACATTACCGCAGACAAGGAGCAGTCCGCCCTGGCTTCCATCATGGAGATCATCGGCCAATTCAAGGCATCGCTGCGTTCTTTCAATGTGAACGAGAACCCGCGTGGCGGCACGTACGACATCTCTGTCCGCTTATTGGTGCCTTCCAATACAGAATTGGACAAGATTGTTTCGCAAATATCCAATTTACGCAGTATTCTCAAGGTTAAGAGGAATTAAATGTTTATATTTGTGAGTTGAAACTAACATATTAATACTCTATATTGAAAATGAAAAATTATTTCGATCTCTCCGGCCGTGTAGCAGTCGTTACCGGCGCATCCACAGGCCTGGGCCTCCAGATGGCCAAGGCATTTGCCAGCCAGGGCGCAAATCTTGTGCTTCTTGCACGTCGTATGAACCTTCTTGAAGAAAACGCGAAGGCCATCAATGCCGAATTCGGTGTCGAGGTTCTTCCTTTCGCATGCGACATCACCGATACCGAAAAGGTGAAGGCAGCAGTCGCCGCAACGATCGAGAAGTTCGGCCGCGTGGATATCCTCATGAACAATGCAGGCACCGGAGCAGTCGCTCCCGCCGAGGAAATCACCGACGATCAGTTCAAGCACGAGATGCAGATCGACCTCTTCGGAACCTTCATCTGCGCACGTGAATTCGGTAAGGAGATGATCAAGGCCGGTTATGGCCGCATCATCAACATCGCTTCCATGTACGGTCTGGTGGGCAACCTTATCGTGGGAAGCGCTCCCTACCATGCAGCAAAGGGCGGTGTGGTCAACCTCACCCGCGCTCTCGCAGCAGAATGGGGCAAGTACGGCATCACCGTTAACAGCATCTGCCCCGGCTACTTCTACACCGACCTCACCACCGCTACCCTGGATTCTGATTACTTCCAGGCAATTGCAAAGCAGAGCATTCCTCTTGGCCGCTATGGCAAGCAGGGCGAACTGGACACCTGCGCCCTCTTCCTCGCATCTCCCGCCAGCACCTATGTCAATGGCCAGAACATCGCCGTTGACGGTGGTTACACCTGCATCTAATCTATTGTTTAGATACAATTAAGGCCGGAATCCAAAGGTTCCGGCCTTAATTATGTAAAAAAACACTAACTTTACGCAGAAATGTACAGGATTGGCGATTACATCCATAATGGGTTGTTGTATCTGAACAACATGACCAGGCCTCGGCACAAGAAGCTGAGCCAGCTGATGATATACGCCACGACCATCTGCCAATCCAAGTGCAGGCATTGCTCCATCTGGCAGAAGCCGCACGAAAGCCTGAGCCTGGATGAAATAAAGGCTATCGTGGGAAGCAAATGCGTCACGCGTAAGACCGTCGTGGGCCTGGAAGGCGGTGAATTTGTGCTGCATCCCCAGTATCGCGAGATAATGGAATGGCTGCGGGACAATCATCCTTACTATACCCTCCTTTCCAACGGCCTTGCTCCCACAAAAGTCATAGATGCCGTACGCCGCTACAAGCCGGTGCGCCTATATCTCTCTTTGGATGGAGACAACGACTCCTATCCCCAGGTGCGCGGAGTGGACGGTCACGACAGGGTGATCAGCATAATCAACGAGCTGAAGGACGAGATTCCCATTTCCCTGATGTTCTGCCTGACTCCCTGGAATTCCTTTAAGGACATGGCCTATGTGATAGATGTGGCCAAGAAGTACAGGATTGACGTGCGCATAGGCATTTACGGGACGATGGATTTCTTCGACACCAAGGCGGAACTGCTTGAGGCAGAGGATTTCAAGGACAGCATTCCTGCAAGCATCCACGACACAGAAGAGAATTTCGATTTCGTAGCCCTGTATGATGAATGGCGGAACGGCCGGCTCAAACTGCGCTGCCAGAGCATCTACGGGAGTCTGGTAATCCATAGCAACGGAGATGTTCCCATCTGCCAGAATCTGGGCGTCAATCTCGGCAACATAAGGGAGAATAGCCTGGACGATATTTTCAACGGCGAGGCGGCTCACAAACTTCAGTGCGAGCACGACCGCAACTGCAACGGCTGCTGGATCAATTTCCACCGCAAGTACGACATCATCCTGCTCCGCAACTTCGAAAAGGTTTTCCCCAAACGGGTGATAGAATGGTTTTACGGCCCTTATCAGTGGACTGACGACCGCCGGATGACATATAAACGCTACTTCAAATGATTATGGGTATCATAGACAAATACAAGAGGGCCCGCAGTGAGGCCTTCCTGAAGGAGACCTACTCAGGTGCATATGCATTCGTCGGCCTTGGCCAGCATAGCCTGAGCAATCTGTATCCGGTCATCAACTATCTTCAGCTTCCCCTTAAGTATATCTGTGTTACGTCGGAATCGAAGGCTGAGCTAATTGGGAAAAAGTTCCGCGGAGTAACGGGAACTACCGACCTGGATACCGTCCTTGCAGATCCGGATGTGAAGGGAGTGTTCGTCGCCGCCAGCCCCAAAGCCCATTTCAGCATTGCGCAGAAGGTACTGCAGAGCGGAAAGGCTCTCTTCGTGGAGAAGCCCCCGGTGCAGAATGGTACTGAACTGGAAAGCCTTATTGCACTGAACAAAGGCCTTGCGGTTGCGGGATTACAGAAACGCTATGCCCCGGCGGTGCGCATCCTGAAAGATAAATTGGCTAAAGAGAAACTGATCAGTTACGATCTGCACTACTGCACCGGTGCATATCCTGAAGGCAATTCCCTTTTGGACCTCTATATCCATCCTCTGGACCTGGTATGCCATCTTTTCGGCAAAGCTGAAATCACCGCCTGTGAGAAAACAGGAAAGGATTCATTCCTGCTGATGCTGCGTCACAAGGATATCTGCGGCACGCTGGAGCTGTCCACTGAATACAGTTGGACCGATGCCAGCGAAATATTGAAAGTGAATGCCGGAACCGGGCTTTATGAACTGGACCGCATGGAACGCCTCAGCCTGGCACTTAAACCAGCTGTAATCGCCGGCATCCCTCTCGAGAAAACCGGGCTTGGCAACAACGGAACAAAAGTTCTGTTCGAGCAGAACAGTTTCTCACCCGTACTCACTCAGAATCAGGTCTATACCCAGGGCTTTTACGACGAGGTGCGCAACTTCGCCCTCCGTGTCGAGGGTCAGAAGGCCGATGGCCTATCAGACCTGGCATCCCTGCGCGACACCTACCAGCTCCTGGATAGCCTGGCATAGTATTATTTTACCTCCAGGCCAAGGTCGGCGATAAGGGCTGCGATTTCGCTGTTCTCGAAAAAGATTTTAAGATCGTTGGCGTTCATGGCATCATCATTTTTAATTCAACGATGCAAAGGTACGCCCCTGTTTTGACAGGTCTTGTCAATTAGGAAAAATTACTTCCAGACTTTGAGATATTGCTGCAACGCCCACATTTCATCGCGGTAGCGGGCGGCTTCGGAGAATTCAAGGTCTGCGGCAGACTTCTGCATGCGGCGGCGGTCTTCCTCTATCATCTTCTCGATCTGCTCGCGGCTCATGGAGCGTATGACCGGATCCTGGAGCAGGGCGGCGAGGTCGGCCTTCACATAGCCGTCCACGAAGGCGGCGCCGGGCTCCCGGTGGGAATCGTGCCCAAGCCCTACGCTGACCACTCCGGAACCCAGATCGGAGGGGTTCGGAATGTAGACGGGATCGTCGTAGGAATTGGCTGCGCTCACTCGGCCTGTGGTGCCGTTCGCCACGCGCGGATTCATTGCCTTCCCGCCTCCCATCGAGGCCAGTTCGGATGCCAGCACATTGCTTCGCGTCTCGATCTGCTTTGGAGTGATTCCGTGCAGCTTGTTGTATTCCATCTGCTTGGTGCGGCGACGGTTGGTCTCGCGTATGGTTTCTTCCATCGAAGGAGTTATCTTGTCGGCATACATGATCACCAGGCCGTTCACGTTGCGGGCGGCACGGCCGGCGGTTTGGGTAAGGGCGCGCGTAGTGCGCAGGAACCCTTCCTTGTCGGCATCGAGGATGGCCACGAGCGACACGCTGGGCAGGTCTAGGCCTTCGCGTAGCAGGTTCACGCCAACCAGCACGTCGAACAGTCCGTTCTTGAAATCCTCTATTATCTCCACGCGCTCGCCGGTATCCACGTCGGAATGGATGTAGCGTACGCGGATGCCGATGCGGCGCAGGTATTCGTCCAGTTCCTCAGCCATCCTCTTGGTGAGGGTAGTCACCAGCACGCGTTCATCCACCTCCGCACGCTTGCGTATCTCCTCCACCAGGTCATCTACCTGATGCTCGATGGGGCGCACCTCGATGGGAGGATCCAGCAGGCCGGTGGGGCGCACAACCTGCTCTGCCACAAGGCCTTCGGACTTCTCCAGTTCGTATTCAGCGGGGGTGGCGCTCACGTAGACTTTCTGGCCGGTGATGGCCTCGAACTCGTCGAAGGTGCAGGGGCGGTTGTCGGCCGCTGCGGGCAAACGGAATCCGTATTCCACCAGCACGCTCTTGCGGGAGTGGTCGCCCCCGTACATCCCGCGTATCTGCGGCAGCGTCACGTGGCTCTCGTCGATGAAGGTGATGAAATCCTTGGGGAAGTAGTCTATCAGGCAGAAGGGCCTCTGGCCGGGCTGGCGGCCGTCGAAGTAGCGGGAGTAGTTCTCGATTCCGGGGCAGTATCCCATCTCCTTGAGCATCTCCAGGTCGTTCTCCACCCTCTGCTGCAGGCGCTTGGCCTCTATTGGCTTGCCTATGTCTTCGAAGTAGGCCATCTGCTTCACCAGGTCGTCCTGTATCTGGGAGACTGCGGATACCACCCGCTCGCGGTTGGTGACGAAGTTGTTGGCCGGATACACGTCCACGTTGTCCAGGGACTCTATGCGCGCTCCGGTCACCGGGTCTATCAGGCTGATGGCATCTATCTCGTTGCCAAAGAACTCTATGCGTACCGCCTCGTCGGCGCCGCCCAAGAAAACATCCACCGTGTCGCCCCGTACGCGAAAGGTGCCTCGCTGGAAATCGGTCTCCGTGCGAGAGTAGAGGCACTCCACCAGCTGGTAGAGGAAGGTGGTCAGGCTGACGGTAGCTCCCTTGTGAAGATGGATGGTCTGCGTGCGCCAATCGTCTGGATTGCCTATGCCGTAGAGGCAGGATACGGAGGATATCACCACCACGTCCCGCCGGCCGGACATCAGGGCACCGGCCGCACTAAGGCGCAGTTTCTCTATCTGGTCGTTGATGCTCAGGTCCTTCTCTATGTATGTGTCGGTCGTGGGCAGATAGGCCTCCGGCTGATAATAATCGTAGTAGGACACGAAGTATTCCACCGCGTTATCGGGGAAGAACTGTTTGAACTCTCCGTAAAGCTGCGCCGCCAGAGTCTTGTTATGGCTCAGGATCAGCGCAGGGCGCTGGAGGTTCTGGATGACATTGGCCATCGTGAAGGTCTTTCCGGATCCGGTCACCCCCAGCAGACAGATGTCCCGGACGTTGTTCTGCAGCGCCTCGGTAATCTGCTGTATGGCCTCCGGCTGGTCGCCGGAAGGCTGGTATGCCGAATTCAGGTGGAATTTCATTCTGCTTGCAAAGTTACAAAAAAAAGGCCGTTTTTTTGACGCGCCTGAATATCAACTACTTACAAATAATCGTCTGGTACATTTGTACCAGACGATTATAAGCAACTGCCTGATAATCAGGCCTTAAATAAATATGTATTTGCAGATGAACAGCGCCGCGAGCACCCACATCGTGACCGAAATCTCCTTGAACTTGCCGGCAACTGCGTGGCAGAGAACATAGGAAATGACACCGAGGAGGATACCGTCGGAGATGCTGTATGCAAGAGGCATCATGATGATGGTGACGAATGCAGGGATGGCCTTGCAGTAGTCTTCCCAGTGGATGGTCTTGATGGAAGGCATCATCATCACACCGACGATGATGAGGGCGGGAGCGGTAGCTGCGCCGGGGATCGCCAGGAAGATGGGGCTCAGGAAGAGTGCCAGTGCGAAGAAGATGGCCACGGAGAAGGCTGTGAGGCCGGTGCGGCCGCCTTCGCCTACGCCGGAAGCGCTCTCCACGTAAGTGGTGGTGGTGGAAGTTCCGAAGCAGGCACCGCAGATGGTTGCGATGGAGTCTGCGAGGAACATCTTCTCTACGCCTTCGATCTCGTCGTTACCCTTGTTGATGAGGCCGGCGCCCTGGTGCACACCGATGATGGTGCCCATGGTGTCGAACATATCGATGAAGAGGAAGGTGAATACGACTGCGAGCATGTCCCAGCTCAGGATGCTGCCCCACTCGAACTTGCAGAAGATGGGGGAGAGGCTGTCGGGAAGCGATACGACCTTGGTAGGCAGGGTGGTGATAGCTGCGCCGGTGGCGGGATCCTTGATGAAGATGCCGATGACGGCGGTGATGAGGATGCCCCAGAGTATGCCTCCGCGCACCTTCGCCATCACGAGACCTGCGGTGATGAACAGGCCGATGACGCCGACGAGGGCCTTGCCTTCGGTGATGTGGCCGAGGCCGACGAGAGTAGCGTCATTGTTGATGATGATGCCGGCGTTCTGCATGCCGATGAAGGCGATGAAGAGGCCGATACCCGCGCCGATGGCCTTCTTGAGCGTTCCGGGGATGGCATTGATGAGCCAGGTACGGACCTTCGTTACGGTGAGGATGACGAAGATGATACCTTCGAGGAGGACTGCGGTCAGTGCGAACTGCCAGCTATGTCCCATTCCAAGGCATACGGTGAACACGAAGAAGGCGTTCAGACCCATGCCGGGGGCGAGGGCGAAAGGCTTCTTGGCGTAGAGTGCCATCACGAGGGTACCCACGATAGCCGCGAGAGCGGTGGCGGTAAAGACGCTGCCGGCAGGCATGCCCGGGAGGGCGCTGAAGATGCCGGGGTTGACGGCCAGGATGTAGGCCATCGTGAGGAAGGTGGTCAGTCCGGCCAGGATTTCTGTACGGACGTTGTGCTTCTGGGCGTCGAAGCCGAATGCTTTAGCAAGGAAATTTGCCATGGCGGATCAGATTAGAAAGTCCAGCGTGCGCCGATAGCAGGGTTGCAGAGGAAGCCCTTGGCAACGAAGTTGACGGAAAGTTCGATTTCTCCACCAACATCGAGGTGGCCGTCGAAGGTGTCGCCGAGGTTGTACCAAATCTGAGGTTCGGTAAGGAGGGAGAACTTGGTCTCGTCGGTACCCCAGATGGCATTGCTGCCCCAGATATCCATGAAGCCCTTGAATACAAGGCCTTTCACGCCGAAGATGTCGTTCATGCCCCAAACAGCGGAGAACTTGAGGGGAACGTCGGCAGTGGAGATCTTGTTGCCGTTGAAGTGCTCATACATGAGATACAGGGAGAGCGTGTTGGCGAAATCCTGGGAGTGCAGGAAATACTTGGCACCAACGCACCATGTTCCCATGTTGAAACCGGTGCCTGTGATGAGGCCGTCGTACTCGAGGTGGCCGCTGAGGTCCTTCAGTTCGGTATCCTGCCAGAAATTGATACCCCTTTCGATCTCGAAATAGCTTCCGTTTGCGGGACCGCTGTTCTGAAGAAGTTTCAGATTGCTGTCGGTGCTGTTGTAGTAGTGGTCGATGAAGAAGAACGTGTCACCGAACTTGTCCGGCTTGAACATCTCGAAAGTAGTTGTTACATACTTGCGGTCTGCGCCGAGATCGTAGAAAACCTGAAGGTTCTGGGCCTTTACTCCTTGAGCGAAGGCGAGAGTTGCAAAAGCAACTGCAAAGAAAATTTTTTTGGACATAAAGTGTAATTTATGAACAGAATATAATAAATAAGGTTTTAGTTATCTCTCAGAAAGCCTGAGTATCGCGCTCACCTCCACGTCCTCGGGGAATGGGGCGGTGCGGGGCACATCGGTAATATCGATGATGAAGTTGAGGAAAACTGCCTTGGGATTGAAGTGCTTCACGAGGCGGATGGTCGCCAGGGCAGTTCCTCCCGTGGCCAGAATGTCGTCGTGGATGAGCACTACGTCGTCGGGGCAGATGGCATCGGCGTGAATTTCAAGGGTGTCGGTGCCATATTCCTTCTGGTAGGATTCCCTAAGGGCGGTGGCCGGCAGCTTGCCCGGCTTGCGCACGGGAACGAAGCCCGCGCCAAGCCGGTCTGCTATAGCCGCTCCGCTGATGAATCCACGGGACTCTATGCCGGCAACCTTGGTTATTCCTTTGTCCTTATAGATGTCGCAAATCCTGTCCAGGACTTCTTTATAGGCCTTTGAATCCTTGAAAAGCGTGGTCACATCGAAGAACTGGATTCCCTTTACGGGGAAATCAGGTACTATGCGGATGCTCTTTATTAATTCCGAATCAGTCATTTTTTCTTGCGCAGGGAAGGATTGATCTCAAAATCGACGGCCATGTCGCCTATTTCGTTCTTTCCGAACTCATAGTCCTTGCCGGGCAGTACGGCATTCAAGATGATACCTACCAGGGCGCCGACTGCAAGACCGGAAAGCTTGGTGAAGCCGAGGTCGAGGCATCCGGCCTGGCTGTAGGAGATGCCGATGGAAAGCACGAGGATGAGGGCCATGATGAGGACGTTGCGGGAAGACTTGAAGTCCACCTGGTTCTCAACCACGTTGCGCACACCGACTGCCGAAATCATACCGTAGAGCACCAGGGAGACACCTCCGATGGTTGCCGCAGGCATCGCGCCGATGAGGGCGGAGAACTTGGGGCAGAAGGAGAGGATGATGGCGAACACGGCGGCGATGCGGATCACGCGGGGGTCGTAAACCTTGGTGAGGTTGAGCACGCCGGTGTTCTCGCCGTAGGTGGTGTTGGCGGGAGCGCCGAACACGGATGCCAGAGCGGTTGCGAGACCGTCACCGATGAGGGTGCGGTGCAGGCCGGGATTCTCGAGATAGTTGATGCCGGTGGTGGAGGAGATCGCGCACATGTCACCGATATGCTCCATCATGGTAGCGAGGGAGATGGGGATGATGGCGATGATCGCGGCCACGATGAGCTTCCAGTTGGGATTGGCGAAGACCGACACTGCGGTGTTCTCCCACTTGACGGGAAGTCCTACCCAGGCCGCTTCCTTGACAGCGCTGAAGTCGCACAGTCCGAAGCATGCGGCTACGATGTAGGAGCCAAGCACGCCGAGCAGGATGGGTATGATCTTGATCATCTTCTTGCCCCAGATGTTGCAGACGATGATGATCACGATGGCAAGCAGGGCGATCCACCAGTTCTGGTTGCAGTTGTTGATGGCGCTGCCGGCGAGGATGAGGCCGATTGCGATGATGATGGGTCCCGTTACGATGGGCGGGAAGTAGCGCATCACCTTCTGGGGGCCGAAGGCTGCGAAGAGCCCGGCCAGTATGAAGTAGATAAGACCTGCGCAGAAGACGCCGATGCAGGCGTAGGGGAGGGCCTGTGCCTGGGTGAGGCCGCCGGCCATGCCCATCTGGACAACGGTTGCATAACCTCCGAGGAATGCGAAGGACGAACCGAGGAATGCGGGAACGCGCAACTTGGTGCAAATGTGGAAGATGAGAGTTCCCAGACCCGCGAACAGGAGAGTCGCAGACATGGAGAGTCCTGTGATGACAGGGACAAGAACCGTGGCTCCGAACATAGCGAACATGTGCTGGAGCCCGAGAGTGAGCATTTTCCCTGTTCCGAGGGTGCGTGCATCGTAGATGCCTTCAGTTTGTGATTTCGTCATAATTTATTGTTTTTGATGGTTTCTATTCCCATTCAATGGTTGCCGGCGGTTTGGAGCAGATGTCGTACACGACCCGGTTCACTCCCTTGACATCGCGGATGATGGCATTGGATACCTCCGCAAGGAAATCGTAGGGGAGCTGAGCCCAGTCGGCAGTCATTCCGTCCACTGACGTGACCGCCCGCAACACTATAGTATATTCGTATGTTCTTTCGTCTCCCATCACGCCGACGCTCTTGATGGGGAGGAGGATGGTGGCTGCCTGCCACACATCGTCGTAGAGATTCCAGCGCTTGAGCGCGCCGATGTAGATCGCATCCGCTTCCTGCAGGATGGCCACCTTCTCGCGGGTGACTTCTCCCAGCACGCGGATCCCGAGGCCGGGACCGGGGAATGGATGGCGGCCGAGTATGTTGGGATCGAGCCCCAGGGCCTTGCCCACGCGGCGGACCTCATCCTTGAAAAGCAGGCGGAGAGGCTCCACCACCTTTAGTTCCATCTCCTTGGGGAGACCTCCAACGTTGTGGTGGCTCTTGATGGTGGCGGATGCTCCGGGCACCGCCGAACTTTCTATGACATCGGGATAGATGGTGCCCTGGGCGAGCCAGCGCACGTCTTTGATCTTCTTAGCCTCGGCGTTGAAGACCTCGATGAAGTCCTTGCCGATGGCCTTGCGCTTGCGTTCCGGCTCAGTGAGCCCGGCAAGGTCGGCGAAGAAACGGTCGGAGGCTTCGACTCCCTTCACGTTGAGGCCCATCCCCTTGTAGGAGGCCAGCACGGAGCTGAACTCATCCTTGCGAAGCAGGCCGCTGTCTACGAAGATGCAGTGGAGCTGGTCGCCGATGGCCTTGTGCAGCAGGAGCGCCGCAACTGAGGAATCCACTCCGCCGGAAAGGCCGAGGACGACCTTGTCGGAACCTATCTGCTCCCTGAGCGAAGCGACGGTACTTTCTATGAAACTCGCCGGAGTCCAGCTGCCGGCGCATCCGCATATGCCGAGAACGTAGTTGCGAAGGATCTGCTTGCCGAACTCGCTGTGATGCACCTCGGCGTGGAACTGTATGCCCCATATGAGCTTTCCTTCCACCCTGAATGCGGCGTTGCCGACAGTGGCAGTGGATGCTATCACCCTATAGTCTGCCGGCAGGGAGTTGATGGTGTCGCCGTGGCTCATCCAGACCTGGCTTTCCGCAGGGATATCCTTCAGGAGAGGGTCGTTGCTGTCTTTGACGCTCAGGATGGCGCGGCCGTATTCGCGTGTGCCGGAGTTCGCCACGTTTCCACCCTTGCTCCAGGCAAGCCACTGGGCGCCGTAGCATATGCCCAGAATGGGCATGCCGGCAGGTACTCCGCTCAGATCGGGCTGAGGAGCGTTCTCCGCAGCCACGCTGGAGGGGCTCCCGGAAAGAATTATGCCTTTGACGTCGGGGGTGATGGCGGGGATTCTGTTGAACGGGACGATCTCACAGTACACGTTCATCTCGCGGATGCGACGTGCAATTAGCATTGTGTACTGCGATCCGAAATCCAGAATAAGAATCCTCTCCATCTATTTATTATAGTTAGGTGCGGGTTTGGCGATGATCAGGTCGTGGGGGTGGTTTTCTATCACTCCGTTGGAGGTGATGCGTACGAACTTTGCGTTCCAGAGTTCCTGGATCGTGCGGGCGCCGCAGTATCCCATGCCGGAACGGAGGCCTCCGATCAACTGGTAGATGATATCGGATACCGGGCCCTTGTAGGGAACCTTGCCGACTATGCCCTCGGGGACGAGTTTCATGGCCCCGGTCTGGAAATAGCGGTCGCGGGAACCGGCCTCCATTGCATCGATGGATCCCATGCCCCTGTACACTTTGAACAGTTTGCCGTTCTTGAAGTCTTCGATGATGTCGCCCGGGGTCTCGTCTGCGCCGGCGAGGATTGAACCGCACATGACGGTGGATGCGCCGGCTGCGAGGGCCTTGACTATGTCACCGCTGTAGCGGAGTCCGCCGTCGGCGATGATCGGGATTCCGAAGGGCTTGGCGGCTTCGGCGCAGTCGTAGATTGCTGTCAGCTGGGGGACACCTACGCCAGCAACCACGCGCGTGGTGCAGATGGATCCGGGCCCTATGCCGACTTTGACGGCATCGGCGCCGGCGTTGATGAGGTCGCGGGTTCCTTCGGCCGTAGCCACATTGCCCACAATCACGTCGATGCCGGGGAAGGCTTTCTTGATCTTCTTGAGGGCGTTGAGGACTCCTTTGCTGTGGCCGTGGGCCGAGTCGAGGACGATGGCATCCACTCCGGCTTTCACAAGGAGTTCGGCGCGGTTCACGGCATCTGCCGTAATGCCCACGCCTGCCGCAACCTTGCCGCCGGCGGCCTTTGTCTTGGCCACCTCCTCCGCCTGGCATTCCGCCGTCATATTCTTATGAAGAACCCCTATGCCGCCTTCTTTTGCAAGAGCTATGGCCATAGGGGCTTCTGTGACGGTATCCATTGCCGCGGAGGCGAGAGGGATATCCAGGGAGATGTTCTTTGTAAATTGTGTTTTGAGGGAAACTTCCCTAGGCAGTACCTCAGACCATGCAGGTATCAGAAGTACGTCGTCGAAGGTTAAACCTTCCTGCTGAATGCGTTTTTCGGTAAAAGACATTTTGCTAACTTCCAAGTGACAAAGGTAGCCAAAAACTCGCGCCCCTGCAAGAGAAGCGCGAGTAATTATTCACAAGTTATGAACAATCTTATTTATAGAGGAAACGTTTGATGCTCATCTTCGGGGTTTTCTCGAAGGGCTGGAGCACAACTTCCACCTTTGTGAGCTGGCTGTAAGGGGGCAGATGCCTGTTTGCACCGCGGCGTACCTGCTCGGGAATGTCGGAGATCGCTTCTTCGTCGAGTCCTGCATTCTTGATGCCGTCGGCATCGAGATATACGAGTGCGACGAGCTTGCCGGCACGGTCAACCACAACACTTTCAGCTACGAACTGGCGCTGGTTGACGGCGGCCTCCACCTCTTCGGGATAGATGTTCTGTCCGTTGGCGCCGAGTATCATGCTCTTCGAGCGGCCGCGGATGAAGATATTGCCGTTGGCATCGATGGTGCCGAGGTCTCCGGTGTGGAGATATCCGTCGGAAGTGAATACTGCGGAATCCGCTTCGGGATACTTGTAGTAACCGCTGCAGATGTTGGCTCCCTTGGCCTGGATTTCTCCGGCGACGTTTTCGGGATCTTCGGAGTCGATACGCACATCGGCACAGTCTACGGCCTTGCCGCAGGAACCTGGAGCATAATCCCAGGGGTGTTCATAGGCAAGCAGCGGGGCGGCTTCCGTCATGCCGTAACCAACGGTATAGGGAAGCCTGATCTTGCGGAAGCAGCGCTCTACTTCCGGGTTGAGGGCGGCACCGCCCATGATGAACTCACGGACGCTTCCGCCGAATGCGGAACGAAGTTTTTCACCGACTTTCTTGTAAATGATGCCGCTGATGCCGGGGATGGCGGTCAGGATCTTCATGTACCACTTGCTGAGTACAGGCTTGATGGATGCCTTATAGACTTTCTCCAGCACGAGGGGAACGGTAATGACGATGTAGGGCTTGACTTCCTGCATGGCCTTCAGCAGAAGTGAAGGTGAAGGAGTCTTGCCGAGATAGTAGACCGTTACGCCGCTGATGAGCGGATAGAGGAACTCGTAGGTGAGCCCGTAGATATGGCCCATGGGGAGCATCGAAACGATGCTGTCGGCATTGCTGCAGGGAATGAAGCGCTGGCCGAAATCGATGGTGGCGCTGAAGCATTCGTAGCGGAGCATTACGCCCTTGGGGTTGCCCGTGGAACCGGAAGTATAGTTGATGACTGCGAGATCCTTGTCGTTATCGGTGGGATAATTGACCTTGGATGCATCGAATCCTTTCGGGAACTTCTCCTTGAAACTCTTGTCTATTTTGGTGTATGCCTTGATCAGGCCCTCGTCGCTGCCCCAGATAGGCATGAGGTCTGCGAGACTCACTACATAACGGAGTTGAGGCATCTTCTTGACATCAAGCTTCTGGAAAAGCTCGGGATCGGTGAAGAGGACTACACTGTCGGAGTGGTCGGTCAGGCGTTCGACGGCTTCGGGGAGGAAGTCGGCGAGAAGCGGAACCACTACCGCCTCATATGTAGAAATGGACAGGAAGGAAACGGCCCAGTTGGCGGAGTTCTTTCCGCAAAGGGTGATTTTGTCCCCCTTCTTAATTCCGGCCTCTTCGAATGCTATGTGAATACGTTCGATTTTGCGGGCGAGTTCACCGAAAGTGTATTGCTGCCCATGATAATCGCATAATGCAAGCTCGTTCCACCATGTTGCCATGGATTTCTGAAGTTTGCTCAGGAAATGCTCCGCCTTGGGAGCTTCAGGTCTTTTGTACATATTATATAGTTTAAAATAACTGCCTGTTGGCTATCAGACAAAAGTACTGCCAATAGCAGGACTGTACAAGAATAATTGACGGTATGTGGTGAAAATTGATTATGTTTGTGGCGAAATTTGACAATAAGGGGTAAAAAGCTATGGCAAAAAAACCGATAGTAGCGCTGATCTACGACTTCGACGGCACTCTGAGTCCAGGCAATATGCAGGAGTTTGGGTTCATCCAGGCGGTGGGCAAGACTAAGGAAGAGTTCTGGAAAATGAGCGACGGCATCGCAGTCGGTCAGGATGCGAGCAATGTGCTGGCCTACATGAAGCTGATGTTCGACGAGGCCCGCAAGGCGGGCATCCCCCTGCGTCGCAGCAAGTTCAAGGAATTCGGCAAGCACATAGAGCTCTATGAAGGCGTGAAGGAGTGGTTCGGGATAGTGAATGAGTATGGGCGTCAGAAGGGTGTGCGCGTGGAGCATTACATCAACTCGTCCGGCCTGAAGGAGATAATAGAGGGCTCGTCCATCGCAAAGGAATTCCACCACATATATGCGGGCACCTTTATATATAATGAAGAAGGCATAGCGGAATGGCCCGGTATAGCGGTGGACCACACGGCTAAGACCCAGTTCCTGTTCAAGATCAGCAAGGGCATCACCAGCCAGCACGATTCCAAGATGGTGAACGCCAGCATCGCGGACGACAAGAAACGCATCCCCTTCTCGCACATGATCTACTTCGGCGACGGAGAAACGGACATCCCCTGCATGAAGATAGTGGGAATGTTCGGAGGCAACCCCATCGCCGTATATGATCCGGACTCCGCCAAGAAGAAGGCCACGGCCCAGAAGCTTCAGCGTCAGGGGCGCGTGAAATTCATCACCCCCGCCACATACACCAGAGATTCGAGAACATTCAAGATCGTGGCCGCAATCATCGACAAGGTGAAAGCGGAGGACGACCTTGCCAAACTGTCATCAAAAAGTATCAAATAATGAAGAGATTATCCTTAATAGCAGGATGCCTGCTCCTTTCCGTCCTGGCGTTTGCACAGGAGGGGGAAGGTTCCCGCTTTTCCGTACGTCTGGGCACCGGACTGCCCGGATCTGGTGCGGAGAAGTTCGTCTCCGGTCTGAGCACCGGGCACTATGGCATCCAGGGAATATATGACGACTATTATTCAGATACGAAGGCTCTTCCTGCCATATCTGCCGAAGGCCTCTACCAGGTGAACGAATGGCTGAGCTGCGGAGCGCAGGTGATTTACGGATCATATTCGAACCAGCGCTATGACGGCATCACCGATCAGTTGAAGGCCGAGCGCAGTGGACAGACATATATAGTAATGCCCGAGGCCCATGTCAGTTATTTCCAGAAAGGTTTATTGTCGCTCTATCTGGGCGTGTCGGTTGGATCCGGCTATTTTGCGGGATTCGACAATATCGACGAGAAAGTATCTTTCGAGGTGCAGTTCGTGCCTCTGGGAGTAGAGTTCGGCGGCAGGGTGTTCTGCTTCGCCGAAGGCTGCCTTGGTACAGCGGTGAACTGGGTTCACGGTGGTGTAGGCTTCAGATTTTAGGGAGGACAGGATATGAAAAAGATCATTACTATCGCATTGGCGGCCGCATTGCTGGCTTCGTGCACATATTCGAGCGATATGGTGTCCCAGAGGACTCCCGCGAATCTTGCCAATCTGAATATTGAGTTGCTTAACAGTTCCGCTACTGCCGCGGTGCTTGTCTTGCTGGATCTGGACATGCAGGCAAAGGATACCATCCTTACCGCCGGTTTCGACACCCTTATGACCTCGGAAACTTATTATAACCGTTTCGGCTCATCCGCCAGTGAAATGGAAATCCAGCTGGTCGCCGACAGCACCTGGACATTCGCCAGCACCGGAACCGGAGCGCTGTCTTTCGCCGGCAATATCAGGATGACAGGGAGAAACGATGAGAAGTATGCGACCTTCCAGTCGGACTATATAGGTGTATACGATGAGGGAAACGGTTTTACGGCTGATTTCAGCTCTGCCAAGCTCGAGTTCTCGCTGCAGACCAGCATGATGTATGTAGAAGGGTATGGCTATACTCCCAAACTCATGCTCTTCTGCTATGGAGATGCAATCCTGAAAACATACAATAATTCGACTCTCCTGGATAACGTGACAACAACCTTCAAGGGAGACGAGATATCCTATTGACAATTTGTCACTGGAATACAATTTGAGAATCGTTTCAGCAGAACAACTGAAACGATTTTTTGTTATGGCAAAAGAGAAACTACAAGGCAAAATCGGTGTAACCACCGAGAATATATTCCCGGTCATCAAGCAATTCCTTTATTCCGATCACGAGATCTTTCTCCGTGAATTGGTGGCGAATGCGGTAGATGCGACCCGCAAGCTCCAGGTGCTCGCATCCAACGGCGAGTTCAAGGGCGAACTCGGCGACCTCAAGGTCGAGATAGAACTGGACGAGAAGAAAAAGACCCTCAAGGTCATCGACCACGGCATAGGCATGACAGCCGAAGAGGTCGACAAGTACATCAACCAGATCGCATTCTCCTCCGCCGGGGAGTTTCTCGAGAAGTACAAGGACCAGAACATCATAGGCCATTTCGGTCTGGGATTCTATTCCGCCTTCATGGTGAGCGAGAAGGTCACCATTGACAGCCTTTCCTGGCAGGAGGGCGCAAAGGCCGTCAAATGGACCTGCGACGGATCTCCGGAATACAGCATGGAGGATGGCAAGAAGGCCGACCGTGGCACTGTCATCACCCTCTATCTCGATAAGGACAGTGACGAATTCGCGGCCAAGGGCCGTATCTCCCAGCTCCTTGGCAAGTACTGCAAGTTCATGCCGGTGCCGGTCGTTTTCGGCAAAAAGACCGAGTGGAAAGACGGTAAGGAAGTGGAGAAAGATGAAGACAACGTTATCAACAACATTGATCCGATCTGGACCAAGGCCCCTTCGGAGCTTAAGGATGAAGACTACAAGAACTTCTACAAGGCCCTCTATCCCTTCGAAGAGGAACCCATGTTCTGGATACACCTTAACGTGGATTATCCCTTCAACCTCACTGGCGTTCTCTACTTCCCCAAGATCAAGGAGCGCATGGCCATCGACAAGAACAAGATACAGCTCTACTGCAACCAGATGTTCGTGACCGACCATGTAGACAACATTGTGCCGGACTTCCTCACCCTGCTTCACGGCGTGATCGATTCCCCGGACATCCCTCTGAATGTGAGCCGCAGCTATCTCCAGAGCGATGCCAATGTCAAGAAGATAAGCACCTACATCACCAAGAAGGTGGCCGACCGGCTGGAAGAGATATTCAAGGAGCAGCGCCAGCAGTTCGAAGAGAAGTGGGACAATCTGAAACTCTTCATCGAATACGGCATGCTGTCGGACGAGAAGTTCTGCGAGCGCGCGATGAACTTCGCCCTTCTGAAGAATACCGACGGTAAGTACTTCAGCTTCGAGGATTACCGCAAGGGGATCGAGACCGAACATACCGACAAGGACAAGAAAGTCGTCTACCTGTATGCCACGGACGTGGAGGCCCAGTACGGGCAGATAGAGGCAGCGAAGAAGTTAGGATACGATGTGCTGCTTATGGACTGCGAGCTGGATTCCCACTTCGTGAACCTGCTTGAGCAGAAGCTGAAGGATGCGCGCTTCGCACGCGTAGACTCCGACTCCGTGGATAACCTTATTCCGAAGGAAGACAAGGTGAAACCCGAGATGAGCGAAGATGACAAGAAGGCTCTGGATGAACTCTTCAAGGCAGTGCTGCCCGCCGGGAACGAGTACTATGTCGAAGCCGAAAACCTCGGCGAGACATCCGCACCTGTGCTGATCACCCGCAATGAATTCATGCGCCGCTACCGCGAGATGAGCGCCCTGGGCGGGGGCATGAACTTCTACGGCGAGATGCCGGAGTCGTTCAACATCAAGGTGAACATGGAGAATCCCCTGATTTCCAAGATCTGGGAAAGCAAGGACAAGGAATCCCCGCTGCTTCGTCAGGTGGTGGACCTTGCCCTTCTTTCCAACGGCATGCTGAAGGGCAAGGCCCTTGCAGAATTCATCGCCAGAAGCGAAGAGTTGCTGCAACGTTAGAGGCGTGATCTGCATCTTCATAGTGGTTTATAACAAGGCAGTACACTATGAAACGATTTCAGATCTTTTTAGCGGTGGTTTTATCGGCAATACTTTAGTTAACTACAAAGCGGCGTCCCAGAAGGGCGCCGCTTTTTTTTGTATGCCGAATTTCCTATATTTGTAGTATCAACACTGCAATTATGAAAATACGCAATCTGATCCTTCTCCTTTCCGGCATCATGCTTCTTGCTGCCTCTGCCGGCGCAGATGCCAAATCTAAAAAGACCGTTATTCCCGCCGAAGTAAAAATGACCAAGCAGGTCCTCCAGGACAAGATCCGTGGGGCGTGGGCCGGGCAGGTCATAGGCTGCACATATGGAGGACCTACCGAATTCAAGTACTCCAACTTCATTCCGGATGAATATCCCATCGACTGGAATGAACATATAGTCAAGTGGTGGTATGATCATACCCCCGGTCTCTATGACGACGTGTACATGGACCTCACATTCGTCGAGGTTTTCGACCGCGAGGGACTCGATGCTCCTGTGGAATCCTTTGCGAAGGCATTCGCGAATGCAGGATATCCTCTCTGGCACGCCAATCTGCAGGCACGCTACAATATCCTGCAGGGCATCATGCCTCCGGAATCCGGTCATTGGAAGAACAATGCCCATTCCGATGATATCGACTTTCAGATAGAAGCGGATTATGCCGGCATCATGGCTCCCGGAATGATCAATGCGGCGGTCGGATACACCGATGATATTGGCCACATAATGAACTATGGCGACGGCTGGTACGGGGGAGTGTACGTGGCGGCTATGTATGCCCTGGCTTTCGTATCCAACGACATCCCGTTCATCGTCAGCGAAGCACTCAAGACCATCCCTGCGCAGAGCAGGTACTACAAGTGCATGGCGGACGTTATCAAATGGTGGAAGCAGTATCCGGACGACTGGCATATCACCTGGGCGCTGGCCAACGAGAAGTATGGCTACGACATAGGCTGCCCCAGTGGCTTCAGATCCGCCTTCAATATCGACGCAGTCATCAACAGCGCCTATATCATTATAGGTCTCCTCTACGGTAACGGCAACTTCTACCGCACCATCGACATATCCACCCGCTGCGGCTACGATTCCGACTGCAACCCTGCATCCGCCGGAGGCATCCTGGGCACCATTCTCGGCTTCAACAAGATTCCCGCCTACTGGAAAACGCCCATCTACGAGGTTGAGGACATGGATTTCAAATACACCGATATCTCCCTGAACCGTGCGTACAAGATGAGTTTCAAGCAGGCGCTCAAGGTGATCGAACTGAACGGCGGCAGCACCGAGGGCCCGAGCGTGACCATCAAGACCCAGAAGCCTCAGGCAGTGCGTCTGGAGCAGGGCTTCGAAGGCCACTGGCCGGTATCCAAGACGGATATCAAGAAGACTCCCTGGCAGATGGGAGATTATGCCTTCACCGGCAAGGGTGCCATCCTGACATATCATTTCACCCTGCCCAAGCCCTACAATGTGACGGACTACAAGGCAAACGTCGAGGTCTGGGTGGATGGCAAGCTATACAAGACCGTCCAGCTGCCCACTGCCGGAAACGGCCAGACCCGCGAGATCTGCGGCATCTGGGACCTCCCCATGGGCGAGCACAAGGTGGCAGTAAAGTGGACCAACAAGCCCGGCGACATCAACATGGTAGTAGACTGCATCAACGTTTTCTCCGATAAACCAGCACCCGTAAAGCACGTAGACAAATGAAAAGGATACTTTTAGTCATCGCAGCGCTCGTTCTGGCATTGCCCGCATTTTCTATCAGTTCAAAGGCCGTATTCCAGGCCTTCCAGAACCCGTCGGATGCCTATCGGCCCTATGTGCGCTGGTGGTGGAACGGGGACCGCGTAGATGAGGCGGAGATCCGCCGGGAGCTGAATCTCCTGAAAGAAGCCGGAATCGCCGGCGTGGAGATCAATCCCATTTCCTTCCCCGGGCGTCCGGACGATGCCCTTGGCAAGAAATCCCTGGTCTGGCTCAGCGACGAGTGGATAGACATGCTCGGCGTGGCTTTCGACGAGGCGAAGAAGCTCGGCATGACCTGCGACCTTATTGTCGGTTCCGGCTGGCCTTTCGGCTCGGAAACCCTTCCGCGCGACGAGCGCGCCTCAGTGATCCTGACCTACTGCGACAAGGCCACGGGCGGGGCAGTGTACGACAAATCCCTTTTCCATGTCTATAAGGAGCTGGATCCAAAGGTTTCCATCCCCAATCCCGGGCGTGTGCCTGAGTTGCTTAAGGTGCTGCTGGTGCCGGATCCTATAAACGACCTCTCCGAGGCCCAGGACATCACCGACAAGGTGAAGAGGAACACCATCAAGATGAAGATTCCCGCCGGCAAGTGGCAGGTATATTATATGGTGAAGTACAACTCCTTCGCCAGCGTAATTAATGGCGCTCCCGGTGCCGCAGGCCCCATCCTGGACCATATGAACGCGGCCGCCGTGCGCAAGTATCTCGACCGCATGTCCGACCGCATCGAAGCTAAGCTGGGCCCTCTGTCCAACCACCTACGCGCCTTCTTTGTGGACAGTATGGAACTCGAGGGAGCCAACTGGACGGGTGATTTCGCAGAACAGTTCAAGGCCCGCAGAGGCTACGACATCCTGCCCTGGCTGCCCTTCACCATGTTCAAACTCCGCCGCCTCGGCGAGGTCGAGGACTTCAACTACGGCTGCGCCAAGGGTGAGAAGTTCCAGAACCAGGTGAACCGCGCCCGCTACGTCTTCGAGCTGACCAAGGCGGAACTCCTGGAAGAGCGCTTCTTCAAGGTTTACGAGCAGTGGGCTCGCGACCATGGCGTGAAATCCCGCGCGCAGGGCTACGGATGCGGATTCTTCATCGAAGAAACCTCCATGGGCCTCGACATCCCCGAAGGCGAGTCCTGGACAACCAACTGGCTGCGCCACGTGGTGGGCGAGGAGATGGGAGACGAAGACTACCGCCGTGGCCGCGGATATACCATGATAGACAAGTACGTATCTTCCGCCGCCCATCTTACCGGCAAGCGTCTGGTGAGCTGCGAGGAAATGACCAATACCTACAACGTGTTCTCCACCTCCCTGGAATACCTGAAGGTGGGCTCGGACATGAGCTGCATCTCCGGCATCACCCACTCGGTGTGGCACGGATTCAACTACTCACCCAAGGAAGCCCCCTTCCCGGGCTGGGTGCAGTACGGCAGCTACTATAACGAGAAGAACACCTGGTGGCCTTATTGGAAACTGCTGAACGACTACCGCGCCCGCATGGGTGCCCTGGTGCGCAACGCGGATATGTACACCGACATAGCCATCCTGCCCGCCAATGCCGACCTCTGGTCTACCATGGGCGTGCAGACAGAGCCCTTCCCGGTGAAGCTCAACATCCCCTATACCTCGCTGGTCTGGGAGGCCATCCACAAGAATGGAGGCGGTGCTGACTATGTGTCCGAGAGTATCCTGGCAGGAGCCACAGTCAAGAATGGCAAACTATGCTACGGCCCCAAGAAGTACGGGGTGCTGTTCACCGTCGAGGTGCGCGGCACGACCGTCGAGGCCATGGAGAAGATACGCGAGTTCGTGCTCGGCGGCGGCCGTGTGTTCTGCATAGAGGCCTATCCCGAGAAATCGGTTGGAATGCAGGATTTCGAGGCCCGTGATGCCCGCATCCAGGCAATCGTGGACGAACTCAAGAATACCGGCCGCTTCATCCTTCTTCCCAAGCCGGAAGGGGACCACTTCCTGGAGTGGTACACGGACGTGGCCGCGAAGTACAATCTCCCTTCTTCTGTGAAGATTGGCACGCCCGACCGTTTCCTTCTCCAGAACCGCTATACCATGGATGACGGCAGCGATTTCTACTTCTTCGTGAATGCCAGCAGGCTCGAAGGCAAGTCCACCGACATTACCTTCCCCGCATCCATCACCAAGGGCCGTAAGGCGTGGATATACGACCCCGCCACAGGCAAGCGTCATCCGCTCAAACTGGATGCCTCCGGCAAGGTGCATTTCGACTTCGGCCCGTCCGAGAGCTTCGTATTCATGTTCAACAAGATGGGAGGCGAGGCTACTGCGTACAAGAAGCTTCCCGTATCTGGAGCAAAGCCTGTAGAAGTAAAGGACTGGGCGGTAACGCTGGTCAATCCTGAAGTTCCGGACGTGCCCGGCACCGTGATGGCCGATCTGGTTGACCTGAAGGACACCGAAGAATACAAGAACTTCATGGGAACCGCCACCTACACGGCCAGGTTCACGGTCTCAGGCGCCCTTCCGAAGTATCTGAACCTTGGCAAGGTGGGCTATATCGCAGAAGTCAGCATTAACGGCAAGCCTGCCGGTCTGCACTGGTACGGCGATGCCGTGATTCCGGTCGACGGCCTGGTGAAGGCTGGGAACAATACCATCGAGGTGAAGGTGACTACCCTTATGAGTAATTATATGCAGACTCTGACGGACAATCGCAACGCGCAGCGCTTCGTCCTCCGCCGCAACACCCCCCTCAAGCCTGCCGGCCTCATCGGCCCTGTCATCCTGTACTAGTTGTCTTTCAGCCACTTACATAAAATCGTCTGGTGAATTTTCACCAGACGATTTTGCATAACTCGTTGATACTTAGTCTGTCAGGCACTGCCCCTGGCGGAACTCCGTTCACTTCGTTCACTCCGGCCCCTCCCATCTGCGATGGGCCCCTCCCCCTGCCCGTGTCCGGGGGTGGACACGTCCGCCAGGGGCAGTGCCTGGCAGGCTACAGTACTAGAGAACTACTTTATGCTGGCCGGGGGAGAGGCGCTGGAGGCGGCCGCGGGAGTCGGTGACGACTGCCGTGGTGCCTTCAGGGACTGAAATGACGGCATTGATGCGGCGGCCGCGACGGTCCAGCGTGACTTCGATCATCCCGTAAGCTGTTTCCAGCCCGCACTCTATATGCTTCAGCGAAGCCATCTGAGGCCTTACCGAGAACTCCTTGAAACCGGGCTTCAGAGGCTCGATGCCGGCCAGACGCTGGCTACAGATAATGATGCCGTGTCCGCTCCACGCGTGGTTGCTGGTATTCTTCAGCCCGCGGTGCTCATAAATCGTACTGTAATCCGGACTCATCACCTGAGGGATATACTCGCGCAGGCGGGCCAGAGCGAGATCGGCTGTGCCCATAACGAAATAAGCATCTATCACGTAGCGCATGAAATAGGTCTCGGCCTCCTTGCGATTGGCAAGAACTTTCAGGATAGCGTCGTACTTGTCCGGCCCTGCAATGCCTGAAACAACTGCGAGAGCCTGCACACGGTCGTCCGCAGGGCCTTCATAGCCGGGAGTCTTATAGCACGAGCCGTTCCAGAAAAGACGGTTGTAAGATTCCTTAAGGCGGTCCATCATTGCTTCGTCGGTGCCGACATCATCAATCTTGTTCAGTTCTCCGGCCATATCCCTCTCGCCCTTCAGGGCAAGATAGTACCACGGATGCAGCAGGGCTACCCTGTCTATATCGCGGCCGGCATCGGCCCAGTTCCAGCCCTTGGTGCGTTCCAGAGGCAGATCGTCGGTATCAAGTTGCCAGGCTTCGTGTAGATACTTGTGCAGGGCGGGATAGACTTCCGGGATGAATGAATCGTCGGCACTGTAGAACCAGTAGTCATGGAAGCCGTACCAGCCTGCGGCGGCAAGGCTCTGTTGGGCCAGCTCCCTGAACCAGTTGGAACAAGGAACGGGAGCATACAGACCTCCGTCCGGAGCAGCCCATCTGGCAAACTCGATGAAGCCCTTGCGGGCAAGATTCCACGAAGACGGGCTGAGTGCGTAGAACGCCTCCATCATCTCGTGGACCTCGTCGCCAATCCACTGAGCACGCTCGCGGTCGGGACAGTCCATCCATGTGTCGCGCATGCATATGTAAAGAGTGCGCTGTGCCTTCTGCCAGAACTCGTTAAGTAGGGGATCATCGCAGCGGAAATATCCGGAAAAGGCAGTGTCGTAGCCTGTCTCGCGGAATTGCACCTTGCTGACGGTAACTCCCTCAGGCACAATATAGTACATGTACTCTCCGTTCAGCCATGGCAGATGCTCGTAAGCCTGCTTTCCGCCCTTGGTGATGTACTCGCCGTGAAGGCACTTCTCCGTGCCCACTGCATCGTGGTCGGTAACCATCAGCACAGCTTTGCCGGCAGGGGCTTCAAGCTCCATATAGGGCGAGAACTGGGCATTGTAGGGAAGATGGCAGATAAGGGTGTCGCCGCTGCGGCGGACTTCAGCATAGTCGCGCAGCCCATAATCCTTCCAAAGGGGAATCGGGCGGGGAACCAGCTTGCCGAAAGGCGGACGGCCGGGCTCAATTGTGATTTCGAAAGCGCTACCCATCTTTTTGGACACGCCCTTGAACCAGTCCGGATTGAACTTCCGGGCATCGTAGAGGACGTTACTCTCGCTCAGGCGGTAGTTCGGGGCCTTGCCGGATGCCGTGCCATAAGCAAACTGCACGCAGGCATCCCAACTGGAATCCGAGAGTATCTCCACGCCGCCTCCCACCGCTTCGAAGAGAAGCGCGCAGGTGCCGCTGTTCATGTGGCTGAAGCCGTTGCGCCCGAAATACCATACCAGCACGGAGATTACATTCTCTCCCGCCTTCAGGTAAGGGGCGATGTCCACTGTATCGTAATAACCGTCGCCGGGAGCCGGTCCACGCTTGAGGCCGCCTTCGAAGACCGCCATTTCGCCATTGATCCACAGCCAGTATTTGCTGTCTGCTGCAATCCTGGCGGGCAGTTCCGCCGGAACGGTCTTTAAATCCACCTTCTTCTGGAAGGCTATCCAGGTGTTGGCGTCACAGGGGCTGTAGGCCCGAGAAATCCAGCGGGCTTTCCAGGTATCTGCTGAAAGTTGCAGCGCTGCCAGGAGCAGCGCTGCAACAAGAATGAATCGTTTCATTTATTCGCGTGTATCGGTGAAGCAACCGTCATTCACCACATCGCTGTTCACGGCCTCATAGAATTTGCCGGGAGTAGCGGGGTTGCGGTACAGCACCTTGATGAGCTTGATGTTCTTGCAATTCTCGAAATAGAACAGGGTGGGGACAGGTGTGCCCTCGGGGAGGTAACCCTTGTCCTTCTGGTCTTTGTAGCTGGCAAGCACGAGGTCTGCACGGCCGTCTACGACACCGTTGCCGCGGGTTGCGAAGATGCGCACGTTCTCAACGCCGATTCCATTGAAAATGGCCTTCTGGCCTTTGTAGCCGTAGATATTGTCGGTGCCGATTATGTCGGCTGCAGCATCGAGTCGGATGTTTACTCCGCTCTTGAGATAAACCGCACCGGTGAGGTAACGGCCCACGCAGAAAGTGAGGGTGCCACCGCCCTTCTCGGCAATGAAATCGATAGCCTTCTGGATGCTGGTGGTATTGTCGATCAGACCATTACTCTTGATGCCGAAGTAAGAGGCATTCCATTCCTTATTATTCTGTGCGAGCGCGCTCACGCAAAGGAGAGCCGCTGCCGCTATAGCTATAATCTTTTTCATTATTTCTTGTTCTTGAATTTCTTGACATTATTGGTAATGATCTGCTTCTTTTTCTTGTCGGCAGAAGGCTGGTTGATCTGCACGCCCTGGAAGTTGAGGCCGTTCACATCGTCGGCAACGATGGCGGGACGGTAATCCTCTCCGGCAACGCTGATCTTCACGTTCTTGAAGGTGACGCCTTCGGCGTGACGGATGTAGAAGCCCCATGCGGGAAGTTCCTTCCAGTTGGAGAACTCAGGATAGCTCTTCTCGAGCTCGGGAATCGCTTCCAGCTCGGCCTTGGAGGAGCCGCGGTAGGCGTAATCCTTATCGGCCTGGCCGGGATAGACTATCTCGATATTCTCGAGGGTGATATTCTGGATAGGGATGCCCGGGATGCCCTGGATGCCGCTGGGGCATACGTTGCGGGGGAGATCCTCCACGGGGCCCTCATACATGTAACCGGCATCGGGTTTGTCGAAGGGAACCTCGGCATACACGTTCTTGATGACGATATCCTTCATGTAGGGAGTCTGCTCCTGGGTGCGGCGGGAACCGGTGCGGATGAAGATGGGATTGCCGGTGTGGATGCTCTTGAGGCCGTCGATGACCACATCCTCGATCTGGGCGCCGTCCACGGTGGCGATGGTGATGGCGGAACGGTAGGTGTCCACGATCTCCATGTTATAGAAGCGGAAGTGCTTGAATTTGCCGAGGGTGTAGGTGCCGAACTTAATGCCGTTGGCGCTGGAACGTCCCCAGCAGTTCTCCACGAGGATATTCTCGGAAACGCCGTCCTTGCTGTGACTCTTGAAGCAGTAGACGTCGTCGGCAGCGTCGAACCTGCAGTTGCGGATGATCACGTCGGAGCAGTCCACGATGTCGATTCCGTCGTTGTTCCAATAGGATTTGGCATCTACCGAAACGCCGTCCACATAGATGTTGCGGCACTTGTCGTACTGCTGGTTCCAGGATGCGGGATCCTTGAGGGTGATGCCCGTCACGGTGATGTTCTCGCACTTGTAGAAGTGGAGGTTCTCGGGGCGCTTGCCTTCCTGCAGGCGGTCCAGCTTGAGGGGATCGTCGATCAGGCCGAGATGGCAGTAGTCGACGCCCTTGGTGGCCACAAGAAAGCCGCGGCAGTTGATCTCGCCTTTACCGGTGATGCCAATGTTTTTCTGGCCGATGGAGAAGATCATCGAGGTCCACTTGGCGTCGGGATCCTTGATGTAGTCCCAGGGGTTGAGGGATCCGAGCAGGCGTGCTCCTTCTTCGAGATGTAGGGTGACATCGTTCTTGATGTAGATGGTGCCCGTGACGAAATCCCCGCCCTTGAATATAAGGCGTCCGCCTCCGTGGGTGGAGATGTAGTCGATTGCCGCCTGGATGGGAGCCGTGTTGAGGGTCTCTCCGTCGGGCTTGGCACCGAATTCGGTGGCAAGGTAATCCTTGGCGCCCGCCTGCACCGCGAATGCGGAGGCAAGGACCAGGACAGATACGATTCTGAGTAATTTCTTCATTTTATGGTGTATTAGTATGAAAAATCGTACATCATTACAAATATAACAATTTTGATTTTAATCTCGTTTTTATTATTTTTACATGAAATGTCAAAGATGAAGTTTTTTGTTATTGCGGTGCTTGCCATCCTGCCTTGCGTTACTGCGTGCAAGGGCAATAAAAGTGTGGAGACAGACTGGCAAAAAGTAATAGCTTCCTACAAAGATGACGGAAAGGCTGTCAATTACCATGAGCTGGCAAAATTGAACCTGGCTCTGGCTGAGACAGGTCGCCTGGCTGAAGATGTATTCAAATATACCCAGGCCGGATCAGCAGGCCTGATTCCGGAATGGAACAGGACAAACGAAGTGGGAACGGTGTTGGGAGATGTTTACTGGTCGATGGGCCACGTCGCATATGCGCAACGTATGTACTTCGAGGCTTTGGTGGTAGGGGAGAATGAGCGTGATCCGTATTTGCTTACGCGTTTAGTGCAGACTAACTTGGTGCTGGGCGCCTACCGGGTGGCGGAAAAGTATATCTCAATTCTCGAGAATGACGGTTTCGACTGCAGCAGATACAAGCCTTTGCTATATGATGATTCCGCTGTGGATTCCGACCCTGAGCTTGGGCCAAAACGCCGTTGTGTGCCCATAAAAGACCATATTTCACTCGAAGAGGGATTGGAAGAGGATCTTAAGGTGATTATACGCCAGAATCCATCCTACCGGAATGCTGTTGATTATCTGGGTGTGCTATATTTGCTGGAATGCAATATGGATGGTTTCAGGGGTTTCCTGGATGAATTCTATGGCACCGAAGCACTTCCGAAACTGCCTAAAGCTTTTGCCGAAGCCGCCTGCATGCTTTCCCAGCTGGAGAGTGGCTATTGGAAGAAAGTCGGGGTTGACAAAAGAATGTGGAATGATTACAGGGATTTCAAGACCCGTATCGAAACCCGCCTGTCCCTGGATAAGTATAAAGGTACATTCTGGTATTATATTTTGAGAGCCAATAACCAATGAAGCATCTGACTACCGGTCTGTTAATGATTTCAATCCTTTGCGCATGTGCGCGGGATATTGATATATGTGAGCATATCGATGCCGGGGCTCCTGTTTTTCCTGATTATTCAGGAGTTACGGTTCCCGTCAATATCGCTCCTCTTATTTTCCGTTACGACGGCGATGCTGCGCAGTCCGCACTCATCCTTTCTGCGGGAAATACTGTTTTCAGGATGAAGGGCCCGGAGTTTGGCATCCCCATAAAAAAATGGCATGCATTAACTTCAGAGGGCGATATCACCGCAACGGTATGCATCAAGGAAGACGGGGTATGGAAGGCATTCAAGCCTTTCACCATCTATGTAAGTGCCGATAAGATAGATCCGTATGTCGCCTACAGGCTTATCCCCCCTGGATATGAAACCTGGTACAAACTTGGCATTTACCAGCGTTCGCTGGAATCGTTTACCGAAAAGCCTGTAATCACCAATGACAAAACCGATAACAATTGCATGAACTGCCATTCTTTCTGCAATCGGGACCCGGGTAAGATGATGTTCCACATGCGCGCAAAAAATGGCGGAACATACACGTGGAATGAAGGCCAGATCGAGAAGTTGAACACAAAGACACCGCAAACAATATCCGCCCTTGTGTATCCCAGATGGCATCCGTCAGGTAAATACATCGGTTTTTCCGTTAACGACATAGCCCAGTTCTTCCATACCACCAACCCCAACCGCATCGAGGTGTATGATTCTATGTCCGACGTGGTGATGTACGATGTGGATAATCACGAGGTCTTTACATCTCCCTTGCTTACAGATACTACCCGTTTCGAAACCTTCCCGGCGTTCTCTCCGGACGGCAAGACCCTGTATTTCTGTTCTTCTCCTGCCCAGAAAGTGCCGGGAGGATATAAAGATATACGTTACAGTATATGCTCAATCGCTTTCGATCCCGAGACGGGCGCTTTTGGAGACAGGATAGATACTGTCTATAGTGCAGCTCGTAGCGGCCACGGTGCGACCTTTCCCCGTGTTTCTCCTGACGGGCGCTTCATATTGTTTACGGAAACGGATTACGGATGCTTCGCTATCTGGCATCACGATGCCGACCTTAGGCTTCTGAATCTGGAAGATGGTAGCATAAGCAGCCTGGATGAGGCTAACAGTGCCGAAGCAGAGAGCTATCACTGCTGGAGCAGCAACGGCCGCTGGATCATATATGTAAGCCGCCGCTTGGACGGGCTGTACAGCAGATTGTATATTTCCCATATCGACGAGAACGGAAAAGCTTCCAAGGCATTCCTTCTGCCTCAGAAGGACTCCCATTATTATGAGGAAGAACTTCGTTCGTACAATGTTCCCGAATTCATTATCGGTACTGTCTCATTCAACATGGATGATATGGCGAAAATCGCCAAGAATGACCCTGGAATAAACGTTACTTTCTCCAATAAAGAATAACATGAAAGCAATAATTTCAACAATCCTTTGTATGCTTTCCGGCATTGCTCTTTCAGCCGGGCCCGTGCAGGAAGTTAAACTGGACAACGGCCTGAAAGTCAAGGTGGAGGTGTGCACCGATGCCATTTTCCGTGTAAGCATTTCCCCGAAAGGCACATTTTCGGAGGCCCTGCTAAACAGATATGGAGTTGTGAAAACCGACTGGGCGCCTGTAGAAAGCACATATACCTACGATGAAGGCCAGCCCGCCGGCCTGAATGAAAGCTACATATTCACTACGTCCAAAGCTACGCTTATCATAGCTAAAGCCGACGGCACTATCTGCCTGAAAGACGCGTCCGGCAAGGTTATGGTGCAGGATATCCTCTTCCGGAAACCTGGGACACCCGAAGTACGTGCGCTGGCAGAAGCCGTAATCGACAAGTTCGGCGGACTTGTCGTGGCGAAGAACGACGGAATCATCGGGGACGACAACAATAGCAAGAACAAAAGGGATACTGCAGAAGCCGGTGACCCTGCAAAAGCCAGCATCATATCCATCAGTATGGCAGACGGCGAGCGCTTCTATGGCGGTGGCAGCACCTCCCGCGAGCATATACAGCACCGTGGAGAGATGCTTCGCATGTGGACTGCATACCAGCACACGGAGATTCCAATGCCCTTCATGATGAGTTCCCGCGGATGGGGAATTTTCAACAACACCACTCGCAAATGCCACTTCGATGTGGGATACACCGATCCTGAGCGTTTCAACATCTACAACACCTTCGATGAGGCGGATTTCTACCTGATGGTGGGCACGGACATGCCTTCTGTGCTGGATCTTTATACCCAGATAACAGGCCGCACCTACGTGCTGCCCAAGTGGGCCTACGGTTTTGCATTCGGCCCCAACATGCGGGAAGACCAGTGGGCCATCCTCTCCGATGCGGCTAACTTCCGGCAGATGGGCGTGCCCGTGGACCTGTTCTGGCTGGAGCCGCAGTGGATGGAGAAGCGCTACGACTTCTCTACCAAGAAGAAATGGAACTACGACCGTTTCTCTCCCGAGCCCTACTGGCTGCAGGACAAGATGCCTAAGAAGTACTATCCGCGTCTTTTCATTGGCAAACTCAACAGCATGGGCATACATCTGGGCCTCTGGCTCTGTGAGGAATACGACCACAGCATCATAGAGGAAGACCTTATCGCTGCGCGCGAAGGCCGTCCCCAGTCCGGCTTGGAGCACTGGCCGGACCATCTCACCACCTTCATGGATATGGGTGTGGAAGGATTTAAACTGGACCCTGCCCGCACTATCGATGAGCATCCCACATGGAAGTATTATAACGGTCTGACGGACAAGGAGATGCACAATCTTAACCAGGTTCTTCTCGTAAAGCAGGTGGCATCCATGACACGCAAGCATACAGGCAAACGCAGTTGGCATCACTACTGCGGAGGATGGGCAGGTACACAGCACTGGACTGCCGCTAACAGCGGAGACAACGGTGGTGGCCTGATAGCCCTCTACGACCAGCACAACCTCGGCATGAGCGGTTTCATGAACCTCAGCTGCGACATTATGAGCGTGCCGCGTGAGCTGGAGATGCCGGGACTCCATTTCGGTATTTTCCTCCCCTGGGTGCAGGTTAACAGTTGGTTCAGCATGATGCAGCCCTTCTACTATTCAGGGGTAGAGAAGGAGATGTATAAGTTCTACGTCAAGCTCCGCTATCAGTTCATACCTTACATATATTCGAATGCGCTCGAAGGCGCCTTGACCGGTATGCCTATGGTACGGTCGATGCCGCTCGAATTCCCTGAAGACCGCAACTGCGATGACATGGCCCTGCAGTATATGTTCGGTCATCAGTATGCTGTAAGTGCCTATAGCAACGATATCTACCTGCCGGCCGGAGAATGGATCAACGTTTGGACGGGTGAACTTGTGGACAGTAGGGGAGAAACGGTCACACGCGAGCTCCCTTACAACCGAGCCGGACAGTTCTTTGTGCGCAACGGCGCAATCGTTCCCACGGCTCCCGATATGGAATTTATCGGCACTAAGCCTCAAACAGACTTTATAATAAAGGTGTATCCCCATGGCGATACCAGCTTCACCATGTACGAAGATGACGGGGAAAGCTACGAATATGAGAACGGCGCCATCAGTTCTACGCTTTTCGAGTGCAGGCAGAGCGGAAAAACGGCAAGTATAACCGTGAACCCTGTGCAGGGAAGCTACAAGGGAATGCCATCCGCACGAAATTACAGTTTCGAAGTCCGCTGCACCTCCAAGCCTAGAAAAGTGCTTGTAAATGGCGTAAAGACCAAGGATTGGACCTGGGGAGACAACACCTTGAAAGTATCTGCCGGCAAAGTCGGTATCAATGAGAAAACAACAGTAAACATTCAGCTCTGATGAAAAGATATATCTACCTGGCCGCCATCGTGGCAATTACTGCCTGTTCCCATGGAGGCTGGAAAGACCCAAGCCTCCCTTCGGAAAAACGTGCACAGCTCCTTCTGAAGGAGATGACACTGGAGGAAAAGATCGGCCAGATGTGCCAGTATGTAGGCCCATGCTATGTGCCGCCGGATCAGGGGTCACCCTACAAGAACATAGATGCGTCTGATGAGAATCTAGGAAATCCAGGGCTGGCAGACAAAATTCGCGAGGGTAAGGTGGGTTCATTCCTGCATGTGCTGACCGGCGAAGAAGCCCATCAGTTACAGACGCTCGCAAGTGAATCCAGGCTTGGCATCCCTCTTCTGTTCGGAATAGATGCCATTCATGGTAACTGCCTGAGGGCTGGCTGCACTGTGTATCCTTCCCCCATCAATCTTGCCTCTACTTTCAACCCCGAGATTATGGAGGAGATTGGTGCGCAGACCGCAGAAGAGATGCGGATAACGGGCATGTACTGGACTTTCGCGCCCAATCTGGATGTGGCGCGTGATGCCCGCTGGGGTAGGATGGGAGAGACATTCGGAGAGGATCCATGGCTGGTATCCCAGATGGGAAAATATATGATTTGGGGGCTTCAGGGCCGAGAGCGAAATTACTCCGAAGGCAAGGTGCTGGCATGTGCAAAACACCTCATCGGAGGAGGGGAGCCATTCGGAGGGCTTAATGCATCCCCTATGGATATGAGCGAGCGCAAGATGCGCGAACTTCATCTTCCTCCTTTCGTGGCCGCGATAAAGGAAGCAAATGTGGCTACGGTAATGACCGCCCACAACGAGTTAAACGGCGTCCCGTGCCATGCAAATCGTTGGCTGATAGAGGATTTGCTTCGCGGAGAGCTTGGTTTCGACGGCTTTGTAGTCAGCGACTGGATGGATATCGAGCGCCTGCACAGCATGCATCATCTTGTGCCCAGCGAAGACGAGGCATTCAAGGTTTCGGTTGAGTCGGGGATCGATATGCACATGCAGGGAGACAATTATTTTGAATCTGTGCTGGATGGCGTAAAGAGCGGACGCATTTCGAAGAAGCGCATCGACGCTGCTGCGCGCAAAATAATCGAGGCCAAATTCGCCCTCGGCCTGTTCGAGAACCCTATTCCGGAGATTCCTTCGGAACGCGGTTTCGCCGCCATTCCAGAACACCGCCAAACCTCTCTGGAGGCTGCTCGCGAAGGGATCGTCCTCCTGAAAAATGACGGTATCCTGCCGCTGCGCTATGCAGTGGATGGAGGTATACCCCTGGAGGGACGTGCCACCCGCGGCACGGAAGCGGGGGGACCGTCCCGTAGGGATGGTGGGGTGAGCCCGAAGGGCGAACTCCCGACAGGGGTATACCTCCATCCGCGCGTATTTCTGTGCGGACCGAATATCGACAGCCAGACGATTTTGGGTGATTGGGTAGTGCCGCAGGACGACGATGACGTGATTACGGTTCTGGAGGGCCTGAAGACGGTTTGCCCGGGTGCCAGGATAGATACGATGACATTCCGCGGCCGGGTTACGGCAGTTGATGAAGCAGGCATACGACAGGCTGCTGCCAAAGCTCGCCAGGCCGATGTGAACATACTTGTGCTGGGTGATAATTCCCAGCGTTATTCCGCTTTCGGACGCACCTGTGGCGAAAATTGCGACAGGGATAACATCGACTTGCCCGGCCGCCAGCAGGAACTGCTGGAAGCGGTCGCGGCGAGCGGTCGCCCGACCGTGCTCATTCTCATGAGCGGCCGGGCCCTTGGGGTCCACTGGGCGGCGGAGAATCCCTCTGTAAATGCCATCGTAGAGGCCTGGGAGCCGGGTCAGATGGGCGGTCAGGCTATTGCTGAAATACTGTTCGGCCTTGTCAATCCTTCCGGAAAACTTCCAGTAACAGTTACTCGCAATGCCGGTCAGATACAGTGTGTTTACAATCACAAGCACTCACAGTATTCCCGTCATTTTGCGCTTGCTGAGCAGGGCCCTCTCTATCCTTTCGGATTCGGACTTAGTTATACGGAATTCGAGTATGGGGAACCGGTCCTTTCCAAAATGGAAATCGGTCGGGATGAAAGTGTTGCTTTGAACGTGGTGGTTAAGAATACAGGTCTTGTTGCCGGTGCAGAAGCTGTGCAACTGTATATCCGCGATGAATATGGTTCTGTCACACGTCCGGTCAAAGAACTGAAAGACATACGGAAAGTATTTTTGAAACCGGGCGAAAGCGCTGATATTCAATTTGATATAACCCCTGATATGATGGCATGTTGGGGCGCTTCCGAGAGATGGGAAGTCGAAGCGGGGGAGTTTACACTTATGGTAGGATCTTCATCTGATGATAGCTTTTTGAGAGGTGTGGCATTGACCGTTAAATAACAGGTTTTAACATTTTACTACGTAATTCTTGTTTTATTGAATAAAAATGCTGAAATTTGAACGATAATTATAGACACATAACACAACACTATACCTTAATTATTAATTACTGTTTATGGTAAAACGTTTCATTATGGTAATGCTTGTGCTCCTTTTGGGAGTGCAGGCATTCGCCCAGAATGTCATCACCGGTAAGGTTCTTGACAGTAAGGGTGAACCCGTACCCGCTGCAGGTGTCCAGGTAAAGGGCACCAACAACGGTGTAGTAACAGACCTGGACGGCAACTTCAGCATCAAAGCCGGAAGTGGCAGTGTCCTGGTCGTTTCTTCTATCGGTTACAAGACCACAAGTGTAACGGTCGGTAACCAGAGCAACATCGTCGTAACTGTTGAAGACGATGCTCTCCTTCTCGACGACGTGGTGGTCGTTGCTTATGGTACAGCCCGTAAGAAAGACCTCACCGGTTCCCTGTCTGCAATCCAGTCCGAGACTATCGCAGCCCAGAACACCTCGTCAGTATCCCGTATGCTGGAAGGTACTGCCCCTGGTCTTCGCGTAGCTGCAACCGACGGTCAGCCTGGTATGGATATGGGTATCCGCGTCCGTGGTATTTCTTCTGCAAAGGCCGATGCTGCTGCTGCCCTCGTAGTTATCGATGGCGTGGCCGCCCAGCCTGCAAAAGCAGACCAGAATGCCCTGGAGAATCCTCTTTCCCGTTTGAATCCTGAAGACATCGCATCCGTGACTATCCTGAAGGATGCTGCTTCCACCGCCCTTTACGGTTCCCGTGGTGCTAACGGTGTTGTTCTCATCACCACCAAGGCCGGACAGGCAGGTAAGGCACGAATTTCCTTCGAAAGCAGGGTTGGTTACAACTTCGTAGGCCCCTACAAGAACAACCACATCGACAATGCAAAGGATTACTACGAGTATGCATGGAGGAGCATTTACAACTCCTATCGCTATGGTGCGGCTGATGGTATCCCTGCCGTGGGTACCGATGGTATTCCTTACACTCATTATTCCAATCCTAACCACTCCGACTCCGAGGCAAGGGAATTCGCATCTGCTCACCTCTTCGACTATGTAGGAAGTGAGACTGCATTCCAGGAGAATAAGCTCGGTAACTGGATGGCATATTCAGTGCCTGGTGCAATCTACACCAATACCGGTTCCGGAAGTAACTCTTCTTCCACGATGAGCGGCGCTTATCTTGTGAATACCGATGGTAAACTCAACCCCAGTGCAAAACTCCTTTGGGATGAGAGCTATGCAGATCTCCTCATGCAGACTGCTTTCCGTCAGGATTACAACATTTCCGCACGCGGCGGTACCGACAAGATGCACTATTATGTGTCTCTCGGTTATCTCGACGAGCCTTCCTACCTTGTTGCTTCCAGCTTCAAGCGTTACAGCGGCCGTGTGAATGTTGATGCCATGATTACCGATTGGCTCAAGGTCGGTGCAAACGTTTCTTACGCAAACACCAACACCCGCACGATGTCCACCCGTTGGCAGAACCGTGGTGCCGGTGGTACCTCCAGTAACACCATGTACTACATCAACGAGTATGCTCCTATCATCTCTGTCTATGAGTATGACGCAGACGGAAAGGTCGTCCTCGATGCCGATGGTAATAAGAAATTCGCGACAGGTCCTACCTGGTCTCCTCTCGGAGCCGACAACAAGACCTGCGGCACCAACTTCAACCGTAACCTCCTTTGGGAAACCGAGACCAACAAGTCAACGTTCCACAACCAGACCTGGACTCCTAAGGTTTTCGCAGAGGTAAGCCTTCCTAAGGGATTCAAGTTCATCACGAACCTTACCCTTGAAGAATACAACACCAGGAACATGCGTTACATGAACCATGAGGCCGGCCGTGGCGCAAGCGCGGGTGGTATCATGATTCGCAAGATGTCCCGTAGTGTCCTGAATACCCAGCAGCTCCTTACCTGGAACCGTGAATACGACAAGCATCATGTTGATGCCATGATCGGTCACGAGTACGAGGATCTGCACAGCGAACTGGTACAGTGGGGTTCCGCATACGAGCTCATCTCCGGATATACGATGCCTGGTAACTTCACTTCCCGTTACAGCAACATTACCGGTTACGAAAACGATAAGTGGTCACTCGATGACTATCGTCTCGAATCCTATCTCGGTCGTGCCAACTACATCTATGATGAGAAGTACTATCTCTCCGCATCCTTCCGTCGTGACGGTTCCTCCAAGTTCTATCTCCCCGAAAACCGTTGGGGTAACTTCTGGTCCGTCGGCGCTGGTTGGAGAATCACTTCTGAGCCCTGGATGGAAGACACCAAACTGTGGCTGGACAATGCAAAGATCCGTACCAGCTATGGTGTAACAGGTAACCAGAATGGTATCAGCGGCTACTATAGCAATCCTTACTGGACTTATGGCGTTTCCACTTGGAAGTCAAGCACCGGTGGTACCGGCGTTGCCGATACTTATAAGCTCACTTCTCCTGGACTTATCAATACTGATATTACCTGGGAGCATGTACACCAGTTTGACCTCGGTGTAGATTTCACCCTCCTGAACAGCAGGATTTCCGGTGCAGTTGACTACTACAACAACCTCACCACCAACTCCCTCTTCGCTCAGTCTGTTTCTCCTCTTGCCAACATGGCAAATACGACCAATACTCGTAACTGCGCTAAGGTTCGCAACAAGGGTATTGAAGTCGAGCTCAGCAGCGACATAATTCGCAAGAAGGATTTCGTATGGAACGTGAGCGTCAACTTCACTCACTTCAGCACTATCCTCGAAGATGTTCCGGACAGCCAGCTCCCCGCTTGGGATGAGAAGACTTCTGAACTTCCTAAGGGAACCTGGACTTCCGCTTCTGAGACCTGGGCAATGACCGGTGGCCAGAACGCAGGTCAGGGTAAGCTTTATCTCCGTGGCGAAGGCCGCGACCTCTACAACATCTACCTTTATAAATATGCAGGTGTTGACAAGGAGTCCGGTCTGCCTATGTACTGGCACCATGTCACCTATGCCGATGTCAATGCTAACGAGACAACCGGTGCATATGCACACGGTGGCCGTTATAAGACCTATAAAGTCGGCGACGACGTAAAGACCCTTGTTTCTGCCGATGCTTCTCAGTATGAGTTGGGTTCTGCAACTCCTGACATCATGGGCGGTCTTACCTCCAGCCTCCGCTGGAAGAACTGGGATCTCAGCATGGTCTGGGCTTTCCAGATTGGTGGCAAGTTCTTCTCCCGCGATCACGCTGAAGTCATGTACAGGACTGGCCACTTCGATGCAGAATGGTCTAACAATGACGCCTGGATCGCCAGCGAAACCATCGGTAATACCTTCAATGAAACCAACGAAAGTGCATACTTCCCGATCCAGTGGTGGGCAAACGGAAAGGCTTGCAATTATGATGGTGCCAGTATCGGAAGCTGGCAGCTTACCGATATGTCTCTCTTCAATGCTTCTTATCTCCGCGTGAAGAACATTACACTCGGATACACCGTTCCCAAGAAGATTACCGACAGGGCTCATATTTCCGGCCTTCGTGCTTATGTGTCGGCCGACAACCTGATCTTCTTCTCCGCGAAGAAGGGTATCGATCCTTCCCTGTCCGCCATTGGTGGCTTCGATGTCGCGAACTGCGTATATCCGCAGATGGCGAATGTTGTCTTCGGTGTCAAGCTTGATTTTTAATAATTAAAGACGCAGACATATGAAAACATACAGAATAATTTCTATTGCTCTTGCTCTTGGTCTTCTGGTTTCTTGCGGTGATCGTCTTAACGTAAGCAATCCGAACTATTTCACCGTCGAAGATATTAACGAAAATGTCTTGCAGAGCGGTGACGAATCGAAGATCAAACTCGCTCTCGAAGGAATGGCGAACACCATGCCCGAGAATATGATGGTTTACAATACTGCCCTTACCAAGGGTTATGGTAACCGCTGGTCGGCCGATGCTACTCATCAGCTTGCTCACGATATGCTCATCGGCGATATCGTTGAGGGACCTGATGCTAACCACTCCGGCACCTTCAAGAATTGGTACACTGTTGCTTCGGATTTCCCGTACTATCGCTACAATACTGAGGCCACATCCAACTATGCCAATTATATCTCTGCAAGTATCAAAATTGCAAACGCAGTCAAGGTTATGCAGAACATTTCTGAGGAATCCATTGAGAAGGCATCCACTGCTAGCAGTAAAGCTATGCTCCAGGATTTCCGCGCACGTTGCCTTGTGGTTTATGCCCTTGGCTATCTGCAGCTCATGGAAACCTACACAGATCTTACTGACCCCAATTCCACCACCAAGAAGGGCTGGCCTATCTATGATACCTATGCCTACAATTCCCCTGCTGCTCCCAAGAGCGTAAAGGAGACCTGGGATGTTATCATCAGCACCCTTCAGACCGCTGTCAAGTATTTCCAGGAGTCCATTGGTTACACCAAGGGCAATACTGAGAAGCAACTCTACGACATCGATCTTGGCGTGGCCCAGTTCCTGCTTGCCCGTGCAGCCCTCGACTGCCAGAGGTGGGACATCGCTGCTACAGCTGCTAAGGACATTTGCGACAACTACACCACCTTCATTTCTGAAGCCAACTGGGGTATGAGCAATACAAAACTTACAAGCGTTGCAGGTATTTCCGCTACCCATGCTTTCCAGGACAGCTTCAACTCGGAGCAGAATGCATTCTTCAACTTCGCAGTCAACCCTGAAGCAATTTTCGGTTGGAATGCTCCTGAACTCGTTCAGGCAAATGTTACCCGTAAGAGTGCTATTCCTTTCGTTATGCAGAACCCTCTGCTTAACGTGAACATGCAGACAACATGGCAGATCGATGCAGATCTCTACAACAAGATTCCTGCTGCAGACTTCCGCAAAGATAAGATCGCCAGTGCAGACGTGGTTTATCCTTACTATACTGTCAACACTGTCGGTTCCGATACTACTTTCCATGTTGGCATCGTTGTGCCTAAGTACACGAACCTGAAGTATGCTGCCACAGAGTCAAGGGATGCTAACAGCATTCACGACAACTCCACTTGGGAGATCGACTTCATCTACTATCGTTCTTCCGCAGCATACCTGATGCTTGCTGAGGCTTATGCACAGCAGGGACAGACCGGTAATGCCAAGACTTACCTCGACAAGCTGCTTGCAGCTCGTACAAAGGCCGGCCAGGCTGCTATGACCAGCACCGGTACCCTCGACGAGGTCAAGCTGCAGTGGAGGATTGAGTTCTGGGGTGAAGGCGACTGGAGCTTCATCAACGCAAAGCGCTGGGGCGACATTGCCAACTACCGCAAGGGAACTAACCATTGGAAGACGGGCGTAACCCCGACCCTCATTTGGGAAGTTCCTGAAGAAGAGCTGATTGGTAACCCTAATTGGTGATCTACTTCATAACAAACAATAGATCGGCACCATCCTTAATGTCAGAGTACTTAAGGGTGGTGCTCTTCTTTTTGACGCCGTTTAGATAAATGTCTTTCACATAGACGTTCCTGGGACTCCAGTTTTTAGTGCGAACGGTCAGGATGCCGCCGTCAGACAGATGCACCTTTACGCCTGGCACGCAGGGGGAGGCGAGTTCGTATTCGTTGCTGCCGGGGCAGACGGGGTAGAAGCCCATGCAGTTGAACAGGTACCATGCGCTCATCTGTCCGCAGTCGTCGTTGCCGCTGAGGGCGTCGGGCGTGTTGCCGTAGAAGTGGTCGGCCACGTAGCGCACCCATTTCTGGCATTCGCGGGGTTTGCCCAGCTTATTATAAAGGTAGAGCACATGGTGGCAGGGTTCGTTGCCGTGCCAGTATCCGCCTATGCGGCCCCAGATGTCGTGGGCGCCGGGGATATCGTCGCTCATCTCCAGCTTGAAAATGCTGTCCAGGCGGTCCCGCAGGAACTTCTTTCCGGCAATCTGCATGTACTCTTCGAATGCATGGGGGACGGTCCAGGTGTACTGCATGGTGAAGCCTTCTGTGATATCTCCCCAGCCGTTCACGCTGCCCGGGCCCTGGTAGGCGATGGGGGCGAAAGGCGTGCGCCAGTTGCCCTCGGAGTCGCGTCCGCGGGTGTAGAAGGTCTCGGGATCCACCAGGTTCTTCCAGTTCCCGGAGCGCTTGAGGAAGAATTCATAATCTTCCTCGTGCCCCAGAAGTTTGGCGGCCTGCGCAATGCACCAGTCGTCGTAGGCGTATTCCAGGGTCTTGGAAACGGATTCCTTCTCCTTGTCGAAGGGCACGTAGCCGAGCTCGGTGTATTCCGGGATGCAGTCGTAGTGGGGGTTGGTGGCGGTGGTCTTCATCGCCTGGAAGGCACGCTCGTAGTCGAAACCCTTCACTCCCTTCATCATCATGTCTGCAAGGACCGAGCAGGAGTGATATCCTATCATGCACCAGGTCTCGCCACCGTAGAAGCTCCAGATGGGGAGCATGTGCTCGGTGCTCTTGTCGTAGTGCTCGAGCATGGAGTTGGCAAGGTCCGCCTGGAGGGGTTTGTTCACAAGGTTCAGGAGGGGATGGAAGGCCCTGTAGGTGTCCCAGAGCGAGAAAGTGGTGTAGTTGGTGAAACCTTTTGCGAGCTCCACCGTGCCGTCGTGGGCACGGAAAAGGCCGTCAACATCCTGGAAGAGGAAAGGGTGCTGGGCGGTGCGGTAGACGCTGGTGTAGAAGGTCTGTTTTGTGCGAAGGTCGCAGGAGGGATCAAGTTCATATTTGCCCAGTTCCTTCTCCCAGAGATTCTCCGCCTCGGCGCGCACAGCCTCGAAGCCCTTGCCATCGAGCTCGGAGAGATTCTTAAGCGCTCCGTCGGTGCCTACGGCGGATACCGCCACCTTGACGCTGACCTGCTGGCCGGCGCATGTAGGGAATTTGATGCAGGCCTGAAGGCCGCGGCCCCAGGCTTCGAGCGAACTGCGGAAGCGCTTGGTGTTGTAAATCACCGGTTTACCTTCCTGAAGGATGACGAAATCCTTTATAGGCTCCGAGAAGCGCGCGGCAAAATAGACCTGGCGGCTGGGGTTCCATCCTGCCACTATCTTGCTTCCTATGATGGTGTGGTCGTCCAGCAGGCGGACGGTAGACCACTCGCACTTCCAGCGGAGGGTATGGTCCAGATCAACCATAATAAAAGACTCCTTGCTCTCGGGATAAGTGAAACGGAGTATGCCGCTGCGGGCGGCTGCGGTCATCTCGGCAGTCACCCCGTAATCGGTCAGTTCAACAGTGTAATAGCCGGGGGAGGCAGCCTCCCTTTCATGGCTGAAACGGCTCCTGTATCCGCTGTCCGGATCCTCCGCGGTACCCGTGGCAGATTTCAAAGTTCCGGTGCCGGGAACGAAGAGGAAGTCCCCGAGGTCGGGGATGCCGGTTCCGCTCAGGTGAGTGAGACTGAAGCCCATGATCGTGGGCTTGTTATACTTGTAGCCTGCGGCCGTGTCGTAGTCGTAATCGTCTGTATCAGGGCTGATTTGTATTCCTCCGAAGGGAATCTGGGCCCCGGGATACACGTTGCCGAACCCGTCGGTGCCAATGAAGGGATTGACATAGTCTATCAGTCTTTCCTGGGCTCCTGCGCTAAGCGCAAATGCTATAGTCAGAATTGAAAGTAGTCGCTTCATAACGAATAGGGTTTTGTGCCCGCTGCGATGCCGCGGCGCTTATTGGGATTCTTGCTCATTACGAATTCGACTGTGCCTCCATTGAGCAGGTCGGAGTGGGTGATATAGAGTTTGTCGTAAGGCTTGCCGTTGAGCTTCACGCTCTTAACATAGCGGTTGCGGTCGCTGACTCCGGGAGCCTTGATTTCCAGAGTCTTGCCGTTCTCCAGCTGCAGTTTTGCATAGGGGAGATAGGGTGCTCCGATCACATACTGGTCGGTGCCGGGGCAGACGGGGTAGAATCCTAGCACGGAGAAGATGTACCAGGCGCTCATCTGGCCGCAGTCGTCGTTGCCGCCAAGGCCGCGGATTTCGGGCTTGTAGAACCTGTCGATTATCTCGCGCAGCCAGTACTGGGTCTTCCAGGGCTGAGAGGTCCATGCATAGAGGTAGGGGATATGGTGGCTGGGCTCGTTGCCGTGGACGTATCCGCCGAGCAGGCACTCAGCCGTTACATCTTCATTGTCGGCGTAGCAATACTCTGGGAGGTCGCTGCCGAAGAGGTCGTCGAGGTTGGCGATGAACTTCTTGTCGCCGCCCATTATCTTCATGAGCCCGTTAACGTCCTGGGGCACGTGGAAGGAGTAGTTGAGGGAGTTGCCCTCGATGAATCCCTGGCCAACGGTCTGCTTGATGTCGAATTCGGGCTTGAAGGAGCCGTCGGTGTAGCGCGGGCGGGCGAGGCCGAGATAAGTGTCGAAAACGTTCTTCCAGTAGCCCGCGCGCCTGAGGTATCTCTCGGCCACGGCGGTGTTGCCGAGGCGTTGCGCGGCCGCCGCGATGGTCCAGTCGTCGTAGGAATATTCCAGGGTGTTGCTGGCCGCGGTGGCTGTCTTGTCCAGCGGCACGTATCCCAGTTTCATATACTCTCCGAGCCCGCTGTACCACGGCACGGTGGATGTGGAGACCATGGCCTCCAGAGCTTCGGAAGCAGTGATTTTCAGGCCTTTGGCTATTGCGTCGGAAAGCACGCTCACGCTGTGGTATCCCGTCATGCACCAGTTCTCGTTGGCCATGTGGCTCCAGATGGGAAGCATGTGGTGGGCGCTCTGCTCGTAGTGTGCGAGCATGGAGGCTATCATATCTTCCGCCTGCGCGGGCTTCAGCAAAGCCAGGAAAGGATGCTCCGCCCGGTAGGTGTCCCAGAGAGAGAAGACGGTGTAGTTGGTGAAGCCGTCGGCCTGGTGGAGTTCATGGTCGAGGCCGCGGTAGAGCCCGTCCACGTCCATGTAGACCGAAGGGTTGATCATGGTGTGGTAGAGGGAGGTGTAGAACATCTTCTTCTCCGCCTTGGTACCCTGGATATCTATGCAGTCCAGCTCCTTCTCCCAGGCGGCATCGGCTTCGGCGCGGATGCGGTCGAAACTCTTGCCCTCGGCTTCGGCCTTTAGGTTTTTGAGGGCTCCGGTGGTGCCGGTGGCGGATATGCCTACCTTCACCACGAGTTCCGGGTTGGAGGCGGTGTCAAACTTGAACCAGGCGGCCAGTTTGCGGCCCGCCATCTCCGGGAAATTGTGGTACTGGGGGAACTTGCTGTATCCTCCTTTATAATATATGGGGGCTTTGTCCTTGTAGCCGTATTCGGTGACTGGTTGGGAGAAACTAATTGCGAAATATGTGTAATTCGTTCTTGCCCAGCCGTTTGTGATACGGTAGCCGGTTATCAGGGTGGGAGAAACCACGCGGACCTCCGCCCAAAGGGTCTTGCCATCGTAGTTGTAGATGCCGTGGTCGAGGTCCATCACCAGATGGCCTCCGGCGGAAGGGAAGGTGTAGCGGTGCACGCCAACACGCTGGGTAGCAGTGAGTTCCGCCTTGATGCCGGAGTCTGCCAGGGTGACTTCGTAATGCCCCGCGCCGGCGGATTCGGTGCTATGGCTGAAGCGCTGGCGGTAGCCGCTGTCGGGATCCTCGGCAGTGCCGGGAACGAGCTGCACTTCGCCCATGCCGGGCATCAGCAGTATGTCTCCCAGATCGGAGTGGCCGGTGCCGCTGAAGTGGGTGTGGCTGAAGCCCACGATAGTCTTGTCATCATATTGATAACCAGCGCAATACTCGTATGTGCGTGGCTGGTATTTCCCCTTGATGTTGTGGGGGATCATGTCGGTATCCGGCGAGAGCTGCACACCCCCGAAAGGGACGCAGGCCCCGGGGAAGGTGTGCCCCATGCCGGCGGTGCCGATGAAAGGGTCAACATATTGCGTTTTCTGGGCGTAGAGACTGCTGCAGAGGCAGATCAGGCCGATGGTCAGTAGGTTTCGTGTTTTCATATTTGCGAAGATACGAATTATTTTATTAGAAAATATTCTTAACTTTAACGGATTATTGACAATAACACTATTCTGATGAAAAGATTTATGCGTTTTCTTATTCTGGCCGCAGCGCTGCTGATGGCGGGCTGTTCGGAATACGACGACAGCGAACTCCGTTCCCGTATCGAAACAGTTGAGCAGGAACTTGCCCGTGCAAAGAGCGATATCGAGGCATTGAAAACCCTTGTGGCCATAGTCCAGCAAAACCAGGATGGACTGGCCGCCAAGGTTTACGTAACAAAGGTGGAACCTTTCACCGAGGACGGCGCCAGTGGGTGGAAAGTGTATTTCACCAGCGGAGATCCCATAAAGATATTTAACGGCACCAACGGCAAGGATGGCAAGGACGGAAAGGACGGAACCAACGGCACCGATGGCACTAACGGTACCGACGGCAAAGACGGTAAAGACGGCAAGGACGGTGCGAACGGCGACTCGCTGTTCTACAGCGTAGAAGTGGTGGGTGGAAACGTGGTATTTACCCTCTCCGACGGCACTGTGTACACGATTCCGCTCATCAGCGTAGAGAAGACCATACTCTTCGACGAAGATAAAATCGTCCTTTCGCTCGCCGCGATAAGTGACGTCCATATCGGCAACGGTTACGGCTCGGAGGCCAAATTCACTTTGGCTTTGCAGCAGCTGAAGGCAAAGGCCGCGTTAAAGGATGCCGACGGACTGGATGCGGTCATGATAGTAGGGGACATGGTCAATACCGTAAGTCAGAGCCAGATCACAACCCTCAAGACCCTTTACGAAGAACAGTTCAACCCCGTGAAGGTTCCCATGATCTACACCATTGGCAACCATGACATGAATTCCGGATGCAAATGGTCCAGCGCCACCGTTGAATCCAACAAACCTTTCCGGACCATCCTCGGGGACAATTATTTCCTTACCGACCAGGACCAGACGGCACGTATCGACATGGAATGCAGGCACTGCGTCGTGGGGGACTTCCATATCCTCTGCATCACTCCTTTCAACGACGATCCCGTGCTGTACGACCCCAAAGCCCTTACCTGGCTCGACACCCAACTTAAGGCGATAACCGATGCCGAGCCGGACAAGTACGTGCTGCTGCTTACCCATCCCATGATATATGCCACCGTCTACGGCAGTTATCTGGGCAGTTACTGGTATACCCAGCAGCTTACCAGCATCCTGGTAAAATATCCTCAGGTAATAACCTTCGGAGGGCATCTCCACTTCCCTCTGAACGACCCCAGAAGCATCTGGCAGGGCGATTTCACCGCGATGGGCTGCGCTTCGGTCAGCTACATGGCCTTCGAGGGCGGAGATTACGAGAACAAGTCGAGCGCCACGGTGCTCAATGATGCCGGTGAGTATTCGGAAGGTCTCCTCGTCCAGTTCGACGTAAACGGCAACATGAGGGCTACCCGGATGGACTTTTACCGCTCGGCCGAGATAGGTAAGGCCTGGGAGATTTCTCATCCCAATAAGGACAAGACACATCTCGACAAATACAATCACGCCTCCCTGGCCGCCATAAATACCGCACCGGTGCTTTCTACGGCAACGGTTACGGTAGGGGCCGTTTCCGACGGCAAGGCTAATGTCAGCGTAACCTTTGCGGCCGCTACGGACGATGAACTCGTCCACCATTACAGGGTTTCGCTCAAGATGGGAAGCAAGGCCGTGGTGACCAAGAATTACATGGCAGACTTCTATCGCTGCCCGCAGCCTTCGCAGATGAAGTCGGAATGGACTGTGGATCTCGGAAGCGTAGCGGAAGGGAAGTATGCATTGAACATAGTCGCGGTCGATTCCTGGGATGCCGCCAGCACCCCCCTGGTGAAGGAAGTCATTGTGGGTACGGCCTCCGCAGACACGTCCTTCTGGACAAACGACTCCGCCGGCAGCAAGGCCCAGGCAGGTGGTTCCGGAACGGTTAACGGCAGCTGGCTGAGTTATTCGGACGGCACCGTCAGCTGGACTGCGAACACGACCGGAGCGCCGCGCAAGGAGGAGATAACCCTTCCCGATGGCAGTAAGTACACCGTAACACAACTTGAAGAGAAAGACTTCAAGGGCAACTGGACCTTCAAGGCAAAACGCTTCGGAGGCTCGAACAAACTTGGTCTTACCAATCAGAACAGTTCAAGCGCCGACGTGGTATTCGGAGCACCCCTGTCGGGAACGCCCCTTGCGGATGTCGTTTCGGGACAAACCGTAACCAACAACATCGGCATCACGGGACTATTCTCCACCGCCGTCATGGATGCGTCGGTCGAGATAGACTATGATTTCGAGTTCGTCCGTCTTGGCCTGTTCTTCGACGAACGCAGCGCCCAGAGTGTGAATACGGGGGACGGCACCTATCCTTATGCATATTTCGCTCCCGAACTCGGCGCATCCTTCATTGCAGGAGCCTATAATTTCAGCCCCTGTCCTTTCGCCACGTCCCAGAAATACGGCTGGGTGTGGTTCGATGCGGATCCGACCCTGCAGACTTTCAAGTACAACAAGTCCAATGCCCATAAATGGCTGGTGACGGGAAGCCTGTCCAACTATTACGTTGTTGGTATTTCCGTGCTGGTTTCCAAGACGGAGACCCCGGCTTCCGGCAGCCTGCGCAGCCCGAACAGCAGCGCTGGTACTGCCGGATACGACCTTATCTATCAGGCGAATTTCGGTTTTGGAGATTCCGGGGTCAGTGCTGAACAGGGCATCGAAAACGGTATGACATTTACAAAGAATTAATATGATTGCAACAATTCTCAGCCTGGTAATGGCATCGGCGCTGGCAACGGCCCCCGCCGACATTAAAGAAGGAATCCAGGGCTATGTGCCCACCGCGGAGGCGGCTGCCGCCAAGGAGCAGTTCCGCGACGACAAGTTCGGCGTATTCATCCACTGGGGCGTGTATTCGATGCTCGCCCGCGGCGAATGGGTGATGAACGTCGACAAGATCCCTTACAAGGAGTACTCCAAACTTCCGGGCGGATTCTATCCGTCGAAGTTCGATGCCGACCGCTGGGTGGCCCAGATCAAGGCATCCGGCGCAAAGTACATCACCATCACCTCCCGCCACCACGACGGATTCTCGATGTTCGACACCAAGGCGTCCGACTATGATATCATCGACGCATCTCCATTCAAGAGGGACGTGCTGAAGGAACTTGCCGACGCCTGCCACCGCCAGGGAATCAAGCTGAACTTCTACTACTCCCTGCTGGACTGGGGCCGCGACGACTATCCCCGCGATCCCGCCATCGCCCATACCGATAAGGAAAGGGAGATGTATGCGAAGTACCTGGACTTCATGTGCGCGCAGATTACCGAGCTTCTCACCAATTACGGCCCCATCGGCTGCATCTGGTTCGACGGCGACTGGGCAAAGATCAAGAAACCCGAGCCCGGCGAGCAGATCAAGATAGATTTCGACTGGGGATACGAGCGCATCTATAGCCTTATCCACAGCCTGCAGCCTTCCTGCCTGGTGGGTAACAACCATCACCGCATTCCCATCCCCGGGGAGGATATCCAGATCTTCGAACGCGATATCCCCGGAGAGAATCAGGCCGGATATGGCCGCACCAGCCATGTCAGCACCGAACTGGCACTGGAGACCTGCAAGACACTGAACAAGAGCTGGGGATACGACATAAAGGACGAGAACTGGAAGTCCGTTCCTGAACTCATCCGCATCCTCCTTGCAACCTCCGGCCGCAACGCCAACCTGCTGCTGAACGTCGGCCCCCAGCCGGACGGATGCATTCCCGAAGAGAGTGTGGTCCGCCTGGCGGAGATGGGCAAGTGGCTGAGTGCCAACGGAGAAACCATCTTCGGCACCCGCGCCACCATGCTAAAGCCCCAGCCCTGGGGCGTGCTCACCCACAAGGAAGGCCGCATCTATCTCCATGTAATGGAAGCCCCGGAAGGCGGCGTCATCACCCTGCCCTTCAAGCTCAAGGCAAAGAAGGTGAAGGAGTTTGCCACCGGCACACCTCTCAAATTCAAGAAAGGCAAGAAGGACTTCACCGTCACAGTGCCTTCCGGCATAGACTGTAGCATTGATTACATTATTGAAATAGACCTATAGTATGAAAAGGATCATCTTCGGCCTTGCCGCACTCCTGCTCTCGCTTTCTCTGAGGGCAGCGGCACCCCTGAACTACCAGAACGACCTTCGCGCACCCGCCTATCCGCTGGTGACTGTGGATCCCTACTTCTCCGTCTGGAGCTTCGCCGATCAGGCGAATGCCGATATGACGCGGCACTGGACAGGCCGCAAGCAGCCCATGATTGCCGCTGTGCGCGTGGACGGCGTGACCTACCGTCTTCTCGGCAACGAGGAGCAGCTGCCCGATCCCATGTTCGGCCGCAAACCGAAAGAGCAGCCGGATGACCCGCTGTATAACCGTCAGGGCAGGGTTGTTTTCGAGAATCCCGCCCTGCAGACCAACGTGAACGTGCTGCCCACAAGCACCACATATACCTTCGACTGCGGCCCTGTGCGGGTGAAGATGCGCTTCGTGGCACCGTTGCTCCTGGACGACCTTGCCCTGCTCAGCCGCCCGGTCAACTATGTGAGCTTCACCGCCACTCCCATCGACAACAAGAAACACTCTGTGGAACTCTATTTCGAGGTCTCTCCGCGTATTGCGGTAGACCTGGATGTGGTGCCCGTTGTGCTTGAAAACGGCGCCGCCGACGGTGTGAAGTATCTCCGCACCGGCACGCTGGACCAGAAAGTGCTGGAGAAGCGCGGGGACGACGTTCGCATCGACTGGGGCTACTTCTACATGGCCCCCGTGTCCGGAAAGGGTACTCTAGCCCTCGTGAAGGGAGAATCCGCCAGGTTGAGCTTCGCATCTTCCGGAAAGGTGGATGCCAAGATGTTCGGCAAGAGCAAGACCGTCACCTCCGGCAACTTCGTGGATGAAGACGTGGCCCTGGCCTGGTGCTTCGACATGAAGAAGATAAAGAAGGAGACCGAAGAGGTGCTGATGCTCGCCTACGACGACATCTATTCCATCAAGTTCCTCGGGCAGCAGCTGCGCCCCTACTGGAACGCCGCCGGCAGCAATTCCATCACCAAGGAGATGGCAAAGGCCGCCAAGGAATGGCCCAAGCTCGGCGACCGGCTGAACGCCTTCGACAACAGCCTCATCCAGGAGGCCACCCAGTCCGGAGGAAAGGAGTACGCCGACCTCTGCGCCCTCGCATACAGGCAGGCCGTTTCCGCCCACAAGCTCGTAGCAGGATGGAACAACAACCTGTATTTCATCTCCAAGGAGAACTTCTCCAACGGATGCGCCGGCACCGTGGATGTGACCTATCCCTCCATCCCGCTGTTCCTGCGCTATAACACCGAGGTCGCGAAGGCCCTGCTGAACTTCATATTCGACTATGCCGAGAGCAGCAACTGGAACAAGGTCTGGGCACCCCACGATGTGGGCGTGTATCCCGATGCCTACGGCCAGCACTATGGCAACTGGATGCCTCTGGAGGAGAGCGGCAACATGCTCCTGCTGACCGCGGCGGTGCTGAAGCAGAGCCCGGACGCAAGCTTCGCGCAGAAGCACTGGAGCACTTTGACGAAGTGGGCTCTCTATGCCCTCCAGAATGGCCAGGATCCCGAAAATCAGCTCTGCACCGACGACTTCGCCGGCAAGCTGGCGCACAATGTGAACCTCTCCGCCAAGTCAATTCTCGCGGTTGCCGCTTATGCAAAGATGGCGCGCAATCTGGGCCGCATAGACGAGGGCAAGGCTTTCCAGGAATTCGCCCAGAATATGGCGAACAACTGGAAAGAAAAGGCCTTCGAGGAAGACCACTACCGCCTTACCTTCGATGGCGAAGGAACCTGGAGCCAGAAGTACAATCTCGTATGGGATAAGGTGCTGGGACTCAACATCTTCGGCGATGAAGTGGTTAACACCGAGCTCGAATACTACAAGAAGCAGTTCAATCCTTACGGCCTGCCTCTGGACAGCCGCCGCCAGTATTCCAAGACTGACTGGCAGCTATGGACCGGTGCGATGGCCGGCAGCGTGGATGCTTTCCGCGAGTTCCTGCTGCCCGTCTACAAGTTCTACAACGAGACTCTGGACCGAGTGCCCCTCGGCGACTGGGTAAATACGGATTATCCCACCTTCAACGCCATGCAGGCGCGCTCCGTGGTCGGCGGTTTCTTCATGAAACTCTATATTGACCATCCGGTGAGTCCCCTCGCCACTCCCCGCAAGAAGTGATTCCCGCCTTGGCGGCAAGCGGGCTTCTGCCCGCCGCGAAGCGAAAAAATCCCCCTGACAGGGGGTGCAGGGGGTTGAGAGGCCCAACGGGCAATAAATCCGGCTGACTATTCCCAGTCAGCCGGATTTATTGGCCAGTCATCAGTCCTGAACGGTCCGGCGGGGATGCCGAAGTTGTTATACAATCCGCCGACGGACCAGTTCCGCCAGCAGTAGCGGACTGCAACGGGTTCGGGGACGTCGGGGCTCCAGACGACCACCACATTGTTTTTGCGGGAATCGCGGCGGGCCCTGGCGGGATAGAACTTGCGGTCGGGGCCGGCGATCTCAAAGCCGGAGATATCGGTGCCCATGGGGGAAAGGCCGAGGCTGCCGACCTTCATCTCCACGAAGCCCTTGCCGTCGTGGAACTCCACAATCTTGTAGTAAGGGGCATAGGCCTCGATGGCATCCATGCCATAATCATTATATAATGCCAGCCAGGCGAGACGCTGGCCCACCTCCTGCTTGCGGCAGGGATGGATGGTGCCGTATTCGCCTATGTCTACAGTGGTCACGTAGCCCGCGTGCTTCATGCCTTCGACCGACTTTTGCTGGGCTTCGCAGAAGTAACCGCTATGCGTCTTGCGGCCGTTGTCGTAGGGATAGGGGGCAATCTGCACGCAGTAGAAGGGGGCTTCCGGCACGCAGAAGTCGCTGCGCATCATATCCACGTAGGAGCGCTGGAGACGGATGTACTGCTCCGGACGGTCGCGGTTGGATTCGCCCTGATACCATATAATCCCCTTGAAAGTGAAGGGGATAAGGGGAGCGACCTGGCCGTTGTAAAGCAGGCTGGGTTGATGATATTTATGTTTCACCGGCTTGGTGCCGTCGAGATGCCCAAGGTCGAATTCAGGATAGTCCTTTTCGAGGACCTCCCGCTTCACCCAGGTCTCGAGGGTGCTGCCGCCCCAGGAACTCTCGATTATGCCCACGGGGATGTCCAGAACCCCCTGCAGGGCCTCTGCGAAAAAGTATGCTACAGCGCTGAAGTTGGCTACCGCGTTGGGAGTGTGCTTCTCCCAGACGCCTTCGCAGTCATCGAGAACCGTAACCGAGGACTGCCTCTTTATATGACAGACGCGTATCGGGCGCGATGCACGTGCGGTCGTTATGTATTTCATGCCGTCCCGCGCAGGCTGGGAGCCGTATCCCTTAACGGGCATCTCCATGTTGGACTGGCCGGATGCGAACCACACCTCGCCAATCAGAACGTCCTTCAGGGTGACTTTCTCTCCGTCGGAGATGGTGATTTCGTAGGGGCCTCCGGCGGCCGGGGTCTGAACCTGGACGAGCCACTTGCCGGTTTCGGCATCGGCGGTGGTGCTGACTTTCTTCTTGTCCCATGAGGTCTTTACGGTGACAGTCTTGCCGGGTTCGGCCTTGCCGAAGATGGCGGCGGAAGTCTGCTGCTGGAGCACCATGTTGCTGCCGATTACGGGAGGGAGGGTGATCTTTGCATTCAGGATGCAGCCGGCCAGTAGAAGGGCCGCTGCGAGAAGGACTTTTTTCATATCTTGACTATGGTTTGTTTTATCTTTTTATCCGACGAAGAAACGCTGACCGTATACCTGCCGGGGGCGAGGCCGGAGACGTTTATCATGGCTGGGGAGTAGGGATCGCCCTGGATTTCCTTATTGTAGACGGTTCTGCCGGAGGCGCTGAGTATCAGCACCTTAAGAGTGGTTTTGTAGAGGCTCTGGATGGTCAGGCGGTCGGTGACGGTAGTGGGGTAGATGTCGGCGACGCTGGCCTCCGGAGTGTGTGCGCTCACGCGGAAAGAAGCCCTGACAGGGGCGGCGATGCCGTCTGATGCGCAGACCGTAATGCTGCCGGCGCCCGGCCCTTCGGAGCTGATGGTTAGAATCTTTCCGCTCACGCTGGCGCTGATGCCTTCGGCGGATTCCAGGGCGTATGTAAGTTCATCCTCATCGGGATCGCTGAAGAAACCGGAGAGATCCAGAGTCTTTGGACTGCCGGCGGTAATCAATATATCCGGGATGGTGCTTGCCACTGGGCCCGTATTGCCAAGCAGAGTGTACTCTATCAGGGATTCTGCATAGCCTCCGAAACCGTCGGAAACACTGATGGAGGCGGTGTAAGTGCCGGCCGGGGCGGAATCTCCCCGGACCGTGAGGGTGTAGTGTCCGGAGCCATCGTCTGTCCATGCGGCAGCAGGGGAGCCCGGGGTGGTGACCACGCTCAGCACGTCCTTGATATCGGCGTCGGTGCAGGTGAAACCGATGGTCCGGACGTCCCTGTATTTCAGCGGAGCGGGGGCGGATCCTTCCAGGGTGATGACGGGGACGTTGTTGGGGAGGATGTTGTATTGGATGCTGATCTCTTCGGTGATTATGCCGTCGCTGAAGGAGGCTTCAGCCACGTATGAGCCCGCCGGAGCGTTGTTTCCGATAATGGTAAGGGTGATGGTGCCGGCGCCGTCGTCTTTCCACTCCCCGGCGGTGGAACCGGCGTTTGTGATTATCTGCAGAGGATCACCGTCAGGGTCGGAATACTTGATGGTATAGGTCTTTGTGGCATGGTGGTCCAGCATTGCCAGGCCGAAATAGTTATAATCCAAGGCGGGGCCGCCTATGTTCTTCCTCAGATGCTGCTTGGCGACCGGAGTGCAGTCTGATGTCTGATGCTGCCTGGTGTAATTGACTAAGGTATAGTAATAATCCTTGTCGAGTTCAAGCCCCGGCACTTCGACGGTGATCTGCTGCCCGGGACTGTATGTGCTGCCGTCAATCGTCCTGGTCGTGACTCCGGAAGGGACGTCGAAGGGGTTGAAATCCTCCAGTTTGGAGGCGTCTTCGCTGACGGCCAGAACGGTCCTGAAGAAGTTAAGGGGGCCGTATTTTGTGAGCGTCCACTGTATTCCCAGGGCGTTTTCCGGAGTTTGGAAAGACTGCACATCGGTCGGTGAATGGATTTCGGCGCCGGAGGCATACATGAATGAACCGTAGGCGTCCAGCAACGGGCCGATATTTCTGGCATGCTTGCCGAGCATCTTGCCATCTGCTCCGTTTATTAGAATCTCGCGCAGCCTGTCGCAGGTGAAGCCCGGGCCTCCGAAATAAGACACTATGAGGGCGGCGACTCCGCAAACCATGGGCGCCGCCTGGGATGTGCCCTGCATCTGGTAGTACACTTGTTCGCTCGAGCGCATTGTGCTGTAAATCTGCGGATATGTTGTATTGCTGTATCCGCCGTTGGCATTGCCGCCGGGGGCGCATATGTCTACCCAGTCGCCGTAGTTTGTATAGGACGAGCTCTCTCCGGCAGGGCCGGTGGCGCCCACGGCAAGCACTTTGTCGTACATGGCCGGCTGACATCTGTCCCAGGAGTCGTTTCCGGCAGAGAATACCACCAAACCGCCCTTCATGGGACCGGTCTGGTTGCCATTCTTATCTGTTCCGGCGTTCTTGATAAAGTAGTCTATGGCAAGTCTTGTGTAGGTGGATGGCAGCGAGGGCACCAAGGTTACAGTGTCGTAGACGTGGTGCCAACTGTTGTTGAGGATGACAGCGCCGTGATCGGCCGCCCAGACGATAGCGTTGTAGGTGTTGCCGCTGTCTCCCTTTATCGCAGCAATTGCCGCGCAATCCAGGATACGCACACCTCCCTTGCCGTTTTTACCTCCGGCGATGCCGCAAACTCCGGTGTTGTTATTGTTGATGGCTCCGATAATGCCGGCAACGTGGGTAGCGTGGCGCTGGGGCGTAATATGATAAGTATCGGATTCCGAAGCCAGGAAAGACTTGCTGCCGTTCGCTCCCGCGGGGATGACCACTGCTGACAGGTCGGGATGGTTGTAATCTATGCCGGTGTCTACAACTCCTACAATTACATTACTGCTTCCGGCGGTAAAAGCGTTCCAGACGGGAACTACATTAATGTCGGCATCAGCAGCGAATTTGGATAGTAAAGTACCGTCGTTGAAAAGGTGCCACTGGCGGGCGCGGTTAGGGTCGTTGAATGGGATGGCGTCAGTCTTGAATTCCGGCTCTTTTTCCACTCTGAGGATGCCTGGAAGGCCTTCCAGCCCTTCCGCCGCCTTTGTGGCAGGAACACCGTCAGCACAGGCGAAATACCAGCGGTGAAGGCCGGCTTCGCGGTGCCTCTCCTCGAACTCTCCGGCGTCGGGGAAGACGCGCTCGAAGGAATATCCGGCCGGAATTGAATCGAAAGTGTCGGAAACCTCAACTATTACCCTGTCGGACTGGGCGAAAACGCGCGAAATCGGGTGAGAATTTTGATCATTTTTCAAAGTACTATACTCATCCTTTAAAGCGCAGCCACAAATTAACGTGGTTGCAGCAAATAAAGTGATAAACGCGCGTGCGAACATTGTCGAAAAATGCTTATATTAGCCCGTATATTTGCAAAAATGCATAAAAAGTGGATAACCACCAAATCAAGTTTAGTTACTAGTTTATGACCAAGAGATTTCTCTTAACCGTCTTTACTCTATTGCTGCTGCCTCTCGCACTTATGGCGCAGAGCCGCAAGGTGCAGGGCGTGGTATTCGAAGACGAGACAGGGCAGCCGCTCCCGGGAGCCACGGTGTCGATCGAAGGCACTACCCGCGGTGCAATTGCCGACCTTGACGGTTCGTTCGAGATCAACAACGTCAAACCTACGGACAAACTCAAAGTCGAGTTTGCTGGAAAGGAGACGTTGATTGTGCCGGTGAACGACCAGAAGAATTTCATGTTCAAGCTGAAGGATCAGGCCAACGAACTGGAGGGAACCACAATCGTCGCTTTCGGTACACAGAAGAAAGAAAGCGTCATCGGTTCCATTTCCACCATCGATGTGGCAACGCTGAAAGTGCCTTCCAGCAACCTTACAACCGCACTTGCGGGTAACGTTGCCGGTGTTATTGCCTACCAGCGTTCCGGTGAGCCCGGACAGGACAACGCAGACTTCTTCGTTCGAGGCATCACGACTTTCGGTGCCAATACAAGCCCGCTAATCCTGATTGACAATATTGAGCTTACTGCAACGGACCTCGCCCGTCTTCAGCCGGATGATATCGCTAGCTTCTCCATCATGAAGGATGCTACTGCAACCGCCCTCTATGGCGCCCGCGGTGCAAACGGTGTTATCTATGTGACTACCAAACGCGGCCAGGAAGGCCCGGCAAACATATTCGCCCGTGTTGAGTCTTCGATCTCTGAGCCTACCCGCAATATTGAACTTGCGGATCCTGTTACTTATATGAAGGCTTTCAATGAGGCCATTTCCACCCGTGACCCTCTCGGTGAGCTGAAGTATAGCTACGACAAGATTGAGCAGACCGGCAAGCCCGGTGCAAACCGCATAATCTACCCCGCCAACGACTGGTACGACATGCTCTTCAAGAAGCGCGCTACCAGCTACCGTGCCAATGTTTCGGCCAAAGGTGGCGGAAAGGTGGCCCGCTATTATGTTGCAGGCGCCTTCACGGAAGATACCGGTATCCTCAAAGTTGATAAGCGCAACAGCTTCAACAACAACATCGACCAGAAGACCTACACCCTGCGTTCCAACGTAGATATCAACATTACCTCCACTACCAAGCTGGCGGTCCGCCTCACCGGTAACTTTACCGACTACACAGGCCCGCTGAATGGTGGTGACGCTGTCTACAAGCAGGTGGTGCACTCCGATCCCGTGCTCTTCCCGGCATATTATCCCGCCGACGATGACCACGTGGGCATTCAGCACATCATGTTCGGCAACTACGATACCGGCAATTATTCGAACCCTTATGCTGATCTTGTCCGTGGTTACAGGGATACCCAGCGTTCTCAGATGATCGCGGCTGTGGAGCTGAACCAGGACCTGGACTTCATCACGAAGGGGCTGAAGTTTATGAGTTTGTTTAACCTTACCAGACTTTCCTTCTGGCAGGTCAACCGTTTCTTCTCGCCTTATTGGTATACCCTCGACAGGTATGATTCTTATACCGGAGAGTATCATATCCAGCGTATCAATGATACGGGTACCGATTATCTCCAGTACAACGAAGGGGATAAGACCATCACGAATACAATGTATTCCGAAAGCCGTCTGAATTATGCCCGAGAGTTCGGCCGCAGCGATGTTACCGGCCTTCTGGTTCTTACGGCGCGCGAACAGCAGAATGCAAACGCAGGTTCTCTGCAGCTTTCCCTGCCTTCCCGCAACGCCGGTCTTTCCGGGCGTTTCACCTACGGTTGGGACAAGAAATACTTCGCTGAATTCAACTTCGGTTACAACGGTTCCGAGCGTTTCCATGAGAGCCACCGCTGGGGTTTCTTCCCTTCTGCAGGTGCGGCTTGGGTGATTTCCAACGAGAAATGGTTCAAACCCCTCACCAAGTATGTGCATAATCTGAAACTGCGTGCATCTTATGGTCTGGTAGGTAACGATAATATCGGGTCGTCTTCGAACCGCTTCTATTATCTGTCACAGACCAATATGAGCACTTCTTCCCGTGCCTCTTATTTTGGTGACATGCGACAGACATCCTATAATGGCATCAGTATTTCGCGCTATGCAAATGAGGCCATCACCTGGGAAAAGTCGTACAAGACAAACTACGCCGTTGAACTTGGCCTGTTTAAGAAACTGGACGTCATTGCTGAGTACTTTACGGAGCATCGCACCGATATTTTCATGACCCGTGCAGATGTGCCTGAAACTATGGGCCTTGAGGCCGGCATTTCTGCAAATATCGGTGAAGCCAAGGCTCATGGTGTAGATATTCAGGCAGACTACAAGCAGGTGATTAACAAGGATTTCTGGATGTCCGGTCGCGGCAACTTCACATATTCGACCAGTAAATATCTGGTTTATGAAGAGCCGCAGTACAAGGAACCCTGGCGTATGCACGCCGGTTATTCCCTCAAGCAGACATGGGGATACATAGCCGAGCGTCTCTTTATCGACGACGAAGAAGCCGCCAACTCTCCTTCACAGACTTCTTTCGGCAGCCAGTACGGTGGCGGTGACATCAAGTACACCGATGTGAACGGAGACGGTGTCATCACCGAAGCGGACATGGTTCCTATAGGACTGCCTACGTCACCTGAAATAATCTACGGCTTCGGTTATTCCCTTGGCTACCGCGGATTTGACTTCTCCATCTTCTTCCAGGGTCTTGCAAATGAGTCTTTCTGGATTGATGCTTCCACTAATTACAACCCCAGTAAGAATATTGCCGGTACGGCCCCGTTCGTAAACAACACCCAACTGCTGAAGGCGTATGCCGACAGCCACTGGAGTGAGGACAACCGCGACATCTACGCCCTGTGGCCCCGCTACAGCGCCTATTCTAACTATAATAACTCTGCTGTAAGCACCTGGTGGATGCGCGATGGCGCATTCCTCCGCCTCAAGCAGTTGGAGTTTGGATATACCCTTCCTTACAAGTTGACCAAGAAAGCACGCATCGAGAACTTACGTGTCTATTTCCAGGGCAACAACCTTCTTTGCTGGAGCCGCTTCAAACTATGGGATCCTGAGTTGGCGAATTCAGGCTTGAACTATCCAATCCAGCGCACATTCAATGTGGGCGTTCATTTAACCTTTAAGTAGTGTCAGCCATGCATAAATTGATTGTAAAGATTTCTTTGATTCTTGCGGTTGCGGGCACATTTATCGGAGTTTCATCCTGCAACAACTTCCTTGATGTGGTGCCGGACGATGGCGTGGCACGCATCGATATGGCTTTCAACCTTCGTTCTACGGCAATACGTTATCTGGGAACCTGCTATTCCTTCATGCCTCAGGACGGGAATGTCGCCGGAGACCCTGCAATGCTTACCGGAGACGAGCTCTGGGACCTCGTAGGCCGAATCGTTTCCAACACTTCCGCCCGCGTGCCCAACACTCTCTTCCAGATAGCCCGCGGCTACCAGAGCGCATCCAACGTGCGCGCCAACGACTGGGCCAGGATGTACCAGGGCATACGTTGCTGCGACATACTTGTCCAGAACATCGACAATGTGCCGGATATGACTTATGAAGAGAAAGAGCAGTGGAAGGCGGAAGTGACATTCCTTAAGGCTTACTATCATTTCCATCTTGTCCGTAAGTGGGGCCCTGTGCCTATCATACGCGAAAGTCTTCCAATCGACTCCGACATGGAGACGGTTCGAGTGTATCGTGATAATATCGACACCTGCTTCAACTTTATCATCCGTCTGCTGGACCAGGCAATGGACCGCCTGCCCCTGACTCCGGAGTCCACCGACATGTATGGGCGCATCACCAAGCCCATTTGCGCTGCACTCAAGGCTAAGGTGGCTGTTTATGCTGCCAGTCCTCTGTTCAACGGAAACGAGGAGGAAGCTGCTCTGGTAGACAATGAAGATCGACGCCTTTTCCCTGAAAAGACCGAAGCACAGAAGGAAGAACGTTGGGATTATGCAGTAAAGGCTTGCGCAGATGCGATTGCAGTGTGCGAGCAGGCGAATATCACTCTATATGAGGGAAAAGAGCTTTCTTACAGGATGACCGATTCGCTCAAGCGGACCCTCATCCTGCGTAATGCCTTCAACCAGCGCTGGAGCAGCGAACTGATTTGGGGTAATACCCAGTCGAGTTCTTCGGCAATGGCTGCATTCCAGATGTGGACCATGCCCAATATGACAGATTTCTTGCATTCAACCGGTGGTTATCGTTTTATTGGTGTGCCCATGAAAATCGTGGACCAGTTCTATACAAAGAATGGTCTTCCTATTACGAATGACAATCAATGGTCTGGAGTCAATACTCAGGAGCTCAAGACTGTCACGTCGGAGTATAATTATTATCTCGAGGAAGGGTACACTACCGTTGCCCAGAATTTTGACCGTGAGCCCCGTTTCTACGCATTCCTGGGGTTTGACGGAGGCAAGTGGTTGGGAGAGTTGTCCAACTACAATGATCTTGCACCGGAAGAGGTTCTTTCCATTGCTTGTCGTAATGGTGGACATGAAGGCAAGTCCGGCGGTGAGGTAGGACCTGTAACAGGTTATTTTGCAAAAAAACTGTATCCTCTGGCGTGCAACTTTACGGGACAGAATGCCTTTACCTCTTATTGGTATCCATGGCCAATCCTACGTTTGACCGATCTTTATCTTCTGTATGCCGAAGCCATCAACGAAGCTGAAGGCCCCAATGGAGAACACAGCGCAGATATGTTCAAGTACCTGAACAAAGTGCGTGAACGTGCGGGCATTCCCGATGTTAAGACATCCTGGGATACTCACAGCAATAGCCCGGGCTACTACAAAACTCAATTCGGCATGCGTACCATTATCCGTCGTGAGCGTTCCATCGAACTCGCTTTCGAAAGCGAACGCTACTGGGATATACGCCGCTGGAAAGAAGCCCCCAATGAATACCAGAAGGGTATTTATGGCTATACCATGATTGGGTCCACTCCAGAAGACTACTATGTGAAGAAACTGATTGCAACTCAGACCTTTGGCCTGAAGGATTACTTCTGGCCCATCTACACTTATTATCTGGATCGCAATCCGAATCTTGTTCAGAATTTGGGATGGTAATTTATTAAGAAGTATGATGAAACTTAAGAATATCATATTATGGGCCGGTGCCGCTATTCTCGCGGTTGCCTGCTCCGATGAACTTGGATCCCGCGTTGACCAATACGCCAACGTGGGCATTCCTGTTCCCATCACTGTAAAGAGCGTCCGTAACATTGCCGGCGGTGCTGTCATCAAGGTCACGATTCCGGATGATCCCAATCTTAAGGGTGTGGTTGCTGAGTACGAGCGTCGCGGGGAAATAGTGAACGCCAAAATATCCCGTTATGTGGACAGTCTTACTGTGGAGGGATACGCAGATACCAAGAAGCATAAAGTTACCCTTTATTCATTCAATGTAAACGAAGAGCGCTCATCCGGTGTAGATGTAGAGATAGAACCGCTTACTCCTGCGATTATGGGTGTTAATCCGGTCATTTACGAGTCTTTCGGCGGAGTGAAGGTGCACATACAGAATAACACATCCAAGTCTGATCTTGCAATTTGTATTCTGCGCGATGAAGACTTAAGCGATCTGGGCAAACCTCTCAGTCAAATGAAATGGGTGGAGGTTACCACTCTTTTCACGGCAAGTGAAGATATATATCTGTCCAGACGTGGCATCGAGCCCAAGGAGGCTATTTTCGGAATGTATCTCAGGGATCACTGGGGCAACATTTCAGATACGACTGTTGTAGTGCTTACCCCTATCCTTGAGGTTAGGCTTGCTGATTACAAGGTAGATGGTAAGAATTACTACAAATTTAGCAATGCCAATATTCCGGACGACAACTGTGAATCCACAAGTCCTAGTCAATACCCGGTGTCTGCGTTATGGGATGGATCCGGCTTAAGTGAGATCCCCCATTTCTTTGTAAGCCCTGAAGGGGGACCTTCGCCAACCTGGCTCACGATAGATCTTGGCAATATGGCACGTTTGAGCCGTATTACTACTTTGCCTCGAATCGGCTATGTTATTTATGGCGGTGGTGCCGTCAGGGATTATGAATTCTGGGGAAGTCCCGGAGAGCTTCAGCCTGATGGTTCATATATCAAGCCTACTGGAAAGACGGTGACTCCTACTGAATCCAATCCTTACGGCTTTGATCCAGATGTATGGTTCTGCCTTGGAAAGTTCACTCAGGCGAAACCTTCGGGTTACCTTCCCAACGGTCTCCCCGGAGATATTACTCCTGAAGATTCACAGGTTTACAATGCTGGTAACGATTTTGAACTTGATCCTGTACAGTATCCTCACTGTAACGATCCTATACGTTACCTGCGTGTGATCTTCGTAAATACTTTTTCTACATTCGAATATGGCCATGAAACCAAGAACCGTCAAGTTCAAACCGGTGAAGTGACTCCTTTCGGACAGCCTATAACAGAGTAACCATGAAAAAGAATCTTTTGATAGTTATTTCATTTTTGGTCCTTGTTCTTTCATCATGTGCCAAACAGGATGAAGTGTATAAGGAGTTCTTGAAGGATGGTGGCCTCATTTATCCTGCAAAGGCTTTGAATTTAACGGCAGATCGTGGATATCAACGCATCGTGCTGAAATGGGATCTCCCTATGGATCCGTCAATCCGTACAGCAAAGCTTTATTGGGACAGTCGGACGAAGAGTATGGATTTCGATTATTCCAATTATCCCTCTGGGACCATTACGGCTGCCATCACTGAACTGGAAGACAGGTCATACACTTTTGAGGTAATCAATTATGATGCAGCTCAAAATGCTTCGCTTGCTTCAGAAATCACTTCTTCTCCTTTTGGAGAGAGTTGGTTGGTTTCCCATGCCGAACGTTCTATCAAATTCGCGGAGATGGATGGAAATGATGCTGTGATTACCTTGGGCAAGCCCACCGATGAGATAACGGAAACGATGTTCCGCTATGAAACCGTTGATGGGAAAACGGTTGAGAAGGTTTTCCTTGCAACGGAAGACATTGTTCGACTCCCAAATGCCAAGAAATGGAAGTATCTGGACTACCAGTCTTCGTTCTGCCCTGCCGAAGGAATAGATACGGTATGGATTTCTAACTGGTCAAAGTCTCCATATCCGATTGCCACCAAGGTAGATAACAGTGCAACTGTAACAGTGACGACCAATCAGATACGCGACAACTTCAAGCCGGAACTGATACTTGATGGTATAAAGGATAATTTGAATAGCAGTTGGTACAGTTCCAATAATGCCAGCTATCGTTCTATCTTCCCTAAAATCCTTGTGATCGATACTAAGCTGATTGGCGATAATGCATTGACATTTAACCATTTTGTCTTTTATGAGAATTCGAATCCGGATGGGCGTTATATTCGCACATTTAATATATATGTAGGAGACAGCAAGTTTAATCCAGATGACACTACTTTGATGACTTTTGGAGAACCTGTTTATACCGGTTTCCTGACCCAATTAAGTGATGTTCAGGACGTATTCCTGACAACAGCTAAAAGAGGCCGGTATATTGCCATAGTTTTCCGCAATTCTTACAACACCTCAGGTTTTATTAATTTATGGGAATTTGAGGCTTACGGATATGTTGCCAGTAATGCAAACTAATTTTCAACCATTTTAAATATTTACATTTATGAAGAAATTCTTATTCTTGATTTCGGCTCTTACGCTGATGTTCGCTGCTTCCTGTCAAAAACCGGAAGAAGAAGGCGGACAAGGTGGCAATGAGCAGAATTCCACCCCGGAATTGATTGTCGATAGGACAGTCTATTCTGTAGCAAATGGCGACGGTGTGCTGAACATCCCCGTGGATGCCACCAGCAAAACCGTCAAGGTATCCATCGTAGGTGATGCCAAGGACTGGATTTCCTACAAAGAGACCAAGGCAGAGACCAAAGCTGAGTTGGAAACTCACATCGTGGTGCTTTCTTACTCTGCCAACCCTATCGCTACGGCCCGTGAAGGATCGGTTACCATTTCGATGGACAACCTGTCTGAGACTGTGACCATCAAGCAGGCTGCTGCAAAGGCGAAGATTACAGTGTCAGAGACCTCGAGAAGGATGAATCCTCGCGGAGACTCCTTCTTCGTGACAGTTACTGCCAACGATGATTACACTGTCAGTCCCAGCGCAGACTGGCTGACATGCAACAAGGAAACCGGTGAGATTAAGGCAACATTGAACGGAAGCGGAGCTTTCCGTACCGGCAAGGTTGTTTTCGCCTCTAAAGCTGAGACAGATGTTACTGCTGAAGTCACAGTCACCCAGAAGGCCGCTAATGTGGATCCTGAACTCATCAACATCCTTGCTATTGGTGATGCTACCACCGAAGAGTATGTAGATTACTTCCTCGGCGTGCTGGGTAGCATGGGTTACACGAAGATCCATGTCGCCAATATTCCTTTCAACGGAAAGACACTTGCTGAGACTGCTACTGCCCTTGCCGGTAAGGAAAAGGTCGAAATCCATGCCTGCCTCGACGGCGCAACCTTCTTTGCTGCCGACACCCTCGTTTCCGAGGTTCTCACCCCGGATGATTGGGATGCCATCGTCATCCAGCCTTCCTTCGACAAGGCAGGAGATTACGACGCAGCTTCCCTCGCCAGCATTGTGAATACCATTCGCGCCTATTGCGAATTCACTCCTCTTTACTGGAACATGACCTGGGCATACAAGGCTACTTCAACCGCAGCCGGCTTCAAGGCTTACAAGAACGACCAGCTTGCAATGTATACCGCTATCGCAGATGTGGCCAACACTGTTGCCGCCAACAAGGAGTTCGCAGGTGTGATTCCTCTCGGAACCCTTATCCAGAACCTCCGCACCAGTTACATCGAGGACAATGTGACCGGCGATGACGATAAACTAAGCCCGAATATCGGAAAGCTTGTTGCCGCATATCTTTGGGGACAGGTTCTCACCGGAAAGAATCCTCTCGGAGTCACGACGCCTTTCGCACCTGCTCTCAGGTATGACCCCGATTGCGTGCCTGCTATGCAGGAGGCTTTTGCAAACGCTCTTGCTAAGCCTTTCGAGGTGACCAAGGCTACCCAGTATCCTCCGTATGTGCTGAGTGTTCCCGAAGCTGAGGCCAAAGCTCTTATCGAGGCTGCAGGAAAGAAATTCGAAGACTATGTTGCCGCTCCATTCATCGTGATGCATTACGGTTTCTATAACTCCCAGAACGGTAATTATCTCACCTGCTCTGTGTTCAAGGGTTCGAACGACGGCAACATGAACAAGTTCGCTGCTACCCATATCATACCCAAGAACGAGATTCCTAACGGTACACTTTTAGTTGTGCTCGATGGATGGCAGTATCGTCCGGAGGGATGGGTAACCCTGTCGACCAAGAACGATGGTAAGGATGGCCGTCCTTCACGTCCCGGTAACGTCTCCACGTCTGTCGTTGAAGTGAACGATACATGGTGGGGAACCTTTACATATAGGGCCTTCAACATCTCCAAGGTCAGTGGAACTCCTACCGCCGACGAGATGAAGGCTGTTGGTACCAAGTTCGGTATCTATCTGCCTAAGACAGCCACGAACAATGGCCTGCAGGATTACGAAAATGGTACATGGAACTGGTAATAATAATGTCTAACAGCTAAATGAAAGATAATATGAAAAAGATATATTTATTCCTTCTAGCGGCTGCAGGCATTCTTGCAGTTGCATCTTGCGCCCGCGAAGAATTTATCGACAATTCCGGCGATGTTAATGCTACCGAGGAGGTGACAACTCTTACCTTCTCGTTCGGTGCTGTCAAAACCGCTCTTGTGGAAGGAAAGACCACATGGGCAGCTGGTGATAAAATCCGTGTTTATACTTCCGACGCCGGTTTCTACAGGGATGTTGAAGTTCCTGAGGATGCAATAGGAAAGGCTTCCTTCTCGGCAGAGGTTAATATTAAGGATACTCTCTACTATGCTGTTTATCCTATTGAGGCATGTAAGAGTATTTCCGGTGGCAAAGTCAATGTCGTTCTGCCTACCAACCCCGATGGACGTTTCGCCAGTGCGAATATCTGCGTTGCGGCGACCAAAGGCTCTGAATTCCAGTTCAAAAACGTGACCGCAGTTCTCAAAATCAACGTGAATTCCGGTAATGTGGTGGAAATGCTCCAGGTTAGCGCGAGCAAGGAAAATGAAACCGGTATCGTTGGAAATCTGGCTGTCAGTTTTGAGGGCGATACTCTGAATTTCGCAGTGACCTCTCCTTCCAAATCTGCTACTATTGCAGTTGGAGGCGTAGATGGAGACTATTTTATTCCGGTCCTTCCCGGTAAATATAAGACAGGCTTCTCTGTTACTGCTCTGCGTGCTAATGGCGGTTATCAGACTCTTAAAACTACAAGTGACAATGTAGTTAAAGTTAACACATTATTGAACCTCGGTACAATCGGTAACAATCTTTCAGATGGTCTGTCAGGAAAAGGTACCGAAGCAGAGCCTTTCGTTATTTCCAACCTTGGAGAATGGACTGCTTTCCAGGCATCTGTAAACCTTGGTAAGTCTTATGCAGGTGAATATGTTTCCTTGGAAACTGATGTTACCGAGGCTGTTGCTAAGCCTGTTGGTTATTATCTAAGTAGTGATGTCCAGTACCCGTTCAGCGGCATTTTCAAGGGTAATAATCATACTGTATTGTTGGACATTGACGGAAAGAACCTCGACAGCGAAGATGAGGTTGGACTGTTCGGCTATGTTGGTGCAGGTGCTTCCATTACCGACCTCACAGTAGAAGGCACAGTTACTTCTACCGGAATTGATGTGGGTGGTGTAGTCGGTTGGGCATGTGGCGCAAACGGCAAAACAATCACCTTGAAGAATCTGACCAATAAGGCAAAGATCTCTACCAGTAGTTCTTGTGCAGGTGGTGTTGTCGCTTATGCTTACTTTACCGATATCTTGAATTGTAATAATCAGGAGACGGTAACTTCAACTGCTACAGCAGGTACAGGTATGTTCTTCCCTGCAGGCAACAACTATTCCGCATCCGATTACAACTGTGGTGTTGGTGGTGTCGCAGGCTGGGCTCAGAACTGCACAATCAAAGATGCTACAAACTCTGCTGCTATTACTGGCTACACCAAGGTTGGTGGTATCGCCGGTACTACTTATTGGACAGGCGTCGATAATGCTCACAACACTGCCGATATTACTGCAAACGGTTACTACGAAGGCAATAATATCAGTGGTCAGATGCAAATGGGCCTTGGTTCCGCCACTGGAGGAGTAATTGGCTGGGTCCATACGTCAGGCGCAATCAAGAATTGCAGCAATAGTGGTAAAGTTGTTGGCAAACTTGGTATTGGTGGTGTGATAGGTCTTGCAAACAGCAACCAGTCTGCAACACCTAGTTTCACTAACCTTACCAATTCGGGAACCGTTACATCAAATACTGAAGGAACAGGCAAGACATTCCCTCGTGGTATTGGCGGTCATAATCCGGGAACCGGTGGTATAATCGGAAGTCTTGTAAGATTTGGACCTAAAGTTCAGGTTTATGTTACAAACTGCAAGAACCTGAAATCCGGAACCGTTTATTCTCCTTCTGTCAATACAGGTGGTATAGTTGGCTTGGTGCATGATCATGGTAATACTTCAAAACCTATGTATAGCTATGTGAAGGAATGCGTTAATGAAGCCGATGTTACTGGTGGCCCATATTGGGTTGGTGGTATCGTAGGATACTCCTTCGCCCGTTACGGTGGACGTCTTGAAATCAGGAACTGCGCCAATCATGGTAAAGTTACCGGTACCAGAGCAAGCGGAAACGGAACCGTAGCCGGAGGTATCCTTGGTGGCTTCGGTAGCAATGGCGCTGCTGGAACATACCAGCCTATCGATATGATCCATCTTTATAATAACTATAATGATGGAGAGGTCGTCTATTCCAGCCTGAGCCTTACTGTACCTTATGTCGGTGGAATCATTGGTAACAGCTGGGGAACGGCATACATCCAAAACAACTACAATATTGGATATGTTGGTCCTTCCGATAAATCCGAACCAGTTGCAGCCGCTCTCAAGTATCTTGGAGGTCTCGCCGGATATCAGAAGTATAGCTCTGTACATTATAGCTATTCAGCAAATAATGTTCTTGGCGGTCAGATCGTAGGAACTGCAGGAACTGCTAACAGGACCGACACTGTTTGCTCGTTTGATCCCGCTGATGGTACCCTTGCCATCAACGTTACCGCCAATAATGTTATTTGTGACAAGTTGATTGACGCTCTTAACGGATGGCAGGATTACTATAAAGGCGACGGTACTGTTCATTTCAACTGGACCGGCCCTGCCAATCATCCTGTATTCGACACTACTATGAACTAATCCTCATAGTCTTCTCAAATCGAAGCCGACCCCTCGGTGACATGAACCCCGAAAGTTAGACAAAAAACTTTCGGGGTTTTTGTTATGCGAAAAACACACACATTTGAAGATCGCCTTAAGTATATGAGAATGCTTGAGGAGGGTTATTCCGTTAATCACATCTCAACCCATTATGGTA
>JAFRSW010000015.1 GCA_017427385.1 Bacteroidales bacterium
CTCGCGGATGGGGGAGAGACGGTCGAGTATGCCCTTGTTTTCGGTGGTGATCTGAGTGCGGGACGGCTCGGGTCCGGCCACCACACTCACGAGTTCTACCGGGAATTCGAGGGAGTAGTAGGAGGTCAGCATCTCCACGGAACCGTCCTCACGGTCGAGGATGGCGAAGGGGGAGAAGAAGTCTGTCCACCAGTCGCCGGGGGTGAGGCGTTCGATGCTGCCGTCCAGGCTTGCGCGGAAAATGCTCTGCACTGCCTCACCCATGAGGGCGTTGAAGTAGATCTTGTCGCCGTGCCAGACGGGACCGGCCACATCGTGGTCGAAGACCTCGCCGAGACGGCGGATGTTGGTGACGTTGATTTCGCCGTTCTGCCCGGCTTCACCGCCCATTCCGAAGTCGATGTCGGCAACGAACAGGCGCTGCTGGTCTGCCTCGTATCCATCGCGGGCCATTGAAACCCAGGCGAGATGAGTGCCGTCGGGGCTCCAGACAGGGTCGGAGTCGTATCCGCCCTTCTCGGTGACGGCTACGGTGGCACCTGTGAGCACATCATAGATGTAGATGGATGTGTTGGTGCTGAAGGCGTACTGTTTGCCTACCTTCTTGCGGCAGCTGTAGGCGATGTGACGGCTGTCCGGCGCCCAGTCGAGCTGTTCCACTCCGCCGAAAGGCTCGGTGGGGAGCTCGAAGAGTTCTTCCGTCCCGAGGATGTCGAGGGAGTTCTCCGGGGTGATCTTGCTGCCGTTCAGAGGCGCGACGTAGCTGCGGGGCACATCGGTCACCCAGTGGTCCCAGTGGCGGTACATGAGGTCTTCGGTGGCATATGCCTGGGCCTTGTCCAGTTTGGGATCCGTGTCTTTGGGCTGCACCACGGCGGTATTCTTGACGGTGCTGGTGTAGATAATCTGGGCCTCGTTGGGGGCGATCTTGAATTCACCTATTCCGTTGGGTATGTCGCTGAGTTTCACTTTCTTGCCCAGTTTGTCGCCCTTGAAGGGCGCCTTCCAGAGCTGACCTCCCTGAAGGAAGAAGATGGTCTTGCCGTCCTTGCTCCAGCGGGCGTTGCTCACGCTCTTTTTCTCGTTTGTCAGCTGCACCTTGCCGCTGCCATCGGGGTTGCAGATGTAGAGGTTCCTGAGGGAATTGTTCTCTTCGATGTTCTGATAGGCAACTCCGTAAAGGATCTTGCTCCCGTCGGGGGAGAGCTGAGGGTCGGAAATACGGCCGAGGGCGAGGAGCACTTCCGGAGTCATCACTCCGTTCTCGATAGCTACTTCGGGCCTTTCCTGTTGCACCGGGGCGGCGCAGGATGCTGCAATCATCATGGTGATAAGCAAACTTTTGATTTTCATATATCTAACTGATTTTACTGTAATCTTTTATGTCGTATTTCCCTTCGCGCAGGCCGTCTGCCAGAAGCTTGTTTACGGGCAGTTCCAGCTTGGGATCGGCGCTGAGTACCTTGTCGGCATAGGCACGGGCTTCGTTTAGCATGAGACCGTCCTTCGCAAGCGAAGCGATGCTGAGCTTGATAGGCAGACCGCTCTGCTGGGTGCCTTCCAGGTCGCCCGGCCCGCGCATCTTCATGTCTTCTTCCGCAATCTCGAAACCGTCGTTCGTGGAGCACATCAGCTCCAGGCGCTTCTTTGCCTCGGCGGAAGTCTTGAAATCGTGCACCAGCACACAGTAGCTTTCATCGGCACCGCGTCCCACGCGGCCGCGAAGCTGGTGCAGCTGGCTGAGACCGAAGCGCTGGGCGCTTTCGATGACCATCACGCTGGCGTTGGGCACATCCACACCGACTTCTATTACTGTAGTGGAAACCAGTATGTTAGCACGTCCGGCTACAAATGCGGACATATTGAAATTCTTCACTTCCGATGTCTGCTGCCCATGGACGATCGCCACCTTGTAATCCGGATCCGGGAAGCGTTTCAGAATCTCTTCATATCCCATCTCCAGGTTGTTCAGGTCCATCTTTTCGCTTTCGAAAATCAGCGGATACACCACGAATACCTGCCGCCCCTTGGCAATCTGCTCCCGCATGAACTTGTAGACCGCAGGCTTCTTGGCATCGGATATCATGGCTGTCTTCACAGGTTTCCTTCCCGGAGGCAATTCATCTATCACACTCACATCCAGATCCCCGTACAGGGTCATCGCCAACGTCCTCGGAATAGGTGTGGCGGTCATGACTAATACATGTGGAGGAATGTTGTCGGGGCCTTTTGACCATAATTTGGCCCTTTGGTCCACGCCGAAACGGTGCTGCTCATCGATGACGGCAAGGCCGAGCGCATGGAACTGCACATTGTCTTCGATGAGAGCGTGTGTGCCCACAATGATGCCTATGCTGCCGTCCTCCAGACCCGCGTGGATCTCGCGGCGCTCCTTCTGGGTGCTGCTGCCGGTGAGGAGTGCACAACGCACGCCGGTGGGCGCAAGATACTTGCTGATATTCACATAGTGCTGCTGTGCAAGCACTTCGGTGGGCGCCATAATGCAGGCCTGATAGCCGTTATCCACGGCCAGAAGTGCGCTCAGAACGGCCACCATGGTCTTACCTGAGCCAACATCCCCCTGAAGCAGCCGGTTCATCTGGTGCCCGCTCTTCATGTCCCCGTGAATCTCGCGGATGACGCGCTTCTGCGCCCCTGTGAGTTCGTAGGGGAGAGCGTTGAAGCAGGCGTTGAAGGCTGCGCCTACCTTTACTATAGGCAGGCCGATAGACCCTCGGGACTGGATGTATTTCTGCTTCAGCAGTGAGAGCTGAAGGAAAAAGAGCTCTTCGAACTTGAGGCGGCGGACAGATTTCTGCAGGGCATAGCTGTCGGTGGGAAAGTGTATGTTGCGAAGCGCGTATGTAAGGGGCACCAGGGAGTTCTCTTTCAGCACATAATCCGGCAGAGTCTCCTTGACTTCCGGCAGGCAGGCAGAAAGTGCGGTTGCCTGCAGCTTGCACATCACCTTCCCGGTGATGCCGGCGTTCTTGAGCTTTTCGGTGCTGGGGTATACGCCGGTGAGGGTGCCTTTAGCATCCGGCCCGCCGATGACGGGATTGTCGATTTCCGGATGGACCATGTTCAGTCGTCCGTTGAAATCGGACGGCTTGCCGAAGAAGAGGAATGCGCTGCCGGGTTTCAGGCGTTCGTAGTTCCACTTTATTCCCTTGAAGAAGACCATTTCCATCTGGCCTGTGCCATCGTCCACAATCACGCTGAGGCGCTTGGCCGCACGCAGCTCTATGGGGCCGCCGCCTGCCATGTGGTTGCTTCCGCCCGGGCCGAGCAGGGTGCTGCTCACAACGGTTGCCTGTATCTGCACGTAGGCAAGGTCGCTCCGCACGTTCCGGATGGGAGTGATGCTGGTGCGGTCTATATACCGGAACGGATATACACGCAGGAGGTCTCCAACTGTCTCGACGCCCAGTTCAGAGGTGAGAAGTGAGGCCCTTTTAGGCCCCACTCCCGATAAATACTTTATTTCAGAATTAAGCACTACAGCTTCGGCCCGGCCTTTACAAGGGCCTTTCCCGCACGGTTGCTCTCGTACTTGTGGAAGTTCTTGATGAACCTGGAAGCGAGATCCTTTGCCTTCTCATCCCACTCTGCGGCATTCTTGTAGGTGTCGCGAGGATCGAGGATGCCGGTGTCTACGCCAGCGAGCTTGGTAGGAACCTCGAAGTCGAAGAACGGGATCTTCTTGGTGGGAGCCTTGTCAATGCTGCCGTTCAGGATGGCGTCGATGATTCCGCGGGTGTCCTTGATGGAGATGCGCTTGCCGGTGCCGTTCCAGCCGGTGTTCACGAGGTAAGCCTTTGCGCCGCTCTTCTTCATCTTCTTGACAAGTTCCTCTGCATACTTGGTAGGATGCAGCTCGAGGAAGGCCTGGCCGAAGCAGGCGGAGAAGGTGGGAGTAGGCTCGGTGATGCCGCGCTCAGTGCCTGCGAGCTTGGCGGTGAAGCCGGAGAGGAAGTAGTACTTGGTCTGCTCAGGGGTGAGGATGGAAACCGGAGGAAGTACTCCGAATGCATCTGCGCTGAGGAAGATGACCTGCTTGGCGGCAGGGCCGTGGGACACGGGACGGACTATCTTCTCGATGTGATAGATAGGATAGCTCACGCGGGTGTTCTCGGTGACGGACTTGTCGTTGAAGTCGATCTTGCCGTTCTTGTCTACCGTTACGTTCTCGAGGAGGGCGTCGCGGCGGATAGCGTTGTAGATATCGGGTTCGGACTCCTTGTCGAGCTTGATGACCTTGGCATAGCAGCCGCCTTCGAAGTTGAAGACGCCCTTGTTGTCCCAGCCGTGCTCGTCGTCACCGATGAGGAGACGCTTCGGGTC
>JAFRSW010000016.1 GCA_017427385.1 Bacteroidales bacterium
AAAGCGCTCCGCGCCTACATTCACTACTATAACCACGACCGGATAAAGTTGAGACTAAAAGGAAAGAGTCCGGTGCAATACCGAACTCTTTACCAATAAGCTTTAATGTTAAACCGTCCAACTTTTGGGGGTCACATCACAAATCGGTCGGGCTTCATTATGTTCAACATGAAAAATGTCGGGTTCAAGGTTCATATTGTCAGGTTCACCATATTTGATTTTGCAAATCAAATTACACTATATACTTTTGCGACCCAATTGAAATCATAGAAGTATATTTAAACTAAGATTACAATGAAAACAAAGTACTTTACGTTAACATTAGCACTTGCTGTTGTGAGTATTTGCTCCGTTTCCGCTTATGCACAAAACAATAACGGCAGGGCACCTGGATACCATGGCAACTTGGCCATTACCGACCACCTCGGAGTTTTCATAGGAGCCGAAACTTCGCATGGATATATGTTCGACAGTCACAACTATCTTGGCTTGGGCATTGGAGGATTTGTGCTTCCCAATGATAGCCACCCTACTTATATGAATGCGTTCATTGATTATCACAACTATTTGAAAGATAAAAATACGCTGGTCCTAGGGGTAAAAGCAGGCTGGTCTCACGCCTTTAATTACCAAAAAGACAGCGGGATACAATTTGAGAATGGTATTTTGTGCGAGCCGAATATCGGTTGGTCCTGGTGTTTCAACTCCGGTTATGGACTATATCTTGGTCTTGGTGCATCCCTCATCTTCCCTTTGGGTGAATCCAGAACGGAAAAAACAGTCCTGCCGATGCCTAAAATCACTTTTGGCTTCGAGTTTTAATCTATAAAAAGATGGCTTTCAGCGTGCCCAGCAACTGCCTGAGCAGCAGCACTTTAGCCAAAATGGCCTGGTTGATTTCAACCAGGCCATTTTGCTTATATCGCTGAGCCATAGCAACTTACATGGCACGCAACAAAACCCTACTTCGCATCCATCGCCTGGCAGGCGGTGATGGCGATCAGGTTGTAGACGTCGTCCACAGAGCAGCCACGGCTTAGGTCGTTGACCGGCTTGGCAATGCCCTGGAGGATGGGGCCGATGGCTTCGGCGTGGCCGAGGCGCTGGATCAGCTTGTAGGAGATGTTGCCGACTTCCAGGTTCGGGAATACCAGCACGTTCGCGTTGCCGGCGATCTCTGAACCGGGAGCCTTCTTCTTGCCCACTGAGGGCACCAGGGCGGCATCTGCCTGAAGTTCGCCGTCTATCTTGAGCGACGGATCCAGTTCCTTTGCAAGGGCTGTGGCCTCAACGACTTTATCGACCACCTCATGCTTCGCCGAGCCCTTAGTCGAGAAGGACAGCATGGCCACGCGGGGGTCTGCGAAGCCTGCTACGCTCTTGGCGGTGCGGGCGGTGCAGACGGCTATCTGCGCAAGCTGGCCGGCATCGGGGGCGGGCGTCACGGCAACGTCGCCGATTACCAGCACGCCGTTCTCACCGTACTCGGGGGCCTGGGTGATCATCAGCATCGCACCGCTCACGCAGGTGATTCCGGGAGAGCACTTGATGATCTGGAGGGCCGGACGGAGGGTTTCGCCGGTGGTGGAAAGGGCTCCGCTGATCTGCCCGTCGGCATCGCCGCTCTTGATGATGAGGCAGCCGAAGTAGAGGGGATCCAGAACGGTCTTGGCGGCCACTTCCGGGGTCATGCCCTTGTTCTTGCGGAGCTCGTAGAGGAGGTTCGCATACTCGGCCGTCTTGGGGCTGGTGGCAGGGTCGATGATGGTGGCCTTGGCAATGTTCTTGAGGCCGAGTTCTTCCGCGTATGCGAGGACTTTCTCGCGGTTGCCGATGAGGATGATGTCCGCGAGGCCGTCGGCCAGGGCGCGGTCCGCCGCGGTGATGGTGCGCTCCTCGAAGGATTCAGGGAGCACGATGCGCTGCTTGTTGGACTTTGCACGCGCAACAATCTGTTCGATAAGGCTCATATCTTATTTCTTTGTTAGATTCATGGTATCCAGGGCGATCATGAGTTCCTCTTCCGTGGGGATGAGGGCCACCTTGACCTTGGAGTCGGGGGCGCTGATGAGGGCTTCTTCGCCGAAGGCCTTCTCGTTGGCGGCATAGTCGAGCTTGACGCCAAGGGAACCGAGTTTCTCGCATACGCGGCGGCGTACCTTATGGTTGTGCTCGCCTATTCCAGCGGTGAAGACAATAAGGTCTACACCATCCAGCACGACGCTGTAGGCGCCGATAAGCTTCACGATATCGTAGGTGAGTTTGTTGATGGCCAGGCGGGCGCGGGGATTGCCTGCGGCTGCAGCTTCTTCCGTTTCACGCATATCGGAACTCACTCCTCCGAGGCCGATCAGTCCGCTCTTCTTGTTCATGATGGTGGTCATCTCGTCCGGGGAGATATTCTTTTTCTTCATCATGTAGGGGATGACGTTGCAGTCCACGTTTCCGCAGCGAGTGCCCATGATCATGCCCTCGAGAGGGGTGAAGCCCATGGAGGTGTCGATGCACTTGCCGTTCTTGACCGCGGTCACGGACGAGCCGTTGCCTATGTGGCAGGTGATGATCTTCGAGTTGTTGATGTCGAGGCCGACGTATTCGGCGCCCCTGCGGGATACGTACTGGTGCGAGGTGCCGTGAGCGCCGTAGCGGCGGACATGGTAGTCGGTGTAGTACTCATAAGGAAGCGCGTACATATAGGCATAGTCCGGCATGGTCTGATGGAATGCGGTGTCGAACACGACCACCTGCGGAGTCTTGGGGAGCACCTGCGTAATTGCGTGGATACCAAGAAGATGGGCAGGATTATGGAGGGGTGCGAAATCGCAGCAGATTTCGATCTTGCGGAGCACGTCGTCATCTACCAGGCAGCTGCCGGGGAAGAAATCCGCACCCTGCACGATACGGTGGCCGACCGCATCCACATCATCGAATGATTTCAGCACGCCGTGGACAGGATCCACGAGAGCGTCCATCACGAGCTTCATTCCAAGCTTGTGGTCAGGGATGGGAAGAGCTTTCTCGAACGGCTCCTTGCCTTTGGGTTTGTGGGTGATGTTTCCTTCCGGGAGACCGATTTTCTCTACGAGGCCCTTGGCCTTGACTTCATAATCGGAGGCGCTCTTCATATCAAATAACTGGTATTTGATGGAGGAGCTGCCGCAGTTGATGACAAGTATGATCATATTTTGATATTATGTGTTTTCGATAGCTTACAAATTTACGAAAATATGCTTACTTTAGCAAGGTAAAAAAGTGAATCGTTATGGATGGGGCGCGTGATGTTGTGCTGATATCGTTTCCTTTTGCCGCGGGGGTAGCCCTCGCGCAGTTCTGCCCGCTTTCCCTCTTCCATTTATCGCTGGCCGCAGTCGCGGTTTTGATGCTGCTGGCCTTGGCCGGAGCGCTCCGCGGACGCATCTGGTACGGTCTGCTTTTCTTTGCTGCCGGGGTGCTTTGCGGCTCTACGGGATTTCCGGTAGGAGATTCCTTCGCTTCGCTCGGAATGACAGAGGGAGCGCTGGCAAAGATGGATGAGTTGATCCGCAGCATTCCCTTTGCGCACAGCAAAACCAACGCCTTGCTGCGTGCCCTGCTGACGGGTCTCCGGGACGGCCTTCCGCGAGAAACCATAGCCTCCTTCCGCGCCGCGGGCGCATCCCACATCCTCGCCTTGAGCGGCCTGCATCTGGGCATCATCTACCTGCTGCTCAGCAAGTTGCTCTTGCTGATGGGAAACGGCCGGGTGGCGTACGTGGTGAGGAGCGTGGTGGTCGTGGCGGCCTGCGCTTTCTATACTCTGATGACCGGCGCGGGACCTTCGATCGTCCGCGCATTCCTTTTCATATGTATAAATGAAATGATGCGGCATGCGCCCGGCAGGCGGAAAAGCCCCGTCGCCGTATGGTGCATCGCACTTCTGGTGCAGCTGGTCATCTCCCCATGGGTGATACGTTCGGTAGGCTTCCAACTGAGCTACCTTGCGATGCTGGGAATCTTTGTGCTGTTTCCGTGGCTGGACGCCTTCTATGAGAAGCCCTCACGGGGATGGAGCCCGATGCGCTGGGCGTGGTCGTCGATGGCCCTGTCCATATCCTGCCAGGTGTTTACCGCCCCGCTGGTTTGGCTGCGCTTCGGCACCTTCCCCAAGTACTTCCTTCTGACCAACCTGCTGGCACTACCGCTCACCTCCGCCCTGATGTTCAGTGCCGTCGCCTGCCTGGTTCTGGCCGCCTTCGGCATCTGCCCTTCGTGGCTGGTGTGGGTGGTAGATACGATTGCGAGGCTGCTGGAGGGCAGTCTCGCAATAATAGCTGACATGTAATTTAGAATCTCCCGCTCGCTCCTCCGCCACCGAAGGAACCGCCACCAAAGCCGCCGAAGCCGCCTCCACCGCCCCATCCGGAACCACCGCCGAAGCCACCTCCGGACCAGGTGCTGCGGGACGAACCGCCGCTGCCGAAAGTAATGGTAGGGCCGCGGAAACTGCCTGTGCTGCCGCCGTGATGATTATTGTCTTTGGATGCAGCGTAGATGATCAGTACGAAAATCAAAAGGAAGAACAGGCCCATAACTATGGCTGCCCCAAGCGCATCCCCTTCAGTATCGTCGCGAGGCTCGCTTATCTCTCCCTCAGCAAGAGCCATCAGTTCCACGCAGGCTTTGCTTACCGCAGGCCAGTACTCATCCTTGCGGAGATGCGGGCCCATGATGTTGCGGATTATACGGGACGCATAGGCATCAGGGATGGCACCCTCGAGCCCGCGACCGACCTGAATGGTCACATCCACATAGCCGCCGTTGCGGGTCTTGAGAAGAATCAGTACACCATTGTTGCGGCTGTTCCCTATCCCCCACTTGTTAGCAAGTGCCAGGGCGAACTCGGCCACATCGTAGTCGTGAAGGTCCGTAACCGTAACAACGGAAATCTGGTTGGATGTGCGCTCGTCGAAATCTACCAGAACCGTTTCCAGGGAGTCGGCCTGGTATAGCTCGAAAGCGGATGCGAAATCGTTCACGAGCCTTGGAGGCTCGGGTGAGGAAGGGATATAATCCTGAACCGCCGCCCTGCACGGGAATGCCAGGGCGACGATGAAAAACAATGCGGCTATCCTCTTGGGGAAGGGCATCAGAACTCTACCTTGGGAGCGGTCTTTGCGGCCTCGTCAGCCTCGAAATAACCCTTGGAAGAGAAGCCGAAGATGCTTGCAAGAAGGTTGTTGGGGAAACGGCGGACGGCGGTGTTATATTCCTTGGCCGTCTCGTTGAATGCCCTGCGGGCCTCTGCAATGCGGTTCTCGGTGCCTTCGAGCTGTGCCTGGAGGTCCAGGAAGTTTTCGTTGGCCTTGAGTTCGGGATAATTCTCCACAACAAGGAGCAGGCGGCTCAGGGTGGAACTCACCTCGCTCTGTGCCTTCTGGTAGGCTGCGATCTCTTCGGAAGAAAGGTCTCCGCCCTTCACCTGGGTGGCAGCTGCGCGGGCGTTCACCACGGCCTCGAGAGTGCTGCTCTCGTGCTGGGCATATCCCTTGACGGTTGCAACGAGGTTGGGGATGAGGTCTGCGCGACGCTGATAATTGTTCTCCACCTGGCCCCAGGCAGCAGTTACTGCCTCGTCCTTATTGACCAGTCCATTGTAAGCGGAGATGCCCCAGAGGGCGATGATGGCGATTATGCCAATCCAGACAAGTGTTTTCTTCATGATATTGTGTTGCTTTGATTTATCTTGTGCAGCGCACCGATGTGCGTATGCTGTTCTTTCCGAATTCTCCCCCGAAAAGCACGGGTTTATCTACATAAATATACCGGACGACGGCCATGTTGGAATCCACTGAATCGGATGCCCAGAACATGGCATAGTTGTTAAAGCCCTTGAACTGGGCCGATTCGTTTTCTATCGTGGCATAGCCTGCCGGAATGGCGGAGAAACGCGTGGTGTTCGTTATCTTGACATCAGGCCAGAACTCCCACATCTTGCTACCGTTGAAGGTGGCGTCCACCATAAGGGAACCGGCCGCCGTATCTTCCTTGCCGCCACCGGCCTCAGCCAGGGCTTTGAATTCTGCAGAAGAAGGAAGATGCCAGCCCGAAGGGCATGCGGTGGCAGCTTCCGTCCAGGTGTAGTAGCGTCCGAAGATGGGAGACAGCACATCTTCATTGCTGTACGCGACTCCGGCGCCGCTCCAGGCAAGATTCTGTATCATCCAGTCTTTGCCGCCGACGGTATTGTAGTAATATTTCTGGCCGTCACGCGCATCGGTGAAGGTTTTTACCGTGCCAAGGAAATCATAGCCCTTGAGCGATCCGGTGCCGAGAGTAGGATTCACGACCACGAAACCCGCAGTGGCGGTCTTGGTGTAATATCCGTCGGCCCAGGCACTCACCGTCAGGGTTAGATTGTCCAGGGTGTCTTTGGTTACCGTAAAATCGAACTCCTTGGTTTTTCCGGCGGGTTCGCCATCCAGGCGGAGGGTATCGATAATGCCTGTGATGGGATTGGTCCAGCTGAAAGCCAGAAGCGTGTCTGCCTTATCGTCTCCTCTGTAGACACCGGTGGGTACCACATGAATGACATCCCCGTACTGGACATACGCGGGAAAATCGAAAGTGATGTTTCCGGACAGATACGACTTTGTGCTGCTATCGTCGTCGTCATCTTTGCAGGACGCGAAAACAACGGCCGCAACAACCATGCTGATTATAGTTAAAAAGCGAAAAAACTTCATGTCAAAAATAATATCCTACAAATATAATACAAATATTCTGCCGAAGTGAAAAAACGGCAATTGAGAAGCCAAAACTTTTCGTTATATTTGCGTTCTATGGAAGAAAGACTAGAATACAACACGGAGCGGGAGAAGCTCCAGATTACAGAATACGGACGCAACGTGCTCAAAATGGTCGAGCACCTCAAGGAAATACCGGACAAGGCTAAACGCAGCGAGCAGGCAATTGCCGTGGTCAAAACCATGGAACTGCTGAATCCGGGAGTCAAGACACAGGAGGACTGGGAGCACAAGCTCTGGGACCAGCTCTACATTATAGCAGAGTTCGACCTGGACATCGACTCCCCCTACCCCTGCCCTGTGAAGGAGGAATTCGAAACCAGGCCCGTGCCGCTTCCCATGAAGGGCACCAAGATCAAGGCTTCCCACTACGGGAGGAATATCGAGGCCATCATAGACCTTGTCTGTAAGGAGCCCGACGGAGAGATGAAGACCACCCTCATCCGCTCCCTTGCCAACTACATGCGCACGCAGTACCTCATCTGGAACAAAGACAGCGTGGCCGACGAGACCATCTTCGCAGACATCGAAAAGCTTTCCGACTATCGCCTGAAAGTGCCTGAAGGCCTGAGCCTGAAGGGCATCTCGCAAGATGCCACGTTCGCCCGTCCATCCATCGGCGTAAAGCCCCAGCAAGGCGGAGCCAAGGCCAATAAATACCGCTTCAACAAGAAAAAGAAGAAATGAGCAAGTTTACCGACTACATAGCCTTCTGGAGAAACTGGGACGACAAGGAACGGAGCAACGCCAAGATCGTGATGGGGCTCTTCGTTGCCGTCTTCAGCCTTTTCATCCTGATTTCGGGAGTCTCCTATCTCTTCCACTGGCAGCAGGACATGAGCCTCCTGGCCAACCCCGCCATGATGGATGGTGCCACCGAAGTGGGCAATGCAGCCGGCAAACTGGGATACCGCATGGGGCATCTGCTGGTGTGCGACCTGTTCGGCCTCGGCAGTTTCGCCCTCCTCGTTATACTGATTGCCATCAGCGTCCGCCTCATCGGCCGCAGCTGGCAATTCTCCCTCATCAAAACCACTCTCCTCGCCCTCAGCGGGGCCCTCGTAGCATCCCTGGTGCTGGCTTTCGCCGGCAACCTGGCGGGCATCCCCAGCATTTTCGGCGGCGGGCTTGGCGGTGAGTGCGGCAAGCAGATAGTGCTTTGGGGCACGAATCTCTTCGGGCCCTACATCACCGGAGCAATTATTCTCCTGCTGGTAGCCTGCTGGCTATTCTTCAGCAGTCCCCGCTTCACCAACTGGGTCTACAACCTCGGTCGCAATAATCCGAAAACAGAGGATAGCGACATGGTTCCGATTGCCGAAGAGGAGGTGCGTGACTCTCTGCGCTCTTCAGAGCGCACGGCGGAGGACGGGACGGAGCCGCAAAGCGGCGATGTCGGTAGTCCGGGAGCCGCGGGGGTCTATCAGGGGGCAGAGCCCCCTCAGACCATGGGGGTCGAACGAAGTGAGACGGTTGAAGGGGAGGAGCTGACCACCGAAGGACAGTTGGAGGTCGTTACGGACGATACGCTGGAGAACGAACGTTACGAGAAGCTTCCGCCAATCGACAACCGCCTGGATCCGCCGGAAGGCCTTCCAAAGTACAAGGCCCCCAGCCTCGATCTCCTCGAATCCCATGCATCCGACAGGCGCCTGCCTTCCAACGAAGAACTTCAGCGCAACAACAACAAGATTCGCGCAACGCTGAAGAACTACAAGATCGAGATAACCGAGGTCCGCGCTCAGGTCGGCCCTACAGTAACCCTCTACAGGGTAACTCTGGCCCCCGGCGTGCGCATCTCCGAGGTCAAGAAGCTTCAGGAAGACATAGGCATGCAGATGAACGCGAAGGGCGTACGCGTGGTCACCTTGTCCGATTCCGTGGGCATAGAGGTCGCCAACGACTACTCCTCCATCGTGCCCCTGAAGAGCCTGCTGAACAGCGATGCCTTCCGCACCAGCAAATACGAACTGCCGGTTGCCATCGGCTACACCATCACCCAGCAGGTCAAGGTGTTCGACCTGGCAGACGCTCCCCACCTTCTGGTAGCAGGTGCTACCAAACAGGGTAAATCCGTAGGCCTCAACATCATCATCGCGTCCCTGCTGTATGCCAAGCATCCGTCAGAGTTGAAGTTCGTCTTCATCGACCCGAAGATGGTCGAGTTCTCCGCATACAATCACCTGCTGAAGCATTATCTGGCAGTGCTGCCTTATGCGGATGAAGATCAGGAGAAGACGCGCGCAATCGTGAAGAACGCCAAGGACGCGGAGACCACCCTCAAGAGCCTCTGCATCGAGATGGACCAGCGCTACGAGCTCCTCAGCAAGGCCGGAGAAAATAAGGTTACGGACTACAACGAAAAGTACAAGGCTCGTAAGCTGAACCCGAAGAACGGCCACAGGTTCCTGCCTTATCTCGTGACCATCGTGGATGAATATGCCGACCTCACCATGACCATGGGCGCCAGCCCCGAGGTGCGCGCGGCATCCAAGAGCATCACCAACTCCATCATCCGCCTCGCCCAGAAGGGCCGTGCGGCGGGTATCCATGTGATAATCGCCACCCAGAGGCCTTCGGTGGACGTGATTTCCGGTGTCATCAAGGGCAACTTCCCTCTGCGAATTGCCTTCCGTGTGGCCTCCAGGACGGACTCCATGACCATCCTCGACTCCCCCGGCGCCGAGAAACTCATAGGCCGCGGCGATATGCTGCTTTCCGCCGGCATCGAGAACGAGCGCATCCAGTGCGGCTTCGTGAGCGGCGGCGAAATCAAGGCCATCACCAATTTCATCGGGGATCAGGAAGGATACGAAAAGAGCTACAACACTCCCTACTATCTGCCTGAGGTCAAGGAAGAAGAGAAGGAAGGCGGAGCCAAGGGCGAGCTTGGAGACCTGGACGAACGCTTCGAGGAGGCGGCCAAACTGGTGGTCACCACCCAGCGCGGATCCACCTCCGACCTGCAGCGCAGGCTGGGGATGGGCTATGCCAAGGCTGGCCGCGTGATGGACCAGCTGGAGCAGGCCGGAATCGTCGGCCCGCAGGAAGGGAGCAAACCTCGCACGGTTCTTGTATCTACCCTCGATGACCTTGAAACACTGTTGGATAATTTAAGGAACGATGCGTAAGACCATATTCATATTAGCAGCCCTTTTCTGCAGCCTCCTCGCAGTGGCGCAGAACAATGCCCAGGACCTGATCGACATGCTCGGGAGTTCCCGCGTGAGCATACGCTACAGCTATGCCGATTCCAAAGGCAACGAGCTCGGAAACGGCATGGCCACCGTGCAGGGGCACTGCTATTCCGTTGTCGAAAGCGGCACCAAGTTCCTTTGCGACAGCGTAACCCTCTGGACGGTAGACAATCATAAAAAAGAAATCTATATAGAGAATGCAGGCGGCAAGGCAGACCTGTTCGGTAATCTGGACTCCATACTCGAGCACGTAGACAATCTGGTCATTGAAGGCACCAGAGTGTCGTTCACCATGGCGATCCAGGGTGTCCCCGAGCCTATATCCTGCAAGGCTACCATTCTTCGAAAGACAGAAAAAGACAGTGACTTGAAAGATTTCAGGGTGGATGTCAGTAAATATGATAAGCTTTGGATAGTTACTGACTTGAGATGACACCTTTCCTTAAACAAGTTGCACAGCATTACCATCCGGCTCCTGAAATCAGCCGGATGTGTTTTATTTTTCCGAACAAGAGGGCAATCGCATTCTTCCGAAAGTACATGGGAGAGGAATGCGCGCGAACGAATCGCGTGATGATAGCCCCGGAAACCATCACCATCAATGATTTCTTCTCGCGCCTGAGCGGTCATCGCATCGCCGACAGGCTGACTTCCCTGCTCACCCTATATGAGTGCTACAAGGAGATGAATCCGTCCGCCGAGCCGCTGGACGAGTTCGTTTTCTGGGGCGGCGTGATCCTGAGCGATTTTGCGGAAGTGGATAAGTATCGCGTGGCTCCTGGGCAGCTTTTCCGCAATATCGCCGAATACAGGCAGTTGCAGGGGGATTTCGATTTCCTGGAGCCTGAGCAGCGCGAGGCCATGGAGCATTTCCTCGGGCAGTTCGAGAAGGATGGCGAGTACAAGGAGCGTTTCCGCCGCATCTGGGACATGCTTCTTCCGCTTTACGATTCGTTCCGCGAAAGGATGGCAGCCGGGGGGCTGGCTACCGAGGGGGCGGTGTACCGGGAGATTGCGGACAGTCTTGATAACCTCGCAGTGGTGGATCTGCTGTCGGAGCATTTCCCTGACACGGAGAAATATGTTTTTGTGGGGCTGAATGCCCTGAACGAGTGCGAGAAGGTGGTGATGCGGAAAATGAGGGATGCGCACCTCGCCGAGTTCTGCTGGGATTTCAGCAGTGCCGAGATCAAAGATCCGGCGAACCGTTCGTCTTTCTTCCTCACCCAGAACATTGCTGAATTCCCCCAGGCCTTCACGCCCGACCCCGACGGTCTCCCCCGCCCCGTCATCAACGTTGTCGCCTGCCCCTCCTCTGTGGGTCAAACTAAATTGATTCCAACCATCCTGGCGGACGGTGCGGTAGCCGGAATAGAGACAGCTATAGTGCTACCGGATGAGGGGCTGCTGGTGCCGGTGCTGAATTCGATTCCGGAGGAGGTGCAGGATGTGAACGTGACGATGGGATACCCGATGAAGGGCAGTGAGTTCGAGGCGCTGTTGAGCGATATAGCCGCGCTGCAAATGAATTCGAGGGAGAAGGACGGAAAGGTGCAGTTCTACCACAAATATGTATGGGGAATCTTCAGCAATAGCCTGCTGCGCAGCAGCGTAAGCGAGGCCGGAGCGGATATCATACGCCACATACGGGAAGAAGCCAGGTATTATATAGCTCAGGATGCCTTCGCAGGCGACAACCTGCTGAAACTCATATTCCGTCCCGCGACGGACATCCCCTCATACCTCAAGGAACTCATCATCGGCCTCGCCCATCTGCTTAAAGCGCAGGAAGGCAAGGAGATGGAACTGGACTTTGCGATGTATGCCTACAAGGCCGTCACACGCCTGCAGGACCTGGATCCCGACGTGCAGCCACGCACCTGGTGGAAACTCATAGGGCAGATGACCGGCAGGGCGGCTGTCCCCTTCAAGGGCGAGCCTCTCAAGGGAATGCAGATCATGGGCCCGCTGGAAACCCGCGCCCTGGACTTCGACAACGTGGTCATCCTCTCCTGCAACGAGGGGCTCTTCCCACGCAGGGCCGTGGCGCCATCTTTCATCCCCGCAGAACTGCGGAAAGGCTTCGGCCTGCCCACCTACGAGTATCAGGATTCGGTCTGGGCATACTACTTCTACCGCCTGATTCAGCGGGCAAGCAAGGTCTGGCTGCTCTTTGACACCCGCACGGAACTCAGCCGCAGCGGCGAGGAGAGCCGCTACATCCGCCAGCTGCAGATGCTGTACGACTTCGACATCCGCCGTTTCACCCTCCAGGCACCTATACGGGAGGCTAAATCGGAGGAGTCGATTCCCAAGACGGAAGAGGATGTGGCCGCGATGCATGCGCCGGGGTTCCGCCTGTCCGTATCCGCCCTGCAGCACTATCTGAGTTGCCCCGCTCAGTTCTACTACGAGAAGGTCAAGGGCCTGAAGGCGGCGGACGAGGTGAGTGAGGCGCTGGATGCCGGCATGCTCGGAACGGTGCTGCACGAGACCATGCAGGAGCTCTACTCCGGGCGGAAAACGGTAAGCCGCAAGTATCTGGACAGCCTGCTGGCCGATGAGAGTCGCGTGCGCGGAATCATCTCCCGTAAAATAATGGAACAGTTGCGCACAGACGAGGTGCAGGGCAGGAACCTGATCTTCGAGGAGATAATCACCCGTTACGCGATGCAGATACTGCAGACCGACCTGTCCCTGCTGAAGGATGCCGGAAAGGAGGAATTCAGCATCCTGGGACTTGAGTTGAAGCGGACTATGAGAATCGGAGGGTTCGAGTTCCTGGGGTTCATCGACCGACTGGATAGCTTCGACGGGCGTACGGTCCGTATCGTGGACTACAAGACCGGCAAGGTAACCGATCAGGATATAGATGTGACCGATGCGAATGCAGAAAAGGTGGTGGACGCCCTTTTCGGGCCGGACAATGACAAGCGGCCCAAGATAGCCCTGCAGTTGTATCTGTACGGGGAATACCTCAAAGGATACCCCAGCGTGGAGGGCAAGGCCCTGGAGAATTGCATCTATCAGACTACCGGGATATTCCGGGAGAAACCGAAGAGCGTCCCGCGCAGCGCCGAGTTCTGCCGTCTGGCCGGCGAAAGGCTTGAGGCGGTGCTGAAAGAAATTGAAGACAGGTCGGTTCCCTGGAATCGCACGGGCAATTCCAAGACCTGCGAATGGTGTGACTTTAAAACTGTCTGCGGAAGATGATCAGGATTCTGAAAGCCTCCGCAGGGTCAGGCAAAACATACGCCCTTGCAAACAACTATCTGGAGCTTCTGACCGAACGCTTCGCATACAGGCACATCCTGGCCGTCACCTTCACCAACAAGGCCACGGCAGAGATGAAGGGCCGCATACTGAAATTCCTCTACGAGAGCCCGGATGCCGTCAAGAAGGAGATGCTCCGCGACATACTCCACGACTACAGCGCCTTTGCGGTAAGCACCATCGACAAGTTCTTCCAACAGGCCCTTAAGGCATTTGCCCGCGAAATTGGGCAAGTGGCTGATTATCAGATAGATCTCAACAAAGACGAATTGATAAAAGAGGCCATGGACCGCATCCTGGACTCCCTCACGGCAGACAATACGGACCTTCTGGACTGGCTGCGCAGGAGCGTAGCGGACAGCCTGGATAAGGGAAAGAGAGCGGGAATTGAGGGGCAACTCTACGACATAGGCCAAAGGCTTATGATGGGAGAGGCAGGGCGCCGGAACGAGTTGAAAGAACGCTTCAGCAAGAAGAATCTGGCCGCGCTGATGGATAATTGCTCCGGCATCATAAAGAGTTTTACTGAAAAGGTGAATGCCGCGGCGAAAGATGTGATGGTTACCAAGGGCAATTCCATCAAGCAACTGGCCCCCTACCAGAAAGGATACCGGCTATGGGAAAAGATACCTGCACCGAAAAAGACCCTTTATAATGAAGCTGAGGGAAGCGGTTTCTGCAACCTTTTCGACAGTGATGAATTCCGCTGGTACAATACTGCATGGTTGCTTAGGGACCTGGGCTTCAGCCTGGGCCTGGCCGGAGAGTTCTACCGTTCTTTCGAGGATATGCTCACCGAAAAGAACGTGATGGTGCTGGATGAATCCAACGAAATCCTCAAAGATATAATAGCAGGCAGCGACGCCCCGTTCGTGTACGAAAAGATGGGTGTGCGCTACGAGAATTTCCTACTGGACGAGTTCCAGGATACCTCCAACATACAATGGGAGAACTTCCGCCCGCTGATTGGCGAAAGCCACTCCAATAATCACAAAAACCTGATTGTGGGTGACGTGAAGCAGAGTATCTACCGCTGGCGCGATTCCGACTGGACGCTTCTGGCGCATAAGGTGCTGCAGGATTTCCCGGACTCGGACATCGAGACCATGGAGAACAATTGGAGGAGCTGCCAGACCGTGCTGGATTTCAACAACGCCTTCTTCGAGTTCGCCGCCAAACAGATAGGAAGGGAGGACCTGTACGCCGATGTCAGACAGAAAAAGAAAGCCGATGACAATCAGAAGGGTTTCGTGCGGGTGAGCTTCTGCGCCGGCGACGAGCAGATCCCGCTTGTTCTGGAGTCGATAGACAACGCCCGTAAAGCCGGAGCCGAATACGGCGAAATCGCCGTGCTGGTGCGGGCCCGCAAGGAAGGCACTGCCATAGCCGCAGCCCTGATCGAAGCCGGCGTACCCGTGGTTTCCGACGATTCCCTCACCCTGAAATCTTCACTCATCCTCCGAAAACTCACCGGTATCCTCGCCAACCACGAGAATCCGGACGACAGGATAAACGCCTTCATAGCCCAATCAGAGGCCGTAACCTTCCCGGATGATTACCATTCCCTGTCCGACCTCTGCGAAAACCTGCTGCGCCAGCTTCAGTCATCATCTCCCGAAGTGTTCGCCGGAGAAACCCTTTACATCCAGGCGTTCATGGACGATCTGCGGGAATGGTCTGATGTCAACGGCAACGAGCTGCGCTACTACCTCAAGCACTGGGATGAAAGCAATGCCACCATCAGCTCGCCCCTGAACGATGCGGCAGTGCGGGTTATTACAATCCATAAAGCGAAGGGACTGGAATTCCCCTACGTCATCTTCCCCTATGCTGAAAAGGTGGGTTTCTACAAGGCAGACTGGCACTGGTGCAGGCTGGAAACAGAAGGCACTCCTTTCATCCCGCAGGCTGCAGGCACCTATCCGGTTATGCTGGACAGCTCCGCTGACAATACTCTATTTGCCGATGCGAAGCAGGCCGAGGAGGAGATGCAGAAGGTAGACAACATCAACGTGTTCTACGTGGCCCTGACCCGGGCAGAAAAGTGCCTGCATGTGATTGGCGCCACTCCCTCCAAGGAGTTCCGCGAGGCTAAGACGCCAGAGTACAAGGATTTTTCGCAGATTCTCTACACTTTCTGCGGTAGGATGGACGACATTTCATATGGCGAAATGTACGACTTTGCTGCATCGGATCAGGAGGAGCCTTCATCCGACACCGAAGAACTGCCGTTCAGCTACGTATCGATCCCTATAGGCGACAGGCTTAAAGCATCTGCCGATGCCTCCGACTTCTTCGGAGAGGATGGAGCCGTGGGCGTTGCGGCATCGCCCCGCCGGAACGGCATCGCCCTTCACGGAATACTCTCCAAGGTGCAGACTTCGGGCGACCTCCGCGCAGCGGTGGACGATGCGGTGCTGGACGGGCAACTGTCTGTAACTGAGGGAGATGATGCCTTTGCACTGCTTTACGAGAGGATTGCTTCGCATCCGGAATGGTTCTCGGCCCGGGGCCTCAACGAAACCGCTCTGTTCGATGCTTTCGGCTCCGAGCACAGACCGGACAGGGTGGTGATTTCAGGGCAGTCCGCTACGGTCATAGACTATAAATTCGGGGACAGCACCCCCGAAAGCGATGCAAAATACTCCAAACAGGTTTCCCGCTACATGAAGTTGTTTGCTTCGCTGGGATACGAGGTTTCAGGTGCCGTCTGGTACGTTGTTCCCGATAAATTGGTAACTTTGTAGGCTTTATGAATTCCGCCGACGACTTTTCACGCCTCGAGCTGAGCCTCCCGGCTGCCACGCGCAACTACCGGTATTTCCGTTCCCTGCTGGAGCAGGAAACGAAGATGCTGGTGCTCGTGAAGGCCAACGCGTACGGGCACGGAGCCGTCGAATTCGCCAACCTGATGCAACAGGCGGGGGCCGATTATCTGGCCGTCGCCCTGCCGGTGGAAGGAATGGAACTCAGGCGCGCAGGTATCTCCCTGCCCATACTGGTGCTCACTTCCGGCACGGACTTCTTCCAGGAGATGATTGAGTACCGGCTGGAACCGTCCATCCCCAATCTGGAAACGCTGAAGGCGCTGGTGGCGGTTCTGGAAGCGCGCGGCGTGAAGGACTTCCCCATCCACATAAAACTCGATACCGGTATGCACCGGCTGGGCTTCATGAGCAGCGAACTGCCTGCGCTGTTTGAATACCTGAAAACTTGCTCTGCCGTGCACGTGAAGTCGACCTTCTCGCATCTGGCGGTGGCGGAAGACCCTGAGCAGGATGAGTTCACTCTCGGGCAAATAGATATGTTCCGGGAGAACGCCACCGAGTTGGGAGAGGCCCTGGGCTACAAGCCGATGTGGCACATCCTCAACTCCGCCGGCATCGAGCGCTTCCCCCAGTATCAGTTCGACATGGTGCGCCTGGGCATAGGCATCTACGGCATCAGCGCCCTGCCTAACGTCAGGCTGGCACCGGTCGCTTCGCTGAAGGTCAAGATACTGCAGATCAAGGAGTTGAAAGCTTCCGACGGCACCATAGGATACGGCCGCCACGGGCATATCGCGGCATCCGGCACTCGCATCGCTACCATCCCCTGCGGCTATGCCGACGGCCTCGACAGGCACCTCGGCTGCGGCAAGGCATCCTTCAGCGTGAACGGCCACCGCGCCCCCACCATAGGGAACATCTGCATGGATATGTGTATGCTGGACGTGACCGGCATCCCCTGCTCCGTGGGCGACACAGTCACCATCTTCGGCGCCGACCCGACCATCACCGAACTAGCCGATATCCTCGGCACCATCCCCTACGAGATCCTCACCTCCGTCCCCCGCAGAATAGAGAGAGTGGTCGTTAGGAAAGCGTAAGAAGGTTTACTTTTGGAAGATTTCTTCTGCAAACATCCTCTACTTCCTGCACTATTTCCATACAGCGTTTTTCGGGGATGTAGATTTGTGTCCCTGCTTTGAGAACAATATCCAGAGAAGGGTTGCCGCTGAAGAAAAGGGATGTTGCGTGTTCACCATTGCTGCCTTCCGGTGAATAGGTAATGTCGTATGCAGGGGCCAATTCCCATTTTCCGCCGTTGCAGATAAATGAGAAATTCTTCGCGTGATCGTCTTTATTAATAGCTACCAGGTTCACAACCATCCGGCGGAACATCTCTTCTACTTGCCGGGGATCCTGGGTGAGATACCCTGTGAGGGCAAGAAGATTCGTATAGTCCGCTGTCTGACTGCGGAAATCCGTTTTCAGAAGTGCTGCTGCCGTAAGCACATGCCGGCGCGTACCATCTTCCGCGATATCGAAGCGCTCTATGCAGAAGTAGCGGTCTTTCAGCAAACCGATCCTTGGGATATTGACTCCACACTCCCTCGCTGTCTTCATATAGAGAAGTTCGGTTTGCCCTATGGTCTTCGGGTCGTATTCGTGACGGAATTTTACGAGCCAATGTGCGCCGCTGCCTGAACGGAATGCAACCTTTGGCCTGGCACCGCCGGAATTCGCACTGCTGTAATATAGCATAGCAGTGTCCCCGGGTTCTTTTTCTCCCAGCACGCAAAGCGCTTCTTCCTGAAAGAAATCAAGTTCAGCCTCGGAGATTATTTCTTTCTGCTCTTCGAATCCGGGCATCACCGGAAGATATGAAAGGGCTCCCATCCCGGAGGATCCTATAATAGATAGTTTCTGAAGGGGTGATATCTCTTTCAATGATGAACCTTTTTCCTTCAGAATCCGGTTAAGAAGATATAAGCCATAACCATCTGGGAGGCTGTCTTCGAAGACGGCGAAGTTCCCTCCGAATCTCTCCGGCGAGCCATAGAACAGCCCATCGTGAAGGGGCAGTTCCGTGGGCGAAATGGAGAACCCTTCAGCCAGCCAGCGCTTGTCGTATTCAAAGACACACACACCGCTTGCGACATCCTGTTGGAGGATGCCTACCTGAGTATCATTCAGGAATACTTTAACTTTGGTAATGTCCGGTATCATCTTCCTTTGATTCTTGCGCGATTGCGGTTGATACTTTCGAGTTCTTCCGATGTAGAATACTTTGTCCGAGAGAGGATGGCAGAGAGTTCGTCAAAATAGTCAAACTCCACTGCAATGCGACAAAAAGACTCAAGGCTGATTTTCCCCGTTCTTTCAAACCTTTCTATCGTCGGCGCCGGAACGCCGCATCTCGCAGCGAGTGTATTTCTGCTCAGTCCCTTTTCAAGACGCCGCGCCTTGCAGTTTTGTGCAAGACGTGTCATCAAAACATCGGGTTGACGCTGATAAATATCTAGACTATATTGCATAATATTATATGTTATTTAAGCTAAATATAAGCTTTTTCACATAACATATTATGCAAATATAGTTATTTTTTTAATAATTTCTTCTTTTTCACTTATTAAAAACCAGCAGGTCGTTGCCTGTTGGTTCGCTGTTGTAATCACAAGTAGCATCAAGGTAAAGCAAAAACAGTTGTCTTTTCTATAAGTCGTCCGCAGGTAGTTTTTCTACCATCACTTCGAGAAGTGTCGCATCCGCTGAGCGGGGTGCGAGGATGAAGGATGTGGTTTCGGCGGGAATCAGCACTGTTTCGCCTTCTGTGGCGGCGAGGAGCCTTTCGCTGTCGGGGCTGACTTCGGGCGTTGTCTGGATTTCGAATGAGCCTTTTATGGATGTGTAGGCAAGGCAGGTTTCAGAGGCCGTATTGTCGATGCTCAAGGCCTGCTTGAGTTCGACTTTATTCACCGAGAACTGGCCAAGTTTGATAAGATTCTTAACGCCGGGTATGTCGGTGTCTTCGCCAGCGTTGCCACTGAGGAGCAGTTCCGGATACTGGTCATATTTGATGAAGTCGAGGGCGTCGATTATGTTCAGGGCGGGATCGAATTCATCTCCCAGGTCATTACCCCAGCCGCAGAGACAGAAATCCAGCGCGGAAGATTCGCTGACTTCCACTATGGTCATGGGGCCGAAGGCGCAATGGGGTGTGCCGGCAGGAATGTAGAAGAACTGGCCGGCGCGGGGCTCCATGGTGTTCAGGAGCTTGACGGGATTGCCTTCCAGGCACTCCTGGTAGAGTTCGGAGGCATCCGTATCGCGGCGGAAGCCGATCAGCAGACGCGAGCCCTTATCTGCCGAAACCACGTACCATAGCTTCTCCTTGCCGAGGTGGTCGTAGCGGTCGCGCGCTGTCTCATCTTCCGGGCTGACGCGGAGCGGCATCCTCCCCTTCACATGGATGCGGCGGATTTGGAAGGGGAACTGCAGCCCGAAGCTGTCGAACACATGGTCGCCGGTGAGGCGGTCCAGGTAGGTCTCCATCAGCTCGCCCATGGTGTTGCCGGAAAGCCAGCCGTCGTGCACGAAAGTATCGCGGTAGCCGAGGTCCGCAAGGCGGAACTCCTCGCTGCCCCAGGAATAATTGTCTTCTATGCGGGTGAGCCTGAAGGGATACAGTTTCTTTTCTTCCATAATTTTCCTATCTTTACGAACGCGAAGTTAATGATTTTTCGGATATGAAAGGCATATACATTTTCCTTGCCGACGGTTTCGAAGATGTCGAGGCCCTTGGCACCAATGATGTCCTGCGCAGAGCAGGGCTTCGTTCCACACTGGTCGGCATCGGCGAAGATCCGTTCGCCCAGAGTTCCCATGGGGTGATGGTCGGAGTGGATGAAAATCTCCCATATATGGAGATAGACCACGCCGGCACTACGGAGAAGGACGTTCTCATCTTCCCCGGCGGAATGCCCGGGAGCAAGAGCCTGGCGGAGTGCAAGCCGCTCATCAAGCTGATGCAGGCCCACTATGATGCGGGCGGCACCGTTGCAACCATCTGCGCAGCTCCGGGGCTGGTGCTGAGCCAGTTGAAGGGCATCGCCGGCGCCACCGTCACCTGCTTCGACGGTTTCGAAGGATACCTGGAGAAGGCAGGCGCGCACTTCGAGCCGCGTCCCGCAATCTGCTCAGGCCGCATTATCACCGGACGCAGCGCCGGACATGCCCTTACTTTCGGCCTGGAAATTGTAGCGAAAGTATGTCCGGAGAAGGTAGAGCAGGTGCGTCACGCCCTCTATCTGGAAACTATCTGATATGGAATTAAGACTCGACAAATATCTCTGGTGCATCCGCGTGTTCAAAACGCGCTCGGAAGCTACCGATGCCTGCAAGGGCAACAAGGTGCAGGTGAACGGCGTGCCCAGCAAACCCTCGAAGGAGGTGAAGCCGGGCGACATGCTGGTAATCCGCAAGGGGCCCGTGGAACTGACATACCGCGTGAAGGCCGGTTTGCATTCCCGCGTTGGCGCCTCTCTGGTGCCGGAATATGCCGAGAACCTGACCCCTGAATCGGAGTTGGACAAGCTTCATGCGCCGGTTGAGACCTTCTTCGTGAAGCGCGACAAAGGCGCGGGGCGTCCTACCAAGAAAGACCGCCGCACCCTGGATGCGCTCTGGGATTCCATGGATGAATAAAATGTTTTGACTATGAACTTTGCCTGGATTATAATGATTGTCGTGATGGTCCTCAGCCTTCTGGTGCAGACCATGCTCACGAGCCGTTTCAAGAAGTATTCTAAGGTCGCCATCGATTTGAGCGGGGCGGAGGTTTCTGCGAAGATGATGGCAGAAAACGGCATTACCGATGTGCAGATAGGTTCGGTGAACGGCCAGTTGACAGACCATTACGACCCCACCAAAAAGACCATCAACCTGTCGGATTCCGTCTATGACCAGCGGAATATCTCCGCCGCGGCCGTGGCAGCTCACGAAACCGGCCACTGCATCCAGCACGCTAAGGGATACGGACCGTTGAAGTTCCGTAGCGCCATGGTGCCTGTGGTCAGCTTTGCCAACAACACCGTGCAGTGGGTGCTCCTGGCAGGGGTTATATTTATCAATGTGTTCCCGGCACTGCTCTGGGTGGGCATTGCGCTCTTTGCCCTGACCACGGTCTTCAGCCTGGTCACCCTTCCAGTGGAGATAGACGCCAGCCGCCGCGCCATCGCCTGGCTGGAATCCTCCGGCATCACCACCTACGAAACCCTTCCCATGGCGAAGGATGCCCTCAAATGGGCCGCCTACACCTACGTGATCGCCGCCCTCGGCTCCCTCGCCACCCTGCTCTACTACATCGGCATCGGCACCAGCAGAAGGTAGTCTACGCTGCCGTTCCCGGCAAAAACTGAAAAGGATTTATTTAATCCAGCTGATATCGTTCGTTTCGGTGAAGGCGCTGTCGGGCACATCGACCACGATGGCGGTGGCTTCGGTTTGCACTCTGTCGTTGACCTTGGTGCGGAGGCATAGGCCGTTCCAGACGCAGAATTCGCCGGTGTTGCCCTCACGTGTCATCTCGCCGTAGGCAACGGCGCCGAAGGCCTTGCCTTCCTTGGAGTATGTGCCGGACCAGACGTCGCAGGTCTTGCCAAGGATCTTGGTGCTTCCTGTCTTGGAGAATCCGTATCCGGAAAGCAGGTTGCTGCAGTCGGTGACCCACTCTGAGAACAGGTTGTTCACCGTCTGCTGGGTACTGTAGTAATTGGATTCTTCCCATTCTCCCTCTTCCTGAGAGCCCTTGTAGTACTCGTGGCCCGTCTCGGTGCCACGGTCGTAGAAGTAGGCGTAGGTAGTGCTCTTGGTAACGGCATCCCAGCGGTACTTCTTGCCCTTGCGGGTATACACGAAGTAGCCATTATCGGAGCCGGAATCACTTGTGTAGCTGTACTTGATGGCGTAACCTTTTTCGTTCATTTCGTCCAGCGTGATGTTGTCGGGAACATCGCCGCCATCAGAATTACCACCGGTAGAGTCGCAGGAATAAAGGAGTGCAGAACCTGCAATGCACAAAAATGCGATAAATAACTTTTTCATGTGTCAAAACGCTTGATAGTCCCGGCAAATATATGCCTATTTACCGACAAAAACACTACCCAAAAGAATAGTATTCACAACGAGTTGCGTCATTTTAAGTCCTTTTTGCTATATTTGCGCTATGGCACGAAAAACTAAAAACGGCGTAGATCCGCGCTACCTCGACAAGGAGCGTGCAGCACTCAAGCGCACCATCCGCAAATCCGTTTTCTTCAATAAAAAAGAAGTGGCTGCAATCAACGAGTATTGCAAGTTGTTCGGCGTACGTTCCCGCAGCGCCCTGATCCGCCAGATTACAATGGAACACATCCTCTCGGAACTGGACAAGGCGCACCCCACTCTGTTCTAGTCTCCCACTCATTCTCCCTTTCCTTTTGGCAGGTTTTCGGCCGATTTCCTGCCGACAGCTTTGGTTTTGGCCGCTTCGGGCAGGTTTTTGGGCGTTATTCTGCCCGCACTGCCTCATTTGCCACCTTCGGGCAGGTTTTCAGGCGTTAACGTGCCCGCGGGAACATCCGGTCGACATCATCGATGCGAAGATTCAGTACCTGCGAAATCTGCTTGTTCGAACTGTCCAGTTTACGTTTCATCGTTTGCGCCGCTTTGAGTCTATCCTCGGCAGACATTTCCCGTATACCGGAATCAGGATACCAGCTGGAAACTATCTTGAAGACTTCTTCATTCGGCAGTTGGATGCTCTCTCCAAGCATCCTGGCTATTTCAATGTCTGATTCTCCTTGGCGAGACAGCATGGAAAAGTATTGATTTGCGCTGTTAAAGAGACTCTCTGTACGCTTATAGTCCACAAAACTGCTCCGCAGTATCATGCCGTCCCGTACCTTAATGTTTCCGGGCAACTCGACATTATGGGAACGACATATCTTCCTGCGCTTCTCTATGCTCAGGCTATACCATGGTTCTCCTTCAGCCATCAGCCATAGATTCCCATTGAATAACAGATTCCCGGAGCCCCATGGATAACCGGTGGGAGTGCTGTCCAGACGTGCCACATAGGCATTTCGGTCGATATACCCTATCCGTTTCCTGAAAAGACCCAGATCTGTTGTCTCGTCGACACGTATATTCCAGTCCTTCAATGACTTATTGCCGAGAGACAGTTGAAAGCGGCGCATCCTTTCACGGAGACGATCTATAAAGTCATCAACCCTGGACGACGAGCCCTCACCCATAATGTGGTGATGATTGTTCATTTGGATATCGTCCAGGATTGCCAGACCGGATTCTGCCGCAGAAATTGCAACGATGTTGGTCCCGACAATGAACTCCTCTCTGGTTTTATATAGCAACCAGTCCAGGTGCTCTGTCGTAATCATATAGTAAGGCCCCCCGGCCGCAAAGATGCGTTCGCACTCCCGCTCCCGCATCCAGTAATCATTCCTCACGTGCATAACGCATTCTATTTATTACAAAGAAGGGGAAAAAACTCCGCATTTCCAAGTCACGCAGGACTTTCTTTCTACCGCGGGCAGGAAAATGGCCGAAATCCTGCCGGCGGCGTAGGAAATGGCTCCTTCGGGCAGGAAAATGGCCGAAATCCTGCCGGCGGCGTAAAAAAAGACAGGTGCGGGCAGGAAAATGGCCGAAATCCTGCCGGCGGCGTAAAAAAAGACAGGTGCGGGCAG